>JAFPYX010000070.1 GCA_017417585.1 Victivallales bacterium
ATTAGCAATTAGCAATTAGCAATTGGTGCCAATTGTCAATGGGAAATGGTGCCTTGCGTGGCTTACAAATTTTCGAAGAGCCAGGTGGACAGGTAGCGGTCGCCGGAGTCCGGGAGCAGGGCGACGATGGTCTTGCCGGCGAACTCGGGTTTCTTGGAGAGTTCCAGCGCGGCGTAGAGCGCGGCACCGGAGGAGATGCCGACGAAGAGTCCCTCTTCCTTGGCGGCTGCACGGGCGGTCTCGCCGGCGTTTTCGGCGGAGACGCCGATCACCTGGTCCACGATGGAAAGATCCAGCACCTTCGGGATGAAATTCGCGCCGATACCCTGGATCTTGTGCGGTCCGGGCTTGCCGCCCTGGAGGATGGGTGAGACGTCTGGCTCGACGGCGAAAAGCTTGAAGCCGGGTTTGCGGGCCTTGAGGACCTGGCCCACGCCGGTCACGGTGCCGCCAGTGCCGACGCCGCCTACGAAGGCGTCCACCTGTCCATCAGTGTCCTCCCAGATTTCCTCGGCGGTGGTGGCGCGGTGGGTGGCGGAGTTGGCGGGATTCTCGAATTGCTGCGGAATGAAGGAGCCGGGGTTCTCCTTTTGGAGTTCCAGAGCCTTGTCCACGGCACCCTTCATGCCCTGGGCACCCGGGGTGAGAACCAGCTGTGCGCCGAAGGCGGCCAGCAGCTTGCGGCGTTCGACGGACATCGAATCGGGCATGGTAAGGATAAGCTTGTAGCCCTTTACGGCGGCGACCAGCGCCAGGCCGACGCCCGTGTTGCCGCTGGTGGGCTCGATGATGAGGCCGCCCGGCTGGAGCACGCCGCGTTTCTCGGCGTCTTCAATCATGCCCAACGCAATACGGTCCTTGACCGACTGCGCGGGGTTGAAGAACTCGACTTTGGCCAGAACTGTGGCGCCACCCTTGTTCAGACGATTGATGCGAACCAAAGGAGTGCGGCCGACTTTCTCAAGAATGTTGCTGTAGATTTTGGACATGATGGAGTTTCTCCTTATGAGTTTTGATTTGAATGGGAAATGGTGAGTGTTTGGAGGGGAAGTTAGAACTGATACTGCGCACTCAAGACAAAGCCGTCGCCAAGTCCAAGCGGGTCGAAGCCCTTGTCCTTGTTGCCGGTGTTGACGTATGCGCCGACCAGCGTGAGGTGGTCGTTCACGAACCAGGCCACGTGTGCATCCCAGTAGTCCGCGTTCTCAATGCCGTCGCCGGCTTTGATGCCCTGGCGGTATTCCACGCCGACGGCGACGTTCTGGGCGGGCAGCACGTCGATGTTCGCGAAGAACGAAGTGCCGTAGTGGTTGTGGCCGACCAGACCATACACCACCTCGTCGCTGCGGAGCAGACCTGCGGAGAGCAGCACCGGGACGGGTGTCTGGGTGATCAGTTTGGATGCTACAATGTAATACTCCGCGCCGGAATGGTCCAGTCCGAAGAGGTCGGTGGTGTTGGAATCCGTGTGCTTGTAAACGGCGCCGATGGAGATGGCGGGCACCCACACGGTGTCGAAGGCATTCTCGTCCAGCAGCCGAATCTTCACGCCGACCGAGCTGGCCTGGATGTTGTTGTCGCCATACTTTCGCGCGTTGACCAGGTTGTAGGAGTAGCCCAGCTCCACGCGGTCTGCCAAAGTCAACGACAGGCTGTAAGAACTCCACTCGATCTTCGTCTCCGGAAGCTTCGCGTACCAGACGCCGACTTGTGGCTTGGTGATCCAGTTGACATCCTCCAGTTGCAGGCCGGAGGTAAAGGCCAGTGGGTTGAACGCAATGCCGCCGGAACCATTTAGGTTGTTCAGCGGAACCCCGCCGATTGCCGATGATGCGATGAAGACAAAAAACAGAATCGATGAAAGGGTGATGATGTGCTTCTTCATAGTGAAAACCTCCTTGCTTGGAAAGTTGAAATGGATGAAAGAGTATTATACAATCAAAACAATTGTGTTTTGATGTAACGATGCATATTATATCACTGAAAATTAGTATTTCAAGCAAACACAACTAAAAAAGTCGAAAATTTATTAAAAAAGAGTATTTTTCACGGGTTACAGTGGAAAAGAGAATGGTGTCTTGCACTTGGCAGTGAGCGATGAGGTATTTTATAATTCTGAATTTGTGAATATACGAAAAGCATGTAGCGTCGGGCCTCGTCGACGGAATATGTTGCGGTGACGCCTTATTGACTAATGGATTCAAGATAATGCTTCTTTATCAAGTAGGGCAGGGTGATTGGTAAATAGGTGTCTTCTTGAGGCACAAATGTTTTAGAAAGAAGGCAAAAGTAATTCTAAGGAAATATGTCTCAGACGCGGGAGGGGCATCGGTTTCCTACGAGGCAATCATCCGGTACGTTCGTGTCTGGCTTATGACTCCGCCTGAGTTTTTGGCATCCGCTGGCGGCGGCTCCAGAGATAATATGCTGGAATCAATATGACGCACGCGCCAATCCAGGCCAGGGGCGAGGAGAGGCAGACGCCGCGGTAGCCGATGAATCTGGGGAGGAACAGCGCCCCGGCCATGCGGCCCAGGAGCTCGACCACGGCGGAGACCAGAGTTAGCAGCGGCAGCCCGACGCTCTGCATGACGTTGCGGTATATGAACATCGTGCCGATGGCAAAATAGAAGGACACGACCGTCTCGAAGTAGATTTCAGCCAGTTGAAGCACCTCGGCATCGGGTTCCTTGAGGAAGAGCTGCGTCATCGCATCGCCTCCCAGGAAGCAGATGATTCCGGCGATGGCGCACCAGGGGATGGTGAGTCCCACGAGCGTCTGGTTGATCCCTTGTCGGATGCGCTGGAGCTGCCGTGCGCCGTAGTTTTGGGCGACGTAGGTCCCCAGTGCGATGCCGATGGTGGGCAGCGGATTGGAGAGCACCATGCTGATTTTGTTGGCGATGGTGATGCCGGCAACCGCCGTGGGGCCAAAGTCGTTGACCGCCACCTGGAGGATGACGGCGCCCAGCGCGATGATGGAGAAGTGGAGCCCCATCGGAATGGCCTGCTTGAAGAGGCTGTTGTACATCGAGTTGTCGGTACGCCAGTCGGCTCGCCTGAGCCGAAGGATGGGGAAGTGCCGTGAGACGAACCACAGGCAGCACAGCGCCGAAAGCAGCTGGGAGAGCACGGTCGCCCAGGCCGCTCCGGCCACGCCGGCATGGAACCGCAGGATGAAGAGCAGGTCCAGAAGGATGTTGACGATTGATGAGAGAATTAAAAAATAGAGCGGGGTACGGCTGTCGCCCAGTGCGCGGATGACGGCGGAGAGCGTGTTGTAGAAGAAGGTCGCCCCAAGTCCGATGAAGAGGATGCGCAGGTAGATGGTCGCCTCCTCAAGCAGTTCCGGCGGCGTGCGCATGGCGCGAAGCATCAGGCGGGTGCAGGGCACGCATGCGGCGGTCAGGATGATGGTCGCGATGACCGACAGCACGACAGAGTGCGTGACCGAGCGTCGCAGTCCGTCCTCGTCCTTGGCCCCGAACCGCTGTGAGATGATGACTCCAAAGCCGCTGGACATCCCGAAGCAGAAGCCGATGACCGCGAAGACCAACGCGCCGACCGCGCCGACTGCGCCCAGCGAGTTCTTTCCCAGCGTGCGGCCGACGATCAGCGTGTCCACCACGTTGTACAGTTGCTGGAATATATTGCCGATCAGCAACGGTATGGAGAAGAGGAGAATCAGCTTCAGCGGATTCCCTTTGGTCATGTCTTTGATCATGGGGCGGACTCCTCTGCGGACGTGGCTTGGGGAGCTGAGGGGAGGAGCTGTGCCAGAATCACGGCGGCGAGGATGGCCGTGCAACCGGCCAATTCGCGAAGGGTGAGGGTTTGCTTCAGGAACAGCCACCCGCCGACCGCGCTGAAGACGGATTCCAGGCTCATGAGCAGCGTGGCGATGACCGGCTGGACAAACTTCTGGCCGACCACTTGGAGCGTGTAGGCAACGCCACTGGAGAATACCCCGCAGTAGAGCAATGGCCCCAGCGCGGCCAGAATGTCGCTGGCGCGGAAGGATTCGCCGTGCCATAGCGCTACGGGCACCGAGACCAGTCCCGCCGTCAGGAATTGCAGGCAGGAAAGCCGCACACAATCGACTCTTGGGGCAAAATGGTCAATGGTAAGGATTTGAAAAGAAAAGACCAAGGCACACGACAGCAGCCAGAGATCGCCGATTTCAAAGCCGGCGTGAATCGAGAGGCCGCATAGAAGTACCAGTCCGACGAGCGCCAGCGCGACGGCCAGCCAGATGCCCCACGCGACTCGTCGCTTCAATAACAACCACCCCAGCAATGGCACGATAATGACGTAAAGTGCGGTCAGAAAACCCGCCTTGGCGGTCGTGGTGGATTGGATGCCGACCTGCTGGAGGATACTCGCGACACCCAGGAAGAAACCGCATGCCACGCCGCCGCGCAGGAGACAGCGCCGTTCGCTGGATGACTTGGCGCTTCCCCAGAGGCTCGGCCGCTGATGTCCCAGGAAGTCCAGCAGAACAATGCAGGGCACCAAGGCGAATGCGCCGATGAAGGAGCGCATTGCGTTGAAAAAGCAGGGCCCCAGGTGCTTCATCCCTACCGACTGCGCGGAGAAGGCGAAGCCCCAGATGAGCGCCGTCAAAAGCAGCGCCAGCACCCCGAGCATTTCTTTGCGTTTTGCGGAGTTCATAAACAGTATCGGACAAACCGGAAAAGGACAAATCATTAATATAGCTGGAGAAAACCTCGAAGTGCCGAAATACACTTATATTTAAGCGAAAAGCTGAGTTGCCATTTCAATCCGTCAACACGAGGTAATCATGCCCACGAAAAAATCCCCTGTCTCCCCCAAGCGCTTCTACTACTTCAACTCGACCCACTGGGACCGCGAGTGGTACCAGCCGCTCCAGAAGTACCGCCATTATCTGGTGCAGAATGCGGCGGGAATCCTGGATGCGCTGGAGCGTGCCAAGGACTTCCAGAAGTTCGTCTATGACGGACAGACCATTGTTCTGGAGGACATCTGCGAGATCCGCCCGGAGTGGCGGAAGCGCCTGGAGAAGCAGATCATGGCGGGCCGCCTGATTGTCGGACCGTGGTATGTGATGCCCGACGAATTTCTTTGTACAGGCGAGGGAATTATTCGTAACTTATTGATAGGTAAAGAGTTAGCAAGGTCATACGGTCATGATGCCTGGCCGGTGATGTATGTCTGCGACATCTTCGGGCACATCGCGCAGACGCCGCAGATTGCGGCGGGCTTCGGCCACGAGTTGGTGGTCATCTGGCGCGGTACCACACAGGATTTCCCGCCGTATTTCCAGTGGGAGTCACCGGACGGCACGCGGATGCCCACAATGAAGCTATCCAGCACGTGCGGGTACTGCTCGTTTACTCTGGAGGTGAACAAGGTATGGGACATCGACATTCCAGAGGCGCAGTTCAAGGAGAATTTCGCGAAGCTCATGGAGAACATCGGTCCCTACTTCGGCGAGGGCGTGGCGCTGCTGGACGGCTGCGACCACCAGCAGGTCCACCACCAGACTCCGCAGTATCTGAAGTGGATTCAGGAGATGTATCCGAAGGCAGAGGTCATCCACAGCGACTTCCGGGACATCGTTCCCAACGAGTTTGGCGCGAAGGCGAAGCGTCCGGTGATCGCGGGCGAATTGATCCACACCTGTGAGAAGGAGCCGAACAACACCTGGATGATTCCGCACACGCTCTCCAGCCGCTACGACCTCAAGCAGTGGGAAGACCGCTGTGCCGACCGCCTTGAGCTGTCGGCGGACATCGTGCAGGCCGCCGAGGTCGTCCGTGGCAACGCCGAGACCGTGCCGTTCCTCAAGTATGCCTGGAAGCAGTTGATCAAGAACCACCCGCATGACTCCATCTGCGGTTGCTCGATTGACGCGGTTCACCGCCAGATGCTCGCGCGCTTCGAGGAAATCGACCAGCTTGCCGACGAGCTCGAACTCGACCCGCGCAATGCGGACTTCGAACGCCTGACCGGCACCGACATCCGCCTCTTCGAGTATCCCGCCGATGAAAACGGCGACTATCTCCTGCGTCTCTACAACCCGCTGCCTTTCGCGCGCGACGAAGTGCTGGAAACCACGCTCTCCTTCCCCGCAGGCAAATATCCCGCCACCTGGAGCGAGCCCTTCGGCTACGAATTCCTCAATGCCTACCGCATCTACGACGAGGCGGGCAACGAGCTGCCCTACCAGTTCATTTCGCCGATTCGCCGTCGCCAGAACCACCGCATCTACCGCGTCCATTTCACTTTCTGTGACGACTATCCCGTCGCGTTCCGCGTGAAACTGCGTGCTTGCGGCTGGACCACGCTGAAGATTCGCAAGTCCGCCACGCCCGTTCGCTACCAGGTCAGCCAGCTGACCACACGCGGCAGCGCGTCGAATGGTCGTCTGGAACTCACCGTCAACGGCGACGGCACCATCTCCATCTTCGATTTCAAGACCAACAAGGCATACCTGGGGCTGAACCAGTTCGTCTTTGACCGCGACATCGGGGACGGCTGGAACTACGTGAAGCCGCAGGGCACCGCCGTGCAGGTGGCGGGTGGCGTGGTCGAACGAATCTCCGTGGTGACGGACGGGCCGGCGGAGACGGCCTTTGCGGTGGTCACGCGTTTTACGCTCCCGCGCGAGATGGTCTTTGAAGGCGGGATTCTGGAGAACTACGAAGGCGTGCGCGAAAGTGCCGACCTGGCGGACCTGGTGGTCAAGGCGACCTACACGCTGACGGCAAATGCACCGGAGGTCAGGGTGGCTCTTGATTTCACCAACACCATCAAGGACTATCGTCTGCGCATGGTGATGCCCACGAATATCTCCGGCGACTACTACGCCTACCAGAACTTCGCGGTGTTGAAACGCAAGCCTGGCCGTGAGAAGGGCCGCGCCACCGAGAACTGGCTCGAAAGCGAACCCCTGGAGAAGAATTTCTCGCGGATTGCCTGGAAACGAGATGACGAGGGGGGGCTGGCATTCATCGCCAAGGAGGGGCTCCACGAACTCTCCGCCGATACTGACGCCGAGGGGGCGCTGGCGGTGACGCTCCTGCGCGCCTTCCGCCGCACCGTCCACACCAACGGCGAAATTGACGGGCAGCTCCTCAAGCCGCTGCACTACGAATATGCCTTCCGTGCCATCGCCCCCGAGGACACTACGGCGGATCTGCTGCGCGACGCGCAGTGCCTCCGCGCCGGCGTGCCGATCCAGTATATGGTCCCGCAGTTCATGGCCAAGAAGGAACTTCCTGAGGACGAAAGCTTCGTGGCCATCGAGGGCGATCTGGCGCTCTCCGCGCTGAAGCCCGCCGAGGACGGGCAGGGAAGGGCGGTCATCCTCCGTGTCGAAGCACTCTCCGACAAGCCCGTGAAGGGAATCATCCGCCTCGCAAAGCCCGCGAGGGTCACGCCCGTCCGGCTGGACGAGACGCCGATCGGCAAGACCTCCGCCCCCGTGACCTCCTTCAAGGTCACCGGCCAGCCCTGGCACCTCCAGACCTACCGGTTGGAATTCTAAGGAAAGGGTACAGAATACTAAGGTACATGGTACGGGGGGATTGGGTTCCGCTGGCACTCGACATCCGACGTCTGTCGTCCCCCCGCTTGACGTCCGACGTCCGACGTCTGACGTCCCGACATTCTGGGACCTGGTGGGCGGAACGGGATTCAAGAATATATTTCACTTGGCGGTATGAATCACCTTTAATTCATTATATTAGGCAGTTGGCGCAATGCGGCAACGACAATCGCCTTTTCTGTTAATTCACGATGAACAAAATCCTCCTTTGGCCAAATCATCCGGAGATCACCACTCCTGCGGGCGGCCCGTCAATCACCTGTTTTCTCCATGACGGGCCAATGGCGGATGGCGCACTGCGTCCGGCGATGCTGGTGGTGCCGGGCGGCGGCTACCACTGTGTCTGCGAACCCACCGAGGGCACGCCGATCGCGCGGCGTTTCATGTCGTTGGGCTACAACTGCTTTGTGCTGGACTACCGCGTCTATCCAGACGGCGTCTTCCCGAACTGCGTTGCGGATGCCGCCCGTGCGGTGAAGCTCATCCGCGCAAATGCCTCGCAATTCGGCATCGACCCGCGGCGGGTGGCGGCGGTGGGCTTCTCGGCCGGCGGCCATCTGGTCGCCTGCCTGGGCACCGCCATCGTGGAAGAGGTGGACGCCAATGTGGGTGACACGGCCGATGCGCAGTCGTCCCGTCTGGACGGAATGCTTCTCTGCTATCCCGTGACCTCCTTCCGCAAGAAAGAAGGCCACCTTCAGTCCGGCGAAGGTTTTCTGGGAGACAAGTTTGTGGAGTCGGGCGACAAATACGACCCCGCGAATCGCATTGACGACAAGACGCCGCCGACCTTCCTCTGGCACACCATGACGGACCAGATTGTGCCCGTCGAGGGCTCCATCGCCATGATGCACGCATTGGCCGACCACGGTGTCACCTTCTCCTTCCATCTCTTCCCCTACGGTGACCACGGAATGCTCCTTGCCGAACGCACCGATGCCGCCGGATGGCCCGCGATGGCCACGCGTTTCTTCCAGGCCGTCTGGCTCAAGCGGGACGCCGCGCCCGAGGAGTTCAAGCGCTACTACACCAACGAAGCCCAGTCCGGATTGGAAAAAGAACTCGGATTGACGGAATAATCCATGATGAAGAATACCATTTTTGACCTAGCAAAGAACCCGCCTGCCCGCAACCGCCCCGTGCCATTCTGGAGCTGGAATGACAAGCTGGAGGCGGATGAATGTGTCCGACAAATCGAATTGATGCACGAGCAGGGCATCGGTGGATTCTTCATGCACGCCCGTGGCGGACTCCTGACCGAGTACTTGTCAAAGGAGTGGTTCGAGGTTACCGAGGCGTGCGTCAAGGCCGCCGAGCGACTTGGAATGAATGCCTGGGCGTATGACGAGGACGGGTGGCCCTCTGGCTTCGGCGGCGGACTGGTCAACGGGAAGGGACTGGAATATCAGCAGAAATACCTCCGGCTGAAAGAAGTCAAGGAGGTCAACGAGGCTCAGGCCATTGAACATCTTATCGCTGTCTATGATAAAAGCGGACAATTGCTGACAGATGTGGACAAGCTCCCTGCGGATGGTGGTCTTGTGGCCTATTTCGAGGTCAATCCATATTATGTCGATACGCTTGACGGAAAAGTAATTGCGGAGTTTCTTCATTCCACGCATGAGAAGTACTTCGAGGTGCTTCCGAAGGCGGAGCGTCAGGCGATGCGCGGCTTTTTCACGGACGAGCCACAGATTTCACGCAACGGCATGCCCTGGTCGTTCATCCTGGAGGCCGAATACCGCCAGGCATACGGCGACGAATTACTGCCTCGTCTCCCGCAGCTCTTCCTGGAGCAGGGCGACTATCGCCAGACCCGCCATCGCTTCTGGCTATTGGTCACGCGGCTCTTCTCGGAAAATTTCATGCACCAGATCCAAAACTGGTGCCATGCGCACGACTGGCAGCTGACCGGTCATCTGGTGCTGGAGGAGACGTTGCACCACCAGCTTTGCAGCAATGGCATTGCCATGCCTCACTATGAATACTTCGATATCCCTGGCATGGACAACCTTGGGCGTTATTTCACCTGGGTGACTTGCCCGCTGGGACTCTTTAGCGCCGCCGCTCAGACCGGTCGCCGCCAAATCCTCTCCGAGACCTTTGCCTTGTGCGGCTGGGCGGTCTCTTTTGCAGACCTCAAGTGGCTGGCACAGTGGCAGTTCGTCCACGGCGTGAATTTCCTCTGCCAGCATCTGGAGGGCTATAGTCTGCGCGGAATCCGCAAGCGCGACTATCCTGCTTCGCTTTTCATCCACCAGCCGTGGTGGGACTACTACAAGCCTTTCAACGACTATTTCAGCCGTCTGGGCGTTCTGCTGGAGGCCGGCGATGTCCATTACAAGACGCTTCTGATTCAGCCCGGCGCCACCGCATTCACCAACTACAACGACCGTGACAACGGAAAACTCGATGAATACGACAATGCGTTCCACGCGCTTACCGACCTGCTGGAGGCCGGCCAGGTTAACCACCACTATGGCGATGAGGAACTCATGCGCCGACACGGCGCAGTCGAGGGCGCCTCGCTTCGCATTGGCACGCAGTCCTATGATCTGGTGATTCTGCCGAAACTCTCGAATCTCGGTGAAGTGCAGTATTCGATGCTGAAAGAATTCGCTGCAAATGGCGGTCGTATCCTCGGAGTGCGCAACGACCTGGAGACGGGCTTCTTCGTTGCCGGCGTGGCATGCTCCGATGACGAATTGCTTTCCAAGGTGCAGTGGTTCGACTCCGCCGAGGCGCTGGTTTCTGCGTTGCCCGAAGACCGCCGCGTGGTCGGTCTGAAGACGCCGGAGGGCAGGGCGCTGCCCGATCTCAATGCCACCAGACGCTCCTTTGCGGACTTCGACGGCAAGCCCGCGGAATTCTATTATATCGTCAACAACAACCGCGAGAAGGCATTCCAGACAATTGTGACCATCCCTGCGAAGGGCGTGGAGCGCTATGACCTTGCGACCGGAAATGTGGTTCCGGTCGCCTATCGCCGCGAGGGCGCATTCTGCGTGCTGGAACACCGCTTCGAGGCGGTCGGCGACTTGGTTCTGTTGGCGCGGGACTGCGAGGTGCCTGCCGCCACGCCTGCGACCGCTTCGGCCGCCACGTTGAAGCTGGGCGACAAGTGGCAGGTGGTCTCCTCCACGGAGAACCTCCTCACTCTGGACCACTGCCGGTGCGAGGCGGAAGGCAAGGAACTCTTTGCGCACGAGTATGTCCAGACCATCCATGACGAACTGCTGAAATTCGAGCGCCCATTGTCCTCCGTCAACTTGGAATACTCCTTCGAGGTCGATGAGAAATTCGCGTTGGGGACGCCGGTGGACTTGCTTGTCGAGCATCCCGAACGACAGCGCATTCTGGTGAATGGACAGCCGGTCAGCAATGTTGCCAACGGCTTCTTCCGGGACAAGGCGTTCGAGCGCATCGCGATTGGGCCGCAGCTGCGGCGCGGCAAGAATGTCATTCGGCTGGAGGGAGAGTTCTTCCAGACCGAGGAGACCTACGAGTGCATCCGGCGCGGAAAGATCTTCGAGAGCGAGAAGAACAAGCTCTCCTACCACAGCGAGGTCGAGGCGGTCTATCTGGCGGGAAACTTCGGAGTCGCCACGCCGGGCGTCTTTGCCGAACTCTCGGCGGATTCCACGCGCTACAACGGCTCGTTTGCCTTGACGGTGCCGTCCGAGAGCATTCATGGCGATGACCTGGTGCGTTGCGGCAGGCCATTCTTCTCCGGCGTCATCGAGCTGGAGCAGACTGTTGAATTGACTTCGGAGGAGGCCGCAAAGCCTGCTGCCGTGCAGTTCAGCGAGGTTTTTGCCTCCGTCCTGGAGGTCGCCGTCAATGGACAAACCATCGGCAGACTGACGATGCCCGACTACGAATTGACCGTCCCCTCCGGCGTGTTGAAATCCGGCGCGAACACGGTACGGCTGAAACTGGTGACCAGCCTGCGCAACATGTTGGGACCGCACCATCTCCAGGAGGGCGACTCCCATGGTGTGTGTCCCTACCACTTCTACAAGACGCCAGGCGGTGTCTTCACCCCGCATGACGCCGCACCGTGGAACGACGGCTTCTGCTTCGTGAAACAGGGCGTGGAGACAATTCGTAATTCGTAATTGCCGTCCTATAGAGTAGTCCCCAACTTGTAGCAATTCCCTTGCGGAGTTGCGAAAGAAAATGCAACAGGAATCTCCAGTTTACTTTGACCGTGCCAGCGGCGAATTGCGGCAGGAGACCGTGTTAGGGGACAAGTGGTTGCGTCTGGCATACTGCTCGCCCATCCGCGGACTGCTTCAGTGGCCGCTCTTCGGCTGTGCCGCATTCTCGCGACTGATGGGCTGGTATCTGAACACCCGCGCTTCATCCAAAAAGATCGCCCCCACCATCCAGCAGCTGAAGATCCCGATGGACGAGGCGGTGGTGCCTCCCGGCGGCTTTCAATGTTTCAACGACTTCTTCGCGCGGCCCCTCAAGCCCGGCGCCAGGCCCTTGCCGGAAGACGAGTCGCGGCTGATTTCGCCTGCGGACTGCCGCCTGACCGTCTTCCCGGACATCCCGGCGGGCGTGGCGATTCCCGTAAAAGGCGTGCCGTTTTCAGTGACGGAGCTGCTGGGAAATGAAGGTGCGCAATTTGTTCGACAGTTGGCGGGCGGAAGCCTGATGGTATGCCGGCTGTGTCCCGCCGACTACCACCGCTATCATTTCCCCGATGCGGGAACGACACTGAAATACTGGAAACTGCGAGGCAAATACCACTCCGTGAATCCACTTGCCCTATCGCTGGGCTTCAAGGTCTTTGCCGAAAACCTGCGCACCGTGCGGATGATGAAACTCAGCCACGCCGAAGCGCCTTGCGCGATGATCGCCGTGGGGGCCTTCGGAGTCGCCTCCATCCACGACCAGCCAGGCGACCGCTTCGCTCGCGGCGACGAGGCGGGGTTCTTCACCTTCGGGGGGTCCACCGTCATCATGGTCTTCCCACCGCAGGCCGTGCACTTCGACGACGATCTCGTCGAGCACAGCGCTGCCGGTATCGAAACCCTTGTGAAAGTTAACTCGGCCATTGGAACCTGGGTTCATTGATTTAATTGATAACTTGTTTATAATAAAGGAGTTATAATGAAAAAGACATCCGTGCTTCTGGGCCTTGCCCTGATGATGCTTTTGGTCGGTTGCGCCACCGCATCCAAAAAAACGGTGGACATTTTTGCCATCAATCCTCATCGCCCGCCCGTGATGCCCGAAACCTACACGGTCCATCGCGTTTCCGACAAAGTCGCCGCGAAGCTGCTTCTGGCGGGCTGGGAGGACTACCGTTGGGAAGCCGCCGAGACGCTCACGCTCACGAATTTCCGTTCTGAGAGCAGTTTCTACTACGTCACGATTCAGGGGAAACTCTTGCACGACGGCAAGAATATCTATGCGATTTTCCACACGGAAAACGACCGCTTCGTCATCGCCACGCATTTCCTCAACAACTCGGATGTGTGCCTGGACACCTGCGTGGAGTTCTTTTTCCAGCCGCAGGGCGCCAAGTGGTATGGCAACTGCGAGTTCTCGCTGTCAGGCGCATATCTGACGATGTTCCACCCGGATGCGCAGAACCCCTGGATGGGCGAACGCTACCTTGCACCGGAGCATCAGGCTCTGGTCGAAATGTACAGCGCCTGTCGGCGCATCATCTCGCCGGAGATGCCTGGTCCGGTCAAGTGGACGATCAACTTCAAACTTCCGATGGCGGCATACGAACCCTACGGCGGTCCCATCGGAGACCTCTCCGGCCAGAAGTTCATGGCGAATTTTTACCACTGCGCCGACCTCTCCAGCCATCCGCGCTGGGTGAGCTGGGCACCCCTGCCGTATCTTTCCTATCACATCCCGGAGTGCTTTCAGGAAATCGCCTTCGAGTAATTCGTAATTGGAACCACGGGTCTGGTTACAAGGTTAAGTCCCGGATGTCCCGTGACTAGCGACCTGATTTTAACCTCTAATCTCTAACCTCTAACCTTTGTATGGCATTAAACGCCAAATACTTGGTCAAGAAGACCACGAAACCGCCGACCTTGGATGCGCTTTGGGAGGATAGCGTCTGGGCGAATGCCGAGACCGTCAAGATCACTTGGGCGCACTCCGCCAGCGCGAATGCGCCGCGCCCCGTTGTACAGGCGAAATTGCAGTATGATGCGGAAAACATCTACGGCATCTTCAAGGTGGATGACGTGTCGGTGCGTGCCACGCATACCGTCTTCAACTCGGATGTGTGCCAGGACTCCTGCGTGGAGTTCTTCTTCCGTCCCGGCTATGACCGGGGGCCGTATTTCAATCTGGAGATGAGCATCGGCGGCACATATCTTTCCTCGTTCATCCGGGACTGGACGCGCACCCCCACCGGCTTTGTGGATTTCACCAAGCTTTCTGCCGAGGACGGCGCCCGCCTTGGCGTGCGCAGCACCCGTCCGGGAGTCATTGACCCGGAGGAGCACCGTCCCCAGACTTGGCAGATGCGTTTCCAGATTCCCATGGCGGTGTTGGAGAAGTACTGGGGTGCGCCGGTGGAACTGCACTCCGGAACCAAGTGGAGCGCGAATTTCTACAAATGCGCCGACAAACTTGAACATCCCCATTGGATGGCGTGGCAGCCCCTCGAACCGCTGAATTTCCATCAGCCGAAATTCTTCGGCACGCTCCTATTCGAATAGAGATTTGCGCACAATGTCGTTCTGCAAGATTATATTACGGCAAATCACCCACTTACTAGCGTCAATTCTTCCCGATGTCGGAATCCACTGAAACACCGAAATTATATGCGGCGGAAGAAGCCGCGCAATTGCGTGCGCGGCACAGCGGACTTTTCGCGCTCTGCGCGATTGCACGTCACCACGGCATGGATTTGGACCTCAAGGAACTGATGCATGAACATGCCGTGGCTGTGGACGAGCCGCCATTGACCGAGCTGGCGCGAATCGCGAAAAAACACGAATTCAAGGCGAAGACGAAGAAGCTCGCCTGGGCGGAAATTCCGAAGTTTCGACGTGTCTTTCCAGCCCTTGCCGAAAAGAAGGACGGCCATTTTGCCATTGTCTGCGGCGTAAAGGAGGAAGACGGCACCATCGCGTTCGTGGATCCCGCCTGGGCGCTGGAACACCCGACCGAGCACTTCCGCTTCGTGAAGGCCGAGGAATGGCGCGACGAGTTTTCCGGCAAGGTGCTGCTTCTAAAACGCGTCTATGCATTGTCTGATGAACGGCAGCCGTTTGGGCTACGCTGGTTCATGCCCTATTTCCTGAAGAACAAAGGCGTCTTTGCGCAAATTGCGCTGGGGGTTCTGCTTCTGGCGCTGCTGTCGCTGGCTACGCCGCTCTTCTTCCAGAATGTCGTGGACAAGGTGCTGGTGAACCAGAGCTTCTCCACCCTGAATGTGCTGGGCGTGGGGGTGCTGGCGGCCATCCTCTTCCATGCACTGGTGGAGTATCTTCGCGGCAATCTGCTGCTTTTCGCCACCAACAAGATCGACATCGCGACCGCGATGCGCACCTTCGCCCATCTGGTCCATTTGCCGGTGGACTTCTTCGAACAGGTGCCCTCCGGGGTGATTCTCAAGCACATCCAGCAGACCGAGAAGATTCGCGGCTTCCTCTCCGGCAATCTCTTCTTCACCTTGCTCGATCTAGCCAGTCTGGCCTTCTTCCTCCCGTTCCTGCTCTTGTACAGCACCAGACTCACGCTGGTGGTGCTGGCATTCACTGCCCTGATGGCGCTGGTGGTCGCCGCGCTTGTCAAGCCTTTCCAGCGCCGGCTGGATGCATTGTATGCGGCCGAAGGACGCCGCCAGAGCCGGCTGGTGGAGGCCATCCACGGCATCCGGACGGTCAAGAGCCTGGCGCTGGAACCCTCGGAGGAACGCAACTGGGGACGGCGTAGCGCCGCCGCCGTGAATGCGCATTACGCGGTCGGGAAAATCTCGCTGGCGGCGAGGACCTTGAGCCAGTGCCTTGAGGCCGCGATGAACATCGCGGTGATTTGGATGGGAGCGCTGATGGTCTTCCACGGCGACCTCACGGTCGGTGCCCTGATTGCCTTCCAGATGCTGGCCGGCCGCGTGACCTCGCCATTGGTGAGGCTGGTGGCGCTAATCCACGAATACCAGCAGGCCGCGCTCTCCGTGCGAATGCTCGGCGTGGTGATGAACACGCCACCCGAACCCAATTCTGGGCGTCTCCGCGTGCCGTTGCGCGGAGCGGTGTCCTTCGATGATGTCACTTTCCGGTACCGTCCCGAATTGCCGCCGGCCTTGGACCGTCTCAGCTTTGCCATCCCCGCCGGCGGCGTTTTGGGCATCGTCGGGCGCTCCGGTTCTGGGAAGACCACGCTCACCAAACTTCTCCAGGGACTCCATGCGCCTTCGGCTGGTCTGGTGAAGATCGACGGCGTGGACCTTCGCGAAATCGAGAAGTCGCATCTGCGCTCCTCCATCGGCGTGGTGCTTCAAGAGAACTACTTCTTCAACGGCACGGTTCGCGAGAACATCTGCCTGGCGCGGCCTTCCGCCACGAGCGCCGAGATGCTCCGTGCCTCCGCGCTGGCCGGTGCCCATGAGTTCGTGCAAAAGCTTCCCCAGGGCTATGACACGGTCTTGGAGGAAAACGCCTCGAATCTCTCCGGCGGGCAGCGCCAGCGGCTGGCCATCGCACGGGCGCTCCTGAACAACCCGCCGCTCCTGATCTTTGACGAGGCGACCAGCGCGCTGGACCCCGAAAGCGAGGCTGCTGTCCTCAAGAATCTTGCAGCGATTGCGAAGGGGCGCACGGTGCTGATTGTCTCACACCGACTGAGCATGGTGGTGGGCGCGGACCGCATTCTCGTACTGGAGGATGGCCGCCTGGCGGATTCTGGAACTCACCGCGAACTCGTTGCCCGCGATGGCATCTACCGTCAGTTCTGGATGCAGCAGCAAAAAGGGTAGAAAACAAGGGGACCTTGGATAGCTGGCAGTCTGCAACTGCTGAAAGTGCCATCGCCTTTTGCCCTGTTCAATTTCCCCCGGAAGGAATTAGGAATGTCAGAAGTCAAACCATCCAAAGTCGCCATCGAGGCAGTGGAGTTCTTGCCGGACGCCGAGGAGATCGCGGAGCGCACACTGCCGTGGTTCCAGCGTATCGGCCTGCCGCTGGTGGCGCTCCTGGCCGCCGCGTTGCTGGCATGGGCGTGCATTGGCCAGACGGATGTCATCGTGCGTGCTACTGGGCGTGTGGTCGCGGGGGATGGCTCGATTGTAATGAAGCCCTACGCCTCGGCAGTCATCAGCCGGGTGGCTGTGCGGCCGGGTGATGTCGTGGAGGAGGGGCAGACCCTCGTGGAATTCGATCCCGCGCCCTCGCAGGCCGAACTGGCGCGGCTGCGTGCGGAGGTCGCAGTGCTGGAGGCCGAGGAGGAGCGCTTCGAGGCGGAGTTCCACAATGCCGAGGAGTTTACGCCCGGCTCGGGTGCGCACGCCGAACGCCAGCTGGAGATTTGGCGGCAACGCCGTGGCTATTACACGGGGAAGATGCGCTACTACGAGAGCAGCCGCGAACGCGTGGTGGCCGCACGGGAGTCTGCGGAGCGAAGCCTTGCGAAATACAAGGACATCCTGACGAATGTCGCCCAAATCGAGGGAATGTACCAGGGACTCTACGAAAAACAGGTGACTTCCTATAAAGAACTCCTCGAAATCGCCGTGGAACGGATGCGTAGCGAATCCGAAGTGGTCCAGCTGCAGGGGCAGATTGACGAGTACGCACACCAGGAGGCCGCGATTGTTGCCGAAAGGGATGCCTTCCAGGAAGACTGGCGGAACTCTATCGCTGAAAAACTCGTCGATATCGGTCGTGAATTGGATGGCGTACGGCGACAGCTCGAACGCGCCGAGGCGCTGGCTGGATATGAGTCGATGAAGGCGCCATGCCGTGCCGTGGTGCTGGATGTGGCCGGCTTTCCCGTCGGTGGCGCCGTCGGGGAGGCCGAGGCGCTCTTGACGCTGGTTCCCCTGGAGGGAACGACCGAACTTGAGGCCGAAATCCGCCCGATGGATATCGCACGGGTCCAGGTCGGTGCGCAGGCGCGCATCAAGCTGGAGGCGTTGCCATTCCAGCGGTATGGAACGCTCGATGGAGAACTGATCGCCATCTCACCGGATGCCTTCCAGCGAAATAGCCCGGGAGGAACCAACGAGGCTTTCTACCGGGGAAGGCTGACGGTATCCGGACAGCTCCGCAATCCACCAGAGGATTTTACGCTGCTGCCGGGAATGAAGACCGAGGTCGAAATCAAATGCGGACGCCGACGGATTATCACCTATCTGATCTATCCATTGCTCAAAGGACTGGACGAGTCCTTCCATGAACCATAGGCATCCTGCCGCTAGTTCCCGCCCCCGATGTTCGTTTTCAACTTCTCCTGCCCGAAGGTTGAAAACGCCGATATTTACAAAATTGTCCAGTTTTGTCCATTCCGTTTTGATTTCCCCCATTATATTATCTCACAGTGCGGCCGGGTGACCGTGAGTGTTGTTTTCATTGCGGGGATTTCCCCGGGGAGGAAACATGGAAAATCTGACGTATATGCATCCGCGCGACCAGATTGTAGAATTGATGGGGCGCATCTATGGCAATGGGCTGACCACCACCAGCGGCGGGAATCTCTCGATTCTGGATGCCGAGGGCAATATCTGGATCAGTCCCGCGAGCATCGACAAGGGAACGCTTCGCCGCGAGGACATCGTGTGCGTAAAGCCGGACGGCGAGATGCTTGGGCCGCACAAGCCCTCCAGCGAGTTTCCATTCCACCGCGACATCTACAAGCTTCGTCCGGACGTGTGGGCGATTGTCCATGCGCATCCGCCGACACTGGTGAGCTTCTCGGTGGCGGGGCAGATTCCGAACACGGCGGTCTTCCCAACGGCGAAGTCGATCTGCGGCACGGTGGGCTATGCTCCCTACGAGGTCCCTGGCAGCGAGGCGCTGGGCCGCAATGTCTCGGCGGCCTTCGCGGAGGGTCATTCGACGATTCTTCTGGAGAACCACGGCACCTGCTGCGCCGGCAACAGCCTGCTCCAGGCCTTCCAGCGTTTCGAGACGCTGGACTTCTGCGCCCGCCTGATCCTTGGCGGTCTGCGCATCGGCACGCCGGTCTATCTCACCGAGCCGCAGATGGAGTACTACGCCATCGACCGCAACGTTGACTTCCATGAATTCGTGCCGGACAGCCGGACTTCCCAGGAGATGGAGATGCGCTACCAGATGGCGCTGCTCATCCGCCGTGCCTATCGCCAGCAGCTCTTCACCAGCACCGAAGGCACCTTCGGCTGCCGCGTGGACAAGGATTCCTTCCTGGTCACCCAGCGCAACATTGACCGCGGCACCATCCAGCCCGAAGACCTGGTTCTGGTGCGCGGCCATCAGCACGAGGCCGGCAAGAAGCTCTCGCGCGGCGCCTGGTTCATCAAGGCGATCTTCGACGCGAATCCCGACATCAACTCGGTGATTCTGGCCAATCCGCCAAATGTGATGGCATACGCCGTAACGCACGAGACTTTCGACCCGCGCGTAATTCCGGAGAGCTACATCCTGCTGCGCGAAGTGCCCACCTATCCCTTCGGAGAACACTTCCGCAACCTGGGCGAAGTCACCAGGACCATCTCGCCGCGCTATCCCGTCGTGATGATCCAGAACGACTGCATGGTCACCACCGGCTCCACGCTGCTGCAGGCCTTCGACCGCCTGGAGGTCGCGGAGTATTCCGCGCGGGCGACCATCGGCTGCAAGGCGCTGGGCGGGATGAAGCCCATCACCGAACAGGAAATCGACGACCTGGTCAAGGCCTTCCATCTGGTGGAGTAGCCTCCGTCAAATGCCAGAATTGCGGTTATATTAGCGGTGTCCCGGCATTTTGCGTGGGACACCGCGTTTTTGTCGTGGGAACTTTCGGGATGAGAAAACAATTCTTGGAACCAGTGACTTAGGACTTTACCCTTTACCTTTTAAACTTTAAACTTTGATTTTATGGGTTATTCGGAACTTCAATTTCCCGCCGACACGCTTTTCCTGGTCACCGGCGGCGCCGGCTTCATCGGCTCGAATCTCTGCGAGGCAATCCTCAGGAAAGGCTGCCGTGTACGGTGCCTGGACGACCTTTCGACCGGCAAGCAGGCGAACGTGGATCTCTTCACAAGCAATTCCCGCTACGAATTTGTCAAAGGCGACATCAAGGACTACGACACCTGCCTGAAAGCCTGCGAGGGGGTGGACTACGTGCTGAACCAGGCGGCCTGGGGCAGCGTCCCGCGGTCGCTGGAGATGCCGCTGTTCTACTGCAAGAACAACATCGACGGCACGCTCAACATGCTCGAGGCCGCCCGCCAGAGCGGCGTGAAGAAGTTCGTCTATGCGTCCAGTTCGTCGGTCTATGGCGACGAGCCGAATCTTCCGAAGACCGAGGGGCGCGAGGGCAACCTCCTCTCGCCATACGCCCTGACCAAGCGCTGCGACGAGGAGTGGGCGAAGCAGTACACCCGCCACTACGGCCTGGCGACCATCGGAATGCGATATTTCAACGTCTTTGGACGACGCCAGGACCCCTTCGGCGCATACGCGGCGGTGATTCCGAAGTTCATCAAGCAACTGCTTGCCGGCGAACAGCCAACCATCAACGGCGACGGAAAGCAGAGTCGCGACTTCACCTATGTCGAGAATGTCATTGAGGCGAACCTCAAGGCCTGCGTGGCTTCCGATGAAGCATCCGGCGAGGCATTCAACATCGCCTATGGCGGCCGCGAATATCTCATTGACATCTACCACACGCTCACCAAGGCGCTTGGCGTGGACATCGAACCGCATTTCGGCCCCGACCGCAAGGGCGACATCAAGCACTCCAACGCCGACATTTCCAAGGCCCGGCGGCTCCTCGGCTACGACCCGTCCTACGACTTCGCACGCGGACTCAACGAGGCCATCGCCTGGTACCGCGAAAACCTCTGACGAACAACAACAAAGACGGAACTATGAAAAAGATCGCTCTCGCCTGGATTGCGCTGCTGGCCGTATTGGGATGCCTGACACTGGAGGGACAAATGGCGTCGCCTGTCGATATCAACGGGCATTTCCTGCAGCCCAATGCGGAGGGCATCCCGGCGAAATGGACGCGGAATACCTGGAGCGGCTATCAGCCGGCGTGCAAGCTTGAGACGCGAGTCGGCGGCTCGCCGGACCGTCGTTCGAATTCGCTGCGTATGTTTGATGTGCCGGCGGAGCGCGGCGCGGCATTCAATTCCAATTTCTATCCTGCCCGCCAAGGCCAGACCCTGCATTTCAGCTTCCATGCCCGCGGCATCGGCCAGTGCCAGATCAAGCTCTTCTTCAAGACGGTTTCGAATGAATGGAATTTCGAGTCGGATGAAAAAGTGAACTTCAACGTCACCGACGACTGGCAGTGGTATCAGTTCGACATCCCCATCAAGGATGGCCGGGCAGGAGTGACGGGTTCCTTTGACATCAGCGTGCAGATCAGCCAGGGCGGCGAACTGGAGGTCGCGGATTTCGACGCGGTGCTTCTGCCCACGCCAGTGAAGCTGAAGGTCACCTCGATGGACTTCATAGAGGACTTTGATGACGCCGAATTGACCGTCACCGGAAATCCCGAGCTCATCCGGGACTATCCTACGCAGGGGCTGCTGGTGCTGACCGGCCAGGCGGTCTACCGAACGGACGGCGACTTCTGGATTCAACCGCTGGAAAACCATCCATATCCTGCCGCCACCGCCGCGGACGCCTATCGCGCCGTCGGCCTGCGCATCCAGAATTTCGGACGCGAGGGGACGGCGCCCGCCAGCAGCCAGTTCATCTTCGAACTGTCCGAGGGCAGGGCGCTTCTGCAGGCGAATGTCCAGCAGGTCAAGGGCGAGGACCAGCTGCGACTGGTCGTGTCCGAAAATGGCCGCATGCTGGTGCAGAGCACCATGCATCGGCGTTCCCTCCCGGCGGACTTCCTCTTCGGCGTGACGCCGGCGGGCGAGTTCACATTCCAGGCCAAAAGCCTGGTGGACGGGTCGGTTTCCGCCGTTTCCGGAAAAAGCCAGTTCCGCAGGCACAAGGAGGTGATTGCGCGTGTCATGTTCTCCACGCCCGAACGAGACGCCGAGGCAGTGGTGGACAATTTCCTGATTTGCGAGGCGGTCCCCGCCGACAAGGACACCACGCCGCCCTTCATCATCCATCCCGACCTCGCCTTCGACCCCGTGAAGGCCGGATGGCCGCTCGTCTGGGCCGACGAGTTTGATGGAGATGCGCTGGACGAGACGAAATGGTCGCACAACTGGCACAGCTACCCGGAGAAGGTTCTGGTTCACGATGGCCTTCTGGAAATTGTCGCCGACTGGAATGACGACCATACCGCCATCCACACCGGTGCCCTGTCAGCTCGCGAGAATTTCCAATACGGCTACTTCGAGGGGCGCTTCAAGTTCCGTCAACAGCCCGGCTGGTGGTCCGCCTTCTGGCTCTACGGCGCCACCAACGACAACCCGTTCTACGACGGCTTTGAAATCGACATCTACGAAGACTACTTCCTGACCGAGCTGACGCCCGGCACGCCCGCCCGGAACATTCTGGACCACAACCTCCATGTCTATTCCGGCCAGTCGCTCAAGAGCTGGAACTACAACGGTCCCAAGCTCGGCTCGCTTGAGCCATTCCATGTCATCGGCTGCAAGTGGACGCCCTTTGAGATTTCCTATTATATGGATGGAAAACTGATCGGGAGCAGTGCGAACCACAGCCCCTACAAGAATGTGATTTTCGATGCATTCCGCCACGCCTGCGGTCTGGCGCCGATCCACCCGATGATCACTGGCGAACCCAAGAAGAGCGCGGGCGACCCCAACCGCGGCGTCTATCCCGAGAGTTTCTTCTGCGACTACGTGCGCGTCTATGCCTTCCCGCAGGAGGACATCCCGCAGGTGCAGTGGAGCGCGACGCCCCGGAACCCGATTGCCAACTACGGCGACGTGCTACAGTTCTCCGCCGAAGCCATGCCGAATGCCTCGACCGGCAGTCCCATCCGGCATGCGTATCTTTTCGACAGCGGATATCTGATTGCGCACAAGAGTGATCCGCCTTTCGACTTCAAGGTCATTCTGAACCAGGAGTTCTACAATACCACCGACTACACCCGCCCTGGCCGTCAGGGCGTCGTGCCGAAATTCGAGCAGAATTTCCACTGTTACAGCATCTTCGTGCAGGACGAGGCAGGGAAGGTTGCACATACTCCAGTCTGGATACTGGCATATATCAAGTCCCCTGGCAATGCGATTTCCACGCCCTTCCATGACACTCCGCAGACGATCCCCGGCCGTATCTCGCTCACATGCTACGACGAAGGCGGGCAAGGCCTCGCCTACATGGATGTCTCGCCAGGAAATTCCTTTGCGGGGCGGCCAAATGTCAGCATGAGGCAAGACGATGTGGATGCCACGACTGACACTATCGGCTATGTGATGAGCGGAGAATGGCTCAACTACACCGTGAATATTGCAGAGGGGGGAACCTATCGTGCGACTTTGCACTACGGCTACCCATTTGCCTTCAAAGGGATGGTGAAACTCTATCTGGATGACCAGCAAGAGGTTGCGTCATTCGATATCGTCAATGACAAGACTCGTAGCCACGAGATTAACAAAACCGCGACTGCGACCGTGCGCCTGCCTGCCGGCCAACATCTCCTCAAGATGCTCTTCCTCGCCAAGCCGAATGTCAACTTCATTGACTTTGAACTGTTGAAGAACTGACCGCTTGCTGCACGAGGCGTGTTTGGGCGGAACGTGAAGGGAATTCCGTGGGAAAAATTCGACTTGCGGCTTGAAAATCTGGTTTGAGTCGCTATCTTATGCGACATTCTGTAAAATGAAGATGGGGCTATAGCTCAGTTGGTAGAGCATTACGTTCGCAACGTAGGGGTCAGGGGTTCGAATCCCCTTAGCTCCACCAGATTTCCCAACATGCCCGGTAAATCCATGCGATTTTCCGGGCTTTTTCGTGCCCGTGCAACCACCCTGTTTGCAGGGAGTTAGGGCAGAAATTAGCACTTGAAGGCCGCCTTTCGGGAGATTCCCGTCTGGCGGCCTTTTTGCGTTTCAAACGCCTCTTTCGGCGGATTTCTCTCTAACCTGTGGTCAGAAAGTCCACACCCCTTGCCGAGGTCAGCGGAGACATGTGACCTCTCCTTTGCCCCCTCTCGTTTTTATTGCACCGAAACCAAGGAGAGAACTCGTTTCCTACTCAAACTTGTGGTCATAAGACGGCGTTTTTAATGATATTGCGAAAACCGCCCGAGCAATCGAAATGGGTGGAAAGAGAACGCCTCAAGCACAAAACCGCCGTTTTTGTCAATAACTCAAAAAGTGGTCTGCGGTTTATGGATTGCCGTTTGAAATGACTTTCTCAATATAGCATTTGTGCCAGCAACTTGAATATAAAACACATTGTACTTTCAGTCATCTCATTTCGAGGCAATTCCTTTCGGGGTAGCCGCAAGACGGAATCCGACAGTATTGTAGCAGCCTGCCGGTCGGCGTCCTTCGCCCCTGAACGTCGCCTGGCAGGAACTCATGTTTGCGTACCAGGAGCCGCCGCGGATGGCATTCACCTGCTTTCCCCGTTCCGCGCCGTTCGTGGCGGTTATGGTCGAAGATGTCCATTCCCAGCAGTTGCCGCACATGTCCATATTTCCATAGGAACCTTTGCCAGCGGGGAATTTGTCAACGGGGGTCGTATATCCGCCCGTGGCTGAAATGCTCTTGAACAAATCCGTATAGATGAAGCCTGTCCATGACTTATGGTCAACCCAGCCTCTGACGCCGCCATTTGAAGACACGCTGATGACCTTCTGCAGCTCCACCTTCTCGCCTTTGCGCGTGGATTTCTCATGGAAGAAAGTGACCATGCGTTTGGGGTCTTGTTTGAGATAGACCGATGCCACGATTCCGTTGAAGTTGAACGGCGCTGATATGAGGCCGTCCTTCATCGTCACTTGCGATTCGTTGCCCCAGGCATAGAGCTGATGCTTCGGCCCCGACGCCGCATTCTCCCATTCCGCCTCCGTCGGCAGCCTGAATGTCCAGCCAGGATGCTTCTTGCCGTACCATTGGCAATATGCCTGCGCATCATCATACGAGACCTCCAGGACGGGATGCTTCTCCTTGCCCTGAGGGAATGTTCCGCCTTTCCAGTATTTCGGCGTCGAATGCCCCGTCTCCTTGCAGAATGCGGCATATTCGGCATTCGTGACGGGATAGATGGCCAGCCAGTAGTCGGACGCGATGGGGGACTTCTCCCCCGCTTTCTGTTCTGCACGTCTGCCTGGTGCACGCCCCTGAAGCACGTTGGCGAAGGAAAAAGCAGGATTCTTGGGGATGCGGACAAATCCCGACAACGTGTTCTCCTCTGCCATAGCGAATATACAGAACAATGCAGTGCAAATGATTGTCTGGACCTTCATGTGAATCTCCATTTCAAAATTGCTTTCTCTTTTACCATATAAACGCAAAGGCAACACAAATAGTGTGTTCCTTTGAGATTTTTCCCGCCAGAGGTCCCGCCCCGGCGGGATTTTTTTTTGCCCAAAATTCAACTTTTTTCGAAATTCTGTTGCGGATTTTCGGGATTCCGTTGGATACGAAAGTGACGGGCAATGAGGCCGGTCAATCAGAACCACCCCAAACCAAGGTCACTGAAATGAACACAGACAGATTCCTCACCATCCCCGCGGAGGAGTACCACGCCGCCAGCCGTTGCGGCAGGTACATGTCGAGCCACCTGCTGGCCGACTTCCGCGAATCCCCCGAACTCTATCGCCGCAAGACCAACGGCGAAATCGCCGAGACCGAAAGCCCGGCGCTGGCGCTTGGCAGGGCCGCCCACTGCCTCATCCTCGAGGGCCGCGCCGCCTTCGACGAGCAGTTCCTCGTTGCCGACGGCCCCGTGAACCCGAAGACCAACGAGCCCTACGGAAAGACGACCAAGGCATACGCCGAGTGGCTGGCAGCGCAGACGCGGGAAATCGTCAGCCCCAGGGACTTTGGCTTCATCGTGAAGCTCCAGAAGTCGGTCTGGCTGCACGACGCGGCCTCCGCCCTCCTTGACGACGGCGTGTCCGAGGCGACCGTCCGCGCCGAATACCGCGGCGTCCCCTGCCAGATACGCATGGACTGGTTCTCCCGCGAATACGGCATCGTGGACCTCAAGACCTGCGACAGCCTCAAGTGGTTCGAGGGCGACTGCAAGCGCTTCGGCTATGTGTTCCAGATGGCCTTCTACCGCGCCGTCCTGCGCGAGGCCACGGGCGAGACCGTGGCCGTCCACCTCATCGCGGTGGAGAAGAACGAGCCGTTCAGCACGGGCGTCTGGGAACTGCCGGGGGACGTCCTCGACCAGGCCGAGAAGGTCAACGAGGCCGCTCTCGCCCGCTACCGCAAATGCCTCCAGACCGGCGAATGGCCGACCGGCTACGAGGAGGTCAGGGTCATCACCAGCCTATAAGGAGGAAACAGCCATGTCAATGCTCGAGAACATCATGCGAGGCCGCGCGAGCAAGCCTCCCCGCCTCTTCATCTACGGACAGGAGGGGGTGGGCAAGTCCACCGTCGGCGCCGCCGCCCCGAACCCCGTGTTCGTGCAGACCGAGGACGGCCTCGGCGAAATCGACACCGCCAGTTCCCTCTGGCGAAGAACCTGAACGACGTCCTCGCCGCGCTCAACGCCCTGCGGGACGAGCCGCACGACTTCCAGACGGTGGTGCTGGACTCCGCCGACTGGCTTGAGCGGCTCATCTGGGACCAGGTGTGCGCCGAGTTCGGCGTCCGCTCCATCGAGAAGGCGGACGGCGGCTACGGCAAGGGCTACGTCCACGCCCTCGGCCACTGGCGCAAGGTGGTCGCGCTGCTGAACGACCTGCGCGAGACGCGCGGCATGATCGTGATCGTCATCGCGCACAGCAAGGTCGAGAGGTTCGAGGACCCCGAGAACGCCGCCTACGACCGCTACACGCCCCGCCTGCACAAGGCGGCGACCAGCCTGCTCTGCGAGTGGGCGGACGCGGTTCTCTTCGCCACCAAGCGCTTCCGCGTGAGCAAGGAACAGGGCACGGGCTTCCAGGGCGACCGCGCCATCGCAACGCCTGTCGGCGCGGACGGCGGGGAGCGCATCCTGCGCACCGTCGGCAGCCCCGCCTGCATCGCCAAGAACCGCTACGGCCTGCCCGCCGAGATTCCCCTCTCGTGGTCCGCGTTCATCGCGGCCTTCCCGCAGGGAGGTGAGGCGAATGGCTGAACGCATCGTCATCGCCCGGCACCGCCAGGTCTGCGACCTGTGCCACGGGCACATCGAGGCAGGCGAGAGATGCCGCCTCATCCGCGACGACTTCTGGCCGATGATGACATGGTTCGAGCACATCCGCTGCCCGCACAACCCCGCCGTCGCCGCCGAGCCCGTCCGGCCCAATCCCCCAAGACTGAAAATGCAGCTGGCTTTTGCCCACTAACCCCATAAGGAGACCAACACCATGGCAACCATCAACTTCAACGTGTCCGAAGTCGCCCCCGCCCAGGAGTTCAAGCCCCTGCCCGAGGGCAAGTACGAGGCGGTCATCTCCGACTCCGACGTCAAGCCGACCCGCGCCGGGAACGGCAGCTACATCCAGCTCGAGTTCGAGGTCGTCTCCGGCGAACACAGGGGACGCCGCCTCTGGGGCCGCTACAACGTCGAGAACACCAACCGCGAGGCCGTCGAGATCGGTCGCGCCCAGTTCTCCGCCGTCTGCCAGGCGGCAGGC
Organism: Victivallales bacterium; assembly: GCA_017417585.1. Taxonomy (GTDB): domain Bacteria; phylum Verrucomicrobiota; class Lentisphaeria; order Oligosphaerales; family Oligosphaeraceae; genus RGIG1601. Next base: position 27,452 of record JAFPYX010000070.1, read on the forward strand.
GTCCCCAGCCCGCGCGACACCGCCGAGCTGCACAACCGCACCCTCGTCCTGTCCG
>JAFPYX010000071.1 GCA_017417585.1 Victivallales bacterium
CTTTGTTACTGGAAGACGAAACCCTATCGGATTTACTTTTTGACCCACGATGATCTCCTGCTACTTATGCCTCGTCCGTTACCACAATGCGAATGTGGCTGGTGCGTTTTCTGATATGACCCGCTGAACCACGCGCCTTCGGAATGAAACGCTTCAGCGTCGGACCTTCGCCAATCAACGCTTCCTTCACGATGAGACGGCTGCGGTCAACACCCGCCTTCTCGTCGTTTTCCGCATTGGCGATGGCCGATTTCAGCGTCTTTTCAACAAGACGGGCGGCCTTGCGAGGTATCAGGCTCACCATGTTCAAGGCCTCGACGGCACCCTTGCCCTGAATCAGGCGGGTGACCTCACGAGCCTTGTACGGGGAAATCCGTACCTGTTTCGTGACTGCTAACTTTTCCATTTTCCTGTTTCCTTGCTCATTCGGGGCCTTGCGTATCCGAATCCACCGGATCCGGGGCCTGGCTCCCATGATCAAACCTTAATTATTATTGCACGTGGTTCATTCGACCGGCATCACGATGCTCCCCACCGCCACATCGCGCGCACTGCCTTCCAGCAGGACCGCCGCGCTCAATTCGCTGCGAACTTCAATGACCTTGAACCTAGCCACCGTCGTCTCGCCGCGTTTCAAGCTGAAGCTAGCTCCGGGACGAACTCCGTGCCGACTGCCGCGATCCAACAGGACGACATCCAGTTGCTCATTGACCGCGACAACGCCGCAGCCCTGCCCAGACGTCACACCCACGCCTCGCCCGGCGACTACCGACATGGGTTTGAGACTTTCCTCTACAGCGCCCCGCAGGGCCTGGAGGCGACTGGTCAATTCGCGACGCATGGCGTCGCTTGGCCGCAGCACGTCCAGTATTGTCGCCAAAGCCTGCTCAAACTCTGAAAGGCTCCGTTCCACCGCCAGCTGCCTTTTGCCGGCAAGTTCCAGCGCCTCAAGCGCCTCTTCCGAAACCTTCTCAAGCTCTCCGCCTTCCTTCTGGCGCAACATCTGCGCCGCCCGCAACTCCATCAGCCGAAGCCTTTCGATACTCGAATGGCTCTCCAGGTAGAGGTTCGCGTAGCTTGACCGAATCCTGTCCAGATCCTTCTTCAACCGCGAGACTTCCGCCTCCAGCTGGATGGCGCGCCGCTCGGCAGCTTCCCTCGCGACCTTCATCTCTTCCAAGACGACAGGTGCCTGGGGTTCCCCCGAGCTAAAAAGGGGCGACAAAACCAGTAGAACGATTAATGTACATTGTATTTTCAACATGTCAAGTCCTTTGCGCATTTTTTCACGCCCAACCGCCTTATTTTACCCCAATGGCTTGAATATCGGTATTATTTATAATATAGTAATAGATTTGATTTTTACCATAAAACATCGTTTCCCGGCGGACGCCTCCCGGACGGACGCCCCATCCACACAACCATCAAGGAGTCTCAACGTGAAAGTCCTGGTCATCAACTCCGGCAGCTCTTCCCTTAAATTCACCCTGTTCGACATGACGGACAAGTCCATCCTCGCCAAAGGCCTCGTCGAACGCATCGGCATGGACAATCCCAAAATGGTCTACCAGCCCAAAGGCGAGAAGTTCGAGGAGATCCTGACCATCCAGAA
>JAFPYX010000072.1 GCA_017417585.1 Victivallales bacterium
ACTTGCCGCCCTTGGACATCGTAGCTCCCTTGACGAACTCGAGCTGCCCGCCGGTACCGGAGAAGATGCGCATGCCGATGGAGTCGGCGCTGATCTGGCCGGTCAGGTCCACCTCGGTGGCAGAATTGATGGCCTTCATATGGGGATTCTGCGAGATGACCCAGGGATTGTTGGTATATGCGATGTCCTTCATGAGGACGTCGGGATTGTCGTCGATGAAGGAATAAACGTCCTGGCTGCCAAGGAGGAAAGAAGCCACCACCTTGCCGGTGTCGATCTTCTTGCAGGCGCCGTTGATGACGCCGGACTTGATCAGGCGCAACAGACCGTCCGCGAACATCTCGGTATGCAGACCAAGGTTCTTATGGTTGCCCAACTGGGCGGCGAGGGCGTTCGGCAAGGCGCCGATTCCCATCTGGATGCAGTCTCCGTCCTCGACGAGCGCAGCGCAGTTCTTGCCGATGAGGACCTCCGTGGGGGTCGGTTCGGCGAAATGCGCGGTCACCAGCGGAGTATCGTCCTCCACCAGATAGTCGAAACGGTCAAGCGAAACGAGGTTGCCGTGGGCATAGGGGACGTTGGGATTGATGACACCGATTACAAGCTCCGCAGTCTCGACGGCAGCCACTGAACAGTCGACAGAAGTACCGAGGGAGACCATGCCGTTGGCATCCGGCCTGGAAACATTCACCAGGGCGGCACCGAGCTTGATGAACCCGTCGCGGTAGAGCTTCTGGCTCTCGCCGAGATGGACGGGAAGGTAGTCGGCATAGCCGGCATTGACGTTGGCACGGACGTTCGGGCCGACGAAAAAGCCTTGTTCGAAGAATATGCCTTCGTAGCGCGGCTCGGAATACGGAGCCGGGCCTTCGGTATGGAAATGATGGAAATGCAGGTCCTCGACCTCTCCGGCATCGGCCCTGCGGCACAGCGCCTGGATGAGTATGTGCGGCACGCTGGCCACGCTGCTGAGATGGATGTGACAGTGGGATTTGATGTGGCTGACGGCCTCGTCGGCGGACACGAATCTGATTTCTTTCATTACTTTATAATTGGTATTAGTTATTACGGGGAGTGCAAAGATACTATCTTTTTTGTAATTTTGTAGAAATAGACAGACATGCACACCAGAGAAGAAAAAACCGAAGCGTTCGGAAGACTGCTGGACATCATGGACTATCTCCGCGAGCGCTGCCCGTGGAATGCCGAGCAGACCATGGAGTCCATCCGTCCGATGACGGAGGAGGAAGTCTACGAACTCAGCGACGAGATAGTCAAGCAGAATCCCGCAGGCATCTCCAAGGAAATAGGAGACCTGCTGTACCATATGGTCTTCTACGCCAGGATAGCCCAGGAGAAGGGAGACTTCGACATAGCGGACTGCATCGAAAAGGTCTGCTACAAGATGGTATTCCGCCACCCCCATGTCTTCAGGGCGGACGGCAGCCTCGTCCCAGAAGGCGAAGCCCCTTCCGCCAAGGAGATCGCCGACACCTGGGAGATCGTAAAGGCCAAGGAAAAGGACGGAAACAAAACCGTCATGAGCGGAATCCCGGACACGATGCCCGCGCTGCTTAAGGCTCTCTCCATGCAGGAGAAAGCCCGCGGCTGCGGGTTCGACTGGAAGGACAAGGAAGGCGTGTGGGACAAGGTCCGCGAGGAGTGCGGAGAGGTCGAAGAGGCAGCATGCAGCGAAGGGGAAGACCTTGAACTGGAGTTCGGTGACCTTCTCTTCTCGGTCATCAACGCCGCAAGGCTTTACGGCATCGACCCTGAAACGGCTCTCAACCGCACCTGCGGCAAGTTCCGCCGCCGCTTCGATTACCTCGAGCGCAAGGTCCGGGAGGACGGACGCGGTTTTGCAAGCTTGTCCATGGAGGAGATGGACTCCATATGGGACGAAGCCAAACGCAACGGCATATGAACACGCTGTAAACCTTGAAATCACCTGCACAGAACAATAACCAACACAATCCATAATGAAGCCTTTATTCTTGACTATGCTGGCCGTCCTTTCGGCCGTTTCCCTCCAGGCTCAGGCACCCGAATTCCCATTCCGTGACCCTTCGCTCCCCCAGGAACAAAGGATAGACGACCTCCTCTCCCGCCTGACGCTCCAGGAGAAGATCGACATGATGCAGAACGGGTCCAAAGGCGTCGAGCGCCTGGGTCTCCCAGACTACAACTGGTGGAACGAGGCCCTGCACGGCGTGGCCCGCGCCGGTGTCGCCACTGTATTCCCCCAGGCCATCGGCATGGCCGCGACCTTCGATCCGGAGGAGCATCTAAGGACATTCACCACCATATCGGACGAGGCCCGCGCCAAATACAACGAAGCCATCCGCAACGGTGAGCACCGCCAGTATTACGGCCTGTCATTCTGGACTCCGAACATCAACATCTTCCGCGACCCGCGCTGGGGACGCGGGCAGGAGACCTACGGCGAAGATCCCTTCCTGACCGCGCAGATGGGCGAGGCATTCGTTCGCGGACTCCAAGGCGACCATCCGAAGTACCTGCTCGCGGCGGCCTGTGCCAAGCACTTCTGGGGGCATAGCGGTCCCGAGGCCAAGCGCCATGGATTCGATGCGCAAATCTCGCCATACGACGCCGAGGCGACCTACCTGCCCGCCTTCCGCCACCTGGTCCAGGCCGCGCATGTCGTCGGCGTGATGGGTGCCTACAACCGCACCAACGGCAAAGGCTGTTGCGCCGCCCCGGAATATCTCCAGAAGCTCTTGCGCAACGAATGGGGTTTCCAAGGCTATGTGACCTCCGACTGCGGTGCGCTCTGCGACCTCTTCCTCCACCATGGTCTCGCCCAGGACATGACCGAGGCCGCCGCGCTTGCCCTCAAGGGGGGCTGCGACCTCAACTGCGGCGAGGCATACTCCAAGCTGGAGACTGCACTCCAGAAGAAGCTCATCGCGGAAAACGACCTGGACACCGCTTTGCGGCATCTCTTCGCCATTCGGTTCCGACTTGGTGAATTCGACGACCCGAATCTAGTGCCCGGTGCCGACACCCCGCCATCAATTGTTGGATGCGTTGCGCACCGCCGTCTGGCACTGGAGGCCGCCCTCAAGTCCGCCGTCCTGCTCTCCAACCCGCAGAAACTTCTGCCGCTGGACGTGCGACATCTCCGTGCGGTCGCGGTGGCAGGTCCCAACAGCGATGGTGTCGCGTCACTCTGGGCGAACTACCACGGCCTCGCCGCGCATTTCGACACCCCGCTGGAGGCCATCACACGATGGATGCTCCCAGGGACCACGATCACCTACGTGGGGCCCTCCGAAGCGGATCGACCGGATGTCCTTTTCGCCAACCCCGACGTGGTTTTCTACTTCGCCGGTCTCACCGAAGCCCTGGAGGGAGAGGAGAACATGGGCAAACCCGATCTTGGCGGAGATCGGCAGAGCCTCGCGCTGCCAACGAGCCAGCGCGCTGAACTGGACGCGCTCTATGCGCGCGGCGCCAAAGTCGTTCTGGTGGCTATCGGCGGCAGCCCGTTGGACTTGGGGCGCGACTGCGAAAAGGCGGCGGCAGTCCTCTTCGTGCCATATCCAGGCGAAGCCGGCGGCGAGGCCATCGCCAGACTTCTCTTCGGTGCCGAGGCGCCATCCGGACGGCTCCCCGTGACCTTCCCCGCAAGCGACCGCGAGCTCCCGCCCTTTGATGACTACTCGATGCGCGGAAGGACCTACCGATACCTCACCGCAAAGCCCCTCTTCCCCTTTGGCTTCGGGCTCTCATACACCACCTTCGCATACCGCGATGCAGTCATCCGCCCGCACGGCAACTCCCTGCGACTCAGCTTCACCCTGAAAAACACCGGCAAATGCGATGGCGACGAGGTCACGCAGGTTTACCTCCGGCGGTGCGACGCCGGAAACGGCCACCCCGCGACCAACTGCGAACTGGTCGCCTTCCGGCGAGTCCGCCTCAAGGCCGGCGCCGAGCGGCGGGTCACCCTGACCATCGCTCCCGAACAACTGGAGCGCGTCCGTCCCGACGGCACCCGTGTATTCCCCACCGGTGAAACCATCGAACTTCTGGCAGGATGCGACTCCTCGCTGACCAACGCCCCCATCCGGCTCGCCCACGCCTTGTAACCACCTCCTGGATACAAGACGAACAAAGCGGTCCAAATTCTGATTTCAAGAACCACAGCCACCGACTTTACACGTCATTAAACCATGCAAACTGCCAATTCCAAAGGAATTCTGCTGCTTTCCTTCGACGACAGGTATTTCGCCGGCTGGGAAGCCGCGTTGCCGATCTTCGCACGCACGAACGCCCATGCGACCTTCTTTGTCAGCGGGACGATGGACAAAGAGACCATCTCCGCCATGCGAAAGCTCTCCGACGCCGGTCACAGCATTGGTCTGCATGGACTCACGCACGGAAATGCCGACCAGATGATCGCAGAGAGTTCTCCGGAGAAATACTTCCGGTCGGAGATTCTTCCGCAATTGGAGACCGCCCAAAACGCAGGGTTTCGCATCACCTCCTTCGCCTATCCGAACTGCCGACGGACTCCCGAATCCGACCAACTGTTCTTCTCCCATGGTTTCGCATACGTGCGTGGAGGCCTCAAGCTGACGCCCTTCGACCCAGACAGACGGCTTGCCGACACCTGGAAGCCTCTGGCCGACAATCCCCGCACCGCCTTTCCCGCCAGCGACCTCCCGCAGCGTCGCCTGCTCAATACCGTGCTTGTTGGCGAGGCATACAACACGCACATTGACGACTATCTCAACTGCCTGAAACGCATTGCAGAGTGTGATGAGGTTCTGGTGGTCACTTCCCATGACATCGCGCCAGACGCACGCTTCATCCACATGAAAACCGCCTGGCTGGAGGCGATGCTCGCCACCGCCGCCGAACTCGGTGTCGCAGTCCTCGGCTACAACGAACTGCCAATGCCCCGCTTCCCAATTTGAGCAACCACCAGCTTAACGCCTGGACAGAACGCCCAACATGCCAATCTGACAATGAAAATAAACCGCAGCATTCTCTTGCCCTTCTTCGCTTTACTTCTGGGACTTCTACTGGCCGGATGCCATTCCATGAACACCGTGCAGCATTATCAACAGACGATTCCCTGGGAACCGAATTTCGATGAACAACGGATGCCGCCGGTGGTGCTTCCCGATGCATTGAAATGTCTGAATGGCAAGAAAGTGCGGACTGCGGACGAGTGGCTCCGCTACCGTCGTCCGGAATTGCTGCGGCTCTTTGAGGAGACCATGTACGGGAAGCGCCCTCCCATGCCCGACCACGTGGAATATACCCTCCTGAGCGAAAAGGACGACGAATTCGACGGGATGGCCATCCGACGCGAGATCCTGGTCAACTTCCGGATGGACAATGGGCGGCATCACGACATGGTGGTTCTGCTCTATGTGCCTTCACGAGCAGAACGTCCGGCACCGCTCTTCACGGGGCTGGTCTTTCGGGGAAACCATGCCCTGACGGACGATCCATCGGTTCAAGCGACGGGGCAGAGATATCCCAAGACTCCAGAAAAACAGGCCGAATGGGAACAATTTCGCGGACAGCGGAAGAACTCCTATCCAATCCGAACCATCATCGAGCGCGGATATGCCTGCGCGTTCGCCAGCTACCACGACATCTTCCCCGACCGGATTGACGGCTGGTCCCAAAGCATCTACCGGCTGTGGCATGACGATGCAGAGCTGGCCGCACGCCTTCCCGGCTGTTCCAGCATCGGTGCATGGGCGTGGGGGATTTCCAGAGTCATCGACTGCGCGGTGACTCAGCCCGAGGTGGACGGCACGCGCATCGCCTGCATCGGCCACTCCCGACTGGGGAAGGCCACGCTGTGGGCCGCCGTCTGCGACGAGCGCATCGGGCTGGCCTGCGTCAACGACTCCGGCTGCGGAGGCGCCGCGCTGAGTCGCCGTCTGATTGGCGAGACGCTCTTCTCCATGTTCAACAAAAATCATTTCGGAGAATTCTGGTTTACCGACACGCTGGCGGAGCGGTCGCTGCATCCAGAGAACCTCCCGGTGGATCAGCATGAACTGGTCGCCCTGATGGCTCCGCGGGCGGTGTCCATCCACAGTGCAACGGAGGATAATTGGGCGGATCCCAAGGGGGAATATCTCTCCGCCTATTATGCAGGTCCGGTTTACCGCCTCTTCGGCATCGAAGGCCTGACCAGCCGCGAACCGCCACCACCGGACACTCCGGTCGGCGAGACAGTCAGCTATCTCTTCCGCACCGGCCGACACGACCTGCAAATCGCAGACTGGGAGCATTATCTCTCGGTGGCGGACGCAGTCTTCAACACTCCGAAACCGGAGTGAAGGCCCTGCATCAAGACTGACGTCCTGCCGTTTGCTTCAAGGCCTATTGCTGATTGCTGAGATAGGATTTCAGCAGAAAAGCACCAAAATAGGGAAAAGTCGTAATCAGATTTGCCCGGCCGATGTTGCCATGAACGAATTTTATGCCCTCGTGGATTTCTGGATATTGTTCGGATGAAATGAGAGTCCGCAGGGACTTCGAGGCATTGTTGCCAGCTTTGACTTCCACGGGAATGAGTTCGTTGGCGGTACGCACGAAGAAGTCTTCCTCAAGCGAACTGTTCTCGCGTTTATAATAATAGAGGTCATACCCAGATTTGGTTAGCGCCTCGGCAACAAAATTCTCGTAAAGTGCGCCTTTATAGATGCCGAGGTTCTGGTTCCTACGCAAGTCAGTGCTTGCCTCGTCATCCAGCATGGCAATGAGAATTCCCGTGTCGGCGCAGTAAAGCTTGTATTTGGTTTCATCGCAATTGCCCTTCAGTGGCAGTTCGGGAAAATTGAGGCAGTTGCAGATGGAGACGACTCCGGCGTCCCGAAGCCATTCCACACAGCCAAAATACTCCCGTGACCTTGCGCCAGGAGCGACCTTGGAAAGTTGGAATTTCTTGTTCTCCTTGGCCAATTGGGGAGCGATGTGCCGGAAAACCGCAAGGATTTTGGCCTGGTCAAGACCTGAGGCATACTTTTGGATGTCCTCCTGATAATCCAGCAACAACTGACGTTGAATTGTCGCTGTGTTTTCAAAAGTGTGATTCGTAAAATAGGAACGAAGAACCGCCGGCATTCCACCTAACAGTATGTAGTCAAGGAACAAGGAGAAGTATTTCTGCAGTTCGCCGGGAGAGAATGGTCGCAGTTCCAGCATGTGGGCGAGCAGGTCCTCCGCAATGTCGTCTGGATAGCCTTGTGCCCAGAGAAACTCCTCGAAGTCAAAGGAACGCAACGTATAATCCATCTTGTAACCAACACTGTTAGATTCAATGCGTTGACGTTGAAGCCCCAGCATGGAGCCACTGCAGATCACATCATAACGCCCATCCTGTTGAAAGAATTTGAGTGCGGTGGCAATCTCTGGAAAGGCCTGAAGTTCATCGAAGAACAACAAGGTTTCTCCTGGAGGGAAACGGAAGGAGGGATTCTGGCGAGAAAGCAATCGAATAATCGTATCCGCCCTGTACCCCTCGGAGATGATGGATTTGTATCCTGGTTCCTCCGCAAAATTAACCTCGACGACGGAGGAATAATTCTGTCGGGCAAAGTTGCGGATCGCTTCTGTCTTGCCCACCTGACGCGCCCCGCGGATGACCAACGGCAAATGCTCTTGGTCCTGCTTCCACTTGACTAGATATGAGTCAATTTTACGCTTGAGATACATGGTTCACTCTCCAATCCAAATGCAGTTTGATATAATTTATTTCGACCTAAGAGTTTTTCAAACAGGGATCACAAAATCATAGCATGATATACATGAAAAATCACAAAATCATAGCATGATTTCTGTAAAAAAATCACAAAATCATAGCATAATCTGGGCCCCGTCAAGGATTGGCGACATTGTTGCGGAAATGGCCCTTTGTGATGTCGAAGGCGATGTCTGGAATGCTTTTATAGGGAATTTATATCGCATCCTTGCCATGAGGCCTTTTCCCGCGAAGCGGGACAGCGGACGGGACGGCAGACGACAGACGTCAGGACGTCATTCGGCCGTAAGCGCTGTCGCAAATCCGAACTCGCCGACCAGAAGCGACTTGAGGTCTTCGATGGCACCCTGGTAGAACTGCGTCTCGGAGACAAGGCGGCTGCCGATGGTACGGCCTTCGCCGTCCTGCCGGACGGGCGCGATGGTCTCCAGCTCGAAGAAACGCGCGTCCGGACCATAGAAGACACTGTAGGCATCGCATTCGGCGAAGGGACCGCGCGGCTGATCATTGTCCGCGATGTCGATTCTCATACCCTTGTCATAATCACATATCTTTCTTATAATCAATAAGTTATTTTCAGGAACAATCGCTCCGACATACTCTGGGCTGGCAGTTTCCGGGAGGGCGACCTGAAGGCGTTCGTTCGCCTCGAAGCGGAAACGGAAACAACCGTCCATCCAGTCGATATACGGCGCGGGGTCGCTGTAGAACTCGCCGTGGAGTCTTGGGTGGGCGAGTTTTCCGAAGGCGAAGGTCCTCGGGGCAAGGTCGAATTGCTCCAGACTCCACGCCGCCAACAGGAAATCAGCCAGGGGTTCGCGAAGCGTGAGGGAGTCCTCAGCTCGGTACGCCAAGCCCTTCAGACCATATTTAAGGGCAAGCGGCGTTTCCTGTGGCGTGACGACTCGTCGGTAGCACATTTCGCCTTCCACGCCCTTGCGGTTCACCAGGTGGATGGTCTTCTGCACGCCGAAGCCGTCCGCCAATGGCTGGGCGGGGACGGCGTTGATGCCCTCCTGCACATACCACGCCCCGCCATCCGGCGGATAATTGAAGGCGAATGGTCCTCCTTCGGGGGCGGGCCAGAGGGAATTCCCACCGAGGTTGTTGAACTTGGTGGGAGAAGGATTGGCCGCCAGAGCGACATCCAGCCGATGCAGGAGACGCCCGTCCAGTTCGGCGAAGATGCGTCCCTGGAGGTCGCCGGAGACGTACACGGTCCCGTCTCCGACGCGTTGCCGTAGTGCAGTTGCGAGGATGTCCTTGCTTGAAGCCATATTGTTCCTACAGTACGACGGGCTGGTTGTATTTGCTGCCGAGGACCTCGGTTCCGTCGGGGCGGATGATGATGCCCTTCTCCCAGCGCAGTCCGAAGTCCTTGCCGGAGAAGAAGGTGTCGGCCTGGAAGGTCATGTTGGCCTCGAGGGTGTATTCGGAGGTGGACTCCATCCAGGGGCGCTCGACCTCCATCATGCCGATGGAGTGGAAGGGGCCATAGACCAGGTAGTCGCCGTAGCCCTGGTCACGCACCCACTGCTCGTAGGCGCGCACCAGTTCGCCGACGTTCTTGCCCACGCCGGTCTGCGCGATAGAGTGCAGGTGCGCCTCCAGACCGAACTTGACCAGCTTCTCCTGCTCGGCGGGCAGTGCGCCGAAGGAGAGCGGGATGCCGATGGAGGAGGAGTAACCATCCACGCGCGCGCCGATATTGAGCTGGATGAGCTGATGCTCCTTGAGGGTGTTGTGTGAGGGACGGCAGATGGCGTTGTTAGTGCGCTCGCCGCAGAAGCAGTAGAGCGCGTGGCCCTCGTATTCGCCGCCGTTCTTATAGATTTCACGCTGCGCGATGCCGATGACCTGGAATTCCGTCATGCCGGGCTTGATCTCGCCCAGAATCGCATCAACGGCAGCCTCGGCGACGCGGAAGGCCTCGCGCATGCACGCTAGTTCGTTGGCGGACTTGACGTAGCGCAAGGGCAGCAGCGTCTCGTCAGCCTTGACGATTTCGACGTCGGGCAATTGCTCCTTGAGCGCGAACCACACTGGCAGCGGAGTGATCGCCCAGCTGCAGATGCCCAGTTTCTTCAGCGGACGGTCGCCCATCGCGGCCTTCACCACGTCCGCGTAGGTGTCCAGTTTCATTCCGGGGTAGTCGGGTTCCGCCATCTCGCGGTAGGTGAGCATGGATTTCACCGTTGGGAGGGCGTTACGGCCCAGACCGTACTTGCCGCTTTCGGGACCGGTGATGAGCACTGGTGTGCCCACGGCAGGCACGAAGACAGCCGCCGCCTCGAAGGTCGGCCACTGTTCGGTGAGGTAACGCACGTTCGCCATGTCGGACTCGTTGCCGTGCACGAGACAGGCGTCCAGCCCGGCTGCCTGGATGCGCGCCTGGAAGCGTGCGATGCGGTCGAGAAATTCGCTGCGGGGGATTTTCAGTGCTTGATCCATTTTGTCTCCTTGCGTTTACACGGTTGTTGACTCTAAGTTGCCTATTTCTGATTGCCAATTGCTAATTTAACAAGTGATTTCCTTGGCCATCTTGAAGCTGGAGCCGAAGGCCTTGAGTTTCTTGATGAGGACGTCGAACTGTTCGGTGGCGTATTCGCCGCAGTTCTTGACAAAGGTCTGGTCGGGGAGCACCGCCCCCTCGCCGTAGTAGAGCAGCCCCTTCGGCATCTCGGCGAACTCCCAGGGATGCATATACATGCAGATGAACGGGTTGGCACCATGCGTCTCGCAGTAGGCGCAATACCCGCGCAAGTGCTTCATCACGGCCTCCGCGTCCTCCGTGCGCCACAGCGGCCACTGGTCCATGTCACGTCCGTAGGGGTCATGGGACTCCATCGAGAGGTCGGCGAAGTTGGGCAGCTCGACGAGCTTCAGGTCGCCGACCTTTGTCCAGTCCTCACGGCTGGGGTGGTAGGGTTCGAGACGTTCACGGTAATAGTACATAGGATAGGAGGCATCGGCATGATAGCCCAGGTCTTCCAGCGCATTGCAGACGGCGGTCGAGCCGAAGAGCCGCGGGCTGCGGAAGCAGGAGGGCCGCACGCCTGCGATCTTCTCAATGATTTCGGTGTTGCGCTCCAGACGGTGGAAGACCTCCTCCGGCAACGGCGGAATCATTCCAGGGATGTCGAAGAGCTGGTCGCCCACGGTCTCGTGGTAGAGCGAGTGCGCGCCGATCTCGTGGCCGGCGTCCCGCACCATCGCAACCACTTCGGGGTTCTTCTCAGCCGCGTCCCCCGTAAAGAAGAAGGTCGCGTGGATGCCGTTCTCTTTCAGGACGCGAAGGATGTTCTCCGTGCCGGGACGGAAACCTTTGTACCAGGGAGTCCAGCTCCCGATGTCGGTCTCCATGTCAAAGCCAAAGACAGTCGTGATGCTCATGATGATTTACGCAGATGGATGAAGTGGTAAATGAAAGCTTATTGGCGTACTCATTAATATTTATTACGTCAAAACGATTCTTCCAGTGAGAAAATCGCTTGCGACGGTTTTTTTTCGCCACCTTTCATGGCGTTTTTTCCTTTTTTTTTCAATTTTCCTTGTATTTTGTTCTTTTTTTACTTTTTTTCTGTTGTTTTTTATTATAATTCAAAATTGGGACGTTGTCAATTGATTTTCGCGGGAATTGTGAAAGCAACGTAAAACTCTTTGAGTCGTTTCTCTCATTTCCAAGCGAAACAACAACAGATTTAGGATGCCTGGCAGCAGTTTTCCGCTTAATGCCAGTGAGGCATTTCAGGCATTGGACATTTGCATTCAAGTAGAAATCCATCCATTAAATGTGTCGAGAATCCTCAGAATAACCTCCAACCATTCCAATTGAATCTGCCATGAAAAAAGCCTCCTTTACCCTCATCTAGCTTCTCGTGGTGATTGCCATCATCGCCATCCTGGCCAGCATGCTCCTGCCGGCCCTCTCCAAGGCGCGTGACAAAGCCCGCACCATTGACTGCCTCAACAATCAGAAAAGTCTCAGGCTCTACATGATGATGTATGAGCTGGACTGGAACGACATCCTGTTCCCGGCAACCCTCAACATCACCGCCGCCGCAACGGGCCAACAGGTTGCCTGCTACTGGGGGCGTGTCCTCATGGAACAAAACTACTTACGGAAAGGCGGAAACCAGGCGGCCTTGATCCGCGAATTCCAGTGCCCTGCCAAAAAGGGATTGACGCTGACCCAGTTTAGCGTGGATTACAAGTATCCGAACGTGGATGCCTCCGGCTCCTACCACTACGGACTGAACTCCATGCCCCACGCGGTAAATCCAACCAACAAGATCAGGTCTATTCGCGAATTGCGATTCCCGGCGAAGACGTCCAGCTTGGCGGATACCCATCAGGGCAACCCCAATGTCATTGGACGCCATTCCTACCGCTATGACAATTCATCACAAGAATGGATGCTTCTGGACTTCACACACAGCGGCGGAACGATGTGCAATGTGGCATACGTCGATGGTCATGCCACCAGCGAGAATAAGCGCCCCTTCTTGCTCAAAGCTAGCCTGTCGTACACGAGCCCCTTCTGGGCATACAAATGGTCTACCTACAAGCCGTATAGCTGGATACACTAATGTTCATCCACTCCTCCCGCCAGGACAACCTGGGGGGAGGAGTGTTAATTTGACTATTCAGAGCAGGCAGTCAGGGAATCTTGTGCCTACAGCATATCTGAATTCGGAAAAGAAACGATTGGCATTCTGCTGATTGGGAGAGCCGAAAATGGACCATAGGATCACGGTGGACTATAGCACGCATAAGGGGCTTATACGCAAGGAGCTCTATGGTTCCGGGCTGCACATATTCGTCTCCGACCGCAATATTTCCGACTTTAGTGATGTCTTCAAGACCCTGCGCTTTCCCGCCGTCCGCAATCACGACTGGTCGCTCAACAACCCGAACCAGCGTCTGATTGACATCCATCATATCTTTCCGCTCTTGCATCTCGACCCTTCCGATGAGCGGAACTACTACTTCGCCCCTTCGGATGAAGTCATCCGATTGGTTTACGAGGCGGACTCCAAGGTGTTCTACCGTCTTGGGACCAGCATCGAGCACCCATTTCAACATCTTCCCTCCGACAGATTTCCACAAATACGCGGAAGTCTGCGCCGCCGTCATACGGCACTACACGCGCGGCTGGAACAACGGGTTTCATTACGACATGAAATACTGGGAAATCTGGAATGAACCAGACGGGCACATCAATATGTGGGCGGGCTCGGACGAGCTCTTCGCCGAGTTCTTCGCCATCGTCCTCAAACGCCTGAAGTCGGAATTTCCCGAATTGAAGATTGGCGGCCCTGCGCACTGTGGGTTCAAGCCGGAGCTCATCGACATGATCAAAAAGGAATGCGACAAGCTCGGCGTCCAGCCGGATTTCTACTCCTATCACATGTACGCCAACGACTTGGAGACTCCGGAGCAATATGGTTCCGAACCCCGAAAGTACCTGGATTCCATCGCCCGGTATCAAATCAATTTTGAAGCTCTTCATTGCAAAGTCTCCACTGGAGCACGGAAATGATCCCGCCTCTCTTAAAAAAAGCGCTAAGGCCAAACACCAGAACTATTTGTCCACGGGGCCTCACTTTTCCCCTGGAATGAAGGTGATTCCGGCGATGTCGCAGTAGGCCTGGAGCAGTGGACGGATGTCGCCGTAGGCGACGATGTAGTGCTGGCCCATGACATTGGCCAGGAAGTCATCCG
>JAFPYX010000073.1 GCA_017417585.1 Victivallales bacterium
AGGGGTGAGAGGTGAGAGGTGAGAGGTGAAAGGTGAGAGGTGAGAGGTGAGAGGTGAAAGGTGAGAGGTGAGAGGTGAAAGGTGAGAGAATTATATCGGCAACGTCTCGATGACTTGCAATCCGTAGTAATGCGCGATGGCGAGGCAGTCCTCGTTGGTGGAGAAGAGGAACTCGGGCCGATGCGCGTCCGCTCCAACGAACACCTGCACATCGTATTCGGCGGCCAGCGCCCAAAAGGGCAGATAGGGGTAGGGCCGTCGCAGGAGTCCGAACTCATCGCGGATGAGCTTGCGGTGAAAGCCATTGCAATTCAGTTCCAACGGGATGTGGCAATCCTGCGCGGCTTGGAGAATCATCCGCGAACATTCGATGGCCGCGTCATCCCAGGTACAACCGCCATGGGCGAAGAGGTCCGGGTGCGCAAAGGCGGTGAACCAGCCGGATTCCATTGCCTCGACTGCGTGGCGGGCATAGCCCAAAAGCTCCTCTCCACTCTGGAGATGCCACGAGTCCCGCCATTCGCCTGCGTCATCCAGATAGCTGTGAAGTGCCAAGAGGAGGTATTCCGCGCGTCCTGGCCGAAGGAAGTTCTCCGGAATGAAGTTGCCCAGATCCTTGCGGAACTCCGTCTCCAGCCCGGCGTGGACTTCCAGCTGCGGGAAGGCCTCGCGGGCTTCCTGAATGGCATCGAAATAGGTGTCCAGCTGATTGAAGTCCATTCGGACACCGTTCCAGCGCCCATCTGGCCATGGGCAGTGGTCGGAGAAACCGAGAACCCTCAAACCATGGCCAACGGCTTCGCGGCAGTAGTCCACCGGCATCCCCACAGCGTGCTTGCAGAGGGCGGTGTGAGTGTGAAAATTACAGAACATCAAACCAAACGGCAACAGTGTTTTTGAAATGCCCTCAATATAATTCTTCTCCTGAGATCAGAAGAAACTCCAAGAGACGAAGACGCCATTGCGACAAAATGAGAATCCACAAGCGTATCAGAGAAAATAACTATTTGCAGAACAATGTGATGTAAATTAACTCAAAGGCCCGCCGACAAATCCTCCTGCCGGCGGAATCGCATCCGCCGCATTCCTTTCTTGAAATGCAGGGGAAAGTCTTCCTGTTCCTTCTTCGATTACCCAAAAAAGCCATGACCATTTCAAAGAAATACCTGGATTTGAGCGCCGACACGCTGGTTTTCGACAAGCAGCTCCGGACTGAATTGCGGCGGCACCGCCAGTCGCTTGGATTGAGCTACAGTGCGCTGGGGCGGTTTCTGGGACTTCACGGGTCAACCATCCAGAAATGGGAGAATGGCATCATCCGTCGGTGTTCTCTTCATCACCGCGAGAACGTTACACGATTTTTACGCGGAGAGTATGATGCCGACATCCAAGCCAAACTTGGAGACCCCCGCAGGGGTGCCTACCTGTGTCCGATTTCGGCGTCCGCAATCGAGTGTGTCAAACGGCTGGCGAACTGCTACCACCTCCTCGAACCACGCCCGGATTTGCGCAGTGTGCTATTGGAGGCGGCCTTAAAGGCGGCCAATGAAGCCCTGCAGGCCTTGGCTCGGAACCCCTCTGGTTCCCAATGAATGCGCCGAAAGCACTCCCCTTCTTCCTCACGGGAGCGCTTCTTCCCATGACCGGAGCCATGGCTTTTGATTGGTTTGAACTACTCAGTTTTCATTTGAGGCTTTATAGTATGGCAATTGTTCAGCCATTTTCCCGCATCCCCATGGTGTAATGGTAGCACAAATGTTTTTGGTACATTTAGTTTAGGTTCGAATCCTGATGGGGATGCCATTTCTTCCGCCCTGCAAGTGATTGCGGGGCGTTTTTTTTGCGCGTCATTGGCAATAATCATTCAGGCTGGACAGGCCTCGCTTAAACACCCAAAGAGGCCACTGGGACGGTCGAGAGGGGAATCACAACAACGCAGACGATACGCCGGCAGACCGGGCGTGGCGTACCTCCGTCCCAATGGCCTGAAAGAGAAAACCCTATTTCAGAAGCCCCGTCGAACGATGAATCCATCTTCGCCTTTTGCAAAAAGATTCCAGAGGAATATCATCTCCGCCGAATTGCTTTCATAACAGGCTGGCGAACATCGAACATCCATCCATTATTGCCTGGGAAAATTCTTTCGCAGATTCTCCAAGGCATCCCGAATGGCATTCTCTATGGCGTTTTTCAATTTTGCCTCAAGGCTGGGAGACCAGAAGGGCAAATCGGCTTCCAGAATAGATGGCGTCTGGGGCAAAATGGCTTCTCGGGCACGTGCATACTCGGGGTCGGACAACGCGCGAAGTGGAACATCGTATCCTCCTGTGAGGAATTTTGCCACCCTGGCAACGTGACGGGGATGGCACGCAGTCGTCACGCCAGCCTCCCATTTCCTCACCGTAGACCAATGGATTTCCAGAAAATCACCAAGCTGCTGCAGCGAAACCCCGACCGCACGACGTTTCGCCTTCAGTGCCTGGCGCGTAAATTCATCGAAAATTCCATTGAAATTAAAAGTATTGTTTGATTGCGAATGCTCGGCCATAATACATGATTCCCTTTTTATGGATTGAAAATGAAGTGTTATGATTCGCCTCTCAAAACAAGAACCGCTGCAAATTTATACTGTTTTCGGGCGGGCGCAAATCCATTCTTCATCTTTCCACCAAATTCCTGTAAATTCTCATAACTAACTTGTTGATAAATAGTTTTTGGCAAAAGAAACGCCTTGGAAACAATCAACCGTTTTACGAGTTCGATTTCTTTTCCTGCTGGAGCATCGCCAGCGCGGCAGGCGTCGGCAGACAACACTGGCTGCTGATTTCCCGCGACACCTCCGCACGGTTGCGCAGATTCACATTCAGCACCAGTCCGATCAGGAACATCAGGGAGATAATGCTGGAGCCGCCATAGCTTAAAAAGGGCGCCGTGACTCCCGTCGGCGGACACCATCCGCTCACCACGCCGACATTCACCATCGCCTGAAGCGCCAGCAAAATGGCGATCCCCAGACACAGGAGCAGATCCGAGCGTTGCCTGCATTGCCTGGCGATTGCCACGACACATAGGCAAATCATAAAATAGGCTCCGACCACTCCGAAGATGCCGACCATTCCGAACTCCTCGCCGATGACCGCCACGATGAAATCCGTATGGGACTCCTGAAGATAGGTCTTCATGATGCCGTTCGCGTAGCCCACCCCGGTCATGCCGCCGGAACCCAGGCAGAGCTGGGAGCGCCAAAGCTGGTGGGACTCCTCGTCCCGGTAGACCTTCGGATCCCGATACGCAAGCATCCGGTTCACCCGCATGGGGCTGAATTGAATGAAGGCATACACCACAAGGACACCCACGGCGCCGAAGAGGACAATCCAGCGGAACCGAATCCCCGCCAAGAACATCACCACGAAGGCCATGCCGCCGGTAATCACTGTGGTGGAGAGGTCTTTGCCCAGAAAAATCAACGCAAGAATCCCGCCGGCAACCATTCCGGGAATCAGTACTCCGGGGACGAACTTCTGGATCTGCTCCCTCGGAAGCCGCCCATAGTATGCCGCCAGATAGAGCACCAGGAAGAGCTTGGAGAATTCCGAAGGCTGGATTTTGATCGAGCCGAACTGCAGCCACCGGATGGCGCCTTTCGTCTGGGAGATGAAGGGGAAGAAGCGCAGGACATCCTGCCCCGCGAAAGCCGTCATGAGCTTGGCGAACGCCAGGTAGGTCAGCGGTATCATGATCAGCAGAACTCCCCAGTGCGAATAGCGGTAGAGAGTTCTCAGCGGCACAAAAGCCGCAATGAGAAACATGCCCAGACCGATGCCGATCCATACCAGCTGATGCCTGAAGAAGAAATCGCCCTTCGTGGCGATGGTCGCCGAATGGATCATGGCAATTCCCACGCACAAGAGAGCAATGACTACCAGACACAGCACCAGCGGCGCGACCTTCAGGCCGAACACCGCCCGGCTGGGGTCTTCCTGTTTGGCAGACCAGACCTCCGCTTCCTGGACTTTTTCCACCGAATGGCTCTGGGTTTCCTCAGTCATGGATGAAACTATGCGATGAGTTCGTGAAACTGCGCGAAGACGGCGCCGAAATCCAAAGGCCCGATCCGGCAATTCCGGTACAAGTCCCCCAGACGTTCGATGCCTTCTTTGAGATGCTTGGAAGTAATGCCGTTGTTGACCGACTCCGTGGCCTCGATGAAGGCCGCCAGCTTGTCGCAGGCGCTGATGACCTCGCCGTCCACCGGGAAGTATTTGCCGTCGTTGTATTTCTCGTTGAATTCCTCCCATGCGAGCTTGAGGACGGGCTTGCCATCGACCACGATGCGGTTGTCGAACTCATTGTCCGTGAAGTAGTTCAGCATCCGGTACCAGGAGACCGGCACCAGCGGCTCCAGCTTCTCGGACATCTGGAGGTTCTCGTACTTCTTGATCGTGTCCGCCAGGCCGTCCACCGCGTTCTTGACGGGCGAGGTGATGTCGCGGGTAAGCGCCTCGGGGAGGTCATGGAAGAGGGCGCCCTGGAAGCCGTTGACGATGCGCTGGTCGCAGGCTTCGGTCTCGCAGAGCGCGAGATAGGTGAGAATGGCGACCATCAGCATGTGTCCCAGCACGGAGGTGGCGGGGATGCGGGGCGACTGGCTCCAGCGCTTCTGGAAGCGCAGCTGCCCGCACAGGTCGATGAATCCGTAGGTCTTGCGCTTCAGGGAAATCTTCTGGACGCCGATCAGGTTGATGTGGTCCTCGAGCTGGTCCTCGATCTCCTGCTTGATCTGCTCGATGCCGCGGATGAACGGGCAGAGCTGGTAGAGGATGTTGAACTCCCATTGCGTGGCCAGGTAGTGCGCGGCCTTCAGCAGGCGCTTCTCCTGTGCGGCATAGCCGTTCTCAAGGAAATAGCGCTCCATGCGTCTGGCGAAACCGCCCTTGACCTGCCCGACCATCGGCTTGAGCTGGTCCAGAACCCATTGGTTGAGCTGCGGGCCGTTGTCCGCCATCATCCGGTGGAAGACCGGCGGCTTGATGTCGGTGAGTACCACGCGGTGGAGCAGTTCGAACATCGAGCCCTCGACCAGCTTCTTCCAGTCAACATGCGCCGAATGGTTGTCCTCTTCGCATTTGGCCAGCACCCAGGCGATGATCATCTTGTGGGCTTGCTTGTCCAGCTCGGTGAACTCCATCGGGTTGATCTGGTCGTTCCAGCGCCGGATGCTCGCCGCATCGAAGAAGAGCTCGATCAGGGATTTGTCAAGGGAGGGATTCATGGCATGACTCCAAGGAAAGAGGGGGGTGCGCACGGCACGTGCAAAGCCCGAAACAGGAAACTATGGCCATACGGTGCGAACCGAACGCGGGCGACATCGTGTCGTTGCATATAATATCCTAGATTTCCCTTTTTCCAATGAAAGACTTGGCAAAGAAAATCAAAAAATGTTGCTTGTCGACTAAATTATGCGTATCCGCCATCCAACACCCAATTCTATTGTCTCACCCAAATGACCACGGAACACGTTTTCATCGGCAAATGGATCACCTCCGGGCGCTTCGCGGCGCTGGAGAAGCGCAACGTCTTCCACCGCCAGCTCGCCCCGGCCGTCACCCCGGAAACTCCGGAATTGCAGAACCGCCACGTTCTCTTCCGGAGAAAATTCACGTTAAGCGCCGAAGAGGCCGCCAGCGCAAAAATCTACATCTCGGCGGACGACTACTACAAGCTCTATGTGAATGGCAAGTTCGTGGGGCAGGGTCCCGCCGCCGGATACGACTTCCATTACTTCTACAATGTGATGGACTTGTCGAAGTTTGTGCAGCCGGGCGAGAACACCCTGGCGGTCCACACCTACTACCAGGGGCTTTTAAACCGCGTGTGGGTCTCAGGCGACCACCAGCACGGGCTGATCCTGGACCTGGAGGCAGGCGGCAAAATCGTGGTCGCCTCGGACGAGACGTTCCTCCAGCACGAACACACCGCCTATTCTTCCTGCGGCGTAGTCGGCTACGACACGCAGTTCATGGAACGCTATGACGCCGCGGCACCGGAGGTCGGCTTCGAGCAGTCCGGCTTCGACGACTCCGGCTGGGAGGGGGCGCAGTTGCGTCAGCACGAGTCGTACCGACTCTTTCGCCAGCCCTCGGCGCAATTGGTCTTCGAGGAGATCCGCCCCGTCAGCCTGAAGCGCACGGGCAACTGCCTTGCGCTGGACTTCGGCGCGGTCTATGTCGGCGCGATGGTCTTTCAGGCTCATGGTCCGAAAGGCGCGGAGATCACGATGCGCTTCGGGCAGGAGCTCCTGGAGGACGGCCACGTGCGCTATGACATGCGCTGCAACTGCGTCTATGAGGAGTTCTTCCGCCTCTCAGGAGGCCCCAAGGACATCCTGAATCCATTCGATTTCAAGAGCTTCCGCTATGCGGAAATCCTCCTGCCCGAAGGCGTGGAGGTGGACGCGGACTCCATCGTGCTGACAGCACGCCATTATCCTTTCCAATTGCAAGCAAAATGCAAATACCACGACGAGAAGGCGCTGGCGGTGTGGAAGCTCTGCGTGGACACGCTCCACTATGGCTTCCAGGAGGTCAACCAGGACTGCATGGACCGCGAGAAGGGCTACTACCTCGGCGACGGATGCTACACGCTCCTGACCTACTGCATGCTCACCGGGAACTATGTCCTCGTCGAGAAGTTCTTCGACGACTTCCTGGCCACCAAGTTCATCAACCGCGGCCTGATGACCTGCGCGGCCTGCGCGATGATGCAGGAGATTGCCGAATATCCCCTGATGATGTACCCACTGCTCTACGCCTACTGCAGGCTCACCGGCAAACTGGACTATGTCCGCAAGCGCTACGATGACTTTGCCGACATCCTCGACTTCTACCGCGAACAGTACACCGACGCCGACGGACTGATCAACCGCTCCGACAAGTGGTGCGTGGTCGAGTGGCCGCCAAACTTCCAGGACGGCTACGACGCGGAGATCGAGGAAGGCAAGATGAGCCACAGCAAGCACGTCGCGCTGAACGCCTACTACCTGGGCGCCATCAAATATTTCAATGCAGTCGCGCAACTGCTGGGTCGCTCGCCCTACGCCGAGCTGGCTCCGCTTGAGGCGTCCTTCGTCAAGGCATTCTGGGATTCGGAGCACAAGCAGTTCCGGGACAGCGATGTCTCGCAGCACATCTCCTTCGTGGGCAACGCCTATCCGTATTACTTCGGGCTCTTTCCGGAAGACGCAGGCAAGCAGGAATTCGTTCGCCGCGTACGCCAGGCGCGGCTCTCCAAGACCTCGCTCTTCGTCGTCTTCCCCCTGCTCGCCGCCCTGAGCCGGGACGGCGAAAACGAATTGGTCCACGACCTCCTCACCGACGACATGGCGTGGCTGCACATGCTCAGCGAGGGCGCCACCCGCACCTTCGAGGGATGGGGGAAGGAGATGAAATGGAACACCTCCCTCTTCCACCTCACCATGTCCGTCGGCGCGATGTTCCTGGCCGACTGGGACCTCCAGGACATCCTGCTGGCCTAAGGGGATGAGGAAAGGCGCAAGACCTCAAACCCACAGTCCCTTTCATCCCTTCCATCGCTTCCATCCCTTTCGTCTCCGCCGACAGGCAAAATACACAGCCGCAAAGGAAAAAGGCGCTATATTAACCGTGAATTTAGCGGGGACCCCTTTTAGCGGAGGATTCAAATTGGACATCCAGCTCAGTTTCCATGGCGCGGCAGGCAATGTCACCGGCTCCTGCTACCTGCTGCGAGCCAACGACAAGAACATCCTGATCGACTGCGGGCTCTACCAGGAACACGACCTCAAGGCTCGCAACTGGGAACGCTTCCCCATGAGCCCCCACAAAATCGACGCGGTGGTCCTGACGCATGCGCACCTCGACCACTGCGGGCGCCTTCCGAGGCTGATCAAGTTCGGCTTCGATGGCCCCATCCACTGCACCAGCGCCACCGCCGACATCGCCAAAATCGTATTGATGGACTGCGGACGGCTCAACGAGGAAGACGCCGAGTTCAAGCGCCGCCGCCATGAGAAGGAAGGACGCCAGGGACCCTTCCCCGAGGAGCCGCTCTACACCGAGGAGGAAGCCGAGGAGGTCGCGAAGTATTTCCAGAAATGGAACTACGCGCAGCGCTTCGAGCTGGGCGCGGGCGTCACCTGCGAATTCATCGAGGTCGGTCACATCCTCGGCGCGGCATGCGTGAAGATCACCGTCGAGCAGGAGGGCGAGAAACGGACCATCCTCTTCTCTGGAGACGTCGGGCGCTGGGACATGCCGATTCTCCGCGACCCCAAGCCGATTGGCCAGGCCGACTATGTGGTGGTCGAGTCCACATACGGCAACCGCGACCATGAGCCCACCGGAAGCATCCCCGACGAGCTGGCGGAAATCGTCAACCGCACCGCGCAGGCTGGCGGCAACATCGTCATCCCCAGTTTCGCGATCGAGCGCACGCAGGAACTGCTCTACTTCCTCGCATTGCTGTGCAAGGACAACCGGATTCCGCACCTGAGAATCTTCGTCGACTCCCCGATGGCCAGCCAGGTCAACACCGTCTTCAAGCGGCACCCGTTCCTCTTCGACACCGAGACCATCCGGCTCGCACAGACCATCCGGCTGGACAACGTGACCGTGGTGCGCTCCTCCCAGGAGTCCAAGTCCATCAACCACATCCGCGGCTCGGTCATCATCATCGCGGGTTCCGGGATGTGCACCGGCGGCCGCATCAAGCACCACCTCTGCTACAACATCGGACGTCCGGAATGCACGGTGCTCTTTGTCGGATACCAGGCCAGCAACACCCTTGGACGTCAAATCCTCGATGGCGAAAAGCAGGTCCGAATCCTCGGCGAGGAATACGACGTCAAGGCGCAAATCTCACGCATCTCCGGCTTCTCCGCGCACGCCGACCGCACCGAACTGCTCAAGTGGCTCGAGGGCCTCTCAAACACTCCGCGGCGCGTCTTCGTAACCCATGGCGAACCGGACGCCTCCGCGGCGCTGGCCGAGCTTATCCGTGAAAAGAAGGGCTTCGAGACCGTAGTCCCTGCCTATCAGGATGCCGTGTCCCTGGACTGACCATTTTCTTCAATATCATCCCTCATCTCACAGGAAACCACCATGAAATTCATCCGTGAAGGCAAGGCCTACCAGCTCGTCATCGAGAATGGCCATGATCTGAAAGACGCCCTGACCCTGGACGAGGCGCTGTGGGTCGCCATGAGCGCCCCCGTCAAGGCCTTTGTCTGCGACCAGAAGTTCCTGGCATACGTGGACACCAACAAAACGGGACACATTTCCAGCGAGGAACTCAAGGCCGCGATCCGCTGGCTGCTGGACGTCTATCCCAAGAAAGACCAGATCACCGCGAAGTTCAGCGGTCAACTACAGCTGGCCGACCTCAACATCGAATCTGAAACGGGCAAGGCCATCGACCACTCCGCCCGGTACATCCTGAAAGACCTGGAGGCGAAAAACCAGGAGGCCATCGATCTGGCCACGGTCCGCAAATTCCAGGACATCCTGACCGCACGGCCCTTGAACGGCGACGGCGTGATTTCGCTGCTGGCGACAACGGAGACCAAAGATGCCGCCAAGGCCGAAGACATGAAGAGCCTGGTGGCCGATGCAGTCCTGGCGACCGGCGGCACGCTGGATTTGGACGGCACCCAGGGGGCGACCCTGGAACAGGTCAAGACCTTCTATGACGCCATACCGCAGTATCTGGAATGGCTGGCCGCCGGGGCCTTGCCCGAGGGGGCAACCACTTCGGAGATCCAGCCGTTCGGCGGCGACACCGGGGCCATGCTTGCCTTGCTGGATGCCAACCGGGCGCTGGTGGATGAATTCTTCAAGCTATGCGACCTCCAAGGCTTCGACCACCGGCTGACCGGCATGACGCTCCAGGGCGACGGTGCTCCCACCTCGATCGACCCCACCCAGTGGCCGGGTGTCGAATCCCACCTCAAGGCGATGCCGCTTGTCCAGCCCGCCGGGAAGGACGAAATCCCGCTGGACAACCTGGACTACATCAATCCTCTCTACCGTGACTGGTGGCGCGACCTCCTCAACAAAATCATCAAGCCGGTGCTGGGCGCTGACACGCAGGCGCTCACGCCCGCTGGCTGGGCAAAGGTCCAGGCGGTCTTCGGCCCCTACAAGGACTACATGGCGTCGCAAAAGGGCGGCTTCTGCGCCGCCGTCGATGTCGAGCACCTGCGTAAATACGCGGCCGACGCGGAGCTGATTCCGCTCGCCGAGGACCTGGCCACGCGCGACGCCGCCGTGGCGGCCATTCTCAAGGAGGCGGGAGCCGTTGAACAGGCGTTGTTGTACCTGCAGCATCTCGTGTCGCTGTGCAACAACTTCATCAGCTTCCCGGACCTCTACGAACCCAAGCAGCTCACGCTCTTCGAGCGCGGCAAATGCGTCATCGACGGGCGCTGGTTCAACATGTGCTTCCCGGTGAACGACCTGGGCGCCCACTCCGCGCTGGCCGCCAACAGCAGTATGTTCCTCATCTATGTCGAAGTCGAAGCAAAGCCGCCATACACCGTCTGCGCCCCTGTCACCATCGGCGACAAGGGAAACCTCACGGTCGGCAAGCGCGGCATCTTCTTCGACCGGGACGGCGTGGAATTCACCTGCCACATCACCAAGGTCATTGAGAATCCCGTCTGTCTCAAGGAAGCGCTTCTGGCGCCTTTCTCGAAATTCGGCAAGATGGCGGAGGACAAAGTCTCAAGCATGGCCAGCAACTCCGACGCGACCATCACCAAGAACATGAGCGAAACGCTCAACGACCCAAAGGCCGCAGCGGCGGCCACGGCGGCGCAGGCGCCTGCGCCGAAGGACGGAGGAGGAAACAAGGCGATGATGTTTGCCGGCGTCGGCATGGCATTTGCCGCGCTTTCCAGCGCCTTCGCCTTCATCTGCAAGACGCTTTCGAGCATGAGCACGGTGGCCATCCTGGTTTCGCTATTGGCAGTCATCCTCATACTGCTGACGCCGATTGCCTTGCTGGCCATCCTGAAGCTCCGGCGGCAGGATTTGTCCAGCCTGCTGGAAGGCAATGGCTGGGCCATCAACTCCCGCCTGCGGCTTACCCGGAAACAGCGCAAATCCTTCTCGCGCGGAGGGCGGTTCCCGAAAGACGCCGAAGGCACGCCCTATAAGCGTTTCCTGCATTTCATCGCTTGGCTGGTTTTCATCCTGGTGGTTGTCATCGGCGGCACTTTCGCGTTTTTCTGGTACAAGGACTATGCGGCAGAAAAGGCCGCTGAAACCGCCATGCAGGAATATGAAGCCAGGCCACACAGAATGAACCCGAACGCCATCACAGAGGCGCCCGCTGGAAAGCAGGAGGGTGTACCTGCGGAAGAGGCGCCCGCCGGAGAGCAGGGGGGCACTACAGCGGAAGAGGCGCCCGCCGGAGAGCAGGAGGGTGTGCCTGCGGAAGAGGCGCCCGCCGAGCCGTCTGGGAACTAACCCCCGGAACCCTGCCATGGCACTCCACAGGAATCAGCATCTAGCCCAAGTTGCAATGCGCCATATCGTTCCAACCATTGTGCTGTTCGCGGCGCTGTGTGCATCGCCGGCAAGCTTTTCCCAAGAGGCGAACGTTCCTCCTGCAGGAGTCGTCTTGCCTGGAGAAGAAGTGCCCTTTTCGGATTTGCCTCCGCAGGAATTCCTTCGGCTGCTGCGCGAACCATTGGCGCAGGATGCCTGGGGGGAATTCACCGGACGTATCATCCATCAGAGAAAGGGGCAAAAAAAGCTCGAGGCCACCTTGCGTGTACGAATCACCTTCACTCCCGAGTCGCTCTATGCGCAACTGGTCCTCAATGATCAGAATGTCTATGGACTGGAGCAACTTCGTGAGACGGCTGGAAAGACTGTCCAGCATCTGGACCTTCCCGAAGAAGAGACAAAACCAAGCCTCTTCGACTTTGGAGTGTCGCCTTCCGATTTGTCCTTCTCTTTCATCTACTGGGATTTCGTTCAGGAATTGCCGCGTGACTCCAGCCGCTGGCAGGAATGCCGCGTGATGCGGCTGGCCGATCCAGCGGGGGACGGCCATGTGGATGTCTGGTTCCAGGCCGAATATGGCTTCCCCATGGAGGCAAAGTGGTATCGCAACAACGAAACCAAGCCTTGGCGGACGCTCGTCATGCAGGGCGCAAAGAAATTCGAGAACGGCCTCTGGTTCGTAAAGGAGATGCGGCTGGACGGCGACACCTGGAAGACGCAGGTCAAGTTCGACTTTGCGGAGAAGAATGAAATCGGCGTGGGGCAGCCCCACGCCGAGACCGTCGAGTTCGATTAGGGTCCATAGTTTAAGGCATAAAGTTTAAAGTTCATCATTTGATGGTGGGATAATGCAATTTTGCCTTGGAACTTTAACTTTATTCTTTAACCTTTTTCACTTGAGACTCGAATGACAACCCGCAAGGCAGAGGAATATGCGGAGCGCGAACTGAAGCGCCGCCTGTCCCCCCGTCATGGCCTGAGCATCTGGTGGGTCATCTTATGGGTTCCGGTACTGTGGCTGGCCAGTGTTCTTTTGCTTGTATCGCTGTGGCGTTTCCCGAAGGATTTTGTGACGGGCTGGCCTGCCATTTCCTTTGCCGTGGCCTTCCTGGCGGGAAGCGTCCTCTTCTGCATTTTCCCTTGCCGTCCGCTGTATGTCTTCGGCCATGAATTGACGCACTGGCTGGCCGCCGTCCTCACGGCTCGCCAGACCGGCGCTCTTCGGCTGGGGCTTCGCAAGGGAAGCGTGGAAATCCCACGTCCGACGCTCTTCATAGCACTGGCGCCCTACTTCATTCCCCTGTTTCTGCTGATTTCCGCAGGGCTCTTCGCCTTTGCGGGGCTTTGCTGGCCAAGTACGCCGCCTCTTTTCTGGTGCGCCGCCTTTGCCTGGCTGGGGCTGTGCTACTCCTACCACATCGTGCTTACTATTTTGGCTTTGGCGCACGGACAGAGCGATTTGCAATACCGCGGGCCGATGCTTTCCTACGCGGTGATTCTCTTCGGCAACCTCCTGGTGCTTTACCTGGCCATGGTGATGCTCTCCCAGAACTGGCGCGCCGGCTGGGAAATCCCGTGGCAGATTTTCCTTGAACTCAAGCGGAGCATCCCATGAAAAAAGTCCTTCTGCTATTGCTTGGCTTCCTTCTCCTTGCTTCGGGAGACACCTTCGCCAAGTCCCAAAAATCCTCCCGGCGGCCGCCCGGACCGCCGCCGGCAAAAAAAGAACAGGAAATCCGCAGGGAGATTGACATTCCGCGCGGAGATGTCTCCTCGGACCGGAATCTTCGGCGACATGTCAAGCACTATAGCGGCGACATCTGGATTTCGGGCATACCCATGTACGACCAGGGGAACCGCCCAGAATGCGCCATCGCGGTAGTGCGCAGACTCCTGGACTACTATGCTTCGGGAAACCGCGTGAACATGAATGCGCTACGCCAGGCGCTCGGCTATGACAAAAGAAAGGGCACCGATGTCTGGCAGATGGTCGCCGCCATTCAGAAGTATTCACGTCAGCTGCACCTGAATTTCCAGCCGATTTACGATTACATGACAACTGTCCAGGACATCCAGGAGGAATTGAAGAAATACAATCGCTACGCCAGTAAAAACCATGCCATTGACATCCCCAGGGACATCCGTTCCGTCGATGGATTTTCCCCTTTCGTCAAAAAGATTGACTTCTCGGCCTGGTCGAAAATGCGCACGTCGGAACAAAGGCGCGAACAGGCCCAGGCCTGGAAACAGATTGTTCGGCAGATTGACCAGGGCATACCAGTGGTCTGGGGAGTCTACCTCGGACTGGCGCGGGAGCAAGGCGTCAGACAGTCAAATGGAGGGCATTTGCGCCTGATCATCGGCTACAACGCCGCCAAAGGGCGCATCATCTACTCGGATAGCTGGGGGAGAGGACATGAGAAAAAGGAAATGCCGTGGAATGCCGCCTGGGCCATCACCTGGAATCTCTTCGTTCTCAGGCCCATAAACTAAAAAACAACCATCGCCTCGCGCAGAATCTTGAAAACCGCTGTCGCAAAAGTAAATCTCTTCCTGGAAGTCGGCAACCGACGTCCTCAGGATGACCGACACGAAATCCGCACGCTCTTCCTTCCCGTGCCACAGCTCGCCGATGACGTCGAGGTCGCCGCGAATCCTCCCGGGAAAGGCCTCGAAATGCGGCTCTGCGGGCGAGAAGTGCGGGGGGGAGGATCGGTTGCCGAAAACCTCGCCGGGCGCGCCGTACGCGCATTCTGCGCGGAATTCGGGCTGTCTGAGGACTTCCGTGTCACTCTTGTCAAGCGCATTCCCGTTTCCGCGGGGCTGGGCGGCGGCTCGTCGGATGCGGCGGCGGCGCTGCTGGAGATGCGGCGCCTGACTGGGATGCCCGCTTCGGCGGACGGGCTTCGGCCGCTGGCCGCCCGCCTTGGCGCAGACGTCGCGTTCTTCCTGAATCCCGTGCCCTCATTGGGGACGGGCATCGGCGAAGTGCTCCGTCCGGTGCGGATTTCCGCAGACTACGAGCTGGTCATCGCCTATCCGGGATGTCCCTCGCCGGTCAGCTGGGCGTACCGGCATTGCCATCGTCCGCCCGCCGTCAAGCCGCCGGCCTGGCCGCCGTCGGAGGAACAACTGGCAAGCATCGAGGGGCTGGCGGCGCTGCTCTGGAATGATCTGGGCTTTGCCATGGAGGAGAAATTTCCCTTGCTGACAATGCTCCGCGAGGGGCTTTTCCGCTGTGGCGCGTTGGCGGCGGCGGTCTCCGGAAGCGGCTCCAGCGTCTTCGGCCTGGCCAGACCAGGGCAGGGTGCCGCCATCCGTGCCAAATTGAAGGAGGCTTTTCCTTGTATTGAAGTGTTCTAGTAGTTCTAGAAGTTCTAGAAAACCACAACCCACAGGAGAAACAAATGTCTAGCAAACGTGGTGATGTCTTTTTGTGCAAGGCCTGCGGCGCCGTCGTGGAGGCGCTGGAGAACAGCGACTGCACTCCTCGCTGCTGCGGCGAGGAAATGGTGATTCAGATTCCCAATACGGTGGATGCCGCGAAGGAGAAGCACGTGCCCGTTGTGGAGAAGTCCGCCTCCGGCGGCGTGCTGGTGAAAATCGGCTCCGTTGCACACCCGATGGCGGCGGACCATTATATCACATGGGTGCAGATTGAGACGGCCGACCGCATGGGACGTCACTACTTCCAGCCTGGAGACACGCCGGAGTTCGAGTTCAAGTGCCCATACGAGTCAGGCATCGTCGTAAAGGCCTACTGCAACAAGCACGGCCTTTGGCAGACCACCATCTGATTTCGCATGTCCGTCCATGCAGGACGGATTACATCCCTAAAAGCAAACCGCGCCGTTGCACCCTTTTCCGGGCGTTGCGGCGCGGTTTCGCTACATTGTTGTCCGGGAGGCTCTATTCGTCAGCGGGATAGGGATATCCCCAGTAGTCTTCTCGAAGCACGCGCGGCCACTTCTCCTTATCCTTGACGATATTGTCATAATAGAGTTCGTAGGCGTCAAAATTCGCGGCATGGCCATCCAGGAAGCCGGCGTCCATTTTGTTGCCATGGGTATTCCCCCAGTACTTTTTGAACTCGTCGCGGAAAGTTCCCCCATTGCCAAATTCATTGGCGTTGGAATTGTTTCTAGGATTGCTCGGATCATGCAGTTCACACCAGACATGGCGGTTGCCGGCCTTCAAGTCGGAACTGATGTGATTCTCGTTATTGATTACATCGGAGCTGGAAGAAGCAAAGAAATAGCTACGAACCGTCGCGGCGGTCTTGTTGTTGTCGAAGAACAATACCGCAGTTGCAGGGTTCTTGGCACGCGCGAGGGTCAACTTGGAAACCTCATAGATCGCCGTATAGGAGACGCCGTGTTTCGGGTTGTCAAGGTCGTTTTCATCCTCATCCGCGGTAGGGCACTGGAAGACCTCCGGCGCATGCAGGACACTGTTGAGCTTGCCCGCCCAGCTCTGGAGGGCTTTCGACTCATCCGGATCCCACCAGTTGCCATTGGCCTTGCCTTGAGGTCCCCAGGGATTCATCACTTTGCCGGTATCCTTGTAGCGGTCGGTCTTGGGGCTTTGGTTGACGTTGGTATTGTTTTTAATGAATCTGCGCCCGCCATTGCTGAACGGCAGACATGTATTCCAGTCTGCGGCATAGACATTCGCGCCCTGCATCAACTGGCGCAGGTTGCCGACGCATTTGACCACCTGCGCCTTGGAACGTGCCTTGCCGACGGCGGGAATCAACATGCCGGCCAAAATCGCGATGATCGCGACAACCGTCAGCAATTCAACCAACGTAAAATTCTTTTTCATTCTTCGCATCTCCCTTTTGATGAAGTCAAAGCGAATCCGTTAAAGTCATCTGGTTTCCAGATCCATTTCTTCAGGCGAGACAAAGACTTGTTCGACCATTTGTCTTAGTTTTCGTATGTATGTCCGTAGTAATCTTCGTGCAATACACGTCCGTTGTTGCGCACGACATGTTCGTCCAGCAATTCATCCGGTCGGAAAGAACCCGCGTGGCCATCCAGGAAACACGCATCCATCACGCCGCCGTGGGTTTCGCCATAGAGCTGGAAATCGTCCCTTGAACCCTCGTTAGGGGGCAGATCAGGGGTATCACCATCCCCTTTCTTTTTACGGAGCTCACTCCATAGCCAGCAACAACCGTTGCTTCTAATGGGCGCTGTGGGAACATAGTCAGTTCTGGACTGGGCAAAGAAGTAGGTGCGAACGGTATTAGCAGTCTTGTTGTTGTCAAAGAGGTACATTGCCGAGTCAGCCCGGAGAATTTGTGGCATTTTCTTACGGGAGATTTCATAGACTGCGGTATAGGAAACGCCGTATTTGGGATTGGACAAATCGGTCTTCCTCAACTCCTGAGCACTGGGACACCGGAAAATCCCCGGCTCTTTCACCTGTTCATTAATCTTTCCCGCCCAGCTCTTACGAGATTTTTCTATATCGGAATCCCACCAGTTGCCATCCGACTTCCCTTTGGGTCCCCAGGGATTCATCTCATTGTTGTTTTCCGTGGTACGTCTGCTAGGAGCCTGAGTGCCGAGATTTCGTCCGCCATTGTTAAACGGCACATATCCTTTCCAGTCGTTGGAATAAATCAACGCGCTTTGTGCCAACTGGCGCAGATTGCCCACGCAGGCGGTGTTCTGCGCCTTCACGCGCGCCTTGTTGACCGCCGGCACCAGAAGCCCCGCAAGAATCGCGATGATTCCGATGACGACCAGGAGTTCGATTAGGGTAAAACTTTTTTTCATCGGTAAAAATCCTGTCATTCTAATGTTGCAACATATTAAAGGGTGATAAAGTAGTAGTCCTCCTGGACATAATGTTCATTCCCAATGTCCTGCTCACCGGACCTTTTCTCTCTGATGATATTGTCTTCGATCAAGGAGCCATATTTTGCCGAGGCGGCATGGCCGTCCACGAAGCCGGCATTCATCATGCCTTCGTGTGCTCTCGAGCAGATCTCCCATTCATTGCCCGGATTGTTCAGGCTTGTTCCAGGCACCCACATATTTGAAAACAAAATCTTGGCATTGTTTCCATTACGACCCTTCGTAAAGTAATAAGTGGCACATGTATTGGCAGTGCAGTTGTTGTCGTAAATATAGATTGCCGAGTCGGTGTTCTTAATCTGGTCGAGCTTCAGGCGGGAGATTTCATAACAGGTGAGGTAAGAGAGCCCGAATTTGCGGTTGGTCCATGTTGCTTTGTTGTCCACAACTGCGGCGGCGCAACGGAAGATACCGGCCTCCTTCACAATGCCATAGATCTTGCCGGCCCAGGCGCGGTTGGCGTCATACGCTTTCCCCGCATTGGAATCCGTCAGTTTCCACCACTCATCGACAGAGGGCATGTCGCGGGCAGTCCCGGTCAGTGCGATGGGATGGGCAGGGTCTTCGTCCGTGCAGGGCTGGTATTGCTTCCAGTCGTTCGCATAAATCAACGCGGCCTGCAGCAACTGGCGCTGGTTGCCCAGGCAACTTACCGCCTGGGCCTTGTTGCGCGCTTTTCCGACGGCGGGAATCAGCAACCCGGCCAAAATCGCGATAATCGCGATAACTGTCAAGAGTTCAATCAGAGTAAAATTCTTTTTCATGAGGAAATCCCCGCAGTATGTCGGCACCAGTGCCCCCAAAACTCCAGTCGGAGCAACGGCATTTTGTAATAAAGAATAATTTAGTCTTTTTTCCTTAATTTTCAAGTGTTTTAACATGACAACTTTGGATTTTCATGGAAAAATCCGCGCAACATTGCGCCTGTGCCCGGCCCCCTTTGCGGCCTCGTGCAGAAGCATTGAACTTCCTCAGTTTTCCACGTATGTTGTTTGTGTGAATCAAGCAAGTTGCCGGTATCATTCCCGAAATTTTGCCGGCCAGTCCGTAAGATCCATTCCCATTGGAAAGAAAACGGGCGGAGAATCCATGGAGGAACCTCCGCCCGAAACTCCATTTTCAGGAATTGGCCTAGGGGAAATCAGGAATGAATCACTCTGACTTCGAGATCTTGAACCAACCGGGATCGCTATTGTCATCGCCCTTGATGACATTGTCGATTTCCTTGTCGTTCAGGGAAACGACATGGCCGTCCATGAAGAGCAGGTTGGCCTTTTTGCCATGGGCGCCGGCATTGAGACTAGCAGGCGTGGAAGCACCTGAAGTGGAAGTGAATCCATCCGCCGCAAAGGTGTCCTCGGTCTTGTTTTCCGCGATGCTGATTGTCATGCTGGGCGCCTCGATGCGGCTGACGGAAAGCAGGTTCTGGAGGTACTTCTTGTAAGGAGTCGTGTATCCATCGACGTCCCAATGGATACCCTGGTTGGAGAGGTAGCTGATGCGAATGTCCTCTTTCTCGGTGCCTTCCGCCACTTTCCAGGTCTTGCCCGCGCTTTCATTTTCGTCATTGGGGCACAGGAAGATGTTTTCCTTCTGGCCGACATAGTCCCACAGGCAATAGACCTGGTTGCAATCCGCTGCCCGGCCATTGGTGGAGAAGGTGTGCTGCTTGTTGTCCGTGACAAAGAGCTGGTCGGCCATGCCGAGCTGGCGCAGGTTGTTGGCGCAGGAGGACTGCTGAGCAGTGCCGCGTGCGCGGTTCACGGCAGGGAGGAGCATGCCGGCCAGAATCGCGATGATCGCGATGACCGTCAGCAGCTCAATGAGAGTGAAGCTGTTATGTTTCATGGTGGTGGTTCCTTAAATTGTCCTATTTGAGTTGATTCAAAGTATCTGCAGCACACGGGGATGACCACCCCAAAAAAGGAGCAAAGTCTGCCGTGTCACTTTTATCTGTTCATCCGTACCATTTCAAATTATAGGCAACTAGTCGATTTTTTCAAGCAATTTGCCAAATTGTCCATTTTTGTCCACTTCTGTCCGCCGCGCAATAATCATTGCCGCACAATCCACCCTCCCTGAAGTTATCAAAAATCCGAAAAACATCCTCCCCCATGTTCTCTCATCAAGAGACCTGCCTCTTGAAAAACAGGCAGTTTCTTCGGCTTGGATGTTGTTTCAAGCTTCTAAGCCTTTGAAGAAAACAGCCTGCGGCTGTTTTTCGGACCAAAAGGGGTTCGGGACATCCGCCCCGCAGGATTTGTCGGTGTCTTTTTGAGGGAAAAGCTTTGCGAAATGCTAAGGACTATTCTACCGGGGCCACTTCTGCCAAGGCGAGGGAGTTTCAGACGAACCCTGGACAAGGGGTTTGGCCTCTCGTTCGCCATCAAGAGTCACGGCGTGGCCATCAAGATAGAGATAGTTCGCGCGCTTGTTGCCATGCATGGAAAACGCCAAACGCTTGTACGCGGACTTGCTGTCCGTGATATTCAATGTATCGGAGGTGGTGCCATCCGAATAGAAGTAGTCCGCTATTCCGTTTTCGCCCAGGCTCATCACCGATGCGGGCGAATCCACTGCGCTCATGCTGAGAAGCTTGCCGACGTACTTCAAATAACTCGAACCGGTTTCAGAGTCGGTGGAAAGATTATTGCCGGTGCTGCCACCCGTTTTTTCATAATGGATGCCGCTGTTGGTCAGGTAGCTCATGCGCAATGACAAAGTATCATCCGATTTGCTGAATTTCCAGTTTTTAGGAGTCTCTTCCTTCGGATCCACGGGGCACAGGAAAATCTCCTTCTTCTGGCCGACATACTCCCAGAGGCAGTAGATCTGGTTGTATTTCTGGTCGAAGGACTGGACCGAGGAGATCTTCTGGTTGTTGTCGGACTGGAACAACGCCTCCGCCTTGCCCAGCTGGTTGAGGTTGTTCATGCAGGCGGTCTGCTCGGCGGTGCCGCGCGCACGGTTGATGGCGGGCAACAGCATTCCCGCAAGAATCGCGATGATGGCGATGACTACCAGAAGTTCGGTCAAAGTGAAGCTATGTTTCATGGAGCAGATCTCCTAACGTTATGCAATGCGATTAATGCGTGATGACAAACTGCTCAGCCTCTTTATCCCAGAGCACCGGAATGGAAAAGACGTTGTCCTTGCCCTGGCCTTTTTTCGTGGAGGTCCAGTCAAGGCCATCCGGCCCCAATGAGTAGATGACGATAGTGCCAAAGAGAGGCTTGGCATCCGGCAAAGCCGCGATGGAGGCGCTGGCATCCGTGCCAATCTTGCCATTGCCATCGTGGTCCAGGTAGATGGCATATTTCCCATCCCAGGGGTCGGGGTAATCGCCCGGCGTGTTGTTCACGACATCCAGGAACTTGATCTTGCGCTTGTTGCAATCCTTGTAGTCGCCCCATTCGGTAGCGGGATCCCCTTCGGCCTGCAGCATCTTGATGAATTTCTCATAGTCGGCGGACGCGACCAATTCCGCCGCGGTGGACTTCATCGGCAGGACACCGTATTGGGACTCGTACTGCCTGATGGCGTTGACAAGGGTGGTGATTTCGGCCTTGGCCTTGGCGGCCTGCGCCTTCTTGATGGCGCCGTTGGTCACAGGTAGCAGAATCCCCGCCAGAATCGCGATGATCGCAATCGTGGCCAGCAATTCAACGAGGGTAAATGCGCGTTTCATGATGTTATCTCCTTTGCTCGGAGGATTTGTTTTATTCAAAAATCTCAAGGTCTAAAACCTTGTAAAGAGCAGACAATCCAACCTCTAACCTCTAACCTCTAACCTTTTATTGCTGCGAGGCGTTGTCCCAGTTGGAGATGTCGTCCTCGGTGTTTGCAGTCTTGTCCCGTCCCTTGGAGGAGAGGTCGAAGGCGCCCTTGTTGTGGTTGCCGGGACACTGGTATCGTATGGCCTGTTCCCAGGCATCGGTGTATGTTTCGGCGTTAGCCTTGGCGGTCGCGGTGATGCCAGGAAGCTCGATGAAAGTCTTCCCTTGCTTGTCCACGAATTTGTATTCAGTGGTTCCAAGAACAAGGGTAAGGTCACCGGAGTTCCGGTAGAACTTCACATCCTGGGCGGTATTGCACGGCGGGAAGTAGCCCTTTTCGGCGCGGTAGGCTTCCAGGGCGGCGGAGAGGGTCTGGATGGCGGAGATGGTCTTGGCGTCATCCGCCCGGCGGCCTGCATAGCCCATTCCGCCAATCAGGATGCCGGCCAGAATCACGATAATCGCAATCGCGACCAGCAGTTCGGTTACGGTGAAAAAACGCTTCATCTATTCAAGTTTAAAGTTGAAAGGGTAAAGGGTAAAGTTGAAGGTCAAAGGCAAAAAGAAAACAAGTATTTAACTTTAAACTTTAACCTTTAAACTTTTGACTTAGTTAGTAGAGTTGGGTTCGCACGACGCGCATGGTGTTGAACCAGCAGTCGCGTTCGATGGTCATCAGGCGCATCTGCGTGGCAAGGATGGAGTACCACTCGGTAGCAATGCCCGTGTTGATTTGAACGGGATTGACCAGCTGCTTTTTGAAGTCCGCATTCGCAGCGTTATTCAAGTTAAAACCAGCAGGCAAGCCATCGATGTATTTGACGCTCTGACCGATGGCAAAGACGGTGAAGTACTCGTAGCGGGTGGAGAGCAGTCCGGCGGTGCAGCCGATCAGGGACTCCGCCATGCGGTCGTTGGCGTCTTTCGTTGCGGCGGCATCCTTGTCATAATACTTCGGCTGATTCTCAAGTTTCACGAAGTTGTAGAAGGCCTCGACGGGACTCCAGGACTGCTTCTTCGCCTGCGCAGGAGCCAAAACATCGTCATTTTTGTTGTCGTTGATAGGTCTTACAATGCCGTTATTATTGTAAGTCACCGTCTCGAAATTCAAATCATTCGCGAATTTGAAAAGTTTTCCTTCCAACACGACATCTGGATCAGCTGTCCCGAACCAAAGAGGGAAAAATTCGTTGCGCTTGACCGATATTGCCTCCTGCTCCAAGCGGCCTGGCTGATAGACCTCGACTTCGCCATAATCTGGGTTCATCGGGATATTCGCCAGAAGGTAGCGGAAGGAGAGAGCATTGAAGCAATTGGGGTTGAACTTGCCAGGGAGGGGCTGGTTTGGGGAGAGTTCGTGGAGTTTGAAATAGTCGAGCAGCCAGGCATCGCCATCGGCGTATTTCTGACCGCCTTTGGGGCCGCCATATTTCTTGAGGTTGATGGTCTGGCCGGGCACGCCCCGGAAAACCGCACCGAGCTGCCAGAGCGAGGTAATCGGGTGGTTCGGGATGAAGGCGGTGGAGAAGGTGTTTGGAGTTTGGTCGCCGCTGAGACCCGCAAAATTCAGCCCCGGTTCCAAATCCTTATCGACTGTGATGGTGCCATTTACGCAGATGCGCTGGATGTTGGAAAGCGCCGCCTTGCGAAGCTTGTCTTGCATGCCAAAGCCCGCAGAGGTCGAGATTCCGACGGTATTGTCAGCGGTCCAGTTGTAAACCGCCTTGGGGAAACCGGAAACATTGCGAATGGCATTGTCCTCCAACTCATCGTACCACTGCCAATTCTTATGGTTGCAGCGGGGATCCTGAGCAACTAGCCAGGCAATCGGACGGAAGCTGGCCCAAGGCATCTCTATTCTCACCGCATTCTTTGTCCACAGGATGGTATGGTTAGCCCCATCTGCGTATGCAATGTCCAGCAGCGGTTCATCGACATCATTATCTGCAGTCATCACGAGAACATCCGTGACTTGCAGCCAAATTCCGGCGCGCTCTAATTTGCCCGGAACATTGGAGGCAGTAGCAAGATAAAGTTCAAAGGTGCCTGTATCATCATAGATCGTCGTGTCATCGACCTTGCGTGCCCCAAGGGGCGGCCCCGTGGGCGTAAATGTCTTGTCAATCACAAATGGCTTCGAATCGACAGAGAAATTAAAGGTGGAAGGAGTCGCATGAAGAGTCGCATAACCACTAGGCAAGTCAACCGAATGTGTGCAGCCGTGGAATTGGTAATGGTTCGTTCCTGCGTCATTGTAATAGCCCGCGAACCATGGATTGATTCTGCCCCGGATGATCACGCGGACCTTTTCCGGCAGGTCAATTTCCTCGTTGAAGTAGTTCTGGAGCACCACACGGAGGTTGTAACTTGTCGTCCCTGAACCAGTAACACTCCAATACGACAGACCACTACTGGTGGTATTCGCGGCAATTCTGGCAACATTCGTCAATTCCAGCCCCACGCCGATGACGGCGGGGGTCTTCTCGTTGCCACAGGCATCGCCGATGGAGATGGTCGAATTTACGTCAATAGGGGTGGTGAACTCAAGGCGCTCAGGTGTCGCGCCGTTTGTCACAGTCGCCTCGTGGCTAATGGCGTTGTCGGAGTCGCAGAAGTCCACAAGATTGGCGAAGACCTGATCGGTAATGTCGTTGCCGGAATCATCCTTGAAGAGCGTCCCTCCGGCATCGGTGTCTAAAGCCGACCCGAATAGTTTTTCGAAATTGGCGGTGAGGTAGGTTTTTATACTGGCTGAGGTCTTCAACTCCTCGCTGAGAGCGTTCCAGGTTATACGAGTTCCATCTGGCTTGCCGAGGTAGGCTAGGTTAATTTTCGGGCTGTCGTCAGTGCAGTCCTGGATATCGGTTTCCGTGCCGTGGAAGACGACCTCGCGGTCGTCGGAACCGCTGTAGAGACCATAGAGGCTGTAGAAATCGTGCAAGGCGTCATAAGCGTCCTCGCTGTCGTTTTTGACCACCGACAGGAGGTTGTCGTAGTTGAAATACTGTGGCGGGCAATCTTCGTCTTCGAGCTTCAGATTCTCTGCCACCTCAATAACATCATCGCCAATTCTCAATTCCTGAGGATGGATGCCATACTGGACGGTTTTTTTCTCGTCATATTTTCCGCCGTCGGCCAGGCCGGTGATTTCACCATCGGAATTGTATGTATATCCGGCGATGGCAAAGGTGCTATTCTTCACATCATTTAGTTGAACTCCAGGATCACTGCCATTCGTTGTCAGGACACCTACATTGTTGTCCTCATCTTTTTTTACGCTCGGAACATAGTTGTCGTTGCCATTTAGCGTGGCCATCGCCATCGCATTGACATTGAACTTCTGCCCCTCGGCAAGCATCAGGAAGGCGTAGCGGCTTTGGACATGATTGGAGGTATCCAGGATGTTGCGGTAGGTGAGATTAAACGAATAGTCCTCTTTATTGAAACTATCCCCAAAATTGTATGTGGCCAAGTTCAGGTATTCCCCATAATTGGTAGCAATCAGCAGGGGATAGGGACGGTTGTCCGCACCTTTTCTATTGTTGCTGTCATGGGTATAAAACATATAAAGGTTCCGCTCTTTATCCCGATTTCCTCCGGCATCCTTGCCTTGGAAATGCTGGACTTTCACGAGCCTGTGGTGGTTGTCATCATTTCCGTCGGTGATGCTTGCATCCGCCTGAAAAACCCCCTGATAGGGCAGAAAATCATACTCCAGGTCGCTGACGCTGGAATCATCCGGAAGATTCGAGGTGATTTCCGTGCCGACATAATTGACGATGGCCTCGGCGCGGGCGGCGGCGGACTCCGCCAGAAGCACTGCCTTCACGTTGTCGGCATTCGCCATGGCGATAGTCCGTGCATTCCGGCTGGTGGCCAAAAAGACCAGCGCCAGCGTCAGCACCAGGGTGAGGATGCCCAGGACGATGAGAATCGCCGAGCCCTGCTCGTTCTGATGAATCGGAATTTTATTCATTTCGAGTTGCGAATGTTTTGACAAACAACCGGGAGAAACTCGCCTTGGAGGCTTTCCCGTCCCCAAACATGCTACTTGTCATTGTCGATGAAGAAGAGGCTGGAGAAAGTGCGGTCCATCGCCTGATTGCCGCTGGCGGTGTTGGCCAACTCATCAGGTGTTTTCACCGTCATGGTGACGCGGAGGAATTTGGGCAAAGTAGTCGTGCCCGTGGGGCCTGCGGCCTGGATGACGAAACTGGTGATGTTTTTAGCGACAAGGTAGTCGTCCGCAGTATCATTCGGATCAGCGGTGGCGGCGGCGACCGCTTCAGGGGTGTCTCCTGGAAGGTCGAAATCCGAATAGTCGTGAGGATTGGCGGTATCCCCCACTTTCTTCCATGCGGGCTTTTCGGTACGGATACGGTAGAGCCTTCCGGTAGTGTCGGGGTGGTCCTCGTCGTAAGGAACATAGTAGTACATGATGCCATAGACGGCTCCGTCGGCATCATCGCGGTCGCCGGCAAAGAAAAAGAGGTGTTCCAGATCGCCGGGGGCACTGACATTGGGTGGGGGCTCGCACAACCACCCCATGACCGAATCGGGATCCTCTTCTTCGGTGACCGTGATGACCTGGCTGAGGTCCTCGGCCATCAGCTGGAAGACGGCGTTGGCCTGGTCGGCCATGTAGGTGCGTGCGGTGGAGGCCGCCCACACACGCTGGGCGGAGATGACAAACTGGAAGAGGAAGCCCATCATGATGACCAGCACGGCGACAGCCACCAGGATTTCCAGCAGGGTGAAGTTGTGTCGAACTTTATTCATTCGCAATTCGCAATTGCCGGAGGAAATTACTAGCTTTCGGGGACGAAGACGTCCAGGGAATACTCGGCCTTCTGGCGATGGTCATACGCAATGTCGGCCGGCCAGCTGACTTCGATGTTGAAAGTGGCGGCACGCGGCAGTTTCACCGAGGTGTCGTCAAGTTCATCGACATGGACAGGAGTCACCCACAAGCGGACGACGCAGGCGAAGTCCTCCAGGTTTTCATCATCTGAAATGTGATTATCTTCATCCATGTCGATTTGGGTTATGAAGCTCATCCGGAAGAGGTTCAGCGAATTGCATTTCAGCCGCGTTCCGGAATTGACCAGCATGGTCATGTAGCTGTTTTCGATATAATCACCGACGGCGGTGAAAGCGGGATTCGTTTCATCTTCGCCGAAATAGTCTACCGCAGACCAATCCGGTTCGGCATCTCCTGGCTTGGTCGTGGCGTCGCCGGGGGAGTTCAAATCTGACCACCCCGTCAGGGCCTTGAAGATCACATACGCCTTTTCACCGGATATTTCCGAAGAGTCCTTCAGCACAATGAATTTGGTGAAATGGAGCATCTGGTCGGCGGCCTGGTCGGCATAGAAGGCCATGTTGGCATCGCGGGAGGCGTTTGCGCCGACCGGGAAAAGCACCATGATGCTGACCACACCCACGACGCAGATGCCCATCGCGATGAGCACCTCGACGAGGGTGAAGCAGGATTTGCGCAGTAGCTTCTTCATGATTTCGATTACTCCGTGCTGACGCTGCCGGTGTACTTGTTCACCTTGGCGGTGAGCTTGTTGTCGGCGTTGTCATTGCGGGTGACGGTCTTGTTGTCGGTCACCACGCCCTCTCGCACTACGATCTTGTAGAATTTCTTGCCAGCGACGCGGCCGGACTCGCTGAAGACCACGGCGGCAACATCATGGGTCCCGGGGGTGAAGAGACCGTCCTCGTCCACCACGTTCTTAATTGTCGTGAGATTGTCAAAATCATGGAAATACGCGCCTTTTGGCAGGTACTCCCACTTGGTTCCGGGGACCCATTTGTCGAAGACGAACTCCGAACCATTCTTCTTGACGTAGCAGGATCGGAAGGCGCACCGGTAGCCGATGTTCTCTCCGTCGGAGGGAAGATACGCATCGGCTTCGTCGGAAGCCTTGTTCGGGAACACGACGGCGACATACTTGCGACGTGCGCAGGCCTCGACGCGAGCCATGTTGAGCTGGCTGGTGGTCATGCGGAGACCGTAGGAGACGGCGCTGCCGGTCATCAGCCGGGAAAACGCCGGCACGACCGCCGCGATGATGATCCCGATGATCACCGTCACGACCAGTAATTCGACTAGGGTGAAACTACGCCTCATTTTTATTCGCAGTGCGGCAATTGCGGTATTTTGGGAAAGACGAAAGTGCGCGGAGAAGAGTTTGCGCAACGACGCGAAACGCAAATCACGTCTTGCAAATTAATCGTTGGCCTTGATCGGGATGTAGTCCGTCGTCTCCCCGTAGGAATTGACTCCCACGGCGTAATAGACGATGGAGGTGTCCTCGTCCGAATTGTCATCCGCGACCGTGTAAAGCACCATGGCGGGCGCCTCGACGTTGACCGCCTTTTCGGCGCGGCCGATGGGAAGCCGCTTCGGCAGCAAGGCCATTTTCGCGGCCAGGTAGTCACAACCGGCGGCCTCCGGAGTGAGTCCCCATTCCGTGCGGGCGGCTTCCACGATGCGGAAAGCCGCGACGAGGGGGTCTTCGTTGTATATTGGCGCATCCGGCCGTTCAATGAAACAGCAGATGTTCTTTTCAGTCAGGGAGAAGGTCTTCACATTGGCGCGGGAACTGTAGATTCGGACTGCCACCAGATCCCGAGGGGCGTCTTTTCCTCTCCATATGACCCGGATGCCCTTGTCGTTCTCGGACATCAATTCGACATGCGGAGGAGGCAAAGACGGATTCACCCGATGTTCCAGAACCGGCACCGCATTCAGCAAGTCCAACATGAAGGCCCCGCTTCTGCTCACGTCAGAGGCCGCCGTAGTGGATTCGCTCCACAGACCTGGCTGGGTTCCCGAACCAAGCACGAATTTCTCCATCGCATAACTGTAGGCCTGCCGAACGGCGACCTGAGCCTTGGCCCGCTGGGCATCGGCAGGAGGAAGCGTATTGGCGGCCAATACCAACAGCTTTACAGCCGCCGCGGTGGCCCCCAACGAAACGCTGTTGTCACGTGAGAACGCCCCGAACTCCGAAGGTTGCAGCAGAAATTCATTCCATCCCGCGGTGCCTTCCACGCGATTCGCCAAGAGCGTGTCGATGATTTCCCTGGCATGCGGCAGCGTGGCATCTTCCGCCACACTATGCCATGGGGTGGGCGTGGACGACACATCCGCGCGCCTCTGAGACATCGGCGAAAAGCAGTTGCTCGCAATGGCCTCGGTAGCCAGCAGGTTCGGAATCCCCCTCACCGTCCAGAAGCCAGTATTGGAATCCTGCATTGCAATCAGTTCGTTGCGGAGGGTATCCAGCCAGCCATCTTCAAAGCCGGGACAAAGCTTCAGCGCATTCGCCGTCGTGTAGATATATGGCAGCATTGCGATGCCCTTCTGGAGATGGAACCAGTCATCTCGATTGGTCGCCAGATAATCCCTCAGCCCATCGTTGGTCAGGATGCTTTGGAAGGCCTGATTGCCACTCAGGAAATTCCATGGATGGTCAGATGGAATGCCATAGTAAAGGATAATCGGCAGTTCGTCATATTCTGGATTGGGAGCATTGGAGCCGCTCTGGGCATTCAGCCATTTGCTCCGATTCTTCGCGTTGGCATCGGTAAGGATCTCGTATGAAAGTCCGCCAAACCAGGCGGTTCCGCTGCTGTAGTTGGAAAAGGTGACATAGAACCCAGGTTTGGTGATGGCGCCGACATTGTCGCCAAAGAAGTCGTCATTGTCGGAAAGAAGTTCCTGAAGCTCATCGGAAAGGGCATTGGCAGCCTTGCCCGTAAGCTGAAGACGGCGTGGCATTTTCACATCGATATAGTAACAATGCCAAGGGTAAGTACCGCGTGTCTTGAAAAGG
This sequence comes from Victivallales bacterium, assembly GCA_017417585.1. GTDB lineage: Bacteria > Verrucomicrobiota > Lentisphaeria > Oligosphaerales > Oligosphaeraceae > RGIG1601. The sequence continues at coordinate 29,040 of JAFPYX010000073.1, forward strand.
CTGGAAACATTGACTAGCTGAGTCCCATAGTCGTCAAACAACTGGAAGGTCACTGTCGGAGAGGCAAACCACAGATTGTTTTCCGCCTTCACGTCTTCCGCCTTGATCCAGATATGGAATCGGATGGTCTTGCCTAAATTCTCCATCACCACATTGTGGGGAAGAACGGGATTCTTCAACTGCACGCTTTCATTGCTCAAGGCCAATAGCCCTCCGCCTTTTGCGTTCTCAGGAAGCCCTTCTGAAAGAATGAGTTCTGCTTGTCCTTTTCCAGCCAGTTCAGAGAGGTTCAAAGCAGTGGCATCCGTGTCTTTCGACTCGTGCATGTACTCGGACGCGAAAACATCACGGGTCAGCATTGCCAATGCGAACAGACAGCTGAACAGGCAAATAAGATGAAAACGAATTTTCGTCATGGGAAGTGAAGAAAGATGGGCTATCTCAGAACGTTTGGACATTTGAATTCATTTTCAGCAGTTCACGGAACCAGTTCCGAAAATGATCTCAAATGACTTGCAAAAGACGAGTTTCAAAAATCTTAAAAAGATTGAAAATGCCCGCTTAAATTTTACGAAAAAACCCGTAAAATGCAAGCAGTGGCATTAAAAATGGCGGTAGTTTTTCAGTATTTTCAAAAATTGTCAAAAAATTTTCTATTTTGTCATGTTTAGAAAATCAACTTGCTTTCAAGTTGTCAGTCCGTATCCGTAAATTCTTTCTGCAAATGGCAATCTCAAGGGCATGAATCAAGTTCATTACCCTCTCATTGGCATTAGGATGTAGATGAAACCTGGGTCGCCAGTCAATTCCACAGGAGTCACGGCGTCATTGAATTTAAGGGAGAATTCATCGCAGACCAGCGCCTTTATGGGATCCGACAGGTAACTGGGGTTGAACGAGATGGTAATGGGTTCTCCGCGCAGAGCGACACCGATGCTTTCAACGGCTTCTCCGACCTCGGAGGAAGATGCGGAGATGGTCATGTTTCCATCAGTGATGTCCAGTTTGACGGAACCTGCATTGTCGCCACTGTCAAAGATAACGGGGGAGACACGTTTGAGTACATCCAGGAACAGCGCCCGTGGCACGGTCACTTCATGATGGAAGTTCGCGGGGATGACCGAGCGGTAGTTGGGATACGACTGCTCGACAAGTTTGCTCATGATGGTGGTGGAGCCGGTCTCGAAGACTGCCATGGCCTTGGTCAGATGAACCATTACCGTCTTGCTTTGGTCCAAAGACTTGATGAGTTCGGCCACGACCTTATACGGCATGATGAATTCTCCGTCACGCATGGCGGCTTCGTCATTTCCGGCCGAAGCCGCGGGGGCCTCAACAAGTGCCAGTCGCCGACCATCCGTGGCGGCAACCGTTCGAATTCCGCTGCGCACAGAGAAGAGAATGCCATTCAGCGCCTTGCGTGATTCATCGTCACTACGAGCATAGACGACCTTCACCAAGGCGTCAATCAACTCCTTGCCGCCGATGGCAAACGCCCAGTCTTCGACGAATGGATCCGCCGCAGGGTAATCAGCGGAAGGAATGCCATGCAGAGTATATTTTGCGTTTCCGCAGGAAAGCTTCACGGTTTCCGGCGCGGCATTGTCGCATGCCAGATTCACATCTCCGGAAGGAAGGCGTCCGATAATCTCGTTGAATTTCTTGGCCTGGATTGTAACCGCACCCTCTTCCTGAACCAAGGCGGTGACTGCGGTCTTGATCCGCATTTCGGTATCATAAGTGGTCAGGGTAATCTGATCATCTTTGGCCTCGAAAAGGATATTGCTCAGAATCGGGATGACCGGCTTGCTGCTGATGGCGTTCATCACGTGGCGAAGGCCATCCAGAAGATTTTCAGTGGTTACGGTGAATTTCATGGTATTTCTATCTCCTTGGAAAGCAATTGTCGAATTGTCTTACTCGCGCAAGGCGAAAAAGGCATTTGACGTATTAATGGTTTTTATAAAGTTTAAAATTTAATCTCAGTAATGAAGCTGAAAAATGTAGAAAGGCTACTCAAGTGATTGTACCGAATGGAGATTTATTTGTTGAAAACAATGTTGAAAGGATGTTTGGAAAAATGTTGAAAACCTTATCTACAAATTTTTCAACAGGTGATTTACAATTCTATCAACAAGTTATCAACAGAGATTCAACTGAAGCATCTGCATAAAAAAACATTTTCATGCAAAATGCACAGAATGCGAAGCTTGTGGAAAAACTCTTTAATCCTTATTATAAAAAGAGAGCCAATCAAATGTTAATATACGGGTATTCTGTCATTTTTCAAGTAGCGAAAAATCAAAATTTCCCGTGAATTCCGGCTTTTCACAATTCGCATTTCTTTTCAAGGCAGAACCGCTGGCAATAAAAATAATTCGGAAGCACCATTCCATCTTTGTTCAAGCCGTGAATTCATAGATCGTGAGTTTTCCATTTTTTTATAATAGAAACTCTATTGTTGCTCGACAACAGCTTTTCTTGGTCGTCCACGCTTGCGCTTGACGACTTCTCGCGAGACATATCTCCTCTCGCATCCTTTTGGCGGCGTGAAACCGAATGCATCGCAGATGTCGTTCTGCATGCCGACGAACGGCGTGACATGCTTTGCCCGGTTGGTGTGCTCCACGCATCGGATGGAGCGCATCTCGTCGAGGATGTCCAGCGAGGTGCGGAAGGACTTGTGGAGCGCCGTGCTTCTCCAGACATGGCGGACATGCGAGCTTAGAATGAGCGCGACGAAAAGAATGAACAGGCGTCCGGTCTTCCCGTCCTCCGACCAGTTACGCTGCCGGTCCGCCCCCATCTGGTCTTTCATCTGCTGGAAATACTTTTCCTGCTCGTCGCGCAGACGGTAGTTTCCGTATGCGGTCGGCGCGTCCCAGTCCAGGCAATGCGTCAGTATGGCAAAGAAGCCGGAATACCGCCTGGCGCGCTCGATCTTCTTCTCGTCACGGCTGTATCCTGTAAGAATGCGTTTCTGCGCGTCGTATTCCAGAGAGAAGTAGCAGAACTGCCGTTTCAGGACGGCATCCGCGTCCAGCAGCTCTCCTGAGGCCTTCATGGCGGCAAGATCCGTCTCCTGCTTCAGTATCTCAATGTCCAGTTCGACCATTTCCTCCCCGCGCCTCGCCGAGTCGAAGAACAAATTGAGCTTCAGCCTGTCCGACTTGTGCACGCAGTTCCCGTTTCCCTTCACGTCATGGCGCATATCATACTGCCTATGGTAGAGCCTTGTGTCCGGATCCAGCTCCATGCCATCCGGCCTTGCGCCGAAATCACCGAACTCCAGTATCTTCTCGCTGATAAAGTCCTGCTGTATCTTGACCGCCGACACGAAGGGGATATGCTTCAGAATGCAGCCCTCGAGATTCCGGAGCGACTCGTAGCCGCGGTCGGTAATGAAGATGATGCCCGTGAAACCGGCGTGCTCAAGATCCGCCAGGATGGTTGGCAGGCTCCGCGAATCCGGCATGTTCCCCGGGAAGGAACGGTAGTACAGGGGCATGTGGCTGTCAAGGGTGTAGACAACGACCTCCGTGGTGTGAGGCATGGGAAGCCTTTCCTTGTTCCTCCCCCAGCGTATGTCCGTGAGCGAGTCGCCGTACGCGGTCCTGGTCGTCGAGTCGACGGCGCACATCTGCCCTCCGCGCAGCCTGGAGGCACGGCATTGGAGAAAAGCCAGCCTGTGCCCCTCCGTGATGGACTGCGTCAAAAGGGTGATGTTCTTGGCCGACAACTCCATTGAGGATGGCGTCCTGGCTATGCGCTGCCACCTTTCCACGCGGCTGTAGTTGAACTTGGTGACATACGGAAACATCGCCAGGGTCAGTATGGCGTCGGCCATCTCCTTGTTCCCGTCAAAGGCGACCATGAGATCCTGTCTGACGCCAGTCTTCTCCGCAACCTGCTCAAGCAGCCAGATGTCGCCGTACAGGCGGTTCTTCGCCTCGTCGCCGTACTCGGGACGTCCCTGGCCTCTCATGCCGGAAAGGCTTTGAAGCTCGTGCGTGTCGCATCCTTCGGGGAAGATGTACTTCTCCCGCTCCGACGGGGGCAGGAGAATGAACTCGGAAAACGGATGGAAGACATTGTCCGTCAGCGTCCCCCAGTGGACATGGCGGAAAACCTTCCTGCCGGTCTTCCCGTCGACGCGCGGCACCTGGGTGCTGGCGTAGACGTGGCCGTTCAGCTTGTGCGGCTTGATCGTATATGGAAAAAGAGGGTTGCTTGGTCGTCCCATCGGCGTCTCCTTGAAGAAAACTCGTAACTATTATAAATATAATAATAACAAGAAATATTTCAAGGGAGAAGATGAGATTGTTAAGCGGAAAAACGGTGAAAATGACTGTTTCTATTATAAAAAAATGGAAAACTCACG
>JAFPYX010000074.1 GCA_017417585.1 Victivallales bacterium
ATTAGCAATTAGCAATTAGCAATTTGGGAATGCGTCCCGTGTCCCGTGTCCCGCGCCCCGCGTCTCGTGTCCCGTGTCCCGTGTCTCGTGTCCTGAGTCTTGAGACCTGAGCCACCAAAATCTTAAGCCTAATTAGGTGTTCCAAGGAGAATAAAGCGAAAGAAATATGTCGATGGAATTAAAGCAAGTCATTTCGGCGTTGGGGCTGAGCGAGGCGGCGTATTGTGCGCTCCATCCGCTTTGGGCGGAGCATCACTCTCGCTGGGATGGCAAGGTGCCCGCCTTTGCGGAGATTGCGTTCTTGGAAAAATGGTATCCGCTGGTCCATGGACCGTCGTGGGAGGATTTTCTCCCGCGCGTGGAGGCGGTGCAGGCATTACTGCAGAAAATGCCAGAACTATCTGCGTATTTGGCATTTCTGCATGAAGTCACCTACTGTCGGCCAGGAGTTTTCCTATGCAAGGAGCTGACCCCACCGGTTCCGCTGGGCGAGAACGAGGGCGTCTTCAATTTCATGCTTGGGCTGAGTTCCGCTCCGCTCATTGAGGAGAACTGCCGCCGACGTGGAATTCCGCTCTCCTATGCGCATGACGCCCTCAAGTGGCTTGGCGGGACCATCGTCATCTACAAGTTGGCGCACAACGATATCCCCGGCATGACCTTCAGCCAGACGCACTGGCTGAAATACCACGTGGACGGCAAGCTCTACCGCATCGGACGCCTTGAGTACCTCATGCATTCTTATCCGGAGTGGGCGCCGCTGGTCTTTCGCGCAGAGGACGGTCGCATTGCGGCGATATGCGCACCCAATCTGCGTCTGGGCGCAGATGGTCTGGCAGTGCACGGCGGCGTGCCGGACAGCGAGGTGAAGGTGGTCTCGTTTGTGCGCGAGGAGGGCACGAAAGTCATCGGCATCCCGCTGAACGGCGAGGGCCACGCCCGCGTCGCGGAGACGCTGACTGTGGACCGTCGCGAGTTCCGTCCGGTGGCGGCACCATGGGATCTGGTGCCCAGCATCCACATTCCTGGCGGGGAGCGCATGCCGTTGACGGCGGTGGAAGAGTCTCTGCGCGAGGCGTTTGCTTTCTTCCGAAAATATTTCCACCGCGAAGTGCCGTTGTTCGTCTGCCACTCCTGGATTCTCAACCCCGCCTTCCGGAAATTCGCGCCGGAGGGCAACATGGCGGCATTCCAGCGGCGCTTCCACTGCGCGCCTGGAATGCGTGGCAACGACAACCGTGACGGAATGTTCTTCGCCTTCGGGCACCAGGACACCGCCCCGACCGCGCAGCCGCCCCAAACCAAGCTCCAGCGGATGCTCCAGCAAGTCTATGAGGCCGAGGGCACCCTCCGCACCGGCGCGATGTATATCCTGCCGGAGGACATTTTTTGACATGCATCACACGATTGACTAGGAGTTAATAGTGAATAAGCTTTGGATTGGCTTCTTTTCCTTTTTGATTTCGTCAGTCGCCTTCGGGGCGCTGAAGGTGGAGGTCAAGCGTATTCCGGCGGGGCGGGTGAATCTGGTGGTGCATTGTCGGCTGACGGCGGAACAAGCGTCGGAGGCGCGGGGCAAGGCGCTGGTGACGTCGGCAGGGAATGTAGTGCCGTTTGCGATTGCGGATGAAGACGGCTTGGCAGTGCTGAGCATCCTGCTGCCGGGCGTCACCCACGAGGGGGATTCGCATGTCCTATCCTTCCGCGATGGCGTTCCGGCGGAAGTTGTCTCGGATTTGGCGGTGCAGGGGGAGGGCGGCAAGATATCCGTCCGCAACCAGTATTATTCCCTGAAGCATGCGAAAGGCCTTCCGCAGGAGATCATGTTCGGCAATGGCGGTCAGCCAGAGCGTTCCATCCAATGGCTCGACCGCATTTTCAACCGCGAACTGGGCGGGCAGTTCTTCCTGTCGCCATCCAGCGTGAAATTGCTTTCCCGCAATCCGTTGCGTGCAGTCGTGGAGGTCGCGGGCGGCTATGAGCTGCACGATGGCACCTTGGCGCCGGGCAACCCCCGCATGACCTACCGTTTCATCTACACCGCCTTCTCGCCAGTGGTCGAGGTGGAGGTTGTGATTGCACAGGAGGGCGAGAACGTATGGCCGGAGGTGGATTTCTGTCAAGTTTCCACGGGGAAGAAACTAGTTTTCAACCACTGGCTGGTGGGGACGTCAAAGGGCGTCTCGTCCCGTCAGCTCTCGGAGAGCACGATGGAGGGCGATGCGCAGGTGACGGTGAAGGCGGATGGCTGGCTGGTGGCGGAGAACGACCGTTCGGCCGTCGGGATGAGCGGTCCGGCGGTTGCCCATGATGCCCAGAAGGATTATATGTATTATCTCAAGGCATTCACATTGCGGAACTTGGAAGGCAAGACCGCCAATGGTGCCATACGGCTCTACTTGGGGCCGTGCGTACAGAATCCGGAATGGTATGCGTCCTGGCTGGCACAGAATTCACAGCCGCTGGTGAAGGTGTACGAATCGAACACGGCTGTGGATGAAAAACCGCAAATTACTGGTGTTCAAGAATTTGATTTTGACGAACTGATGGTTTCCCTAGCGGATGTGGCGCACGGCTATGCGGTAACAGGCATCCGCGCGAAGGCGGGCGGTCCGCAGTTCTGCGTATCGACGGATCCGCGTCCGTTGTGGCGGCTGACCTTCAAGGCCGGACCAGCCGATTCGGAGAGTCTCCAGGTCAGTGCACTGGACGTGGCGATGGAGAACACCTCGCTGGAACGCGAGGGCGACACGCTGGTGTTCCATTGGAAGGATGTGCCGGTGGACGAGACGGGCACGGCGGAGGTCACCGCGAAGGCGAAGGTCACGGGCACGCGCATCGACTGGACGCTGGAAGTGGAGAACCACAGCACCCGCAATGGCCTCTGGGAGAGTGAGTTCCCGATTCTGAGCGAAGTCTCGCCGGCGGGACAGGGTGACTTGCTGGTGCCTTCGGTCAACCTGGGCGGAATACTTCTCCGCAACAACGCCGTGAGCCGATATCTGTCGCCGTATCCTGGGTCCGGCTGTCCGGTGCAGATGATGGCATTCCTGCGGGACGGCTATGGGCTCTACTTTGCGGCGCATGACGGCGAGGCGTGGTTCAAGCGCCTCTGCGTCTCTGCCGAGCAGGATGCGTTCTTCTGCCTATCTGCCGAGAACTGCGGTCAGCCTGGGGCAGGCCAGAAGGCGGAATTCTCCTACGCCACCGAGGTCTTCCAGGGCGACTGGTGGCAGGCGGCGAAACTCTACCGCGCCTGGGCCGCCCAAAATGCCGCCTGGCTGCAACATGGACTGATCCGCGACAACCCGGACTACCCCAAAGACATCCAGGAGATCTGCTATTGGTACCAGACTTGGGCGGATGGCCCGCAGATGCGGGAAAAATTGTCCAAATATGTCCAGGCTTGTCCAGTTAAGCATGGCATGCATTGGTACCAATGGCATGAGATTGCCTTTGACACGCACTATCCGGAATACAATCCTGCGAAGCCGGAAGTTCCGGAGGTCACGAAGGAGGCGGTGGCTCGCGGGCAGGTGGTAATGCCGTATATCAACGGGCACATCTGGGACCAGGACATTCCGTCATTTGCATCGGAGGGTCTGGCGGGGGCGGCGTTGGATCCGCACGGCGAACCGTATCTGGAGGTTTACCCGTCGAAGGCCCGGCAGGCACCGATGTGCCCGGCCAGCGAGGTCTGGCAGAAGAAGATTCAGGAGGTCTGCCAATGGCTGTTGGACGATGTCGGCGTGAACGCGATCTACCTCGACCAGATTGGCGCCCATCGGCCGGACTTCTGCTACAACCCCGCGCACGACCATCCGCTGGGTGGCGGATGCTATTGGGTTTCAGGCTACCGCAAGATGCTTTCGGCCATCAACGACTACGCGAAGGCGCAAGGCAAGCCGCTGTTCCTTACCACGGAGAACACCAGCGACCCCTACATGGACAATATCCACGGCTTCCTGACCTGGACGGAACGGATGGAGAACGGTGTTCCGCTGTTGCCGGCGATCTACTCCGGCTATACCTACTACTTCGCGAATCCAGCCTCTCCGCAGGACACCCTGCTTTCCTTCCGAATGTCGCAGGGGCATGACTTCCTGTGGGGCGTGCAGTTCGGTTGGAACTCGGATTTCCTTCAGCGCGAGAATTATGCAGAGTACTGGGCATACGAGATGGAGCTGGCGAAGCTGCGCGCGGCGACGCTGGACTACCTGTCGCGCGGAGAACTCATGGGCGAACTGCGCCCGAAGAACCAGTTGCCGACGGTGACGGATACCTGGCATTGGCATGTCAACAGGAATGCCAAACCCCGCGAGGTCACCTTGCCGGCGGTCGAGGGCAGCTGGTGGCAGGACGGGAAGGGCGACATCTGCCTGTATATCATCAATTACAGCGACCAGGTTCAGGTCTTCGAGTTTGACTTGCCGAAGCACGGGACGGAGCAGGTGTTGCTTACGCGCGTGACAGCGGAGGGCCGTGCGCCGCTGGCCGTGGTGGCGGATGGCAGTGCGTGGCGAAGCTATCTGCGCCCATGCGAGGTCGTGGCGGTGGAAATTTCATCCGCGCTTAAACCCGCGCAAGAATGCGCGGGCACGGAACCGGCGGGCACGGAACCTCTGGCTAGTTCAATACTGGTGGATCCGCAGGTGCCATTGGTGGCGGGCGAATTCCCTCATGCGGAATTCCGGTGGGGTGGCGACGGCGAAGTCCCTGCGAAGCTGTCAGTCGAGGTCGGCGGACGGGATTTCCCCTTCGGTCAAGGGGACCGGAGCGTCATGGTGGAGTTGCCACGTGGCGCGGACCAGGAGCTCTTCGAGGCAAAGATCACGACCGCCGGAACGGCTGGCGTGTCGGTCATTCCTCTTCAGCTGGTTGCGCGGGATGCCATGGAGGTCGAGGTCAAGGTGCCGGAGCGCGTCTTTGCCGGAACGGCGTTCCCCTGTGAGGTCGTGGTGACGAACAATACTTCCTCGGCACGCGATGTCGAGGTTCTGCTGCAATTGCCTGAGGGCTGGACGCGGGCGGACGGGAGGAACGACCTCCTGCGCTTCGTCGGTGTGCCGTCAAAGGGCAGGCAGTCCGTCGCGGTGACTTGTGTGGCGGACGAGGCGGCGGCCGCAGAGTCCGTCGAAGTCACGGCTCTGGTCATTGCGACCAGCCGTCGGACGAAGGTACGCGTCTCGCCGCCAAGGGCTTCCTACCATGCGGCAGGAGCCACGGGAATTGTGGTGGACGGCGACCTCTCCGACTGGGCGGGGCGTGAACTTGTTCGGCTGGGCGAAACCACGCCGGAGAAGGCCAAATACACGAAGCATCCCTACGGCGGGGACGCGGATCTCTCCTGCGAAGTCGCCTTCGCCTGGGACGAAGAGTTCCTCTATGTCTCGGCGAAAGTGCGGGATGACTGCCATGTGAACCCCGTGCGCAGTACGGATGTCTGGAAGGGCGATGCCATCCAGTTCGCCTTACGCGCGGGCGGTCCGGCAGATAAGGCGGACGATTCGCTTGCGCTCCAGGAGTTTGCGGTGGGCGCGGATGACGACGGTGCCTTTGTGCAGACCTGGAACAATCAAACACAATACATGTCTCAGGCAAAGGCGGCCTCGCAGACCTCTGGCGACACGCTCACGATGGAGTTCGCAGTGCCATGGAAACTTTTGGGCTTGGAGTCGCCGCAGGCCGGCGTCACCTACGGTGCGTCGTTCGTGGTGCCGGACAACGATTCCCCCGACATCAGCATGGACAAGCTCATGGCCATGGACGGCTATCTCGAATGGACCCCAGGCATCTTCTACGGCAAGGACCCCGCCTCCTTCGCATGGCTCATTTTGGCGGAGTGAGGTGTTGCTTCAAGTTCTGATACCCGGAGCGATTCGGTGTCTTCACGTGGGGATCGCGCCAAATAGAATCAATGGATGCTTGAGCTGTGTCTTAGGGTATTGAAAAGCGTCCTGACATCCTTTCGAAAGATTGCCAAGAGGAGCAGGGTGATGGTGCATACGGCGGCGGCGGCGCGCACGCCAAGCCCGAGGAAGCCTTTTCCGGGCAGTTGGCAGGTCGCTGCCCAGGTGAGCGTGCAAAGGAGACAGGCAAGCACGGCGAAGCGGCACTGTTCCTTCCAGTATTGCCTGGCCTGGCGCGGGGTGAAAAGGTAGTGAAAGAGAATATATGCCTCCCATGGGAGTTCGATGAACAGATGGGCCAGGATGGTAGAGAGGATGACGCCGTCCAGCTTGTAAGGGGCAGGCAGCCAGACGATGAACAGCAGGTTCAGTGTGAGGTTGGCCACTCCGGCGACCAGCGGCTTCCATCGGTCCTGATGCCAGAGCCCGCCTGCCTCCTTGAAGGTGAGCACCGCCTGGCGGGACTGCTGGACCAGGAAGAACAGCGTCATCATGACAGCGGTGAGAAAATGCCTTGCGAGTTCGGGTCTGCTGTTGGTCCACACCTGCAAGAACGGCTGGAAGAGCGACAGCATCATTGCCGCGCACCAGAGGACGACGATGACGATGAGCCGGTGGGCTTTGAGGAAGAGTTGGAAATTCTTCTCCTGGCTGTCGAGATTGAGGCGGTTGCCGATGCCGGCGTGCATCGAGCCGTAGAAGGCAGAAGTGAGTCCGCAGACGGCGGTGAAGACATAGAAGTAGTTCCCGTAGGCGGCCACGGCGGTCAGGCCCAGGAAGGCCGAGACGACGATGTTGTCGAAGGAGTAGGAGATGGTTCCTCCGACCTTGTGGAGGAAGAGGTCCTTGACGTTGGCGATGACCCGTCGTCGTTGGTCGTCGGTAAGTTTCCCTTTTGGGACGAGATGCGGGTAGAGTTTTTTCGCCTGCCACAGGATGAGCAGGTTTGAGGCCATCGTGAAGGCGACGGTGGCGATGACGTAGTGGTAGTAGTTTCTGGTTGCGAACAAGATGACGAAAACGGTCAGCGACTGTGCCAGGGAGATGAAGATACGGATTTTGGTGAGGAGGTCATAGCGGTGGTACGCACCGAGAATGGAACCTCGGTATGCAAAGAGGAAATAGCTGACGGCAGTGTTGGTCAGATGCAGAAGATAGAGGATTCGCAGGTCAAGTTCCGGTGGAATGTCGCCGTGGACGAGCTTCGGGAGGAAAGGGATCAGGGCAAGGCCCCCCAGGAAGATGACGCTTCCGACCCAGCGGTAGACCGTCCGGTAGAAGTTCAGATAGGCGCATAGCAGTTCATTGTCATCGTCCGCAATGGGCTTGTACATGGAATAGCCGATAGCGGTTCCAAAGCCCAGCTCCGCCAGGGAGAGGACGCCGAGGATGGAGCCGAAGAGTCCGTTCAGGCCCAGGTATTGCGGGGCCATCAGCCACAGGAAGAGCGTGCGGTTGAAGAAAGGCAGCAGCAGTCCCAGAAGGCTGTTCGTCAGGGATGCGGCGATGTTTCTTTTGGTATTTTTGACGAAATCAAGCTTCATTGCTACAGGGCTGTCATCGCAGCCACTTGAGGCGCTTTGCCAACTTGGGCTTGAGCGTCATCCAGGGCAGCAGCACGCGCAGCAGCGTTTTGCTGGAGCGCCTGAGGCAGAACGGGACGGACGAGGGCAAGTCAAAGCCCTGTTCGCACGCCCATTCGACGACGGTGACATATTCATCGAAGAAACGGAAGGCACGGCGTGTCCAGCCCTGCCAGGGCTTGGGCTGTGCGATGAAATGGACGAAAAGTCGTGCGCGGTCGCGGTTCAGCTGGAACTCCCTTTGCACTTCGGGCGCGTCCGGCAGGAAGTTGAGACAGGCGTTAAGGGTGCTTTCGTCGAGTTGCGGATAGAATTTCAGCGTGCGATCGACAACACCGTTGTTTCGCTTGGGGAGAACTTTGGCGGCCAGCTGTTCCCAAATTTCAAGAAATCGCCGATGCGTGGTCAGGGACAGTGCGCAGAAGCAGGCACTTCCGGTGGTCGCGTGGCGTGGTGAATCCAGGACTTTTCCATCGGTGATTTCGGCAAGATCACTGCGCCAGGCCTCAAGCATCTGTGGCGGGATGAGGCAGTCCGTCTGCCGGTTGCGGTTTACGAAGGAGGTCTGGAGCATTTCGTCGCGTGACCGCAGCCGGAAATGAATTTCATCAGGGTTCGCGGGGGGAAGGAGTTCGGAGACATTCCCGGTGAAGAAGGCGTCGCAGTCCGCCCAGGTGACGAATGGTGTCTTTGCCTGGAGCATCACCTGTGGCTTCCCGCAGGTCAGCGAGCGCTTCTCATGGTCGAGGGAGACGAGGGAGACGTTGCCCAGCTGCTCCAGGATGTGCGCATCGTGCGGCGTGAAGCCCTGCGTTCCCACCAGGAACGGCTCCTCCATACCGGCCTTGCGCGCGGAGGCGACGAGCAGGAAAAGTCCCCAGAGGTAGTTGCGGTCTCCGATGGTGACGATGGTGTTGCGATAGTCTGGCATAGGGTTGACTTGATTGCCGCTGCACGTGCCGGAGGTGGCGTTGAGGCTGGAATTGCCTGAATGGGGGCAACCAAGCCGTCTCCAACCGGGGCAGGGACAAAAAACTGTTCAATTACTATAAGTTAAAAACCTGGTTTTGGCGGATTCCTCCAGTGGGGTTTGCCGTTTCGCCGATGCGAAAATAAAGATTCAGAGATTAAAGTACGGCGGTTGGTCCGAAATTGGCGTTGAAAATCTGTCTCATTGGTTCCATGAGTTCTTCCCCTCGCTTCACGATTGTTTCCCCTGCGTACGAAACGGCGCCCTACTTGGAGAAGGCGGTGTCGTCGTTGAAGGCGCAGACTTTCGGCGATTTTGAATGCCTGCTGGTGGTGGAGGAATCCAGCGACGGTTCTCTGGAGCGCTGTCAGGAACTGGCGCGGGGGGATGAGCGCTTCCGGGTGGTTTCACTGCCCAGGAGCGGTTCTGGTTCGGCGTCCTACAATTATGGCATTCGCGAGGCTCGAGGCGAATATGTCGTCTTCATGGATGGGGACGACTGGATTGAACCCAGAAGTCTGGAACTCTTCGCCGCAACCATTGAGCATCTTGGCGGTCTGGACTTGCTATTGGCGTCAGGGCGTGAGGTTGCCTTGCAGGAGGATGGCAGTTTCGAGGCGATGCGCCGCATCTCCAATGTCTCCAAGGCGGACGAGGGGCGTGTCATCACGGGTTGCGAGTTGATTATGAAGGTCGGGCGTGCGCAGAACTACCAGGTGCTGAACATCTGCCGTACGGCGTTCCTGCGGGAGCACGAGCTCTATTTTGCAGATGGTCTTCAGCAGGAGGACACGGAGTGGACTCCGCGGGTCTGGTACTATGCCGAACGGGTTGGCGCGCTGGATTTCGCGTTCTACAACTACCGCCGGCGTGCTGGATCGGTGCAGAGCGCCTGCTCGCCTCGGCTGTTGCGGGATTTCGCGAAGATCGTAGCGCTTCAAATGGAGTTCCAGGAAACGCACGACCTCCCGGCGGGCGTGCTGTCGGTTTGGCGCAACCAGCTGGTTTCGATGGTGTACTGGTACTTCTTCCATCCGCAATATGTCTCGCGCTTTCCCAAGGAGGTGCGGCAGGAGGCGCTGGCGAGCCTGCTAGGGGACGAGGCCAAATGGGAGCGTTTTCGCCGGATTGCCCGCAAGGTCAGTCTGCCGAAGCGGCTGGCGCTGCCATTTGTTAGGCGGGCTGCCAGAACCAGCTCCTGGGGCTGGGCGGAATGGTATTTTAAATACCTATATTACCCTATGATAAAACTGTTCAAGGGCTGAGTCTGCGGGGGCTTTCCGCCAGCGGATAATAAAGGAAACGGAAGAAGAGCTTGGCGGGGGCCAGCCATCCGCGTGCGGCCAGCAGGACCAGACGGGCGGCGATGCGCTTCGGACGCGAGGCGGATTTGGCCAGCTTGCGGAAATTCATGGCATTGCCGTTTTCCATCAGGAGCTCGATTGCCTTCCGGCGATCCTGGTCGGTGCGTCTGCGCGAAGTCCTGGGGTGGAAAAGGAGCCATTGCAGGAAGGAGAGCCATTGGTTGGACCAGATGGCGCGGATGTCGGCAGGAACTTCCTGGCTCAGCGCGAAGCGTATCAATGTATTGAGTTGCCGGAAGGTATCGAAGAAGGTCTTGTCGGAGCCGCCGGTGGTCACGGAACCTTGATGGCGTCGATAGACATACAACGGTCGGTCGATATATGCCATCTGTTTGGTGAAGAAAAAGATGCGTGGGACGCATTCGTAGTCCTCCATGCGCAGTCCGGGCGTCATGCGCAAGTGGTTTTCGCGCAGGAACGCAAGGCGGTAGGCATTGAGGCAGATGTGGCTGTTGAAATAGGGATGATAGCGGCTGGCGATGCGGATGGCTTCCCAACCGGAAAAGGTCTTGTTTGCTTCGGCGGAAGTGAAATTGCTTATCCGGTCTGGGGACTGCCAGTCCACCTTGTCCGTCTCGGTCTGGACGGCCGCGAACGAAACCATGTCGAGTCCGCCCGCCTGTTCGATGGTGGCTCCAAGTGTTTCCAGGAGGTCGTCGGCAATCCAGTCGTCGCCATCAATGACAACCAGGTATTTTCCGTTTGCATGGTCGATGGCATAGTTTCGCGCACAGGAGGCGGAGCCGGTTTTCGGTGCGGTGACAATCGAAAAGCGCGAGTCGCCCGCGGTTGCCCGTCGGCAGACTTCCAGCGAGTCGTCCGTGGACTCCTCGACATAGCAGATTGCCTCAAAATCGCCAAGAGTCTGCCGTGCGATGGCTGCCAGAGTGGTCTCCAGGTATGGCGCACACTGGTAGCCTGCGACAATCACGGTGAAGAATGGCGTCGAGTCACTCATGGGCTGCTCATCCTGCAAGGATTCCCTCCATCAAATTGCGCAATCTTTCGTGTTGTGCCTGGGCATCGAAATCATTGGCGCGGAGAGTGCAACGGCGCTGTAGGTCCTCGCGGAATTGCCCGTCGCTGACCAGCCGAGCGAGGATTTCGGCCGCCTGCCGATTGTCGTGATAGGCCAGTTCCGGAGCATTGACGACTTCGGGTGCGCCCCCTTCGTCCGGCACGACGGGGATCAGGCCTGCCTTGAGGTACTCGGTGATGGCGATGCCGAACGCCTCGTCCCTCTGTGCATGGATGGCATAGGTGCCGGACAACAGGAAGCGCTCCTTGCTCTCGCCGAAGACTTTTCCCACGAGCGTGCACCAGGGGAACGATGCGCATTTTGCCTTCACAGCCTGGACATAGGAGTTGTCCTCCAGTTCGCCAGCCAGGTCGAGCGTGAGGTTCTGTCCGGAAAGCCGTCGGGCCGTTTCGACAATCTCAATGATATCGAGGATTCTCTTTCCGCTGTCGATTCGCCCGAGGTAGTTGACCTTCAGCGGCTCGCGCGGCACATTGTTCATGGTGGGCTGGAAGGAGGTGACTGGATAGACGATGTCGCTGTTGAATGTCCCATAGAAACTGCGCATTGTCTGTTCCACGAAATGCGAGTTCAGGTAGATTTTTTCCCCTGGGGCGTGAAGGATGGCGCGGGGCGAACGGACTCCAAGGAGCGGCCTCAGGAGATGCTCCGCCACAAAATGCCGGAAACGCTGGGCGAACCGGGCCGGGGCGGATTTTCGGCGGTGGAGCACGAAATCGGTAAAGGCATTGTCCCCCAGGTCGGTCAATGAGATGATGAAATAGTGTGCGGGCCGGCCGAAATCCGCGATGTTCATGGTCGAGATGCACACGTCTGCCTGGCGGGCGAGTTTTTTGAGCTTCCAAGTGCGGTAGAAGGGCAGCACATTGTCAAACCACTGGAGAAGACGGCTTCTGGGCTTGACGATGACGACCTCAAGGTTATGCAGATCCACCGGAATGCCGTATGTCCGCGTGGCTCGTTCCAGGTCGGAGGCATAGCATAGTGCCAATGTCACCTGGCATTTTTTCTGCAGATACGACAGGAAAAGCAAGGTGCGTTGTTCGCTGCCGCCGGGGGTGGCGCTGAAGCCTTTGAAATATATGAGCACGCGTTTCATTCGTGTCGGGCAATTCAAACTAATATAATGTCGATTTGTCGGATGTCGGATGATTGTCGGGAAAGTGGGGCTACATTATCGGCAAAACGCCGACATGTGGCCGGCGTCTAGATGGGGCCATGAAACTACCGTGTCAATCCAGTTTGTGTACGGCGTGCGGCGCATGCATCCAGGCCTGTCCCTTTCAGGCGCTGGAGTGGCATCTGGAGTCGTCCGGCGAACCTCGGCCAGTATTGGATGAAGGGAAGTGCCGGCATTGCGGGAGATGCGTCCAGGTCTGTCCCGAAGTGACTGGCTTTGCAGGGCGTTACCCGCTGGCGGGATATGCGTGCTGGCTTCGGGACATGTCGGATGCCGCGGAGTGTTCTTCGGGCGGCGCGGCGCGTGCGTTGGGGCAGAGTGTTCTGGAACGCGGCGGAAAGGTTTTCGGCTGTGCCTTCCGCGAAGGGAAGTGCCATCATGTCCATGTTGATACTCTGGATGGGCTGAGACGGCTTTCGGGTTCGAAATATGTCTGGAGCGATGTCGGGGGGACCTTCGCGGAGGTCCGTGAACTCCTTCGGGCGAACGAAAGCGGCCCGGTATTGTTCTTCGGGACGCCCTGCCAGGTTTCCGGCTTGAGGAATTTTCTGGGCGAATTGGCGCAAAGCGAGCGGTTTTACGCCGTGGATTTGATCTGCCATGGCGTTCCTTCCCCCTATGTCCTGAATGAATTCATCCGTGAGACGGAAGGCGATCTTCCCGAAAGCCTGTCTTGCCGTGACCGCCATGGCCTTGCGTTGCATGGGCGCCTGATGAACGGCCGTGAATTTCACTACACGGGTGGTTTTGGGTGCAATGTCTATCTGCAGGCATACATCCACGGATTGACCTACCGGGAGCGATGCTATTCCTGCCCGTATGCTCAGGCGCTGCGCATGGGCGACCTTACCTTGGGGGACTTTTGGGGGATTGACCGACGCTTCCTGCCTGCCGAGGCTGGCGTTCTCCTGAATGTCATGCTGGTCAATACTGCTCAGGGAAGGCGCTTGCTGGAGACGGCGCGGGGAAAACTGGTGTGCCACACTGTGCCGGTGTCAGCGGTCCTGGACGGCAAGACGAACCTGCGGCAGCCCCAGAGCCGTCCGCCGGAACGCGATGTCTTTCTGCGGAAGATCCCGTCCGTCGGAGTGGCGGGAGCGTTTCACATTGCCTTGCGTCGCCAACGATTCCATCTCTGGCGCTCCGGTTTTTTGCACGGCGTGAAGAAATTGCTGACGGGCATTATTCGCAGACGGTCCTGCGGAAAGCAGGCGGTCAGTGCTGGTACGGAAGCGAAGAAGACACGCGCGGGGTTGCGGATACTGCTGGGCGGGGTGCCGCTGGGGTGTGACAATATCGGTGACGAGGCAATTGTCGCCTGCGTGGTCAAGTTGTTGCGGTCGGTGTTGCCGGAATGCGAATTGACGGTCTGCACGCGTAAGCCAGAGGAGACTGCCAGTTTGCTGAAGGTGCGAACGGTGCCCCTGTATGGCTTCGGGCCAAATCCAGACTGGAAGGGCTTCGAGGCCGAAGTACATCGGCAGGACGCCTATCTGTGGTTTGGCGCGACCGGGCTGTCCGATTATCCGGAGACGGCGCTTCGGCTGCTGGAAATGGCCCGTCGCAATGGCGTCAAGACGCTCGTCTGGGGTGTCGGGATGAGCGCTGAACTGAATCCGGCCTTCTATCGGGCAGGCGGCCGTCGCCGTGGATTGCTGCGGTTCCTGACGTGTCTTTCCTTGGGATTCATCGACTGGGTGGCCTTATACGAGCACTGGCTGGTTTCACGTACTCGGAAACATGTCGGCCGGGAGTTGCAAAAATGCCGACTGGTCATGCTGCGCGACAGGGACTCCCAAGTGGAGATGCGGCGTTGTGGCTTCACGGAGGCTTTGGTGGGGGCGGACACTGCCATACTGCTGGAAAGTTCTGCCACGTCACCACTGCCGCCGAGCGAGAATGTGCGAATTGGCTTCTGCATTTCCGCACAGCGTGCGGTAAAATCTTTGGATGGAATTGTTGAATTATGGAATAATATACTTGATGATAATAAGATGAATATAATTTTAATGCCGATGAACCCAGTCACGGACAAGAAATTGATGCTGGAATTGTCGAAACGCGTGAAGTGTCCGGAGCGAATCGAATGTTTGGAGACGGCCTCTCCGTCGGCAGTCCAGGCATGTGTTGCGCAGTGTCGCGCGGTGGTCAGCAGCCGTCTCCATCTGCTGATCTTTGCGGCGAATGCCGGAGTGCCCTTTATCGGGATTGACCGCGGTGGCAAAATCACCACCTGGATGCATCTATTTGGTCGCGAGCCGGTC
Organism: Victivallales bacterium; assembly: GCA_017417585.1. Classification (GTDB taxonomy): domain Bacteria; phylum Verrucomicrobiota; class Lentisphaeria; order Oligosphaerales; family Oligosphaeraceae; genus RGIG1601. Next base: position 14,310 of record JAFPYX010000074.1, read on the forward strand.
GGCAGCGTGGAGAACTGCGACTTTGCGGAAATCCGCCGCCAGCTTGCGGAGGTTCTTTCAACGCCGCCGGCCGTCGAACGCGAGCGGATTCAGCGGGTGGTCGCGCAGATGCGCAGTCGTCTCGGCGAATGCGCGAAGGCGATGCGGGGTTTATTTTTTCAGGAGCAACCGCAGGACGAAGAGGGGGTTGCCGAGGACATACCTTTTAAATAGGCGCCGTGGTTCCTGGCAGAGCCGATAGCACCATTCCAAGCCGAGTTTCCGTAGCCACTTTGGCGCACGGGGGATGCGTTCGGAGACGAAATCCAGGAGTCCGCCGACGGCCATTGCCGCGCCCACATGCAATTCGTTGCGATGGCGGTCGATCCATTTCTCTTGCAACGGAACTCCCATGGCGACCAGCAGAAGATCCGGCTTCAAGGCGTTGATCTGGTCGATGACCTGGCGTTCTTCTGCTTCATTTGCGAAGAAACCCGGAGCGGAACCAATGAACTGCGCATTGGGATATTTGGCACGGGCTTTCTCCAGAGCAGTATCCGCCACGCCAGGTGCTCCACCCAGCAGATAGATGCGGTAGGGGCGCTGGCAGATTAGGGGAAACATGTCGGTGCCATTGACGTTGGACGGCACGGGAAAGCCCCGAAGGCGTCCGGCGAGGCGCACTCCCGCGCCGTCCGGCCACACGACATCCGCGCGGTTGAGGATTTCGCGGTATTCGGCGTCTTTGCAGGCGACATTGAGGCAATGGGCGTTGACGAAGGCCGCAAAGCCGGTTCGTGGGGAATGGATTAGCGCATCGAGTTGCTTGAGAGCCTGGTCCATCGTCACATTGTCGCAGGGGACGCCAAAGACTTTTGGTCGTCTGTCGAGCGTGGAAAACTCCCGTGCGGCATTTTCCCAGGTGAACTCCTTTGCGCGTCGGTAGCCTTTCTGGCGGAGTTCCTCGCATTTTTTGGGCGAGGTAAGCAATTCGATGAGTGCCTGGGTGATTTCCTCCGTGCGTTCGGGGTCGAAAAGCAATGCGGCATCGGCTCCGAGTTCTCCGAGCGCCGTGGTGTTGGAGCATGCGCAGGGGGCGCCGTAGTGCATCGCCTCCAAGAGCGAAAGCCCAAAGCCTTCCGCCAGGGAAGGGAAGATGTAGCATTGTGCCCCGCGATAGAGTTCTGGGAGTTGTTCGGGAACGACAAAGCCAGGGAAGTGGATATGGCCTGCGTATCGGGAGGAGTTTGCCTCCTTGTAGATTTCCTCCGCGCCATTCCAGTCGGCTCCAGGCAGCAGCAGATCGAACTGACTGGCTATTTCGGGCGGAAGGGCGTCGAAGGCCTGGATTAGACGGCAGTGGTTCTTGCCAGGATGCTCCAGCCGAGAGAGATATAGGATATAGGGGCGTTTCACGCCGTGTGCCTGAAGCCATGGCTGGACGGAGGTTCCTTCTTCCGCTGGGCCGACGGAGAGTCCGTTGTAGATGACATGCAATTTTGAGGAGGGGATGCTCCAGTGGCGCCTCAAATCTTCGGCGGTGGCATGGCTGATGGCGACAATGGCCTGCGCCTTGCGCACATAATGCGGAAGCAGCCATTTGATGTAGAACATCCGGAAAATGTCGTATTTTGCGGGAACATGGTATTGCGAGAGGTCGTGGACCACGGCGGCGGTGAAGATGGGGTAACGGCAGAAGGCGCGGCGGTTGGCGGCACCGAGGATGGCCATGTCGAAGTCCTTGAAGCGCAAACGGAAGGGAAGCACAAATAGGTGGTAGAGCATGGACCAAAGCGGTCTTCGGCAAAAATTCGGCAGAATGACCTTGGGGCAATTGGGGAAGGCCTCGGCCGCATCTGCCTCCACAATCAATGTCAGCTCGTGCCCCAGGGCGGTCAAGGCGGCGGTCAGGCGGTGGAGGTATACGGAGATTCCGGATTTGCCGTGGTCGTATGGCACGCAGGAGAGCAGGATTTTCATTGCGACACTGCCTCCACCAGTTGTTGGAAAGAATCCAGAAAATGGTTCGGGGAGAAGTGTTCCTGCATGTGTCGGCGGGCATTCTCGCCAAGGGAGTGCCGAAGCGTGGGGCCTTGGAAGAGTTCTGCCAGGCGGTTGGCCATTGCCTGGGTGTCCTTCGGAGGGACTACGAAGCCGGTGACGCCGTCCTCCAGCCATTCACGGACGCCACCGACATCGAAGGCGACCACCGGAAGACCGTGCGCCTGCGCTTCGGCGCCTGCGAGACCGAAAGGCTCCTGCCAACGGCTGGGGAAGATCGCCACATCGCTCTGCGGAAGAAGCTCCTCTGGCTTCTCCAGCCAGCCGGTGAATTCCAGATGGTCACGGATGCCAAGACGACTTGCCTGGGTTTCCAGCAACGCACGGTCAGAACCGTCACCGACGATTTTGGCGTGCCAGGGGATGCGCAAGATTGAGAGCGCCTCCAGCAGAAGGTCTGCACCCTTGCCACGGATGAGCTGCCCGATAAAAATTATATTTATTTTTTTTGTATTTAATAATTTGCTATTATAATCATATATTTGGATTGCCGGATGGATCAAATGTGTCCTCTGGGGATCGAAGCCATTCTTCTGAAGATTCGCCGCCATGAATTCGGAGAGGACCACGGCATGATGGTCTTTCAATTCGCTAAGCAATGCAGAATGGTCTGAATGCAGGGATTTCCAGTTGTGTGGTTTGGTGACATGTGAACAGAGCCAGCACCGCAGGGGGGCGAAGGCGCGTTGGCAGTTGGTGCGACCGAATGGCGTGTAGTAGTGTCTTCTGGGACAGTAGAGGTCGTGGTCGTGTGCCCAAAAGACGAGGCGTTCGCCGAATTTTACCCGCAATGCATTCAAGGTATTGATATTTGGCAATTTGTGCAGGGCGATCAAAGCATAGTTGTCGGGTTCGGCCAGAACTTGCTCCAAGGTGGCAGAACGGTCGAAGGAGTTCAAGAATCGCTGGCTGTCACGGACATCTTCGCCGAACCCGCACCAAGTCACATGCGAGCCACTTTCACGGAGAAGCGACGCGGTCTGGCAGGCGTATCGCTCAATGCCGCCGGCAAAGCCGGTTGGTCCACCGATGTAGAGGATGTTGCAGTCAGTCATTGAGCAATTCATGGTAGAGCTTGACCAGCCGTTTGCTGAGATTTGGCCAGGAGAACTCGTTGACATCCGCCAGCGCATTGGTGGCCAATGTATTGCGCAAGCCGTTGTCCGTCAGGAGGCGCGTGATTTGAGCGGTGAGTTCCGTGCCGTCCTTTGGATTGAAGAGCAGGCCATTGCGTTCGTGGACGATGAAATCCGGCAGTCCACCGACGCGTGCGGCAACTACGGGGAGACCGGCGGCCCAGGCCTCAAGTGCGACAATGCCGAAGGGCTCGTGGAGGGACGGGAGCACGAAGACATCGGCTTCGTGCAGGATTGCCTTCAGGCGTGGGTCATCGGACGGCAGACCTGGAATGATGGTCAGCCGGCTGGTGACATCCAGTTCTTGTGCCTTTTGAGTCAATTGTTCGTAGTAGGTCTGGGAAGTGATGGGACCGACGAGCAGGAGGTGGGTGTCGGGCAGTTTTGCCAAAGTCTCCAGCAGGATCAATTGGTTTTTCTGGTAGTCGATACGTGAGATGCAGAGCATCAGCCGTCGTTCTGGCGGGACACCCCATTCGGTTCGTGGGGAAATCGTCGGTCTGGTTTGGAAGTCCTGGCAGTTCACGCCATTGGGAAGATAGACAATCCGCTGGTTGGGAAGTCGTTCCTCCAGGGCGGAACGCTCGGCATGGCTGAGGCAGATGACGGCGGAGGCTTCGGCCACGGCGTCTTTCCGCAGACCTGCCAGTCGGTCAATGAGTCCGCCGTAGTGGAACTTGCCTTGCGTGGGTGCGAGCATCTGCTGAAGTTCCTCTGGCGGGACTTTCGCATGGCCGCCGTGGAGCGAGATGACGCTGGGGATGCCCAGGCGCTTCGCGGTCAGTGCGCATTGCAATGCGAGTCGCCCTCCGCAGTGGATGTGAATCAGTGAATAACCGCCGCTTCGCAATGCCTGGAAGAGTTTGGGAGAGAAAGGATTTCCGCCTTTTTTGTCAAGGGCGAGGAGGGTTGCGTCCGTCATTGGGAAATAAGGATACCAGTAGGGGAATCGGCGGATGCGGATGCCCTGCCGGAGCTCCTCGCCGGGGGTGGCAAGCGCCGCCGTCGCCAAGATTTCAGGGACAAGTCCCATGGCGCTCTGCTGGAGAGCGGTATTCCAGACGACGGACTCGGTTCCGCCCCATTCGTCGAAGGCGAAGCGCCGAACCACATGGGCGATTTTAAGCGCGGTCATCGGCGTGCCCTCCTTTCCAGTGGTAGTATCTTTGCGTCCACCGCCGCAACGGTGCAATGGGCAGTTCTTTCCAGCCAGCGGGGCGTGGAAGCAGGAATGCGAAATCGCGCAGCGTCTCCATCGTGGCACCGGCCAATTCCCGCCATAGCGGCGTGGGTCCAAAGATCTGCGCGTCGGCCTGGCCTTCGCCGAAGAAACGCCGCCGAAGTTCCGCGAGGGTGTAGTTGTGGGAATGCTGTACTTGCGCTTCGGGCACGTATGCGATACGGAGGCTGCGTCGATGCGCCCATTCGACATCCTCGGAATAGCGAAGTTGTTCATCGAATGGATTGTCCAGCAAGTCCTTGCGCCATGCGGCAGAGGTGGCCAGCGAGAAGAAGAAATGCCATTTGGCGGAAGTCTTCCCGTCTCCGAAGGCACGGCGATGGTCTTTGCGAACGAGGAACTGCGCATCCGGGCGTGGAAGCTGGTTGCCGTAGGCGGCGTCAGCCGTTCCTGCCAGCAAGGGTGCAATGAGAGCCTGGAGCCAGTGGCGGTTCTGCGGGATGGCATCGGCGTTGTTGAAGACGATGAGGTCGCCGTGACTATGCGCGACCATATAGTTGAGGCGCCGCCCTGGATAGTATTCGCCGGGTGGACAGGGGAGGAGGAGGACCTTCGGGAAGGCGGCGAGGATCTGCGGGGTGCGGTCGCTTGAGCCGTCGTCGCAGCAGACTACCTCAAAGGGTGTTTCGCACTCCTGGTCGAAGATGGCACGCAAGGTCGCCTCGACGAACTTTTCGTCGTTTTTGGAGCGAACCAGGATGCTGACCAGGTGGTTCATAGCGAGGTGGCGGTGTCGTCGATTTTTTGGAGCACGTCGAGAGCCTCCTGCGCAGTGGGGAAGCACTCGAAGACCTGAGAGACGCGTGTAATGTCGAAGAGAATGCGTGGCGCAGGCTGGATGGCCGCCAGTTTGACGATGCAGCCCTTGAGACATGCCCACTGTAGAGACGATACCAGCGCATGAAGACCGTCGTAGTCGATTTCGGTCATGCCGCCGAGGTCGAAAAGCAACTTCTGGTGCGACTGAAGCTGATTCTGGAGGGTATCGGCGAACACTTTTGCATCATTGGAAAGAAGCTTTCCCTTCAGGGTGAATTTCAGGATTTCACCAATGAGTTCACTGTGGACTTCGATATCCATTTTGCTAGTGGAGAATCAGTTGAAGAACTGCCAGAGACGAAGCAGATTAGTGGGGACGGGATATGCCGTTGCCTCTGGAAGCAGTTCGGTGTAGAGCATTCCCAAAAGGGTGACGACAGGAGCGTCGAAGGCAATACGTGGCGGGCGAAGCCGCCTGGCACGCAATGTCCAGCGCAGGAAATTACGCAACGACCGTTCGGCGATGGCGGTTCGATGGAGGCCAATTTGCACGAGATTCGCATCTGAATCTGCCTGACCTGCCACGGTCTGGACAGTCCAAAGCCAGAGATGTCGGCAACGGTGCCAGAACTCCCATGGATCATCGGGAAGTTGCGGGGTGGGTTCCTGTTTGTAACGGAAGGCACTCTCGTAGCCGTTGACGAAATCGCGGGGGAGGTTCTGCTGGAGGGCCAGGTTCTGGATGGCGGCCAGGCGCTCGGCGGCACTCCAGGCGTAGCGTCCATTGGCAAGCAGCAATGCGTCTCCGCAACCCAGCAGTGCCTTGTGCATATTGCGAGCGATGAAATCCTGTTCGTCGCTGTTGGCGGCGAGGTGTTCTCCTGCCAGGAGCAGTCCCATGCCTCGGTTCAACAAAAGCCGGATGGCCTCGGTGACGGGCAGTTCGTCGGCGGACAATGCGGGGAGGTGAGATGACAGGTCGATTTTGCCCCAGACGGGCTTCCAGCCGCGGAGTAGCTCCTGGTACATCAGCGTTCGAGCGACCTTGGGCAGGTCGGCGAGGTTTTTCGTTGGTCCGAAGTCCACTGAAACCTGGAGTTTTTCCGACCATTTGGGGGCGAGCGACGCCAACGCCTGGTCAATCTGAACCCGCTCATCGCGCGTTGCATTCTGTGCAAAGACAAAGAAGTCCAAGTCGTTGTAGAGGCTGTCGCCGGTCGGAGTGCGGAGGATGCCTCCCTCGCCGCGACCATACCCGCCACCCAATACGACTGCGACCAATTTCGGCTGTTGAAGCGCGTCAATCTCCCGGGCAAGGTCCTCCAGCGCGGCATCCAGCTTTTCCTCCAGCGCGGGGCAGGGTAGGGCGGTGTAGCTTCGTGGTGCGGTCATTTTGGGGGTGTCGAAATGGCATTGTCGCTTTCGGAGGCCGACGATGGCTCGATGTCCGTCTCCGCCGTTGGTGTGGAGGAACGGAATTTCGGCGGCAATTCGTCAGGTGCGTCGGGCGGTGGCTCGGAAAGCTGGAAGAGGCGCTTCAGCAGGCTTCGGCAGACTACGCCGACCATCATGGAAATCGTGCGGTGCTGTTGGTAATAGACATCGCCCTGTTCGAGCGTCTTCTCGTCATAGGGCAGCAGGTATCGGTCCAGGAAGCGGAAAGCGTAGTCCGGGTCTTTTGCTCCGACACGCACAAGGTTGGTTTTCCAGACCAGCACTCCCCAACATTTCGGATAGACGCGGAAGAGCAGATGGAAGAAGGGAACCTTGTCCAGCCAGGTTTTGAACAAGCACCCCAGCAAGAACCACGGCAGGAGACTGATGATAAGAATTGCCGCAATCGGGATGCTGACCACTCGGAAGCGATCGAAGAGCTTCCGGCGGCTGTCCATGGCCAGGAACTCCTCCTGGAGGTCAACGAAGGCACCGCTATGGACGTCAATCACACGGTTTCCGCAGACGATTTTGTCCTCCAGGTACATTCGGCTGCCGAGGTAGGTGTTGTCCAAGATAACGGAGTGCTTGACGGTGGTGTAGTCATCGAGCAGGGTGTTTTTTCCGAGGATGACCCCGTTGGTCAGCGTGAGGCTTCGGCCCAGGTAGCAGTTGTCCTGGATGATCAACGGCGGTTCGAGTGTGCAGTTCGGGAGGATGGTGATGTTCCGTCCAATGCCCTGGTCCTTCTGGTCGGTGTATCCGGGCAGGGTGTAGATGCCTGGGTTTTTCAGCAGGGTGAAATTCAACTCGAAATAATTCTCGATGTCGTTGAGTGGGTGGAGCGGGCAGGCGCATTCATAGAATTTTCCGTTTCGCCACAGATAGACTCCGGCTGGGAGATTCTGGGCGGCGGGGTTGGCGGGGCGCAGGTCCCGCAGTAGGTCTTCTGGAACAGTGAGTTTCGGCAGGGGCATGCCCCAGAAGAGCAAAAGCCCTTCTTCCAGAGTGCAGGGGATGCGCGGCTGTGCCTGAAGGAGTTCTGTGGGCGATGGGCAGAACGCGGGCGAAAGATAGGTCAGCTTGGTGGACCAGTAGCCACTGCGTTTCGACAGGGAGGACAGACGCTCGGCCGGATAGCAGTCAACGATGTACAGCTTGTCGATGTCGCCCAGCATAGAACAGAGGTCGAGCAGATAGGCGCACCATTCCTTGCCGGCGATGGGAAGTTCTCCTGGCGGCTTGTCCGGGAAGTATTTTCTGCACCAATCCAGGCAGGGGGTTCCGATGTAGATGCACGCCTTCATCCCGTCAGTAGGCTCCTTTGCCCGTGAATACTGCGGGGATGGTTTTGAGCAGGATGATGATGTCCTGCTTGATGCTCCAGGACTGGATGTATTCCTTATCCAGATAGACCTGTTTCTTGAACGGTAGGTCGCTACGGCCGGAGACCTGCCAGACGCCGGTCAGGCCGGGTTTGACATTCATGCGCTTGCGGTCGTCGGGGTTGTAGATGGATACCTCGTTGGGCTTGGCGGGACGCGGCCCGACGAAACTCATGTCGTTGAACAAGATGTTCAGCAACTGAGGCAGTTCGTCGATGCTGAATTTCCGTATAAAACGTCCCACGCGAGTGACCCGGGGGTCCTTTTTCATTTTGAAGGTCACACCGTCCGCAGACTCGTTCTGGTTTTTCAAATCGGCCAGCAACTTGTCTGCCCCTACATGCATGCTTCGAAATTTGAAGAAGCGGAAATGGTGCCCATATTTGCCGACTCGCGTTTCGACATAGAAGACCGGTCCAGGCGAGTCGAGCTTGATGGCAATGGCCACGGGGATAAACACCAAAGGCCCCAGAATCGCCAATGCCGCAATGGAGGCGACCAGGTCAAAAAGTCGCTTGATGAAGTAGGAAAAGCGGACCGTGAAACGCCATGCCCACATCCGAAGCGCGTTGTGGTGGCGGTTCCCCAGATCGCGACGTGCGTCAAAGTCCGCCAGCAGGGAATTAACAATATTGGAAATCGAATCGTTTTGATAAGACATGGTGAATAGTTCGTATTTTATCAGGGCATCCGCCGAAAGACGCAGCGCAAGTTGCCCGCCCGAAAACCAATTGTATAATATAATGTATAATAGGAATTCAATTGGCAAGGCGAGTTTAATGTATTGACAAAATATGAAAAAAATTACTAAAGTTTGTCAAAAGGTGACAATTTACGACAAAATCACATGCTTTCATTTGAAAAGCCATTAAAATAGATTATATTTTAAATTTGGCTTTGTTTCCCGTAGGTCATCCCTCAGTGGAACATAGCCTTTTGTTTTTTTCCCCCGCGTCTTCTGCAAGTCATGGGCATTGGGCAGGGAATGACTTGTCCTGACGAATCGCAATATAAAATATGGATACTTACAAGGAAAAAGAAGAACGGCAGCTTCAACGTCTGGAGGAACTCCAGCGGGTCTGCAAGTCGATCCTGGGCTCGCATGTCGAGCTGCTGGTGATATTCGGCATCCTGGTTGCCGCTTCTTTTCTCACCATGTTCTACCTGCGTGCCAAGAACAGCCTTTCGCGTTTTACGGCGCAGGTTGCCTTGCATTACCAGCCCAAGTCGACCCAGAATGTCCAGCCATACAACGACAAGTATGTCATGCACATTCTGGCTCGCGAGGCGGTGCGGCATCAATTCATTGAAAGTCTGAATGCGTCTTTGGACACGGACAACGCTTCCGGTCCGCAGAACATCCAGATCGAGCAGACCTTTCGCCAGACCAACTATTTTGTGGTTTCCTTGTCGGCGGCAACGGAGAAGGACGCAGTGGCGTTCGTAAACATGTTCGCGGATCTTTGCACTCTGGCGTACACGGACGAGCGCATGGCCTATCTTGAAAACTGGAAGAGTGTTCTGGAGCAGAACCGTCAGGAACTGGCCGCGAAGATCCAGGCGAACAACGAAGAGATGGCGAAAGTGGAGATGAAGGCGGTTGTCCTGGCTCCAGAGAAGAACTACGAGTATCTCCAGAATCGTCTGACCAGTGAGCGTGCGAATCTGGCGAAGCAGGAGGCCGCGTTGCGTGCGCTGGAGCAGCAGTACAAGGCCCTTGAGGAGAGCCGGGCCGACATTTTGCCTGGTCTGTTGCCCAACATTGGCCGCATCCATCAATATCAGGCGGAGTTGACGGCGCTGGAGCAGGAACTTCGGAAACTTCGTGAACTATATACGGACCGGAATCCGAAAGTGAAGGCTGTGGAGAAACGGCGCGCGGAGACAGAGGATGAATTCCGCAAGTTCCTGGAGCAGAATGGGCTGGCTGCTGCGGACATGGCATTTCTGGAAAGTGCCCCGGCGGTGATCAAGGAATTGGACCGCGTCTCCGAGGAGCTGGATTCGATGCGTGGAGTCTACGAGGTCCAGAAGGAGCTGATCGCCAGCCTGAACAGTGATCTCGAGAGCTTCATTGTGAATTATCCGAAGCGGCAGGACTTGATCCGCCAGCAGGAAAAATATGCGTCTTCAATGGAGAAGCTGGACATGACGATCATGGACATCAATTACCTGATGCCGTTGATCAAAAACGACCTTTTCATTGGGGAACGTGCCCGGGAAGCGCAGGAGAAGCTCCCGTTCACCAAGGAGAACATCACCCTTACCCTCCTGGCGACGATCGCGGCCACCGGCGTGTTTGCGCTTCTACTGCTTGTCTTCGGCTATTTCTATGGAAAAGTCGCTGGCGTGGAGGAGATCGACGGGCTTTCCGGGCTGAACTACCTGGGCATTCTTCCCACCGCCAAGTCGAAATTCGAGGAGGGCAGTTCGGAACGCCTCTTTTTCAGTGGCATCGCGCACCAGTTCAACCTGGTGAAACCCTTGCCGAAAACGCTGTTGATGGGAAGTCTGCCGGGCGGCGAAATGGGCCCGGATTTCGTCCAGGCCTTTGCAGAGGACTGCTCGATGGGTGACCGCAAGGTGCTTGTGCTGAATCTTGTCCAGTCGAAGAGCTTCAAGATTCCGGTGGACCGGGATCTGCACCGTACTGCCATCGCGTTCTATTCCAATTCCAAAGGGTACGGCTATCTCCCGGTCGCCAACCTGCGCTGTCTCCAGGCCAACGAAGAGGGAAAGATGCGGCAGGACATGTTGCTCCTCCAGAAGATGTTCGACCTGATCTGCATTGTCCAGAGCGTGCCCCTGTCGCAGGACGGGGTGTTCCTGGAGCAGGTTTCCACGATGTGCGACGGCGCCATACTGTCCGTGGGTGTGAAGAAGACCCCGCGGCGGACGGTCCGCCTGCTCCAGAAACTCCAGTCGAAGATTGGCTTGTCGTTGATGACGATCTTGAGTGGCCGTATCAAGAGTTACTGATGGAGGGGAAGCGGAATGGAAAGAGAAGCGATGATTCGGTTTTCGGCGTTTTTTCTTCTCCTTGCGGCACTGTGTCTTTGCCCGGGGTGCTATTTCCATCGGGCTACCAGTCATTACAAGGATCTTGTAGATTTGCCAACGCTTGAGGAAGAGTCCGGCCAGAGCAAGGCGGAGCGCGAGGCGAGGCGAGACGCGGAGCTTGCCGAGCTTCTGAGCGAGTATGCCGACAAGGAACAGATCTTCACCATCAACGCCGGTGACGTCCTGCACATCCGCGTGTATAACCAGCCGGACATCGTGGGGACCACCACGATGGTCACGCCCGACGGTTGCATCGGGATGGTGCTGGTCGGGCAAGTCAAGGTCGCGGGGCTGACGCTGGAAGAGGCGACGGAGCTTCTGGAGGAGAAGCTGGAAGAATACATCGTTAATCCCAAGGTGGGCATTTCTCCTGCAACCATCCATTCCGAGACTGCGACCATCGCCGGGGCCATCAACAAGAACGGCATGTTCGTCATCAATAGCGGTATGCGGCTGACAGACCTGTACGCCCTGGCTGGCGGTGCCAGTGTCCGGAATTACGGCGGGGAATGGGAGGACGCGGCCGACTTGAGCCATTCGCTCTTTGTGCGGGACGGAAAGGTGCTTCCGGTGGATTTCAACCGGGCCATCCGTTGCGCCGACCCCTTGCACAATGTCGAATTGCGGACGGGCGACTATGTGTATATCACTCCGCGGGACGACAGCGTGGTCTATTTGCTCGGCGATGTCCGGAATCCTCAGAAGTGCATTTGGAACCAGAACATGGGGATTCTGGAGCTGCTGGCCAGTTGCGGCGGCCCGAACGAGACCTACTGGGACCATGCCATCGTCATCCGCGGCGATTATTCCGTGCCCGAGTTATACAAGGTTGACCTAGGTGCCATCCTGCAGGGAAAGAGGCCAAACGTCCGCTTGCGTGCGGGGGATATCGTCTATCTTCCGCATGATGACATTTCGGAATACAATGTGTTCATCCGCAAGCTGATGCCGACGATTCAACTCATCCACTCCGTGAAAGATATCTTCTAGACGGTTCATCTCGGAAGTTGACGATGAAGTATCTGGTTTTCAGCTTCGCGATGCTATGCATTCCCGTGGGCGTGTTTTTGCTCCTGCTGGAACGTCGTCTGTTGCGGTGGACATTGTTTTTCGGCGTGTTGGTTTCGGTGGCCTTTTTCGACTCCACGGCGGTCAATTTCTTCTCGAACGAGGCCTATCGCGGCACAAGCCGGGGGATGGAGGTGTCCCTGGTTTATCTCATGGCGCTGGTATTGCTGATAGCCTTTGTGGTGTTGCGAGGACAGCTATACCTGGCCCCGGATGGCGGTTCTCGGCTGTATTTGCTCTATCTTCTGCTCTGCCTGCCATCGTTTTTCCAGGCCGAGAGCCGTCTTTTCGGCTGGTTCGAGATTTGGAAAATGCTGATGATGCTGGTGGTGTTTCTGGCAGTGTACGGATATCTGGTTTACAGTCGCGGGGATTTTTCGGTGGTGTTGAATGCCGCGGCTGTACTGGCAATCGTAAACCTGCTCGTCATATTCGGACAGCATTTTCACGGAGACTACCAGGTGCGCGGCCTGTTTCCCCACCGCAACAGCATGGCGATGTTCATGACCCTGCCGGCAACCCTCTTTCTGGCACGGTATTTCAACCCGGCGCCAGGCGGGCGGGGCGGGCGCCTGGCACTGCTGTTTTTCGCGGTGGCCGCGTTTTCCGTTTTCCGGAGTCTTTCCCGCGGAAGCGCGGTCTGTTTCACAATCGGTGCCCTTTTCACCGTCCTTTGTTCCGTATGCGTTAATTTCACGCCTCGCAAGGCTGGGCTTCTGTGGGTGGTTGCGGTGATTGCCGCGGCGGGGATGCTCTACATGCTGCCAAAACTCTACCAGCGTTTCGAGAGTGCCTCCGAGGCGTCGTGGGCGGCGCGTGTCCGCCTTGGAAAGGCTGCTATCAACATGATCCGTGACGAACCCCTGTCCGGAGTCGGTTTGAACAACTGGGGGATCAAGATTAACCCGCCGTACCAGTATAGCCAGTTCCGCGACGAACGCCCAGGTGCCACGGAGGATTGGAAAGACGGGCTTGTGGAGACCATCTATCTTCTGGTGGCCGCGGAATGCGGTATTCCCTGCCTGGTTGTGCTTCTGGCGTGGTTTGGCTATTACCTTGTGGTCTGCGTCCTGCTCCTCTGGCGACTGCGCCATTCGCAGCTCTATTTCATACCGGCAGGGCTGCTGGGCGGGCTTCTTGCTATATATGCCCAGTCGTTTCTGGAATGGGTCCTAAAGCAGCAGATGAATTTCATCTGGCTGATGGTTTTCTTTGCGGTGCTCAGCTATTTGAACCGCCATTGGCGGGAGCTATTGGCGCAGGAACGAGCCACGGACCAGTCCGTGCCCGGAGAAGCCTCGAAGTCTGTGGCCGAAGCCTCCGCGATGCCCGAGGCCGAAGATTCCGTGAAACCTTTGGCCGAAGCCTCTGCGATGTCCAAAGTCGAAGCCTCCCTGACGCCCGTGTCCGATGAACCTGCGAAAACCGGGGAGCCCTATGTCTAGGGAAGTCACTGTATTCTGGTTCATCGACGCACTGGGCTGGGAAGTCGTACAGCAAACGGATTTCCTGAAAGACCTTCTGCCGTTCCGCCAGCGCGTCGGGATGCAGTTCGGCTATTCCAGCTCGGCCATCCCGACCATCCTCTCTGGACAAGTGCCTGCCGTCCACGGTCATCTGGGGCTTTTCCGCTACGCGCCGGAGGATTCGCCGTTCCGGATGTTCCGTGCGCTGGGGCCGTTCCTCAGGCCATCATGCCTTTGGAACCGCGGCAGGGCGCGAAATCTTCTCTCCCGGCTGCTGGGGAGGCTCTACGGCTTCACCGGCTATTTCCAATTGTACCAGGTGCCTTTCACCAAGCTGGCGTACATGGACTACTGTGAGAAGCGGAATCTCTTTGTGCCGGGGGGCATGGGAACGGTCGAGAATCTCGCGGACCTTTTGGTCCGCAGTGGCATTCGCTATCACATCTCGGATTGGCGGCTGGGTGACCATCGGAACCTGGCCGCAGCGCGGGCGGCAGTGGCGAAGGGCGCAGACTTCCTCTTCATCTACACGGCGGAACTCGACGCGATTCTCCACAATACCCCCAGTCCGCAGGATCCGGCGGTTCAGGAGAAGCTGGAGTGGTATCGCGCAGAGGCTGTTGAACTCCTGAATACCTGCCGGGCGCAAGGGCTGGAAATGCGGCTGACTGTCTTTTCCGACCACGGGATGAGTCCGCTGGCGAGCACTGTCGACCTGAAGGCGGCGGTGGAGTCCACGGGGCTGGTCTTCGGGGAAGACTATGGGGCATGCTACGACTCCACGATGCTCCGAGTGAATTTCCTGAAGTCCGGCTCGGAGGCCGCCATCAAGGCCGCGCTCAAGCCGTTTGAAGAAAACGGGCGCTGGCTCTCGGAGGCAGAAGAGCGCGCCTACGGGATTTATCGAGCCGACCGCTATTTTGGAGATGCGATTTTCCTCTTGAATCCCGGAGTTCAGATTATTCCCTCGGACATGGGCCTGAAGCCATTGCGCGGCATGCATGGCTATGCGCCAGAGGACAAGGACTCGTATGCGGCAATCCTCTCGGATGGCGAAGTCCCGCCGGAGGTCAAGCATGTGTCGGATTATTTCACGCTGATGAAACGACGTGTTGAGACAATGGATTGTCCGAAGAACGACGATGAAGGGGGCTGGACGGCTCCTTAGCCATTCCTCCTCCGGCTTGTTCTATCGCGTTCCGCCTGGCCGCCGGTGTATTGTATGCTAATGCCAAGGCAGCGATGTCATATCCAGGCAAAAATGGTGTACCATATTGGAAAAAGCTTTCTTTTTTGTGTATTTTAAGTATGAATGCTGGCTAAATGTTCAAGCATGTGCTATCTTAAAGCATGACTTTTCCCATGTTTTAACCTCAAAACGACAAGGAGAACAAATGACTCGTAGATTTTTCACTGTTTTTGCCCTCTTGGCCAGCCTGATGATGGTCGGCGCGACGGACTGGTATGTCTCTGCCAACGTCGGCAAGAAGAAGAACGAGGGCACCACGCCCGAGGCCCCGTTGAAGGCGATTTGGAACGCGCTGGAGAAAGCCGCGCCCGGCGATGTGATCCATGTGGCGCAGGGCAAGTACCAGGGCAAGACCTCCTGCGGATGGATTCTCATCGACAAGCCTGTCTCCATCATCGGCGGCTACTCCGATGACTTCAGCGAGCGCGACATCACCAAGTATCCCACCATGCTCAAGCCCACAAACGAGCAGAACGCGACCAAGCCCGCGATGGACATCGGAACGGTCGGCTTCAAGATGTGGGCCTCCGCCAATGAAGCCGACAAGATCAAGGGAATGACCACTCTGATCGATGGTCTCTACATCGACCACGGAGATGCGAACAGCTACCATGCGACCAAGGGCAAGCCAGAGGGGCTGGAGACCGGCATGTATCTGGAGCCACCCGCGAAGGGAAACACCCCGAATCCCTCAATCCACTCTGCGCAGATGAAGGGTAAGACCGGCGGCAACCTGACCATCCAGAACTGCGTCTTCCTGAATGCCTCCAACTACGCGATCCAGATCAGCCATCACGAAGGCGAGGTTAAGATTCTGAACAACCTCTTCATCAACAGCCGCATGCAGGCGTGCGACGTGCTCTGCACCAAGAACGAGAACGGCGCCGTGAAATTCGAGTTCGCCTACAACACCGTCCTCTTCACTTGGAGTCGTACCAGCGAGATGACCGACATGGGCTTCGGCGTCCGCGCCAACGCCAAGGTCGATGCGAACATCCACCACAACATCATCGGCCTCAGCGTGCTCTACGGTTTCGACAACAGCAAGGGCGACGACAAGACCAAGAAGGTCTCGCTGGACAACAATGTCTTCTTCCTGAACAAGAAAGGCGACGCGGCCGTGACCATCAGCCCGAACATCAAGCCTTTCTTCGTGACCGATGATGCCTGGGAGGACTTCGAGGACTGCACCGGCATCGAGAGCGTTGAGGACAACGAGTCCCTTACCGACCCGAAACTCTTCAACGGCATCATCGACGAGGCGTATCTTGCGGCCTTCCTGGCGGCCAGTTACTCCGAGACCACCGACTACGACCCGAACTCCCCCGTAAACCAGTTCCGCAGCGCCTTTGGCATGAATCAGCTGGGCACCATTGAGACCAAGGTCTCCATGTACTGCAACCGCTACCCGGACGCCAATGTGCTGAAGTTCTTCGGCGCGGTGGATGGTGTCGGTGCGCAGGCCGTGAAATAATCGCAATTCGTAATGTGCAATTATGCGGTGCGCGAAAACGCACCGCATTCCGTTGCGTGTGAATTGCGTGCTTTTGTAGGATTCGTCATTCTTCATTTTCAACGAACTGGAGTTTAATAATGGCTGTCACAAAAACTGTCACTCGCTCCTACGGGAAACGCGTAGGCGATTCCTTCAAGGGCGTCATTGGCGGGTTGATCGCCATCGTTGCGGGTATCGTACTGCTATGGTGGAATGAGGGCAATTCGGTCAAGACGTACAAGGCCTTGAAGGAGGGGCGTAAAGAGTGTGTCGAGGCTCCGTATGACAAGGTGGACGATGCGTTGGATGGAAAGCTGGTGCATGTCTCCGGAAAGGCGGCCACGGCAGAGGTTTTGAACGACGAGGTGTTCAAATTCGAGGTGAATGCGATTGCCCTTTCCCGACAGGTCGAAATGTACCAGTGGGTCCAGCACGAGGAGTCCGAAACCGATGAGAAATTCGGCGGTAGTGAAGAAACGATGATTACCTACACCTATACTAAGGAGTGGCGGAGCGACTGGATTGATTCAAGCGGATTTGAGGAGGCAGGGCACAACAATCCTTCTTCATTCGAGTATGAATCGAAGGACTACCGTGCCCGCTCCGTCTCTTTTGGCGCATACGAACTGACCGAGAGTCAGATTGATCGGATCGGTGGGGACGAGGAACTGCCGCCGTCCAAGTCCGCCTGGGTTCTGAAGCAAATGGCCGAGGCGCCCGAAGGAACCACTGTTTCGGGATTAACGGATGTCTGCAAGATAGCCGGCATGTCGGTTCGCGGCAAGTATTTCTATCTCCCGAAGAATCCAAAGAAGAAGTCAGTGACTGCCACAGAGACCACTTCCACAATGACGACCGAGGCAAATACTACAGAGACTTCTTCTGCTGAGGCAGGAGCGGGTGCTGTTGTGGAAGCCGGGGGCCCTTCCACCCCCCCCGCCGAAGCGGCGCCTGCGCCTGCCGTTGCGGAGGTCAGCGAACCCGAGGTCGGAGATATCCGTATTTCCTTCACTTACATTCCCCCCGAACAGACCATCAGCATCATTGCGCGTCAGGTCAAGAATACTTTCGAGGGCTGGACTGCCAAGAGCGGGAAGACGCTTGACATGCTGGTTTCCGGCACGAAGAGCGCAAATGAGATGTTCTCTTCTGCTGAAAGCGCAAACAAGATGCTGACTTGGATCCTGCGTCTGATTGGCTTCATCCTGATGGGCAGCGGCTTCTCGGCAGTGTTCAAGCCCTTGCCGATGCTGCTGGCGTTTGTGCCGTTCCTGCGCAAGATTGTCAGCGCGGGGGTGGGGGTTGTCGCCTGGTTGCTGGCGTTTATCCTTTCCTTGCTGGTCATCGCCATCGCATGGCTCTTCTACCGTCCTGTGTTGTCGATTGTGCT
Organism: Victivallales bacterium; assembly: GCA_017417585.1. Lineage (GTDB taxonomy): Bacteria > Verrucomicrobiota > Lentisphaeria > Oligosphaerales > Oligosphaeraceae > RGIG1601. Next base: position 32,032 of record JAFPYX010000074.1, read on the forward strand.
GATTGCGGCAGTGGTCGGCATCATTGTGCTGATCAAGAAGATGAAAGGACAGGCCACGGAAGTGGCCGAAGCCTCGTCGGCTTCGGATTCTTCGGCTGAGGCCGCCCCCGCGCCCGCCGAGGAGAACAAGCAGGCGTAGAAAAGCAGAGGCGTTGTCCTGGGAAACACCATAATCCCGCAGGTGTTTCTGCCTGCGGGATTTACATCTCTGGAGGTCATCATGAAAAATCTTGTTTTCTTTTTTGCATTGACGGTGGGGATTGGTGTGTGCTTCGCGGATAATACCAACTACTACAACTCCAACGGGTCATCGGCCGGCAAATCCACGACCAACGGCAACAGTACCTATTATTACAACTCCAACGGTTCATCGGCTGGCAAGTCCACGTCCAACGGCAACACCACCTACTTCTACAACTCCAACGGCTCGTCGGCAGGGAAGGCGGTGACCAATGGCAACACCACTTACTTCTACAATTCCAACGGTTCGTCGGCGGGGAAGGCGGTTACGAACGGCAATACCACCTATTATTACAATGCGAATGGTTCTTCAGCCGGCAAGGCGGTGGTCAATGGCAATACGGTCTATTACTACAACTCCAATGGCTCGTCGGCGGGAAAGGCCAATGTCGGCTCAGGCGGTTCGGCAGTCATCTTGCCACCTTTTCTGCGCCCGAATTGAAAATATATTTTAAATTACTTATTCTAAATATATTATATAATAATTAACGCCGCCACAGGGGGAAACTGTGGCGGCGTTGTCGTTTTTCAAGGAAACAGCTCGTTAGAGTTCGGCGAGGCTGACGGGTTTGCCGCCCTGGGCGCGGGAGCGACTGGCGGCTTCCAGGAAGGCGATGACCTCCACGCTTTCCTCAGGAGCGATGGGCGAGACACCGGTACGGAAGAACTCCGCCATGTTCCGGGAGAGCGTCTTCATGTAGGATTCCATTGTGCTGAGGGTGCCGACATGCTGCGTCTTGTCCGTCAGGACGCGCGCACCGAACAGATAGGCACCTGGATGGTTTCCGATGCAGAGGCCGGTGCGCCCGTCTTTCCAGGCGCCAATCAGGAGTTCGGTTTCACTGCGGGAGATGGCTTCGACCGTCTGACAGCCTTGTCCAAGATAGGAATAGATGGTGTCGGCGGTGTGGATGCCGTACCAGAAGTAGTCGCGGTAGTCGGGGAGCAATGCCATCGGGCCGAATGCCTCGGCGGAACAGACCTTCTCGCCTGAGGGACAGAGGTCGGAGACACCGGGGGAATAGCGGATGGAACTGGCAGTGAAGAATGGCACGCCAGTCTTCTTGGAGAGTTCATAGATGGCCTTGGCGGCGGTATAGGAGCAGGCCAGTGGCTTGTCGATGAAGACGGGCTTGCCGAAGGCAACCAACTGCTCAAACTGCTCGAAGTGCTGAAGGCCGTCCACAGATTCGAGCAGATAGCCGTCCAGACCGTCTAGATCTCGGATGGAATCGACCATTTCAATGCCCCGTTCGACTAGTTCGGCGGTGTATTTTTCCACCCGATTGTAGCTGAACGAGGTGTTCTTGCTGCCACCGGGGAAGGCCTTCACCACCGGCATGTCCTGGATGTGGAAGGGGTGGGCGGGGTCGTTGAAGACTTTGGAGAGCTCGCTCACATGCGAGGTGTCGAGCCCAATCATTCCGAGTTGCATGGTGGAAATCCTTTTGCTTGCAGAAATGCAAGATATAATTCTAAATTTGCAATTCTTTAATGGCTACGGTAGAGGGAAGTGCGGCAGGGGGTTCTGGAGATGCGCCTGCTCGTTGACGTAAATCTGGCGGCGGACCTGGTCGAGCTTGACGACACGCTCCTTGCCGTTCACAATGACATCGTAGAGGCTGTTGTAGTAGCGGCTGGCGATGTCGTTGAAGCCGTTCTGCTGCTCGATGGCGTTCTGCCACTCGAACTCCTGCCAGTTGAGCTTCTCGGAACAGTATTTGCGATGGTCGCTCCAGGGTTTCCAGAAGGGCTGCTTCGGCGCGGTGGCGGGGTCGAAGTACTTCCACTTCACGTAGCCGGCGCGAGCGGTGATGCCACCACAGGTGCCCTGGACGTTGATCTGGTCGCCCTGGGGGAAGGTGAGGAAACTGGAGGTCACAATCTCGATGTCCGGCTTGTCGTCGCCGTAGATGACGACGGATGCGTAGTTGTCGGCGTCTCCGCCGAGGCCGGCGTGCTCGGCCTTCATGCGTGCGAAGACCTTAGGGGTTCCTTCGCCGAAGAAGTCAATGGCCAGGTCAAGGGGGTGGGGGCCGGTGTTGAAGAGGTTGCCGGCTTTCATGTCCTGGCGGGTCTGCCAGTCCCATCGGCGTCCGAAGCCACTCCAGTTCAAACGGATGTTGATGATTTTCCCAAGGACTCCAGAGGCGATGATCTCCTTGATTTTCTGGCAATGGAGATAGAAGCGGGAGTTCTGGAAGGGGAAGAATGCGCGGCCGGAGGCCTGGGAGGCGGCGAGGATGGCGTCAAATTCCGCGACGGTTGTGGCGGAGGGCTTCTCGCTCAACACCATATAGTCCTTCAGTCCAGCGAGGGTCGCCTCGACATGGAAGAGGCTCGGCGTGGCGTTTACGAAAAGGTCAAAGCCGCCGGCTGCAAGCAGTTCGCGGTAGTCACTGTACACCGGACACTTGCATTCCTCGGCTGCCTCGGCTCGGCGGTCTTCCAGCGCATCGGCCACGCCGACAATCTGGAAACGGGGGTCCTTGGAAATGGCGAGGCGGTGGATGTCACGCCCGCTACGGCCGTAGCCGGCCAGGCCGACTTTGATGACTTTGTCCATGGTGGATTCCTTGAATTAAATGAAAAGACTGCGAAGGGAAGAGGCATTGTCGGTTAATATAAATTGCCGAAGGGAATTTGCGAAAAGGGGGGAGACGAAAACGGCGGCGTACGAGTGCGCCGCCGAGTTGTTATAGGGCGATAGGTTCTCTGCTTTAGAATTGGTATTTGATACCGGCGGAAACGAGATCGGTGTAGCCGGTGTACTTGCCTTTCATGGTTTTGCCGGAGATCGGCTCCTTCTGTTCAATGTGACTGGGTTCAAAGAAGATGTGGTTGTATCCAAAGTCCACGGTGAGATTCTCGTTCCATTTGTAGGAGAAACCGCAGCAGGCCCAGAAACGGTTGGAGTCCGGCATGGAGGTCGTCTTGTCGCTATGGACTGTCACGGTGCGTTCGTCGAAGGTGAAGCCGCAGCGCAGAGTCCATTTTTCGGTCAGCGCGTATTCTCCACCGAAGGAGAAACGCCAGGAGTCATGCCATTCCATGCGATTGGCGACGTATTTCCCGGTGAGCGAACCCTTGTGGAATTTCACCGGCATGTCCTTGAGGGTGCTCCAGTCGGTCCAGGCGATATCGGCCATGAGCGTGAGCTTGTCAGTGACTTTATGCTGGATTCCAAGGGTGACGGACTGCGGCTGGTCCATGGAGATGCGGGCTCTGTCGTGATAGCTCGTGCCGCTAAGTCCCTGCATGTTGGCCAGCATTGCGGGGATATTGCTGATGCGTGCGTTGGCTTTCACATTATGCTGCATGGAGGAGCGGTAGCCCAGTCCGATGGTAGTGGCTTCAGTGGGCTTGTACATGATGCCTGCCGTGAAGCCAAAGGCCCATCCGTCGCCTTCCATTTTGAGGTGGGAGTCGCGTCCCGGAAGGTTGTAGGAGGCCATGACGTCCGTGGTATTGAGCTTCTGCTTCATGAGGACGTCGCAATACTGCGCTAAAACACCAATACCGATGGCCCATTCGTCGGTGATGCGATAGGAGACGGAGGGCGCGATTTCCAGTACGGAAATGCTGGTTTCCGTGGAAAAATAGCGTCCAATCCAGTAGGCGTTATACTTGGTCGCGGTTCCTGAGGTGGCGGTCATGGCCACATTGAGGGAAAGTCCGTCGCCGATTGGATAGATTACGTCCAGGTTTGGAATAAAGCAGATGTTGACGATGTCGCCGCTCTTGCCGCCCGTCAGCGTGGAGTCGTTGTCGTGGTATTTGACATCGCCGGTGAGGATATGCATTCCGGTCGCCAAAGACAAGGACTCAGCGCCTGCGCCTGCGGCGGGGTTGAAATACAGGGCCGAAGGGTCGCCCCAGGAGGCGGCCATGCCGGAAAGTCCTCGGCCTAAGCCAGAAACCGATTGTTCAAGGATGGCCAGACCGGCACCATAGGCATAAATGGCGGACAAGAGAAAGCCCAGCGATAAAACCACGGAAGTCTTTTTCATGGAGTCTCCAAGCGTTGAACCCAAAAACACGGCCCTCGGACGATTTCCCCCACCGGAATTCCGGGGAGAGCGGGCGGCTGTGACACATATTTATGTTCTGTCACAGCAAATATAATAGCGTATGAACACAATTTTGCCATTGGCCATAGTGGAAAACATCATCTACTGGCGAGAAAAAGGGAAGTCATGATTCTTTGTGCCGTTTTTGGGAAAAAACGTGAATATGGCCAGTCATGATGGTTTCGCTACGTTTCGCGGGAGATTTTGGTGTCGTTGCAACGCCCGCAGTTTGGCTCTATTCTGCCGGGGCGAAGTTTCGGCTTCCATGGTAGAGGCGGAATTTGGCCGGCGGTCTGTATCTAGGCAATGGCGTCTCCGTATGAATGAATTCATAATTGACTTTTGTGCATTGGATTCCACCGTGGAAGAATCCCCGGATGATTTCGGTTGAACCGAATTTGGGGTTCAAGGGGGTCACTTGGATCTGGCGAAGTTGATTCAAATTGTATTCGGGCGAGACAGGGTCCCATGTCCAGTTGGCATACAGGGGGAATTTTTGGCTCAGCAGCCAGACTTCGGATTGCTCTGAAGGCAACTCAGCAGGGAGGTTCTGGATGTGGGTGACCGGCAAGCCGAGATAATACATCTGCCCATTCAATTGTTCGGCTATTGCCTCGGTGGTCTCCAAATAGACATGCGGGAGGTCGGTGAGTGTCTCGTTGTTATTCCGGCGAGTGGCAGGCCCTGGTTCACTGCCCGCAAGGTTGTCGGGTCGATTCTCCGTGATGTCAGGCAGGGCACCGAGCAATGCCTTCGCCGCATAGACACGGTCCGGCATCAAAAGATAATCGAGGGGGATTTTGAATCCGAGGTAGCATGTGAAAAAGCATCCGAAGGCACACCAGGCGAGTCGTCCGGCATCGGTACCTTGTCGTGTCCTCCACAGCGTCAATCCGGCAACCGTGAGGAGCAGGATTTCCATGCCCCTGGCCAGCCGGGAGAGAGCAATCGGGGAAAGGATGGGCGCCAGTTCGTGGGCGGGGGTGATCCGGATGGTACCCCAGTCCACAAGCATCCAGCCGCAGGCCAGCAGGAGCATTGCCGCTGCGGCGAGGTATCCTCCCCAGCGGGCGAGCCGATGGAAAAAGCGTGCATTGCGGTGCAGGACGATTTCGGAGTGGATGCCGATCAGCACTGCGACTGGGGCTAGCATGGGAAGCAGCAGCAGTGGGGACGTTCCAGGAAGGAGCCAGACTCCGAGGGAAGGCCAGAGCACGACCGCCCGAAGAAAGCCGCACAACGATCCCGCGGGCTCGAATCTGCGTTGCGCCTCGCAGAACGGGGCCCAGGCCAGCAGTCCCCAGGGCAGCAGATAGCAGAAGACCTTGCATGGGAAGACCAGGAGATGATGGAAGAAGCCTTCGTCGCCAAAGCTCGTCATCGGCGAGGCGGCCTGTGCGCCTCCCCCAAAGATCGGCTGTTTCCCGAGGGTGAGCCACACGTATGCAATCAATGCGAAGGACAGGAACCAGAACAGATGGGCGGGCTGGAGCAGGCGTCGTTGAACCCTTGGAGGCATTCGGGTAAAGAGAAGTGGCAGATAGAAAAGCAGAACGCATCGCATTCCGACGTTCATCAGGTCCAAAAAGACACAGGCCAGGGCCAGACACCAGGCAAGTGACCAGCGGTGGCGTTGCGGACCCAGGTTGTACCAGGTAAACCATGCGCCCGTCATGAGCATTGCATGGAGAGTCTCCGTATGGGCACGATAGCCGACTCGGATCATGACGAAACTGGTCAGGACGGTCAGCGCGGCTGCCAACCCGGCTGGATCGCTCTTGTATCGCCTCGCCATTTTTCCCGCCAGCATGGTCAGTGCGAGTGCCGCCAGAGCGGAGGGGAGCCGTACGGTGAATGCGGTCGGTTCTCCGAACCAGGAGAAGATTGCCACCAGCCATGGATACAATGGGAAAATGACGCAGGGGCGGCCCTGAAATTGAAACTCGGCGGGAATGAAATGGTGGTTTTGGATAATGTCCCGCGCGACGCCGGCGATAATGGCTTCGTCGCTGGCGCGCATCTCGACAAACGGGAGCACGGCCAGAAAAAGCATCCCCCAGAAAAAGAGGATTGGCAAGTGGCTTTTTAAGATGTCGCGTGTCTTGAGCATCAGGAAGGACAATTCAGGCGGAACGGGCAGAAGCGATCAATTTTGGCGCCGCAGTTTTTCGGCATAGACGGCGAAAAGGAGGCAGGGGGAATTCTGATAAGCCACTAGGCTGGCTTCGGCCAGTTCGGATTCCGGCTGGCAGGCTTTCAGTGCTCCCGCGACGTAAAGTTCCTTCAGTTGGGGAAGGGCGTCTTGAGCCGTGTGGGAAGAGGCATGCCCTGCGAAACCCGGCGTGGTCAGGATGCATTCCAGATGCGGGATGGCCTCTTTGCTTGGCCAGCGCTGAAGGTAGAGGCAGATGGCACGGAGGTGGCTGAAGGGCGAGGACGCATCTAGCTCCTGCAGCTTTTGCAGGAGCGCGGTGACGCCGCCGCCGATGATGCGCAGGGCCAGAATGGCGCGGTCCACGGGGGTGTTGACCGAAGGGGAGACTTCGTTCTCCCATTGGGAATGGAAGATGGTGTGTTTCAGCAAATCCCTTCCCGATGAGTCACCGAGGAATGCCAGGATTTCCGCGACAAGCAGGGAGGGATGGTGTTCAAAGGCCGCCTGGAGTTGCCGACGTGCACGGTCTGGCCTCTGGAAGATGGCGGCAGCTTGGTAGAGTGGAAGCCTGTCAGGGGTTAAAACCGCGCCGTTCTCGTCTTCGACGACTGCCAATGCCGAGGCGGGCAGGATTCCTTCTTCGACAAGTCGTCGTTGAATGGGTGCCAAGGGGACTTCCCGCAAGGGGCGATTCTGGGCGGCCGCGGCCGCGGCGACGAGTCCTGTCGCATAGCCGAGATTCTGTATGTCGGCAGGATGGCACAAAACCGGTAGGGCATCCCAATGGGCGGAGAATCCCATGCCGGTGGTCAGGAGGCCGTCAAGTTTGAGGGGGAGCAGTGTCCGAAGTGGAATCCAAGCCTCCCAGTTTGTCGCCGAGGGAATCAGGCTCAGCAGCAGAGAGTGTGCGTCGGAACCGGTTGCCGTAAATGCGCCATGGGAAACCCCGATGGTGTCGCGATAGTGGCGTGAGAGAATGATGTCATGGGTCTGGATGGTCAGGTCGCCGACGATGCGGAAATGCTCACTGGGATGAATTTTTCCCTGTTCCCCTGGCGTGGAGCAGGCCTGAAGCCGCGTGTGCGTGACGTCCAGCGCATCATTCTCGCAGAAAGGGATTTCCTGGGTATAGGCATTGAGGCGTATGGTGCCAAGCGTAGCAGTGCCAGTTCCCTGGTTGGCCGGCTCGTCCGGAATCAGTATGGAGGCCGACGCGCCGGCCGCCATGGCAACCAGGGCGTTGCCCGTGGCATCGATGACCACCTTGGCGTGGACGATGCGAGGCCTTCCTGCCGAATCCAGCAAGAGCACTCCCGTGATCTGGCGCTTGCTGCGGAGCACGCCACCAAGTCGGGTATTCAAGTAGACTTCCACGCCGGCATTCCTTGCCGTGTCCAAAAGCCACTTCTCCATCCTGCACTGCGCCATGCCGATTGCGCAGCGAAGGGCAAATCCCTTTCGCGTAGTGCCGGCGGAATGGTCTGGCAAGGTTGAGGAAATCGTACCGCCGAGATGGTTTTGCGCTTCTGCGCAGATGACCTCGACGCCGGATTGGGCCGCGGCAATTGCGGCGGCGGCTCCGGAAGCGCCGCCGCCGACCACCAGCACCTCGGTGAATGACTCTTCGCCATGTTGGGGCAGCTCAAAGAATATGTCATGCGGCAAATGGTGATAGCGGGGGCTCTCATAATGCCACAGCAGCTCTTCCCGCATGGACGATGTGGCGGTGTAGGTCGGGGTGAAAAGTTTGCGCGAGGCATCGCCAGCGAAGGATTGGGCAGGAGGGACTTCCCCCATTGCGGGAAGAAAACCTTCATACGGAATGTCCTGGGGCAACTGGCCTTTCAGAATGCCTGGCATGGTTGAATCGACCGTTGTCTTGGCCTGAATGGCAAGATAGCCGCCACGGGAAAGGAAAACCCATCCGGCCACTCGGCGAGACTCGAAGAGCAATGGGGCCACCGGGAGCATCTCGAACAGGATTTCAGGAAGCTCCGCAAGAAGCTGCCGAAGGTGATCGGGATGTGCCTCGGACATGCCTGGCCAGGAGTCGCCGATGAAAGCCAGCGACACTTGATATCCCTGGTGCCGAAGCTTTCTGGCATACTCCATGCCCTGGCGGTCATTGGCGACCACCAGGACATCCACGTGGTTGATTGTGGGCAATTGCAATGTCATCTTCGCATTCTTCGCCGCCCGGTGGAAAGCTCGTGAATGATGAAAAAAGCCACTTGGCGGGCCATTTCCATAACATAAAGGATAATTCTGAAAGTTCCTCGAAAATGTTGCCTTTTTGAAGGACTTTTAACATAACCTCGTGGTATATTAAAGCTGGTTTCAAAAACTTGCCTGGCAAAAGCGGGCGAAGATGTCGATTTGCACCTCTCCGCGAAGACGCTGCCATCATTTGTTTCTGGAACGGTTTTGCCTCAATACTCTTGCAATACATGAAGACAGTCGCGATTATTCCGGCACGCTATGGAAGCACGCGCTTCCCCGCCAAACCGCTGGCGCTTATCGCCGGCAAGCCGATGATTCAATGGACCTACGAGTCCACCTGCAAATGTCCCGATTTCGCAGAGGTGCTGGTGGCTACGGACGACGAGCGGATCCAGCAGGCGGTGCAGAACTTTGGAGGGAAGGCAGTGATGACAAGCGAGAGTTGCCGTTCGGGGACGGATCGCATCTGGGAGGCAATCCAGGGGCGGGAGGCCGACCTGGTTGTCAATGTCCAGGGGGATGAGCCGTTGATTCCGGCAAAGGTGCTGCATCAGCTGGTTGTCCGGATGAAAGAGTCCGGGGCAGACATGGGGACGGTCGCCGTGCCCTTTGGCATCTCCGGCAGGGATCCAATGGATCCAAACGCGGTCAAAGTGGTTCTGGATGCCAATAATTTTGCCTTGTATTTCAGCCGTGCGCCAATACCATTCCAGCGCCAGGGGGGAGAATCCTGCGAACCATTGCTGCACTGGGGGCTGTATGCCTATACGCGTGCTTTCCTGGAGAGGTTTGTCGCCTGGCCGACAGGACGGCTCGAGGCATGCGAAAAACTCGAACAGCTTCGGGCGCTGGAAAATGGCGCGAGGATCTGCGTGCTGACCAGCACGGAACGTACCGCCGATGTCGATGTGCCGGAAGATGTCGCACGGGTAGAGGAACTTTTGAAGAAATTGACAATCAGTAATTAAAAATTAGTAAGATAGGGTGTTATTAAAATGAGTCTGAGCAATTTTGAAGTTGTTCCGGGTGTCCGGGTGGGGCGGGGCGAGCGGTTGCTGGTGTTGGCGGGACCTTGCGTGGCGGAGTCTTTGGAAGTATGCTGCCAAATTGCAGAAACGGCCAAGGCGGTGTGTGCCGATCTGGGCATCGACTATGTCTTCAAGGCCTCGTTTGACAAGGCGAACCGCACCAGCATCAATGGATTTCGCGGCCCCGGGCTGAAGGCCGGGCTGGAGATGCTTGCCACAGTCAAGCAGAAGTATGAAGTCCCCGTCGTGACGGATGTCCATGAACCGTTTCAGTGCGAGCCAGTGGCAGAGGTCGCGGATATTCTTCAGATTCCGGCATTTCTGTGCCGGCAGACGGACTTGCTTTTGGCGGCGGCGAAGACCGGCCGTCCTGTCAATGTCAAGAAAGGGCAGTTTTTGGCGCCGGAGGACATGGCGGCAGTTGTCAAGAAACTTGAATCCACCGGCAATGAACGGATACTTCTGACGGACCGCGGAACCACCTTCGGCTACCACAATCTGGTAGTGGACATGCGGGGGTTGGCGATCATGCGCGGGCTGGGATGCCCGGTTGTCTTCGACGCGACGCATTCCGTGCAGCTGCCCGGCGGAAACGGTACCAGTTCCGGCGGCAACCGGGAGTTCGTTGCGCCGCTGGCCCGTGCGGCGGCGGCGGTGGGGATCGACGCGCTTTTCCTGGAGATTCATCCAGAGCCGTCCAAGGCCTTGTCCGACGGTGCCAATTCATTGGCTCTGAAAGACCTTCGTGAACTTCTAACGGTTGTCAAAGCCATCCATGAGATTTGCCCATGAAACTCCTCAATGACCAGAAATTCCGTTCGCGCGGCGCAAGTGTGGAGGAGGCGGCGCGAAAGATCAAGCTTGTGGCCATGGACATTGACGGAACCCTTACCGACGGCTCCATCTACTACCGTGGTGACTCCTCGGAGGAACTCAAGGGCTTCAATGTCCACGATGGCACTGGTGTCACGATGATGCTTCGCGAGGGATTGATTGTCGGCGCCTTGACCGGCCGGCAGAGCGCGGCCAACGAAATCCGGTGTGCGGAACTCCATATGAAGTTCCTTGAGCAGCGTTGCTGGAACAAGCGCGAGACGCTGGAACGTGTGGCGGCCAGTTTTGGCTGCACGATGGAGGAATGCCTTTTTCTGGGCGATGACCTCATTGATGCGGATGCCATACGCCATGCGGGAATCGGCGTCGTGGTAGGCGATGCCGAGGAGGAATGCCGCGGCGTGGCCGACTTCCAGACCGAGCGGCTTTCCGGGCATGGCGCCCTGCGCGAAGTGGCGGTGTGGCTGATAAAGCTTCAGGGCAAATGGCAGAACGAACTCGAACACTATCGCCTGGTGTAGATTAAAGATAGAAAGAATTAGATGTCCCGGATGTCCCAGGCATCCCGGATGTCCCATGAACAAGGACACTTGCATATCAAGCATCTCATCTTAGTTCTGGCGCTTTTCCCGTTGCTGTTCCCTGCCGTGGAATTGCTGAATGTCAAGGATCTGGATAATGTCCAGGTGCGGGATTTCCGTACTTCGGGGCTTGCGTATTTTCGACGGCATGGCAGCAGGCCAGAGGAAGATGCAGTCGTGCCTTTGCAGTGGAAGATCTATGGCGCGACGGCAAAACTGCAGGGCAAAGAATACCACATCGGCGGTTTTCGGATGGATATCGAATCTCCTGAACAGGGAAGCTATTCCGTGACGACTGCCTCGGCGACGTTTGATGTTGACGCGATTGAAGTGCATGGCGATGCGCCGGTGGAGATCTCCGGCCCGGGGCTTTATCTGTCGGGAATGGGGTTTGACCTCTTCACCGATGCGGAGGATGGAGTTGAAAACGCCCGACATCTGATGTTCGTCATCCGCGAGGCGGTGGAGATGGAGATGGACCGCTCGGTGTTGAAAGGAGGCAAGGGCGAAGGGGATTCGGGGGGGGATGGAGTAGGGCGTATTGTCTTGTCATCCAGTCACCTTACAATGCAGTTGACGCCGGCGGAGTCTCGTGGCGGGGAAGGCAATGCCAGCGGTCGCCGTGAGGAAAACGGCGTGATTTCTCTCGAGGGGAATGTCTTGCTGCGGATACCGGCGGAGCAGCCGATGGATGACCACGCTTCGCATCAATGGGATGCATGGGAGTTGTCGGGGGACCGGATGCTGGTGTTTTTCCGTATTTCTCCGTCAGACGCAGAAGGCGGACAAGCAAGGGCAAACCAAGTGGAGAGAGTGGAAGTCTCCGGGCACATGCGCGTGGAGACCGATGGCGGCCGGCAGCGGCTGATGGGCGACCGTGGGGTCTTTACGGTGCCAGACGAACGCTTGACGGTCGATGGCGAGGTTTTGATGATGAATCAATTCCAAAAGGAAGTAGACGGTGCCGGGGCGAACGAGGAACGATGGAATTTCCTGTTCACGGGGCGGGCGGTGGTTTTCTTTTCATCGAGCGAGGAACGGCGGGCGCAACGGCAGGGGAAGCACCGGGGGAATGTCGTCCGGAGTGTGGAATTGCCTGGCGAGGTTACAGTGGTTGCCCAGGATGACTCCTATCGTCTTGTGGCCTCGAAAGGGATGTTCTCAAGTTCAACAGAGTGTGTTTCGTTGCAGGGGGAGGTCAGGGGTGAACTCCGCAATCGCGATGCGCAGGGGGAGGGGGATTATATGCTGGAGGGACCGCAGGTGGACTTGATGCTGGAGGAAGGTGCCTCTTCCGCACAGCGGATGGTGTTCCCACAGGGGTTGCGCCTTCAGCGTCGGGATGGGGGCAGTCGTGTGAAGGCAGGCTGGGCCGCTGTCGAGAATGTTGGTGAGGGGAAGAAGGTGTTCCGCATTTCCTGCGAGGGCAGTGTCTTGGCAGAGTTGCATGGGGCCAGGGGGCGGGGCCGGGAACTTTTTCTGACCGGCGAGAAGATGTCGATGCAGCTGCGGCTTTCCCCCGCAGACTCCACTGGCGGTCTGGATTGCATCGAATGGATTGAATTGCCGGAGCGTCTGACGGTGTGGGGACGGGAGAAGGGGATAGCGCATCGCATCGGTGCAAACCGGGGACGTTATGACCACGCTTCGCACGCCATTTCCCTGGATGAAAATGTGGTATTGACGCTGGAGCAGAAGGAAGAAAGTGCCTCCAAGACAATGGAAGTGCAGGTCAGAAGCCGACATGCTGTGGTGCGGCTTGAGGAAAGCGAGGCTTCACGGCAATTCGGCATTGCAGAAATCGATCTTGCCGAGGAACTGGCGGCGTTCACTGCGGATTACTCCATCTATCTAACTGCAGAACAGGCGCATTACAATTATTTGGAAGAACGGCTTGAATTGACAGGGAAGGCGCGGGCGGAATTCACGCCTGGAAATGGCCGACGGAATTTCCGCCAGGCGATGGTTTTAGAGACGACGAGGGTTCTGACGCATGATGGTCTCCAGAACGTGGTTTTCCCGGAACCATTGTCGATCTCGTCGGCTGACCAGGCTGTTCGGCTTTCCGGCGATGGGGGGGAGTTGGATGTGGAGAAGCGCCGCTGCGCCATGATGGGAAATTGTCATGTCATCTTTGTCCCCCAGGATGAAGATGAGCATGGACAGGCCTCGGTGGAGATGGTTACGCAGCGCATTCAGGTCTATTTGAAGGAGCGCGAAGAAGCATCTACTAGGGAGGGTGGATCCACATTGGCACTTGACCGCATTGACGTGCCGGAGCACCTGGAGGTGTTTTCGGCGGATGGACGCCACTGGCTTGGCGGGAATCACGGACTTTATCTGGCTCAGACAAATTCAATTGATCTGCTCGGCGAGGTGGAGGCGAAATTCGCGGGGGAGGCGGTCGGGCCGTTGGAGATGCCTGGCTTGAATGATTTCAAAGGGGCCGGCGCAGTGGAGACCCAGGAGATGATCTTGAATTGCGATCACATTATCGCAAGGCTCCGCGATGATGCAGGGGCGGATACTCGAGGCCAGGAGGAGAAGCCGGATGCACGTGCGCTTTCCATGCTGGATGCATTGGAAATACCCAGTCGGTTGCAATTGCGCTCGGCGGACGGCTCACGAAAGGTCACCGGAGAACGCTGTCGCTATACACAGGCCGAGAACGCCATCACCCTTGAAGGAGACTGCCACTTCGAGTATGTGGATGAACGAGGAAGGCATCAGGTCGATGCCCCGAGGGTGGTTTTTGATTGCAACAGCCGGACGATAACCACTGGAGTGGATTCTTCGGATGACGCGTTCGCAAAAAACGAAGACGGGACGGCGCGGCCTCCCAAGCGCACCACTATTACCATTCCATTTGCGACAAGGCCTGCCGATGATGTGGAACCAACGCCTTCTGCAGGCGGTCAGAAAAAACGTTGAGAAATCGTTTGCTTCAGATGGGCCGGAGAGTGTGCACCGCGCAGAATTGGTGCTACATTTACATCGGGGTGCACCCTGTGCGGGTGTTACCCTTGCCCTCTGAATCCCTTCGCCTACTATGAACGACAAAACTCCATCGCAACCACAGGAACTGCTTCGGGCCAGCGGCCTGCGAAAGGTCTATGGCGGGCGTAGCGTGGTGAATGACGTCTCTCTGACCGTGAATGCAGGAGAGGTGGTGGGGTTGCTGGGCCCCAACGGCGCCGGCAAGACGACTTCGTTCTACATGATTGTCGGTATGATTGAACCAGACGCCGGCTCGATTTCTTTTCGAGGCGAAGATGTCTCGAAGCTTCCGATGTACCGACGTGCCCGGCTCGGAATGGGGTATCTCGCGCAGGAGCCATCGATTTTCCGCAAGCTGACGGTCAGGGAAAATGTTCTGGCGGTCCTGGAGACCCTCCAGTTGACATCCGCACAACGCCGCGAACGGCTGGATGAATTGCTCAACGAACTTCAGTTGACGCATCTGGCCGACCAGAAGGCGCTTACGCTCTCCGGAGGAGAGCGAAGACGGCTCGAAATCACGCGTGCGCTGGCGACCTCTCCGGATTTCATCATGCTGGACGAGCCGTTCGGCGGCGTGGATCCCATGAACGTCTTCGAGGTCCAGAAGATCATTGCGATGCTCCGCGACCGCGGCCTCGGAATCCTCATCACCGACCACAATGTGCGGGAGACATTGGCCATAGTGGACCGTGCATATCTCATCTGCGCCGGCAAAATCGTCTTCTCCGGAACCGGCGAAGGACTGGTGAATGACGAGAACGCCCGCAAGGTGTACCTTGGACCCAGCTTCAATCCGTAAAGTCTTGTCGCCGCGGCTGGGAGGGACGGCCCACCCGCGGAACTCCCGATTCCGTCTCAGCCTAAACCAGGAGGCATTCATGGAATTGATCCTTTCCGGAAAACATCTTGAAATTGAAGATACGGACCGCGCTCTTGCCCAGAAGCTTGCCGACCAGCTCGCCCAGGACTATGCGAAGCTCAACAGCCTGCGGGTGGTCATCTCCGCCGAACACGGCCAGGCCAAGGCGGAGGCCACGCTCACCGGCAAAAATACCTCGCTGAATGCCTCGGCTATCGCAGACAGCGTCCCCGTGGCCATCACGGCCGCCACGGAAAAGCTCAACAAGCAGATGCGGCGTTATCTGGAGCGGCTGCAGGACCGCTCGATGCAGGCGGATCCGCAGCTCAAGGAGAAAATCTGGACCTCCTCCGATCTCAAGAATGGCACGGAGGACGACGAGGAGATCTTCGGGTAGGAAATGGGAAGCGAACCGCAAATCGAACTCCGGGCGGCTGGAGCACCCTCCTGGCGTCCGGAGTGGGATGCGTATTTCCTGAAGCTGGCGATGCTGGCCTCGGAGCGCGCGACCTGCCCTCGGATGCACTGCGGATGCGTGTTGGTGAAGGACAACCATGTACTCTCCACCGGCTACAACGGCTCGCTGCCCGGCACGCCCCATTGCTATGATGCCGGGTGCCTGGTTGTGGACAACCATTGCGTGCGGACCAACCATGCGGAGATGAATGCGATTTGCCAGGCGGCACGCCATGGACAGGCGCTTGCCGGCGCCACGGCGTATGTGACGAATCTGCCGTGCACTGCCTGCGCAAAGGCGCTGATTGCAGTGGGCGTTGTTCGTGTGGTGATCTTCTCCGACTACCACGACTCCCTGGCGGAGCATTTTTTCCAGGAGAGCGGTGTGAAACTTGATCGCCTGAAGATGCCGGCCGCTGAAATCCACTACGACCTGTCGTCCTTCTCTTCGGCACGTCCTTTTGATGACGATCATGAGTGTGGCAAAGGATGTTGTGATTGCCAAGACGCTGGATTATGAATGCAAAAGACGCATTTTCCGCACCTGGCCATCCCTTCAACTGCGCCCAGTCGGTTGCCATCGGGGCCGGACGAGAAGACCTGCTGCCTGAACTGGCCGCCTGTGGTGGCGGGCGTGCCCCGGGGGGACGCTGCGGTGCGCTTCACGCGGCGCTGCTCATCGCATCTCCCGAAAGACACGGCGTGATTTTGGAGCAATTCCAGGCTGAGGCAGGTGCGCTGACTTGCAGGGAGATTAAAAACGAAACCCATTTCCCCTGCATCCAATGTGTGGAACTTGCCTCGCGACTGTTGGAGAACAGGGAGTAGGACGGCGATGGGGCAGCTCGTGCTTGGAATCTTGGGGACGGCGGGCTGGCTCTTTACGCAATGCCTGGAAAACTTGCGGACCTTTTGGTATTCGCCGTGAAGCCAATGCTTGTGGCGGCGGGCATTTCCTGTTTTATCGGCGGTATTGCCGCGGCGGCATCTTCTGGCAAAGCAGGCGTCTGCCCGAAGGTGAGAATCCCCTTTGGTTCCAAGTTGGCTTGATTTCCATCGTCAGGCATTGCATTCTTTCATAATCCCGCATCGCGAATTATGAACTACGAATTATGACTTATTTCGACACCCACACCCACCTGCCGGATGACTGCACGGACGAGCAGGCAGAGGCTCTGATTGACGAAGCGACCAAGGCGCAGGTGACCGAACTACTGCTGGCAGGCACCTCCCTGAGGGACTGCCCCCAGAATCTCAACATCGCCGCCAGCCATGAAGGCGTCTTCACTTCCGTCGGCATCCACCCGCTGGAGGCGCAGGACTATGATGCCGAGGTTGCCATTCCAAAGCTGCGTGAATGGCTCTCTGCACCACATGTCGTCGCTATTGGAGAAGTCGGTCTTGATAATCACTACGAGGACTCAGCCCCTCCGCCCGCCCTCCAGGAGCAGGCCTTCCGTGACCAGCTGCGATTGGCCGCCGAGACAAATACCCCCGTGGTCATCCATAGCCGCGAGGCCTTCGACCGGTGCTATGAACTGGTGCGCGAAAACCTGCCCGCCGACCATCCTCTGCAGGTGCATAGCTTTGCCGATGGGCCGGAAGAACTAGACAAGTGGCTGAAACTCAATACGATATTCTCCTACAACGGAATGGTGACCTTCAAAAAGGCTGAAAACATCCGCGAGACGCTGCGTTTGGTTCCGTTCGATCGGCTGGTGCTGGAGACAGATGCCCCCTACCTGGCGCCAGTCCCATTCCGCGGACAGCCCAATGCCTCGAAGCATATCCCTGTGATTGCTCGGAGAATTGCCGAAGAACGCCAGCTCTCTCTCGAGGAACTGGCGCGTCTCACTACCGCGAATGCTCGGCGGTTCTTTCGGATTGAAATATAATTTAAATTACTTTAAATAAATAAGTTATTTATATTCTTATCCAGCTATGCGTGGCGGCTGCCTGATAGAGCGCGTCCATCACGATGTTACGTGCGGCGGCCTCCTGGACAGTCACGAGTTTTTCCGCATTTTGGCGCCCGGCGAGATATTCCAGAAACAACGGGAATCCGGCGGGTTCTGCTGGAGGGAGGGCGGTCCAGGGCTGTGAACCGTCGGCACCGAGTTTTTCACAGGTGAGATATAACTGGTCGTTCATGACCGTGACATGTCCTTCGGTGCCTGAAACGGTGAGGGTGACAGGGCACGCGCAGTCCACCCAGGCTGCGGAGAGTGTGGCGAGGGTGCCATTGGGGAAACGCAGGAGCGCCTCGCCGGTTTCATCGCAGTCGCCGTACCGCCCGGTGACGACCTCGACATCGGCGGTGACCTGTTCGGGCTGTCCCAACCACCACATCACAATGTCAAGCACATGGGTTCCGAGGTCTCCGAAGGCTCCGCATCCGGCCTGGACGGGATCGGCCATCCATCGCCAGTCGGTGTCGAACCATCCTCCCAAGGAGCCGCTGTGGCAGTTGTTATAGCGTACACGGGTGATTTTGCCTAGGGTTCCTTCGTCGATGAGCTTCTTTACAAAGAGGTCAATGGGCAGCCCGCGCCGGAAGTATCCAGTGTGGAAACGTACGCCGGCCTGTGCAACGGCCGCGGCCATTTTCCGGGCATCCTCCGCATGACAGCCAATGGGCTTCTCCGCGTAGATGTCCTTGCCGGCCTGGGCGGCTGGGATGATCAGCTCGGCGTGGCGGTCAGTCTCCGAACAGATGATGACCGCCCCGATGGAAGAATCATTCCATACAGTAGCGAGATTCCGGATGACAGGTGTGCCGAGTTTCTCCGCAGTCTTTGCGGCTCGCTCGGAATCGTGGTCCCAGACGCCGACAACTTCGACAGCGGGTTCGTTTTTGACTAGTTCCGTGAAATGCGGGGTGTGGATGTGGGCGCAGCCCAGCCAGGCGATCTTTTTCATGGAAGGTCTGAGGTCTGAGGTCTGAGGTTTGAGGTCTGAGGTCTGAGGTCTGAGG
>JAFPYX010000075.1 GCA_017417585.1 Victivallales bacterium
ACTCTCGCCTTGACTCTCGCCTTGACTCTCGCCTTGACTCTCGCCTTGACTCTCGCCTTGACTCTCGCCTTGACTCTCGCCTTGACTCTCGCCTTGACTCTCGCCTTGACTCTCGCCTTAATATACATTGCAAACCGATTTTGACCAATGCAAAATTGAAAAAGAAAATTGTCATCTGCCGATGTAACCACAACATAGGACATCTCTTTCAAAATCTATAAAGTTGTCATCTACGGATGTAAGGATGTAACCACCGCATAAATTATCTCTTTAGACATCATGGATTGTCAGAGAATGAGTTGAAAACTCGTCCACCCAAATTACCCTGAAAAAGTCGCTTTTGGCCACCTTTGGCCATAAGGCGGCTTTTTGTGTTTTGACGGGGTATATTACATTCAAATTCGGTCAAATCCGGGAAGAACGACCATCCGGGCGACAATTAACGTCGCATCGTCCCATGCAAAAAATACACCACCACATTTTCTCACTTGAAGACATATTTCCCCTGGTTTGGAATTTTCCTGCTGTTTTTGGCTGGTTGCAACATGCTGACAACCATGTCCCCGAACCTGTCCAACCTTGTCGGTGTGATTTCGCGTCATGAATCCTTGCAATTCTAACTTTAGATATTACATTAACAAGAGTTCACAAGGAGGAAAAGCATGATTGCCCGTCAAATGTCGAATCAGATTCTTGAGGCTGCGACACAATATCCCGCCGTTGCGGTCACCGGTCCGCGCCAGTCCGGAAAGACGACCCTGTGCCGTGAACTGTTTCCCGATTACGCATACGCAAATTTGGAGAAACCGGAAACGCGGCAATTCGCCATCGAAGACCCCAACGGTTTTCTCGCGCAGTTCGACAAGCCCGTGATCCTTGACGAAGTCCAGCGCGTCCCGGATCTGTTCAGCTACATCATGGCGATTGTCGATGAACATAAACGGATGGGCGAATTCATCCTCTCCGGATCGCAGAACTTTCATTTGCAGCAGGCAATCAGCCAGTCCCTCGCCGGACGCTGTTCCACGCTGAAACTTCTGCCGATGTCTTTTCGGGAACTGAATCGGAAAACGAATCATGACATTTTCGGAATCGGCAATGAGACTCCGGACATGCCGGATGCTCCGAGGAATCCCTTCGACCAGGTCTTCCGCGGCGGCTATCCGCCGATCTATGACCGCGGCGTCAAGCCTACCAACTGGTATGCGCAGTACACGCAAAGTTATCTTGAACGCGATGTGCGTCAGCTGGTCAATGTAGGCGACCTCGACACCTTTGAGCGGTTTCTGCGTCTGACTGCGGGACGCAGCGGCCAAATCTTGAACATGGATTCCCTGGCGAACGACGTGGGCGTCTCCCCGGTCACGGTGAAGCGCTGGATTTCCCTGTTGTGTGCAAGCTACGTCGTTTTCCTGCTGAAGCCCCATTCCCGGAATTTCAACAAGCGCCTGATCAAAACGCCGAAGCTGTACTTCTATGATACCGGACTACTCTGCTATCTGCTGGGCATCCGGTCGGTCAAGAATCTGGAGCTGCACAGCCAGCGCGGCGCGATCTTTGAGACTTACATCATTTCCGAGCTCTGCAAGTCCTGCTTCAATGCCGGGGAGGAACCGCCGTTGTACTACTGGCGGGATTCCCAGGGGCATGAGGTCGATCTTCTCATTGAAGACGGAGAGGAGCTTTACCCGATCGAAATCAAATCGGGCCAGACGGTCTCCGGGAACATGATGAGCGGTCTGGATTACTGGTGCAAACTTGACGGCACGGATTCCGGAATGCTCATCTACGGCGGAAGCGACAACTACACTCGAAGCGGGATTCAGGTCCGTAGCTGGGCAACTGTTTGATCGAGCCACACAGCCTACGCGGGAAAGTGGTCGCAGTCTGCGACTACGAGGCTTCCTACACTGCATCAAATCCTCCCATCTGGAACGATGGCTATCCCGTCTGGTGGCACTTGACCAACTCGTCGCCTCAATGTCTCCATGCGAAAGCCCTCCGCCTCGAAGCCGTAGAGTAGCTTGAAATACTTGAACAGGTCGGCGAACATTTTCAGCGTTGGCTTCTTGGAAGTCACCTGTTCCAGAATTGAAATTGCCAGTGTTGAGGACACCAGGGGAGTTTGTGAGTAAAAGTGAACTGGAAAGCCCCCTTCAGGACTTGACGGGCGAGGTTTGAAAACTGCTCATAAACTTGCATCGGTCGGGGAAAAACATTGGTCGTGAAGCCGATTTGAGGTGGAGACAGCCGCAGAAGGGTGCTATCCCAGGCACGCGGTCAAGGCGGGAACGCCCCTCGGAAAATAGGACGGGTTGTCCAATGTTGCCGCTGCTCCACGTGGGATCCATTTGTCCCAAGAGTCTTAATCATCCTACAATATGATGGAGATATAATTTTCCAAAAAAGCCCGTCCGGTTCGACATTTATCTAACCGGACGGGCAATGACAGGAAACATTCGATTGGGAAGCGATGTTTTCGCGACCTACAACAGTGCCTTGACGCAATCCTCCACGGCCCCCATTTCCGCGGTAGGTTCAAAACGCGCCACGACTGCGCCGTTGCGGTCAATGACGAACTTCGTAAAGTTCCACTTGATGTCCGGCTTCCTGGCCCAGTTGGGGTCGGCTTTGGCGAACTCCTTTTCCAGCAAGTCCTTGAACGGATGCTCATCAAACCCCGCGAAGCCCTTCTGGGACTTCAAGTAGGTGTAAAGCGGCAATTCGTTCTCGCCGTTGACTTCTGACTTCCGCATCTGGGGGAAGGGCGTGTTGTAGTTCAGAGCGCAAAACGTGTGAATTTCGTCATCCGAGCCAGGCGCCTGCTTGCCGAACTGATTGCAGGGGATGTCCACAATCTCCAGCCCTTTGGCATGGAGGTCATTGTACATCTGCACAAGTTCGGCATACTGCGGTGTGAATCCGCAACCAGTCGCCGTGTTCACAATCAAAACGACCTTTCCGCGGTAATCCGCAAGGTCCAGAATGTCGCCCGTACCAGTGGTGAGTTTGTAGTCGTAAATCATTTTGGGTTTCCTTGGTTCAGTGTTGCGTTTTCTCGTAACAATGCATATCCTCTATTTGTCGGTCTTGGCACGGAACACCTTTTTGGGCATTCCGCAGACGGGGCAGACGTAGTCATCCGGCTCGGCGTCCAGGTCGCCCACGTATTCAAAGCCGCAGCATCCACAGACATAGACCTTCTTTCCAGTCGTGTCGATGTTCTTTCCGTATTTGTCCAGAAGTGCCTGGAGAATCGCGCCGTGGTGTCCTTCCTGCTCGGCGAAGAGCTCCATTTCCTCTGCCGCCGCATCCATGCCTGCCTCGCGCATGCGCTCCGCCTGTTTTTTCAAGGCAGTCTCGCCGGCGGCCTCGGCCTTCTGAAGGCCATTGACCAATCCCCAGAAGTCCTTGGGGTACATTCCGTTGAGAACCGCGTAGAAGCCGGCGTGGTTGGCCTCCTGGTTCGCCGCCTCGCTGAAGATCTCCGCCGCGTCATCTATGCCCTGTTCCCGCGCAAGACGCGCCAGAGCATAGTACATCATCGTTCCCTTTGCCTCGCCAAGTGCCATCATCTCCGCCATCTTTTCCATTGCGGTGCCTTTGACAAGTCCGTGAAGGCTTTTCTGTTCCATGTCTTAAACTCCTTGTGGTTGTCTAGTTGGTGGTATTTTCGGCAAGTCCAAGTGACAGCAGAGCGTTTCGCGTGACCGTCGCCTGAAGACGGTGCAGGAACGCATAGTCAATGCCCTTGCCCTCTTTGAAATGCACAAAATCGAACTCGGACACTGCCAGAAGCGCGCCTGGGGCAATGATTGCCATCGCCCAGCAGACGGCGGTCATCCGGTCGTCGTTCCCCGTGATTCTCATGTAGATACGGCAGAAGGTCTCGACGAGCTGGCGGGCGATGGCCTCATGTCGTTCTCCCTGCCACTGCGAGGTGAGAAGCGCGCGGACCAGAAACCGATTCACCCATTGGGGCTGTCCGTCGGCGCAAAGCAGGCCAAAGTAGAGATCGACGGTATCCGCCACCATCTGTCGGCGCCCGTCCTTTGTGGCGAGGAGTGCCTCGTTCTCCTGAAAATACCGTTCGAGCCGCTCCTCGTCCCACAGCCGCAGGGCGTATTGGCGCACCGCCTCCACCAGCCCATCCTTTCCGCCGAAGTGGTAGCACACCGCATTCGGCACGGCTCCCGCCTGGTCGGCGATTTCACGGAGCGTCACCGCCTCCGTTCCGCGGAGAGAGAACAACTCTCCCGCCGCGTTGACGAGACGCTCTCGGGTCTCCTCGGATACCTTGTATGTGCCATGTTCCATGTCCGTCTCGTTGAACCGACTGGCGTCAGGTATGGTTGAGTTTGTTCATTCGCCTGATGTCCGCTTAGGACTCCATCCAGGCAGTCAGCCTGTCCATCACGGTCTGCACGGGTTCGATGTCGTGGATTTGCGTGATTCCAAGACCGAAGGAGGCGTAGCCTTTCGAGAGGTCGCCGAAGAGCATGCCGTCTCGCATGCCGATGTACGCATGCTGCGCCTGGTAGATTTCCTCCTCCGTCGCGCCGGAGCGGCTCATGCGAAGCAGCGCGTCCGGAAGTTGCCCCGGGAGAGAGCGATACCATGCAGGGACGGTCCGGTACATGATTAAATCCATGGCGGTCGCCTTCAATGCAGACTGCTTGATGTTGTCTGCGAGCGGTGACTCCTCGGCCATCATGAAGGCGGTGCCGACGTAGAGGCCCTCTGCGCCAAGCGCGAAGGCCGCGCGGGCCGTACGTTCGTCAACAATGCCGCCCGCAGCCATGACCGGAACGCGCCCTGCGGCGGCGTCCACGACAAGCGGGACAATCGAGAATGTGCCGATTGCCTTGACGGGCAGCGTGCCACCCTCGTCGAATCCAGTCGCCACGACAATCTGTGCGCCGCCATCGATTGCCCGATGCGTAGATTCTGCCGATGGATTGCCGTCGCGGAAGACAACCTTGATGCCACGATCGCGGAACTTGGCCGTCCATCCAGGCCAGAAATCACCGACCATGACCGCCACGGGAACGCCCTCCGCGGCCATGAGGTCGAGCACTGGTCCTGTGAAGCGATCCCGCGACGGATCGTCAGAGGTCGGCGCGACATTGACGCCGAACGGACGGCCCGTGAGCGACTTGATGGCACGAATTTCACGGCGCATGGCTTCCACCGTCTCCTCGACAGTATTCACGGATTCCTTCAGTCCGGCATTGAAGCCAAGTACACCAAGCCCGCCAGCATTGGAGACAGCCGCTACGTAGCGTGCGTTCGTGAGCCAGTTGAGGGGGCCTTGGACGACGGGCTTTTCAATGTCTAGAATTTCACAGATGCGGTTTTTCATGACGTGACTCTTTGTTTTGCAGGCTGCTGGTCAACCAAGAAGGTAGGAAGCGACGATTTCGCCAAAGTAGATGATGTGGTTGTCCTGGTCGGTATCGTGGCTTCGTTCAATGGCGGGGTAGAAGCTGGCACGAAGATTGGCTGGCAGAAGGGCATTGTCCTCTGTCTGACGGTAGATGACGCGACACTCGATGGTCAGCGGAAGCTGCACGATGGCGGGGACGGAGACCTTTTCGCCTTCAACAAGCGTCAAGCCAAGCGCGGATGCCTTGTCGATGTCGCGCCCGCTCTTGGAGCCGCACACGGCGATGATGCGTCGGTCGAATGCACCGACGGGAACGTTGACGGTGAACTCCGGGTTGGAATCCAGCAATTCGCGCGTGAAACGACTTTCGCGGACATAGCAGACGAATACGGGCCTTCCCCAATTGAAGCCAAGCGTGCCCCACTCGACAGCCATGCTGTTTACGCGTCCGCCGGCTTTGGCGGTGATGAGCACTCCGTGCCTCAGCGCGCGCAGGATGTCCGATGCTTTTTCGATGATGTCAATCGGTGTCTTTTGCATAGTATACATTCTTTCAGTCGTGGACCGAGAAAAGCGCCTCAATGTTCCATGTCCGTCTCGTTGAACCGACTGGCATCAGGCGCGATTGAATTTCTCCTTGGGCTGACGGCAGCGCGGGCACTTCCAGTCGGCGGGGAGGTCCTCGAAGGCGGTTCCGGCGGGAATCCCGTGGTCGGGGTCGCCTTCGGCCGGGTCATAGACCTTTCCGCAGACGGAACAGACATACTTCCCAGTCGCCTCCTTCTTGAAAATCTCCCCTGGAGGAATGGGCGCGGGCGGATTGGCCAAATCGACGGTTTTCTTCGCCTCCAGGTTCTCATAGCCCAGCGGAGTGTGAGTCGAGCAATAGACCGTCGGGTTCTTCTGCACGAAGGCGCGGACCCGGTCAAGCGTGTCCCGTGCGGCGGCCTGGTCCTCGAAGACCACGGAGAGCTTGTTTTCGTAGAGCGCCTCGTCGGTATAGGTGATGTCGCCGTGCATCATGTAGAAAAGGCCGTCGCATTCCGCGACAATGATGCTGTTTCCTAGCGTATGACCTTTTGCGGGAAGCAGATACACGCCGTCTGCAATCTTCTCCGAGGCATCAAAGGTGTGGTATGGACCGTCCTTGTACTGGACGCGCACCACGTTCGGGCCTTCCAGTTTCAGCGCATCCGCCTCTTCGGGAGAAAGATAGATTTTCGCATTCGGAAAACTGCGCAGTTCGCCCGTGTGGTCCTCGTGCTTGTGCGTGACCAAAATCTTCGCCACCTGCGACGGCTCGTAGCCCAGAGCCTTCAGGGCGGACACGTAGTCCTTGATTCGACTTCCAATGTAGATCTGCGACTTTTCGTCGGCAACCATGTCGGGGGTTTCCAGCGGAAGCCCCGTGTCCACCAGAATCACCTCGCTTCCCGTGTCAATCACAAAGTTCTGAATGCTGGAACGATAGCGCACATTGCCGTCGAATTTCTCCGCACCATCCTCCCCGCCCAATGCGAAGGGACGCGTCATGAAGCCATTCTCGTAGAGTTTCACTGCCTGGATTTTCATCTTCTCTGCTCCCGTGGTTGATTTCACCAAAGAATTATTGCAAATGTCCTAATTTTTGATTAATATATAACATTCGTTCCAAAAAACAAGACTTCAACTGCAATCCGGTCCTCGCAAAGAACGCCTATATGGTTCCCTAATTTTACTGAGAATGTGAATATTCCTGCATGGTTATGTCCCTAAATCCTCGATTCCCCGAATATATTATGTAGGCGTCCGTTCGCAGGCAATCCTTTGGCGCCTGCGGTCATTTCATAAAAATGTTATGCGCGTTGACGTTTGGAAGACACCATGAGCAACAATCCAGAGCAAATTGCGGAACGCGTGCGAGAAATGCGTACCGTCCTTGAGTTGACCACTGTGGAATGCGCTGACAAACTAGGCGTCTCCGAACAGCAGTATCGCGACTACGAGGCCAATGTCGCGTCCATCCCCATCAGCTCCTTGTACAAGCTGGCGGACTTGTTCGGCGTCGATTTCACGGTTCTGATGACGGGCGAAGGCCCCAGCATGGGTGCCTACTCGCTGGTCCGCTCCGGCCAGGGGGCCAATGTCGATCGCTGTCCAGGCTATAGTTTCCAGGCACTTGCGTATAACTACAAGGGTCGCACCATGGAGCCGATGATTGTCACGCTCGAGCCGAAGGCCCAGCCGGAAGACGAGGCCGCGCTCATCACGCATGGCGGACAGGAGTTCAATCTCGTGCTGGAAGGCTCCATCCGTGTCGTCGTCGGCAAGCGCGAATTCGTCCTCAACGAAGGCGACTCCCTCTACTTCGATCCGAGCCTTCCGCACGGTCAGCGCGCGATCGGGAAGACCGCCCGCTTCCTCACCATCATCCAGAAGGAGCCGTAATCCGCCTGGATTGGCTGCGTTCCGCCAGCCGCCGAATCTCCACCTTTCTTGAATGCCGAAATTGCGGCGTAATATCTTATGCTAGAGAAATTTCTACCACGTCAGGACTTCGATTCATACGAGGACTTCAAGGCGAACTACCGGGCGGTCATCCCGCCGGGCTTCAATTTCGCATACGACGTCGTCGATGCCTGGGCAGAACAGGAGGACGCCAAGCCCGCATTGGCTTGGATGAACGACGAATCCGACGAGGTCAAGACCTACTCCTTCGGCGACATCAAGCGGATGTCCAACCAGGCCGCGAATTTCTTCAAAGCTCATGGCATTCGGAAGGGCGATTTCGTGATGCTCATCCTCAAGCAGCGCGTCGAAGTGTGGGTGGCCATGATCGCGCTCCACAAAATCGGCGCCATTGTCATTCCCGCGACCTTCCTCCTCACGCCGAAAGACATCATCTACCGCGTCCAGCAGGCGGAAATCAAAATGATCGTCACGGTGGACGAGACGCCAATCCTCCAGCATGTCCTTGACGCCGCGCCGGAATGCCCCACGCTGAAGCAGATTGCGGTGGTTGGCGATTCGGAACTCCCCGAAGGCGTGCTGGATTTCCGCAAGGAGGTTGCCGCGCAATCCACCGAGTGGCTCAAGCCCACGGGCGCGGACTACGCCGGCGAGCGGGACACCATGTTGGTCTATTTCACCTCCGGCACCTCCAGCCCGCCCAAAATGGTGCGCCATGACTTCACCCTGCCCATCGGCCACATCGTCACCGCGCGCTATTGGCAGAATCTTCGCGAAGGCGACCGGCACATGACCGCATCGGATTCAGGCTGGGCGAAGTTCGCCTGGGGGAAAATCTACGGGCAGTGGATGGTCGGCGCGGTGGTCTGTGCGTATGACTCCGAGCATTTCAAGCCCGCGAATCTCCTCAACGCCATCCAGAAGCTGGAACTCACCTCCTTCTGCGCCCCGCCGACCATCTATCGTTTCCTCATCAAGGAGGACTTGACCAAATGCGACTTCTCGCGCATCAAGCAGTGCTCCATCGCCGGCGAACCGCTGAATCCGGAAGTCTATAACCAGTGGCTGAAGATGACTGGCCATCCGCTCATCGAGGGCTTCGGCCAAACCGAGACCTCCGTCCTCATCGCGAATTTCCAGCCGTGGATTCCCGTCAAGCCAGGCTCCACCGGAAAGTTCTCCCCAATCTTCGACATCGAACTGCTCAAGGAAGACGGCTCCGTCGCCGAAGACGGCGAGACCGGCACCATCGTCATCCGAAATGCCAAAAAGGAACTCCCCGTCGGGCTGTTCCGCGAATACATCAAAGCCCCGGAAGCCAATGCCGTGCAGTGGAAAGACGGCCATTATTCAACCGGAGACATGGCACGGCGCGACGAAGACGGCTACATCTGGTTCGTCGGACGCAACGACGATGTCATCAAATGCTCCGGCTACCGCATCAGCCCCTTCGAGGTCGAGTCCGCCCTGATGGAGCATCCCGCCGTGCTGGAGTGCGCCGTCACGGCCGCGCCGGACCCCATCCGCGGCCAGGTGGTCAAGGCGACGGTCGTTTTGGTCAAAGGCCGTGGTTATACCCCGTCGGACGAATTGGTCAAGGCGCTCCAGGACCACGTCAAGCACACCACAGCGCCATACAAGTACCCGCGCATCATTGAATTCGTGGACGAGCTTCCGAAGTCGATTTCCGGCAAGATCCAGCGCAGCGCCATCCGCAAGAAGGACAACGCCTGACCGCGCTCTTCTTCGCCGTCGTCGAGTTCCGCCGCTTGCTCCGTGATTGCTGATTGCTGTCTTTGCTTGCCATGCCGCATGCTTCAACGTTCCAACCGCGAAAGAGGCTGTCCGCCAATCCATGGTTCCAGGAGATTCTCCTGGATTCTCAATAGTATAGGCCTTGTGCTTTTTCTCTATATTCTTCCTCCATCGCTTCTTCCCCAAATTAAACCTGTTCGATACTTTTCACCCGATAGTCCTTAGCCTCGACGGCATTGCGCAGGGTGTTGTCATCCACTGGGGCGGAAAGGGTCACGACGGCGGTCCCCGTTTCATGGCTGACTTCTGCCGAGGTGACATTCTCCACGGCCTCCAGGGCGCTCTTGACCGCCTTTTCGCAATGACGGCACATCATGCCTTCGATTTTCAGTGTCTTCGTATTCATTTTCGAGGATTGAGTTTTGGGGTATTCCAGAAGTAGATGGCCGGAATGGTTGTCAAGACGATTGCGTCCCGGTCGGTCGCGCGTGGCATCATGCATATTGAAGAGATTCAGGCGGAGGGCATTGGCGACCACGCAAAAACTGGAAAGGCTCATTGCGGCGGCTCCGAACATGGGGTTGAGGACCCAGCCGAAAAGTGTCACAAAGCATCCTGCCGCCAGGGGGATGCCGAACACATTGTAGAAAAAGGCCCAGAAGAGGTTTTCGCGGATATTGACAAGGGAGGCTCGGCTCAGTCGTATGGCGGCAGGGACATCGCTAAGGCGACTCTTCATCAGCACGATGTCCGCTGCGTCGATCGCCACGTCAGATCCGGCCCCGATGGCCACGCCGATGTCGGCGGTGGTGAGCGCCGGTGCGTCATTGATGCCGTCACCCACCATCATTACCCTGCCGAATTTCCGAAGCTGTCGAATGACTTCAGCCTTGCCGTCCGGAAGTAGTCCTGCGACGACCTCGTCCACCCCGGTCTGTGCGCTGATGGCATTGGCTGTGC
The DNA here is from genome assembly GCA_017417585.1 of Victivallales bacterium. Taxonomy (GTDB): domain Bacteria; phylum Verrucomicrobiota; class Lentisphaeria; order Oligosphaerales; family Oligosphaeraceae; genus RGIG1601. The sequence goes on from JAFPYX010000075.1 coordinate 10,550, forward strand.
GTTCGTTGTCGCCAGTCAGCATGACGACGTAGATGCCCTGGCTCTTCAATTCACGGATGGCGGACGGGCTTTCCGGCTTGATGGCATCGGCCACCGCGATGACACCGAGCAGACGGCCGTTTTCGGCAAAGCAAAGCGGCGTCTTCCCTTCTTCAGCAAGAGCCTTTGCGGAGGCATTCAGGGATGCGGGGAAGGCGACATGTCGACGTAGGAATGCAAGCGACCCGCCCAGCAGTGGTTTCCCTGCGCGTCGAGCGACCAGGCCATTGCCAGGCATGGCTTCGAAGTCGGTCACGGCGGTTGCGGAAAGGCCGCGCAAAGTGGCAGCCGTGACAATTGCCTTGGCCAACGGGTGTTCGGAAGCCACTTCCAGAGAATATGCCGCCTGCAGCAGCGCCTCTTCCGTGACGCCGGAGTCGGGAAGCAGGTCAGTAACCACTGGCGTGCCATTGGTGATTGTGCCGGTCTTGTCCAGCACCACGATATTGGCTCGTCCGGCCTCCTCCAGAGCGAGCGCGGTCTTGAAAAGAACGCCATTTCTGGCTCCCAGACCGTTGGCAACCATGATGGCGACCGGAGTTGCCAGTCCCAGGGCGCACGGGCAGCTGATGACCAGCACAGCGATTCCTCGTGCCAGCGCATAGCCGAAAGACTGTCCTAGGCATAGCCACACCAAGGTCGTGAGGAGGGCGATGGCAAGGACGGTTGGCACAAAGACTGCGGCGACGCGGTCCGCCATTCTGGCGATTGGTGCCTTTGTAGTGGCAGCATCGCCGACCATCCGGATGATTTGCGACAAGGTGGTGTCCTCGCCGACACGCGTTGCCTGGCAGCGCAGGAAACCCGACTGATTCAGGGTCGCCGCACTGACGGCATCGCCGGGCGCCTTGTCCACGGGGAGACTTTCGCCGCTGAGCGCGGACTCGTTGACGGCGCTCGTCCCCTCGAGCACTACAGCGTCCGCTGGAATGGTCTCGCCGGGCCGGACTACGAAGGTTTCGCCCTTGATCAGTTGTTCGACGGGGATGACTTGTTCACGGCCATCGCGAATCACGGTTGCAGTCCTGGGGGCTAGCCGCATGAGGCTTTTCAGGGCATTGGTGGTGCGTCCCTTGGACATGGCCTCCAGCATCTTGCCGACCGTGATCAGCGCAGGAATCATTGCGGCGGACTCGAAATAGAGTTCATGCAGGAGCGCCCAGGCACCGCCCAGATTGTCCCGCATGACCATACTTGTCATCAGAAACATGGCCGCCGCACTGTAGATGAATGCCGCCATGGAGCCCATTGCCACCAGGGTATCCATATTCGGGGCGCCATGGCAGAGGCTTCGGAAACCGTTGATGAAAAAACGCTGGTTGACCACCATTACGATGATGGCCAACAGCATTTGCGCCAATCCCAACGCGACGGGGTTGCCGTCGAGGCAGTGAGGCAATGGCCACTTCCACATCGAATGGCCCATGGCGAGATACATCAGCGGGAGCAGGAAGCACAGTGAGGCGATGAGACGCCTTAGCAGCCGCGGCGTTTCCCGGTCCTGCAACGCCTCTTCCGCCATAGCCAGAGTTGCCGAGTTTGATTCAACGGCTGCCACCGAGGATGGATGCATGGGGCGGACACCATATCCGGTCTGCTCGACGGCACGGATGACTTCTTCCTGGGCATACGTCCCCTTGACGGACATGGAGTTGGTGAGCAGGCTGACTGAGCAACTGGTGACTCCGCGGACCTGTGAGACGGCCTTCTCCACGCGCGCCTGGCAGGCTGCGCAGGTCATGCCGCTGACCAAAAACTGCTCTGGGGATTTTATCGGTGACTCCATGAAAACAGCCGACGGAACACAAAATCAGAATCTTTCACACTGTGGATGTCTGTTGGTGCCAAAGGGATATAATCACCAACGAATGATTGAATCTGGCGCTCAGTCCACATTTCGAGTAATCCGGATGGAAGCATAATCGGCGTGCTTGACACCGGCGGGCTTTTGGATTTCGATGGTGGCGCTGGAAATCCGTGAAGCGGCCGCCAGGCAGGCATCCGCCAAGTGCTGCGCGAGGGTTTCGAGCAGGCGGCAGGTAGATTCCTCGCAAATCCGCATGAGCTTTTTGGAAAGCTGGGAGTAATTGACCGTCTGCTCCAGATCGTCGGTGCGCGCCGCATCGCGGGTGTCCAACGCTACAGTGGCGGTCACGAAAAGCGTCTGCGCATTTACGCGTTCGGTTTCCTCACATCCAATGTGTGCGCTACAACGCAAATTGGCGATAGTGATAGTATCCATGGCGGCAGTTCAGTTGGCAGTTGCAGGGGGATTGTGCGGCGCATCCTTGAAAATCTCCTCGGATGCGGCATGCTTTTCATGCTTTCGAGCATAGAAAGGATATCGTTTTTCGAATTCCTGAGGCGCATTGGCTGGGCAGATGCGCCAGTAGCGATACAGCCAGAGGTATTGTTCGGGGTGACGCCGGATCAGCCGTTCGTAGCCGTGGAAAATGTCCTGGGTCAATTCCACTGCGGAAGAATACTCGGTGACTGGGCGGGGAAGATGCTCCATGTCAAGCGTGAAGTTGCCGTCGTCGCGTTTGTAGCAGGCCAGCAGATTGATGGGCAGCCGATGGCGCATGGCGATTACGGCAGGCAAAGGGGAAACGGCGACGGCCAGCTGGAAGAATTTTACGAAGACTCCGCCTTTTCTGGGGGGGATATGCTGGTCGATGAGAATCCCGATGTCGCGTTTTGCCTTCAATGCTTGAAGAATGCCACGGGCGGCCCCTTGGGCCGGGATGAGCAAGGTGTCGTTTTCGCCTGTGCGCATCTGTTCAGCCAGGGTGTTTAACCAAGGGGAATTAAAACGGGCTGTAATGGCAGCGCCAGGGCGACCGGAGAGTTCGGAGATATGGCTGCACAATTCCCAGTTGCCCAAATGGAGCGTACAGTGGATGGAGGGGGGCAACGTGGGATCCTCCTGGAATACGCGCTTTCGAGCGAGGAGTTCCGGGCTGAGAACGAGGCGCTTTCGAGCGTCTCCAGGATAGGAAAGAAAATGAAGCCAGTCGAGTCCAAGTTCAAAAATATATTGTAGATTCTTTTTGGACAGTTGTTTAAGCTCTAATTCGTTTAGTTCGGGGAGGGCAATCGCCAGATTCGCGCGGATCACCTTTCGGATTTTTCCGGTAAAGGGCCAGGCCAGGCAATAGAAGAATTTCGCCCATCGGCGCACCCACTTGACCGATAGGTTTCCGAAGAGCCAGGTGGCCACTGGCAGCAGGCACCCTGCCACAAAACCCCGACGAGGTTTTTCTGAGTTGTGGCAGGCAGGAGTGGACATGATGGTTTCCGGACAAGTTCGGTGCGCGTTTTTTTTGTTTTCCGCCGAGTGGAGTCAGAAAGCTGAAACGATTCTACGGCAGGCCGGCTTTCTCGCATTTTTGAACCAGCAAAAATGCATGGAGTGTCCCGTCCTCTGACCTGTCGGCGACCATTCCGACAGGCTCATAGCCGCCTTTCCAACGTTCCTGCAGGATTGCGCGTAGCGCCGTGAGATCTGGATCCAGCATATGGACGAATCGCAGGTCCTGCGGCGGCTGCTGGGCGCTCTGCAAGGTAAAGAGCAACTGCTCCTTCAATTGGCACAAGGCGATGACACGCCTGGGGCTTCCGCGTCGGCAGCTCTGCAGGAGCGCCTGTGCGACCGCCTCATCGTCATTGCGCAGGTCATTGACCGTGAATTGGGAATGGAAATCTGCGTCCATGCTTTGGAATCAGTCCAGACAAAAACATTCTCCGGCTTCAAAGGAGCTGGGGATTTCACCGGCTTTGACGAGCTTTTCGACATCGGCGGCGTCAACTGCCCGCCGCAGCGAGATTTCAAATTTTGCCGCAGGGGTTCCCTGGGAATCACGCGGCACTGTGACTCCCGCCATCTCGAGCCAGTGCGCGGTGCGTTCCAGAAGTGCCGCCCGGCAGGACTCAGGGGAGTCGTTCCCGGTGGCATTCTTGATGGCGGCGAACTCCTCGTTGCGATCGGCCTCCAGAATCAGGGGGTTTCGCGCGAGGGGCAGGGCGTCAAAGATGAAGAATTCCAGCTTGACACCGTTGGGTGATTCTGGCGTGACCAGGTTGCCCGCCTCGTCCACAAATTGAATCTTCTTGTTTGCCCGATGGGGTTTGAGGGCGAATGTCCCGGCGGTAAGCCGACGGATGAAATCTCGGCTGAGGATGTGGATGGCTGGAGAACCGGGGCGGAAGGTGAGCTGCCCGTCAGCGTCGCGCTTTTCGAGGAGGTTCTTCGGCATGTCACTGTATTCGACGATCATCAGCCTGCCGTCCAGCAGCGTAAAATGACCGAGCTTTTCCATGGCGTCGCGTTTGACCAGACACCGGCTGGACATTTCCGATCCGGTGAGATGATGGAGCCCGATGAAGAGCGGGTCGCAGACCGTTACCATGGGATTGTCAACCTGCCAATAGGAAAGGTATTCGATTCCACGGGCATCGAGGTCATCCAGGGTGCCGGAGTCGCGCACCGCGGCGAAGGTTCCGCCGTGGCCATTTGCGAAGAGTGCAAGGCACCCTGGCGTTTCCAGCAGCGCCTTCCCGTCCTGGCTGAAGCCGGGCAGTGTGCCTTGGATGAAGAAACGGACATTTTTCTCGTCCAGTCCGAAAAAAAGATGCTGTTCGAAGAAACGGATGGTGTCGTCATGATTGGCCGGACTGGTCATGATATACCAGGGCAGGATGGTTTCGTATTTTTCCTGGTTTCTCAGAATTGCCTCGGCGAAATACTGGAAGAGCGACTTGTTCCGGAGGGGAGAGAAGCAGTAGGTCCCCTTGGGGGCATTGAAGCCCAGGCGAGTCCCCTGGCCACCCGCCACTGTAAAGCACGCGACCTTGCCGTTTCGCAACAATCGTTCTCCAGCTTCAACAGCTTCCCGTAGGCGCGTTGCTTCGTCGTCCGTCTTGGGCTTCAGCGAGACGTATGGCGCGGGGGAAAGCCGTTCAAACGGGATGGCCGTGGTGCCGGTCTCGCCGAGGGCGTCATGTATCCACCCAGAGACCTGCTTCCAGTCAATGGCCTGAATCTGGGTGGCAAGCCGTTCTTGTTCAGTGGCTGTGAGTCTCTCCCAGAAGCGCAGCAGATGCTCCTGTCCAAAAGGCGCCAGAAGCTCTTCAAGGGTCTGTCTGTCTGTCGATACCATGATGACGGCTATGCCTTCTTTTGAGTGGCATCCTCATAGACGCCCAATTTGGTTTTGAGGGAGGCGAGGCTGGAGAGCAGGGCGGCGACCTTGTCTTTGAGGTCATTTCCCTTGCCGCCAAGCAGATCCATTGGGGAAAGGTCTTTCAACTTCGACTGAAGCGAAGAAAGTTCCTGGCTCTTGTTGGCAATCAATGCTGTCACCTTGGCAATCAGCGCCTTGATCCCATCGAGGTCAAGGTTGGCGACCTCTGCCTCTGCTGCCTTTTTGTCCTGTTCTTGCTCTGCATCTGAGCGGGCGTTGCCCATCAGGCTGGTCAAATCATCTAAAAGACCCATCTTTTCTCCTGGTTGAAAGAAACACGTTGAACTTTGGAAAGTACATTTGCTTAATATAGGAGATGATTTCAAAACCGGCCATCGGCCTGGCTTTTCACTTCGTCTCGTTTTTGACAGGTTTCAAAAGACGTGCAGGCGGCCAGGATTTCCTGCGGGTGTTCCAGGAGGAATTCCGGCCGGAAGCATTCAAGTTCCGTGCGTCCACGGAATCCCCAAAGGGCGCCGGCCTTGGGCATGGAGGCGTTCCGAGCGGTCTGCATGTCGGTGTTGGTGTCTCCTACATAGAGGCAATCGGCGGGCGTCAGCCTGAATTGTTTGACCATGTCCAGCAATGCGACGGCATCCGGTTTTGGGATTCTGCTTCCGGTGATTCCGTAGATGGCATCAAAAAGTCCCTCGCCAAAGAAACCGAAGATGTTGTCTTCTGCACGCTCCTGGGGTTTGTTGGTCAGCACTCCCAGGCGCAATCCCGCATTGTGGAGGGCGTGAAGAGTGTCCTGAATGCCCGGATATGGGGTCACGCCATCCATGCAAAACTGTGCGAATAGTGCCAGATAAGTCTGGCAGGCATCCTGAAACAAGCTATGGTATGCGTCCATTCCGCCCGCATGCAGAAGAAAACGCTCGACCAATTTGGCGACGCCGTCTCCGACGAACTTTTTCGCCAAAGTGGCATCCAATGGGGGGAGGGAGTATTTTTGCAGGGTGAGATTGCAGGTTTTGAGGATTGCGGGAATGGTGTCCAGGAGGGTGCCATCCAGATCAAAAATCACTGCCTTGCATTGAAAAAACATGGAAAAAACGGAAAAAAAGTGTGGAAGCAGTACAAATTGCAATTTGAGGTACTATAATACCATTGCTTTCTTTCCCTGAAAATTGGAAAGACAGGGCAGTGAAAATGAACGGGAACAGACTTCTTGCGGTGCCGTGTTTGTCTTTGCACCGCGGGAAAAGCTTTCAGGGATAGTTTTGTCATAATCGTTTCAATCATGTCGGATAATTCAACAGAGCAAAGTTGTCCCAGCGGGCATAGTTGCAGTTCCTGCGGGGGGAAGTGCTCGGATGAAAAACGTCGCCTGCATGAGAATCTCCTTGGAGTAAAACACATCCTTCTGGTGATGTCGGGCAAAGGCGGAGTTGGCAAGAGCACGGTTGCGACCAATCTTGCGATGAGCCTTGCGTTACAGGGTTTTGCCACGGGACTGCTGGACGTGGATTTGCACGGCCCAAGCGTGCCGAAGATGTTGGGGATCGAAGGTTCACAACTGATGACCGACGGGGAGAAACTTCTGCCTGTCGAAACGGCGAATCTCAAGGTGATGTCGATAGGCCTTTCTCTTTCCAGTCCGGACCAAGCGGTCATCTGGCGGGGGCCGGTGAAGTATTCAGTCATCCAGCAGTTTTTGGCGGATGTGGCCTGGGGTGAGTTGGATTACCTGGTGATCGATGCTCCGCCTGGAACGGGGGACGAGCCGCTCAGTGTCTGCCAGCTTCTGCCCCAGGCGGATGGCGCGGTTGTGGTGACCACTCCACAGCAGCTGGCCGCCACGGATGTAAGCAAATCATTGAGCTTTTTGAAACAGGTGAATTATCGCGTCATCGGCATCATTGAGAATATGAGTGGATTTGCCTGTCCGCATTGCGGTGAAGTCACTCAGATTTTCTCTCAAGGTGCTGGCGAGGATTTGGCTGCCAAGTATGGTGTGCCTTTCTTGGGACGCATACCTATCGATCCACAGGTCTGTGCGGCAGGCGATTCCGGGAAGCCATTTGTATATAGCTTCGGGAAAAGCGCCACCGCGAAAGCCTTTGCTCAAATTGTTGACGCCATTGTGAATAGGGGATAGATCATGAAAAGTAGCGCCAAATCTAGTCCGAAGAACAATTCTTCCGCTGCAAGGAAAATTGCGGTGAAGAAAACAGAAATGAAACAAAGTGCTTCGGCTAAAAATACCACTTTGGCAAAAAAAGCCATGACGAAGGCGGCTCCTGCGCCCGTGAAGAAGCCCGCCGCCGCGTCGGCGAAGCCTGTGAAGAAGCCCGCTCCTGCGCCGGCGAAACCTGTGAATAAAACAGTTTCTTCAAAGAAGCCCGCCTCCGTGCCGGCGAAACCTGAGAAGAAGAAGTCTGCCCCGGTAATAAAGGCGGCTCCTGCGTCTGCGAAGCCCGTGAAGAAACCCGTTCCTTCAAAGAAGCCCGCCTCCGTGCCGGCGAAACCTGAGAAGAAGTCGACCCCCGTGAAAAAGGCGGCTCCTGCGTCTGCAAAGCCTGTGAAAAAGCCAGCTCCTTCGCCCGCGAAGCCTGTGAAAAAAGCGGCTCCTTCAAAGAAACCCGCCTCCACCCTCGCGAAGCCTGTGAAGAAAGCGGCTCCTTCAAAGAAACCCGCCTCCGCCCCCGCGAAGCCTGAGAAGAAGTCGGCCCCGGTGAAAAAGGCGGCTCCTTCGTCTTCGAAGC
>JAFPYX010000076.1 GCA_017417585.1 Victivallales bacterium
ACCTCTAACCTCTAACCTCTAACCTCCAGCCTATCGAAGATGCCTCCCCCAAAAGAAGCCTATTATACGCAGGGCTCCATCAGCCGCACGATGTTCAAGACCGCGCTGGCGATGTTGGCGGGCACGGCCGCAATGAGCGGCTACAACCTGGTGGACACCTACTTCGTCGGACGGCTTCCTGGGCAGATTCCGCTGGCGGCAATCGGCTATACCTTCCCGATCGTAATGCTGATGGGATGCGTCTTCCGCGGGCTGGCCACCGGCGTGATGAGTACCTCCGCAATTGAGATCGGCGCGGGCGACCGACAGCGTGCCGCGCGACTGGTCACCAATGGGCTGATCCTGGTAGGCATTGTCTCCATCTTCATTGCGATTTTCGGGATACTGACCAGCCGTTGGGGGTTGCACAAGCAAGGCGCATCCGGCGAAGCGCTCGCCGAGGCTGTTTCCTACATAAACATCTGGTTTTTTGGCTGTTTTACTTCATCGTTGTCCATGACTGGCGGAGATCTGCTGGTGGGCGTGGGGGACTCCAAACTGGCCAGTCTGGGGATGTGCGCCGGACTTGTCGCCAATGCCATCCTGGACCCCATCCTCATCTTCGGCTATTGCGGGTTTCCCGCAATGGGCATCCGCGGTGCCGCACTGGCGACGGTTATCTGCCAAGCGGGGTCGATGATCTATGTATTCGCGGTTCTGAACCGTCGTCACAAACTATTGAAATTCAAACGTTATCCTTGGGACATCATCCGTTCCTGCTGGAGCCGCGTAATCTCCTTCGCCATCCCCGCCGCACTGGGGATGTTCATGATTCCCCTGGGCTCTTTCGTGGTCACGCGCGTGACCGCCGAGTTCGGTGACGCCGCAGTGGCCGCCGCCCAGGCCGCCGGCAAATTGGAGTTGCTGGCTTTCATGTTCCCGATGTCCTTTGGAATGTCCCTCACACCGCTAATCTCCCAAAACTTCGGCGCAAAACTCTACGACCGCATCAAGACCGCGCGACGTGTCTCCATGGGCTTTGCACTGCTCTTCCTGAGCATCATGGCGGTCGTCTTCTACTTCCTGGCGCCGACCTTCGCCAAAGTATTCAGCCGCGATGATGAAATCCGCAACTACATGACGATGTACCTGCGCATCATCCCATGGGGCTTCTGGGCCGTCGAAATCCACCGCTTCTCGACCTTCATCTTCACCGGATGCAGCCGTCCCAAGTCCGCCGCCGCGCTCAATATCATACGCGTGATGGGCATGCTCATCCCTTTCACCCTCATCGCATTCTTCTGCTTCCACACACTCCATGCAGTCTTCGCCGCTCGTCTTTTCTCCGACATCGCCGGAGGCATCATGGGTTTCTGCTGTGCGCGTTACCTCACCAATCGGCTGGCGAAAACCAGCTCTATGAATTGCCATCCATGAAACTCAACAGCCTCTTCACCGACCACGCGGTATTGCCGACCGGAAAGCCCCTGGCCGTCTGGGGGAAGGCCACGCCCGATGCCTGGGTCTCCGGACGCATCGGCAAAGGCACCTCCAGTGTCCAGGCCTCATCTGACGGCACGTTTGTACTTCGCTTCGCGCCATTGACGGAATATGGCCCCGTGGAGTTCCAAGTTTCCGATGGCGAGGAGACCATCACGCTTCAGGATGTCCAGGCTGGCGAGGTCTGGCTGGCAGCGGGACAGTCCAACATGGGCTTCAGCCTCGCTCGGGAACTGCCACCCGTCCCGCCCGAGGAACTACGGCGTTCCGACCTGCGTTTCTTCCACGTGCCGGAACAGACGCGGCTGGGCGGCGTCACGGATGCGGCGACAGCCTGGGAAATGCCATCCGAGAATGCCTCCGAATGCGGCTTCACGGCGGTGGGCTTCCATTTTGCGGAGAAAGTCGCCAATGAACGAAGCTGCGCAGTCGGCATCATCCAGGCCAGTTTTGGCGGGGCCTCCATCGCGTCCTTCCTCAACCGCGAAAACACCCTCGACCATCCCTTCACCCGTGAATACGCGGAGGAGTATTTCCGCGCTCCCGTGAATGACACTCCCAAGAAAGTCGAAAATCCCATCCGCGATTGGCTGGAGAAGAATCCCCCTGCCTGGACCATAATGCCAGATGCCGACGCTTGGCAACAAATCGACTACCACGATGCGAATTGGGCCACGCAGCAACTCCCCGACTCCTGGTCACTTGCAGGACACCATTATCTCGGAGCCTTCCGCTACCGCAGGGCCGTCCATATTCCCGAAACGTGGCGTGGCGATGATCTGGAGCTCTCGCTGGGCATGATTGACCAGCAAGACATCACCTGGTTCAATGGAACCCAAGTCGGCGCGACTGGCGAGGGACTGGATTACGCATCCTTTGCGACACTCCGGAAGTACCCAGTGGCGGCCACGCTTGTCCGCCCTGGTGCCGAAAACGTCGTGGCTGTTCGAGCGCTGTCATTCACGGCGATGATTCTGGATGGCGGCCTGATGGGCCCCGCCGAGGCGATGTTCCTGCGTAACCCCCGCACTTGCGAGACAATCTCGCTGACGGGAGAATGGCGTTTCAGCTGCGAACAACTCTGCACTCCTGCCATCAGCACCCGTATCTACCAGACGCTCGGGGCCGGCATCCAGCACTCCTTCAGCATGATGCATGACAATCTCCTGAAGCCCGTTATCCCCTACCCCATCACAGGTGTCATCTGGTATCAGGGCGAGGCCGACAGCACCGAAGAACCAATGGCGATCGTCTACGAGGAGATGCTAAATCTGCTCTGCCAGCAATGCCGCAAGGAATGGAATGACAAAACCCTGCCCTTCCTAGTGGTGCAGCTGCCAGGCTGCTGCATGCCTTCTCCCTATCAGACCACAGGCTTCTGGCCCATCACCCGTCAGGCACAATATGAATTCTCCCGAAAACAGCATAGTTATCCCGCAGTGACCGCCGACGTCTGCTCCGATCCGATTGAATTGCATTTCCCCGACAAGCGAACCGTGGGAGAACGCCTCGCCCGCCTCGCGCTCCATGGAGAGAATGATGCCAAGGCGCATGGCCCGCAGGTGGCCTCCATGGAATTTGGTCGTGACAACGCCTTGCGGCTAAGTTTTGTCGCAGTCGGCAAGAAACTTTCCTGGAGAAATGGCGTAGTCTCTAAAGGCTTTATGCTAGCGGGAGAAGACGGAGTATTCCACCCTGCGGATGCACGAATTGTCGCTCCGAACTATCTGGAAATCATCAGCCCGCAGGTCCCCCACCCCAAAGCCGTTCGCTACGGATGGAGCCAAAATCCCGGCCCATATCTTACTCTCGTGAATTCCGAGGACCTCCCTGCCTCGCCATTTGAACTCGGTTAATTTTTGAAGGAGGCTCATTCCATGGAGCAGAAACAAAGCCATCGGCTACAAGACCAGACCTTCCCCGAGGTCGCCGAATACTTGAAAACCAACCAGACCATCATCCTGCCATACGCCCTCAGCGAACAGCATGGCGCACATCTTCCACTGGACGTCGATATCCGCAATGCGGACTTCATCTCGGCAAAACTGGCCGAACGCCTCGGCTGCCTGACTGCGCCCACGCTCAATTATACCTTCTCCGGCGGCATGATGCCTGGAACCATCAATGTGAAGCCCAACACCTTCAGCAATCTCGTGGGCGAAATCATCGAGTCGCTGCACGTGCAGGGCTTCCGGAACTTCATCATCCTTCCCGGCCACGGCGGCAGCGAAAGCCTTCTGCATCTCAAGGAGTCCCTACGCATTCTCAAATGGCTGAACCCCGCTCTCCAGGACGCGCTTATCCTGCTGACACAGATCTGGGACTTCTCCCCGACATGGACACAGCTCTTCGACGAGCAGGACTACCATGCCGCCTGGGCGGAAACCTCCCTGATGCTCCATTGGTGCCCCGAAGTGGTCCGGAAAGACCGCATCCAGCTCGATGTCCCCGAAGTCGCCGCACGCCTCCGCGAAGACCCCGACAGCTACCAGCTCCGCGAGAGCTTCACCGACCTCAAGCAGGAGGTCATCCAGACCAGCCAGCGCGCCGATGTCAAGATCGGCGTGATGGGCTTCCCTGAACGTGCCACCGCCGAACTCGGAGCGAAAATCGAGGCTGAATTCCTGGACAACGCCACGCCGGCCATCCAGCAGGCCATCGCGGCCGCCGAACAGGCACGCAAGACCGGCCAGCGCATCGTCCACGAAAATGGCGACAAGATGAAGATCCGCGCCGTTTAAGAGATTAGAGGTAAGAGGCACCGTAGCGTTAGCGGAGGCGGGTGCCCGCGCATTTTTGCGCGAGGGAAAATGTAAAAATCAATGTTTCTGGATTTGACCCACGACTACTACAACTTGGAGCCGGAATTCCGTGCCCAGAGACTCCCGGTTCACCTCAAGTCTTCTGGCACTGAATATACTGGAGTCAAGTACCTCTATACCATCCCCGGCATGGCCTCCAGCTACCTTGACCTGCCGGGGCACATAGAGGAGACCGACGACGGGAAACGCGGAGACAACATTCCCGCCGACGCTTTTTACCAGATGGCCACCAAGGTGCTGCGGTTGAATCGCCAAAGCGGTGGCGGAGCAGTGACGGCCGACGACCTGCGCACCGCCGCCAACGGCGATTTCCATGCCCCCTGCATCATCGTGAACGCCCTGAGCGACTTGAATCCGCGGGACATCGAAGAACGCAGCGTCTATCTCACTTTCGATGCTTTAGAGTTCCTCGCCGAACACGGTTGTCGGCTCCTCGTCTCCGACATCTTTGAAAGCCAGCGGCTCGATGGCGTGTTTCTCTGGCTTTTCCAACATGGCATCAGCACCGTCTGCGAACCCGTCAATCTCGGCAGACTTCCCCTCGACCGCCCTGTCCGCCTCAGCGCTATCTTCCCTCCGCTGCCTGGCACCCAATTGCCTTGCAGAGTCTTTGCAGAGTTTTAAAAATTAAAACTAACTAGTTTATAACAAACTTGTTAAATAATTAATAAAATGCTTACCAAGAAACAAATTGTAGAGAAACTTCGTGAATTGGGTCTGAAGACTGGCGACAAGGTGCTTCTGCACTCCTCCACGGTCAGCCTTGGTGAAGTCAAGGGCGGCCCGAAAGCCGTGCTGGACGCCTTTCTGGAAGTGCTCGGTGCCTCCGGCACCTTGCTGGTGCCAATCTTTGGGCGGTTGGGAATCCTCACCGACTTGATTCGCGACGATCCGCGCGCAGTGAAGAGCCCCTGCCCCGTCGGAACCGTCGCCGCCATCGGCGCGGATGCCGAGGCGCTCTGCCACGACCATTGGACCGCCGAGACCGCCCACGGCGTCGGTACGCCCTTCCATCGGCTTGGCGAGATGGGCGGCTACGTCTGCCTGCTTGGCGTGGACCAGGACCGCAACACGCTTCTACACGGCATCGAGGCGATGCTCCAATTGCCCTACCTGAACTCCACCACCCGCACCTTCACCCTGCCAAATGGCAAGGAAGTCACCAAGGAGTTCAAATACTACCCCGGTCCGCACCGCAACTTCATCGGGCTGGACCACCGCCTGCGCGCCGCCGGTGCCCTGAAGGAACTGCGTCTCGGCAATGCCGAAGTTCGCCTGATGTCCGCCAAGGAACTCTGGCGCCTCGGAATGGAATGGGGCAAGGAAGATCCCGCATTTGTGCTCTGCGACAACCCTGCTTGCGCAGACTGCGTGAAACAGCATGCCGCCATCGCTCGTGATTCCTTCGCAAGGGAGTCCTTCCGCCTCGCGATGTCCAGCCGCCTCGCCGGGCGCTATGTCCCCGAGATGATCGAGAACCTCCAGGCATGCGGCATCGACCTCGTGGAACTGGACTACATCCAGGGAAAGAGCGTAGCGCAATTCCCATCGGCGAAACTGTCTTCATTTGTCCAGGAATTCACCGATGCGAAAATCACCGTGGAGTCCATTCGGCTGGATTACCTTCCCGCTGACCTGGATACGCTTGCACGATCCATGCTGGAATCTGGTGTCCTGCGGTTAGTCCTCCCGCTGATAACAGGTGCGGAGACAATTTGCAAACAATTGGAACATAGTGGATTAGAATTGGAGTTCACGAATGTCGCATTGGGCGGAACCGCCTTCCGCGAACTGCAGAAACAACTTGCGGACCAATGTGGCGTCCGCTTCAACCCAGTCAATTTCGTGAGGGCGGGCGAGATGCCCTTCCTGTGTTCCTATGGAGCTGGACGCTTCATCCGAACAATGACTTCGCTGGATGTCAACGACGCATTGTGGGACGGCCCTGCGCGACGCCTCGCGCAGGGCAACGCCGAAATCAAGGAACTGGTCTCCATTGTTCGCTGCCGAAACTTCGCCGGCACTCTTGTCCTCGGTGGCGGTGCCCCCTGCGCCACGGACGCACGCCAGTTCTGCCAGGACTTCGAAGAACTGCTTGCAACGATATGAATTGTTCGAAAGATGCGCGGTATCACCGCGCACCATCTCCACAAAGCGTTCTCCTGTGCATACGCCAATAACGACTTATATGGATTCTTGATTACTGTTGTCCGAACAACAAGGCCTGCGCGACTGCATGGTTGGCAGAGAGGGACAGAGGGCTTGGAAAGAAATGTCCCCTGGCATATCCGCAGGGTTCTTATCCTCTATCGGGGATATTTCCGCCACTCCTATTTGCAATATCTGGCAAAATCCATCTAGATCAGCCCTGCCGACGCATGGATTTCAATTTAGCATCAGTGTTCCTCCGCACACCATATAAATCAATGTGACCTACACAAAGTTTTTCCGGAAGGTGAGGATGTTGCAACCGTGGGCGTAATGGTAGGAAACTTCATTCATCGTCTTCCGCAAAAGCAGAATGCCCAGCCCCCCGATCGGACGCTCCTCCAGCGGCACCTTGGTGTCCGGTTCCGGCACATGAAGCGGATTGAAGGGCTTGCCGTCATCGGACACGGAGACAACCACCCCGCGCGGCTCGTTGGAGAAACGCACTTCCAGCGCAATTCCGGAAGCTCCGGAACACCGCACGACATTGGAGGTCACTTCGTCAAGCGCCACCATCAGATGCGCCTTCGCGGCGGCAGGACACTCCCCCTTGTCGAGCATGGAGGAAAGATATTCCGCCGCATCGCCAAGGCTTTCCGGCGTGCAGGAGAAAGTCCGCATATACCGCTTGGGCATCTCAAGATACTGAATTACCAGCACGGTCATGTCATCCGCCTGCGGCGCATCGTCGGCAAACACCGAAACAGCCGTATTCACAGCTTTATCCAGCATCGCTGGCGTCAGCCCATCTGAAGCCAGGGCGGCAGCCGAAACAAGCGTGGAAACCAGCCTCTTCTCGCCAAAAAGCTCTCCGTCGACATTCATCGCCTCGGTCACGCCATCCGTATACAAAAACAGCAGGTCCTTGGGCCCCAGCGAGGTTTCCCGCAGTTTGTAGATGGTATTTTCAAAGCAGGCAAGCGGGCATCCCGAACGCTCGCGAAGCCACTCCGGAACCGTTCCGGCATGGAATCGCAACGGCGGGTTGTGTCCCGCGTTGGCATAGGCGATGCGGCCGGTTTCCAAGTCCAGCACGCCCACCCAGGCAGTAACAAACATTTCGGCCGGGTTGTTGCGGCACAGCTCCGCATTCACATGCGTCAGGACTGTGGCGGGATTGAACGAGGGGTCTGCCAGCAACGCATCCTTGATCAAAGTGCGGGCATTCATCATGTAGAGGGCACCGGTGATTCCTTTGCCTGAGACGTCGGCGACCAGGAAGGCCTGGTGCGTCTCGTCCAGCGCGAAGAAGTCATAGAAGTCCCCGCCGACCTCGCGGGCTGGCATCATTGAAGCAGCCAGACGATAATACTCGTTTTCGGGGAATTCCGCAGGAAGAACGGACATCTGGATTGTCCGGCCAAGCTCAAGCTCCGAAGCCTGCTTCTCGGCTTCGGAGGCATAGAACTCCTTGAGTCTTGCGGAGTCCTCGTCGATCCGCCAGAGAAGAAGCACGAAAACCGTGAGAACAAAGGCGAGGACCACAGCCATCACAAAGGCGTAAAGCGTCCGCGTGGTGTAGTATTCGGCAGGCGGCAGCGCGGCGATGATGCGATGCCCGCAGAAGATGACTGCGCGGCAGTCGCAGACATCCCCGAAAAGGCGCTGGCGGAAAGTTGTCTTGCCATCCTCGTGCACAAGGGGGGATTTCGGGTCATAGCCAGTCTCGTCGAGATTCGTCGCCTCGTCCCGGTGCCTGGCAGGATTGGAGATGAGGTGCCCGTCCTCCAGGTCAGCGCAGAGGAAAAAGCCCTTTTCGCCTAGCAGCCACGCATCGAAAATGAAACTCATGATGGCCGGGAACATACGGACCAGGCGCGCCTCGTCAACGCCCACCTGGACAAAGCCGCTTCCATCCGGAAAGGCGACACCGACATATTTGCGGCGGACATCCGGATTGTGCGCCCCCGCGCGGAAAGCCTGAGAGAAGGCAGCGCGCTTGTCAATGACGAGCTTTTCGACGAATTCCTTTGATTTCGGCTTGTTATTGAAGTTGGTTCCCGGCAGGCGATCGTCCGTTGACCCCAGGTTCCTTCCGTCGCGGTCCACGATATTGATTTCATCGACATCATATTGTTCTGCCAAGCGAAGCATCTCCTCATGGGAAAGCGATTTGGGTTGCTCCAGATCCTTAACGAGCGATTTGCCGATGTGCATCAGCATCGTGTCGATGGAACCGTTCAACGTCGAGTCCAAGTCCAGCATGGCGTAATCCAGCATCGACTCGGTCTGGCGTTTCGCATGTTGAGTGGCAATATCCCAGGTGGCACACAGCATCGCAACATACAAAATCAACGCGGCGACCACGATTATCCAACGACGCTTCATCGTTCCTTGATTCCTCTAGAATATGCTACTTATGAATCTAATTAAAAAGTGATAACATCATTCAAAAGTCAGAAAGTCGGCGAAGCCGGTTATCTCGAAGACCTCCTTGACAGTGGCGTTGACATTGCGTAGCTTCATGGAACCCTGCTTGTTCATTCGCTTCTGGGCGGCGAGCAGCACGCGCAGTCCGGCGGAGGAGAGGTAATCCAGCTTGGCAAAATCGAAGACAAGCTCGACAATGCCATCCAGTTCGGCATTCAGGAGAATTTCAAGCTGTGGGGAGGTAGTGGTGTCCAGCCGCCCTTCCAGAGCAAGAGTGAGGGTGGTGCCCTCCAGATTTTTGACGATGTTCATTGAAAATGTCCTGTGAAGCGAAAAACAGTATGAAAAGTTTGTTTAACCTGAATCCGTGAATTTGCGTAAAGGATGCAGCGTCGGCGTCTCGCCGACGGAATATGTTGTGGTGACGCCCCGTCACCACGATGTTAACTCACGACTTCAGGTTTAATATAAATCGAAATAGGTGATTTTCCTCTCACGATGAAAACAAGAACTTTTCTGCCGCCAAGGCAAGGACTTGATGCTTTTCACCTTGCCGATATTCTCAAGACGAACCTCTTGCTTTCCAAGTCGATACAGAAAAAGCAGTGACTTCCGGCCGTACGGAACGTGAATTTCTTGACTTGTTGTTCCTGCCCTTCTTTGCCCAATGAATAATCTCCGTACCTAATATCCTGAAACAAAAATTCTTTAACTTTTGGTGGAAGACGAGCAATCTCTTCCTCTGAATAGAAAAAACCGCCTGAAGCGGATGACTCAAAATCCGATATATCCTTGCTGTTTTCAAAGACGTCTAGGTCATCGGCAAAAACTCCAAAGACATCAATCGTATGGTATGGCTGTGTGATTCGTTCCAAAAAATACAGCCGTCCTTCTGTCTTGAAGAAAGGTACTTGAGAATACAATACGAATCGTTCCTGCACTGCCCGGATATCTTCCAGCTCTCCCGTGCGATATCGGGTGATGATAAAGCCATTCAAGATTGCAAGCAGACAAAGGACAGCAAGAACGACTATCCCAATTATCCACTTCATTGAATGCCTCAATTGCGCACTCACACCCGCAGGAAGCCCCCATCCAGATCGGGCGCTTCCGCGGCCTCGTCTGAGGAGGAATTTCCGCTACGGTAGTTATGCACCATCCTGCCCCAGACTTCCAGCGTATTGAGAAAGCGTTCGACAGCGCCATAGAATGAATCACCATCCAGCGTCGAACACGACCATGCCTGGCACAGGGCGAAACGCCCGGTTGCCGGATTGCGCGAGATTGTCGCGCCCGCCGTTCCGCTGAAGAGGTAATTCGATTCCATCATCGCCTTGTAGAGTGCTTCCAGGCGTTCGGGCGGTGGCTCCCCCAGGTCGCCAACCAATGCGACAGCAGACAGCTCGCGCAGGTCATGAATGGACACGACCATCCCGTCCGCCTCGAAGGCGCACGTGCCGTCGGAATCCACCGTCAGTTCGACGTCAAGCTTTTCGCCCAAGACCTTGATGAGTTCAACTGTCTCCATTGCTTAACCCCAGGAAATTGCCCGCCGCGCGTTTAATCGCGCGACGGGCGAGAGCACCCTGCTCTACTTACTTCTTTGCCTTCTTCTTGAAGCTTTCCTCGACGGCGACAGCCACGGCGACCGTGGCACCCACCATCGGGTTGTTGCCCATGCCGATGAGTCCCATCATCTCAACGTGCGCGGGCACCGAGCTGGAGCCGGCGAACTGCGCGTCGGAGTGCATGCGGCCCATCGTGTCCGTCATGCCGTAGCTGGACGGGCCGGCGGCCATGTTGTCCGGATGGAGCGTGCGGCCGGTGCCGCCGCCGGAAGCGACGGAGAAGTACTTCTTGCCGTTCTCGATGCACCACTTCTTGTAGGTGCCCGCGACCGGATGCTGGAAGCGCGTCGGGTTCGTGGAGTTGCCGGTGATGGACACGCCCACGTTCTCGAGCTTCATGATGGCAACGCCCTCCGGGACATTGTCCGCGCCGTAGCAGTTCACCGCCGCGCGCGGTCCCTTGGAGAACGGCTTGCGCGCGACCACGCGCACCTTCTCGGTCTTGTTGTCAAAGCCGTTCTTCGCGCTGTACTTGCGCCGCGAGGGGTACTTCGCGTGGACGTTTGCGATGAATCCGTCCACCAA
>JAFPYX010000077.1 GCA_017417585.1 Victivallales bacterium
ACCTCTAACCTCTAACCTCTAACCTTATGAGCATAGTCACCGTTCGCTCCATGCCCTTCTGGTGCGTGGGCAATCCCCTCTCCGACCCCTTCGGCGGCCCCGTCCTCCCCAAAATCGACTCGCTGGAAGTCGCCAAGCTGATTGCCGAAGGCAAGCAGCAGGGTCTCATCGACGCCACCGCATTCCACGATGACGACCTGGTTCCATGGGATCCCAACCACCTTGAGGACGACCTGGATCCCGCCAGCCCCGTCTATGCCAAACTCCATGCCATCAAAGCCGTCCTCAATGAGGCCGGGGTGGTCTTCAATTCCGCCGTCTGCAGCCTCCACGGCAACCCGCTCTTCCACAACGGCGGCCTCTGCAACCCCGACCCCGAAATCCGCAAACTGGCGCGTCAGAAAGTCTTCCGTCTCCTTCGCATGGGACAGTTCTTCGGAGCCAAATACTACATCTATTGGGTGGCGCGCGATGGCTTCGAGGTCCCTGTCGTCACCCAATGGGACAAGGTGTACGACTGGCTGGCCGAAGGCCTCAACGGCGCCCGCGAATACATGCTCGCCAATGGCATGACCAACTACCTCGGCGGCACTGTCGAGCCCAAGCCCAACGAACCCCGCGGACACATGTTCCTCCCTACCGCCGGACACGCCGTGGGATTCATCTACGGAAAACTCCACGAGCCGGACTTCTGGGGCGTGAACCCGGAGCTGCTCCAGCACGAGGGCATGGCACTCCAGAACTCCGTCCTTACCGTCGCCTACCTGGTCTCCCTGAAGAAATTGCTCTTCCTGCACTTCGGCAGCCAAATCAAGGCGCAGTTCGACGACGACTTCCCGCCACTGGTCGGTCCCGAAGGGCTCAAGGAAACCGTGATGATGTTCTACACCCTCAAGAAACTCGGCTGGAAGGGCCCCGTGGAATTCGACTGCCACGCCCTGCGCGCCGAAGTCAACCGCGACGACCCGCTCGCCTCACGCCGACAGTTCATCCGCGACTGCTCCGAGGCGCTCGACATCGCGCTGAAACTCGCCGACCGCATCCAGGAGCCCGCCCCAGGCCTCTCCCAGACCGCCGCCGACCTGGCTTCCATCCGACAGCTCTGCGGATTGTGACATCCTGCTCGCGATTCTTCCTTTCAATCCTATGAAATACTTTCTCGGCATTGACGCAGGTACCCAAAGCATCAAGGGCATCCTCATCGACCCGGCGACCGGCTGGTGTTCCGAACCCGTCGCGGTCCACTTCGGGCGCGACCTGCCGCAGTATGGCTCGCCCGATGGATTCCTGCCCAATCCCGACTCCAGAATCCGCCGTGCGAATCCCTTGATGTGGCTTGAGGCACTGGACCTCCTGCTGGAACGGATGCGACGGGCGGACTTGCCATTGTCACAAGTCGATGGCATCTCCGGCTCCGGGCAGCAGCATGGCTCGGTCTATCTGAATGAACGCTTCCCCGAGACCCTGAAAGCACTGCGCGCCGACCTCACCCTCGCCGCACAACTCACCCATGCCTTCAGCCGTGCCGAGGCGCCCATCTGGATGGACGCCTCCACCACCGCCCAATGCGAACAGCTCCGGGCGAAATTCGGCGGGGCGGAGGCCATCCGCCAACGCACGGGCAGCGACGCCACCGAGCGTTTCAGCGGCCCCCAGATCATGAAATTCGCACAGGACGAGCCGGAACAATGGGCCAAGACCGCCACCGTGCATCTGGTGAGTTCCTTTCTGGCCTCCGTCCTTGCGGGGGAAAACATGCCCATCGACTACGGCGACGGCGCGGGAATGAACCTCCTCAACCTCCATCGCCTCGAATGGGACGCGGAGATCGCCAAGTTCACCGCCTCCGGCCTGTTGAATCGCCTCCCTTCCTGCGTGCCATCCACCCAGGCCCCCGGCCGCCTCGCGCCATATTTCGCCAAATACGGACTTCGGCCTGGCATCCCCGTCAACGTGTGGTCGGGCGACAACCCCAACAGTCTCATCGGCACGGGCGGCTCGCTGTCGGGCCGCGCGGTCGTGAGCCTGGGCACCAGCGACACCTACTTCGGCACCATCCCCGACCTTGCGGAACTTCCCCGCCACGGTCACGTCTTCGGCAACCCCGCCGGTGGCTTCATGACCTTGGTCTGCTTCGCCAATGGTTCCCTCACCCGCGAGCACTTCCGCAGCCATTTCGGCCTCTCCCGCGAAGAGTTCGAGCGTGAAATCCGCCAAACGACGCCAGGCAAATATCAACTCCTTCCCTGGCTGGTGCCGGAGGCCACGCCACCCGTGGCCCATCCAACGCTCCAATACAATTTCGATCCGAAGCAGGCCACGACTGGCGAGTTCCTGCGCGCCCTCGTGGAATCCCAGGTTCTCACCATGCGCCACCATGCGGGCAGCCGCAGGAAGCCCACGCAGATTCGCCTGACTGGCGGAGCCGCCGCAAGCCCGCTGCTCCGCCAAATCGTCGCGGACGTCTTCCAGGCCGCGGTCGTCATCGGCGACACCACGGAGGCCGCCGCACTGGGTGCCGCCATGCGCGCCGCCAACGCCTGCGGAGGTTTCAGCTTCGAGGAGCTCACCGAATGCTTCTGCACCGCCCAAGCCACGGTGGAACCCAATCCCGCACTGGCCGGCACCTACGATGCGGGCCTCGGACGATTTGAAAAACTGCTACTGCAGAATCTTCATTGAACGGCCCAAGGTGTCATCCGGACGAACCAGGATGAGTCGGTCAATCCAGATGCGCTCGACCTGCTCGTTGATGACGGGCGCGGCATAGAGGTATTGTGCCTTGTTCAATTCACTGACACCCAATGGTATGAGTTTATAATCCGGTCCCGCCAGCGCCGTTGCGGGGACTTTGGCGGACGGCCCGGCGGGATAGTTTCCGAAGGACATCGCGTCGCCTGCGGGTCTCGCACCGGGCTTGAGGTCGCACCGCGCGGTCAGATAGACCTCGAAACGCCCCGGCGGAATATGCCAGCACTGCACAAACCACTCGGTGTGCGTGCAAGGCATCGCGATCGCCTGCCCGTCCGACGCGGCGGTGTCCGGCAGCAGTTCCATCCGCTTGGGACCGAAGCAATTCTGGTCGCGGTAGAGGTTCTCGACATTCCAGCCCCACCATTCACGCTCCTTTGCGACCTGTGGCGGACGCTCGCCTTCGCTCGCGCGCGTGACCATCACCGCGCCGCCGAAGGTCGCGCGATACTTTGCCAGCCATTCGGGAACTGGCGTCCGCGCCCCCTCGGCCAAATACGGACAATCCGCCTTCTTCAGCGCATCTTCCAAAAAGTCCAGAACTTTGTTCGGATCCACATCACGCAGTTTCGGCAGACGCTGTTCCGGCGCGCATTGGAGCAGCTGCGGGCGTTCAAAGAGATTGATGGTCAGCGGGATGGATGCCGTCGCCAGGCGCGGGCCATATACGGGATCCGCCTGGTGGCGCCAAGCCGCTTCAAAGAGCACCCGCCAGAGACGCACAAGCTCCTCATCGCTAAGCCAGCCGTCGGTATTCGGCGCATTGCACCCGTCCTTGCATTCCGGATGCGCCTCGACCGCCGCGACGACTCCGTTGAGATAGGTGAAGATTGCCGGGGCACCAGGTCCGTAGTGGTGCGTAACAAATTCGTTGATAAGCGCCTTGTCATCCAGTTCCGGATTCCACAGTAGTTTCGACACCAGATAGATGCGCAAATCCGCCAGATCCGCCGCATCGCCCGCCTGGTCATGCGAGCCCTGCTGGAAGACGCTGATGGCTTTGCAGTCCCGGAAGAGCCGCGTGTCCTGCGCGATGCAGTTCCAGTTTGGGTGCGGCATGTAGTAGTGAGAAAAATCTGTGAGGTAATGCCAGATCATCATCTGCTTGGCAATTCTGCCCCACTCTGCCAATTCATTGAAGAAGATGCGATTGCGTTCGGAGTCTATCGGCGCAAACGAGCATTCCTCGATGGTGCAGTAGCGGATGATCACGTTGTCCAGCGGGCGCACCGTCTTGGGCGGCTGGCGCGTATAGTGGTAGGCAAGCGTCTCCACCAGCACCTCGGGGAATTCCTGCGCGACCGATGTTGCCACCTCGTTCACGCAGTCCAGCAAGAGGTCGGTCAGATTGCCATGCGTGGCGACAAACTCCTGGCACGCCGCACATTCGCACGGTGCCTTGTTGTCATTCTGCGAGACCGAGATGAGTCGCGATTTCGGGTGGGCGAGGATTTCCTCCTTGACACGGCGGCAGAGTTCCTGGCGCATCTCGCGGTTGGTCAGGCAGAGCTGGTTCAAGGCACCCCCCTGGCGCAGACCGTCACGCAAAGCAAACCACTCCGGATGCTCCGCAAAGTATTTGTCCTTAGGGATAAGCATATCCATTGTATGCACGAAGCCGATCATCGACATTGAGCCGCCCCACTCCTCCGTCATGTGGTAGCCGAAGGAGTTGTTCCGCATCTGCGCCTGGAAGCGCGGCGAACCTCTCAACGTGAGATCGCGGTAGAGCGCGGTACGCATCTGAATTGGCGGCGCATAGCGCCAAGCCGTGCCGGCCGGCGGCAGCTCCAGGCGCGGGCGCTTCGGCAGCAGCGTGTCGTCCGCCGTGAAGAAGCGCACGCCGTATTCGCGCTCCAAAAACTCATACACCGCATAGAGCGTCCCGCGCGGACGATCCCCCGCAATCCATACGTCGCCTGAGGCATCCACGCAGTAGCATACCTCGTCCGGCTTCAGCTCCGACCAATCGCCCAGCCCCAATGCAACCAGCGCCTCCGGCGATTGCCCGACATGGATGGCAGCACCCAGCGCAGAATCGCGCTCCGCTACCACTGGCACTGCCTCGCCTGCCGCCGAGAGTTGCGACAGATAAAAGGACAACTCCTTCGCCGCAGTCTGCTCCGCCGGGGTGGCAGTTGGCGATACTAGTATTTGGTATGCAGACAGATTCAAGATAAACAAAAGACCTGCCAGCAGAGCCAGGTGGAAAGAATTTACTTTATTCATAAGTAACTTATACTAAAGATTTTATGTTAATTTTAAATTCAAAAATCACAGGAAAACTGCGATTCGTTATCCTCCGATGTCAGGAAATTTGCGGGACTTGGAAAACGCCGTTACATTACCACTGAAAGGGGTGGGGGTTTACCTCCCTATATGGAAGGTTAAAGGTTAGAGGTTAGAGGTTAAAGGTTAAAATCCCGAGACCTGAGACCTGAGATCTGAAACCAGAGGCCAAAAACCAGAGGCCTGAGGCCTGAGACCAAAAACCAGAGGCCTGAGGCCTGAGACCTGAGGCCCTAAGGCCCTATCAGATTCTTCACTAGCACCGCCACATTGGCCGACAGCGTTGGATTTCGGACATTGGTCTCCCGGTGCCCGGGAAGAAAACTCACTATCCTGCTGCCGTCTGCCGTGCGGGTCTCGAAGCACTGCGGATAGGTCTTGTCTGCAATCTGGGTAGTCATCAGCACCGTGACGGGAGAGACCTCCTGCAAGTTGATATAGACCTCGTCATCCTCCAAGTCAAAAGGCTTCAGCACTTCTGACAACGGCAACTCCGACTCCACCGGAACCACCTGGCAGGGCGAATGCGGATGCGTGGAGGGCATCGCGCCATCGGGATCGTTCGGACGCACCCATCGCAGTCCGACGATGCGCCGCCACCACGGCCAATGCCAGAACGCCGCACTCGAACCATGTAGCAACAGCACATTTCCGCCACGGGCAAGATACGCCTTGACTGCGGTCTGCGCGCCGTCGCCGGGGAATGGCTGCCCGCAAGTCCCTGCGATGCAATGCAGAATCAGCAGTTCGCAGTCATCCACCCAGCGACCGGACTCCAGCAGCGACCAGTCATTCTCCGTGAAAACTGTCCGGTCACGCAACTCCCTGGGCAATTGCCCGTAGAGGCAACGTCCGGCGTGCGTTCCGTAGTGGTCATCGGCGAAGAAGTAAATCATTATGAACAACTTGTGCTATTTATTCCAACCACCTGATTTGGCGAGACACATGGCCATCGTCGTTGAAAACCAATTCGTAGTAATGTGGTCCCTTCCAAAATAGACTGCGGAAAACCTCAGAACGCCAAATCAGAATGGTCTTCCCAGGACTTTGGATGTTGCCCTTTAGGTAGATACAGGAATGCAAATCCGTTTTATAGGACCGATTGCCTAGATAAGCCGACCAATCCCATCCGACTTCTTGCGCCAACTCAACCACATTTTCTCCCTGTGGCCATGTCTCGTATTTTTGGTGATATTGGAGAATCTGTGTCCCGAACGCTTCCATATCCCCCACACATCTCATCACCCGTGCTTTTTCAAACGCTTCGCGTAACAACACTGCCAACACGGAGAAAACCATGCACATCAAGGTGATAACAAATCCCCGACACAACGTTTTTATGGAATGTAGCCAGGAGAACGTCATTTCCTCATGATGAAATCGAAACTGCAAGACACACAAGACGGATCCCAGTCATTCTCCGTGAAGACCACCCGGTCGCACAATTCCATCGGCAACTGTCCGTAAAGACATCGTCCGGCGTGCGTTCCGTAGTGGTCATCGGCGAAGAAGTAAATCATATCGAAGAACTCAGCCCCACGGAAACCCAAACCCGTGAATGCACAATGTGAACAAAAGATAATATATTTCCTCAATCGTCTCATCCCTCCACCTTCTTTCGCGTATTTTTCTGATGGCAAATTTCCTGCCCAAGCAGGGCTTCTGGGCCGCACACGACCATTCAGGCAAACTGCCGAATACTTTTGCGTTGAGCCGCACCCTCCCGTCTGGCGACCACACCCTGCAGTTGGCCGCCAGCGGGCTGTACCGTCTGCGCATCAACGGCGAGGTCGTGGCATACGGTCCCGCGCGTTCCCCCAAAGGCTATGCACGGGTGGACGAAGTGGCGCTCGGGCCTTGGCTGACTCGACCGCAGAACCGCCTTGTTCTGGAAGTCGTGAACTACACCGCCTCGCGGTATTACATTCCCGTCACCGCGCCCTTCTGCGCGCTTGCTCTGTTCGCGCCAGACGGTTCTTGCGAGAGCGGTCCTACTGGTTGGCAACTCCATGCCTTGCCCTTCCGCGACTGGACCGCACCGCAAATGACCTACCAGCGCGACCTGCTGGAGAGTTACGACCTCACGAAACCAGGTGCCGCAGAATGGTTTGACGGTGAAGTGGACGAACTGGAGAGCCTCTCCGCCGTCTCTGTGGACATTCCACCAGAGGGGTGGCTGCCGCGTGGCGCACCGCTGCCATCGCTTGAGACTTCTTTCCCCGCGCAACGCATCGGCGGCGGCAAACTCACCCGCCTGGGGAAAAGCACGGACGACGCCAACGACCTGCGTACCCGCCTCGAAAAAGACTACCGCTGGCAGGAAGGCGGAGTGGCACCAGACGAACCAGAGAGCTACACCTACTACGACCTGGGAGCCGACCATACGGGCTTCTGGAAGTGCCGCATTACCGCCGAGACCGACTGCGAACTCGTTCTGAGCTGGGACGAGGTCCGCGGACCGAACAATGTCTTCACCATCGAGCGTTTCAAGAATTGGGCACAATACTATATCCGCCTGAAACTCAAGGCCGGAGAGATTATCAACTTCGAGAGTTTCGAGTGCTACACCGCGCGATTTGCGGCAATCCTCCAACTCGAAGGGCACGCACACATTGAAGACCTCGCCATGCGCGAATACGCCTTCGACCGTAATCAACTGCTTGCGGAGTTCTGCGAACCGCCTGCCGATCTGGATGACGACCTGCGTCTAGTCTATCAGGCCGCCATCGAGACCTTCCGTCAGAACACGATGGACATCTTCCTGGACTGCCCTGGACGCGAACGCGGCGGCTGGCTCTGCGACAGCTTTTTCATCTCCCGCGCCGCATACCTCCTCACTGGCTCCAATGCGCTGGAGACCACCTTCCTGGAGAACTTCCTGCTTCCAAAACATTTCGACACCATTCCCGACGGTGAATTGCCCGACTGCTACCCCGCCACCGAAGCAGAACTCGGCTTCATCCCCCAATGGACTCTCTGGTATTGGATTGAAATGGAGGAATATATGGAAAAGCGCGGCGGTCATGACTTTCCACATCAATACGCCGACCGTCTCCAGCAGTGCCTTGCGCACTTCGATGCGTACCGCAACGAATTCGGACTCCTCGAAGGGCTCCCTGGATGGAATTTCATCGAGTGGTCGAAGTCACAGGAATACATGGACGGGTGCAACTTCCCCACCAACATGCTCTATTGCAAATTCCTGCGTGCAGCCGCAAAGTGGCTGGACGACACCGCACTGGCCACCCGTGCCAAGACCATCCGACACGAAATCCTCAAGCGCTCCTTCGACGGGAAGTACTTCCACGACCACGCCACCCGACAGACGGACGGCACCCTCCTGACCGCCCCCGGAACCAGCGAAATTTGCCAATACTACGCGGACTTCTGTGGAATCATCGACGTGACGCAACCCGAATGGCAAACCTGGCGCCAGGTGCTCCTGGGGACTCAAAACCACCCCACGCTGGACCCCATCAACATGTTCATCGGGAGAATCCTGCGCTTCGAACGACTCGCCCACGCCAACATGCGCTCACAGCTTCTCGATGAAATCCGCGAACACCTCGCCCCCCAGGCGCGCCTCACCGGAACCCTTTGGGAGTCCGACGACGACAAGTCCAGCCTCTGCCACGGCTTCGCCTCATACATCGTCTGTCTCATCCGCAATGCCTAAGTAAACCACCCCTCCCGCCCATGAACTCCGCCTCTGAACTGCGCATCGGCACCCTGAACTACACCATGCCGCAAATGCTTCTGGTGATGGCCTTCATCACCTTGGCCGGACAAGCCATGGCGTTGCTGGCATACTACATGCTGCCGGCAATCATGCCGGTGCTGCTGGACCAAACCGGCTGCTCCAACCGGACAATCGCAATCATCACGGGAACCATCCCGCAATTCATCAACTTCTTCATCTGCCCCATCATCAGTACCTGGAGCGACAAGTGCCGAACGCGGATGGGACGCCGCCAGCCCTTCCTGCTCTGGTCCACGCCGTTGGTGGCGGGACTAGTCGTCCTGATTGGCTGGTCGAGCCATCTTGGCGGGCCATTGGCAAGCCTTCTTCATCTCAAGGCCGCCACGGCAATCCTGTTGCTATTGGCCCTTTCGCACACGCTCTACACCGTCTGCTTCCTGGTGCCCGGTTCCGTGTACTACTACCTCTACGCAGATGTCCTTCCGCCACAGCATGTCGGCACTTTCCTCTCCGTCTTCACCTTTATAGGAACTGGTGTTAACTTCTTGTTCAACAAATATATGCTTAGTTATTCTGTAAACCATCCCGGCCCGGCCTGCACGCTCATCGCGCTTCTCTACGCCGCCACCTTCCTGTTCCTGGTCAAGAATGTCCGTGAAGGCGAATACCCGCCGCCGCCCAAGCAGACGGACGAGTCGTTCTCGCGACGCATGAAGAACCAGGTCACCACCTACTTCCGCGAGTGCTACAGCACGCGTCTCTTCACCTTCTTGTTCATCTGCACCGCGATGAACCAGGTCTCCAACTTCTGCCGGCAGAGCTTCAATCTGCTCTTCGCCACCAAGGAGCTGGGCGTCACCAGTCAGCAGTATGGCGACATCATGGCGATTGGCAGTCTGGCGGCGGCAGTCGCCGTCCTCATCATGGGAAAAATCATGGACTTGCTGCATCCCATCTGGGTCTATCTGGTCAGCGAAGTCATCATCATCGCCATGAACGTCTGGGGTTATTTTGTCGTCAAGGACGAGCCGTCCTTCCGCATCGTCGGCATCGCCATCTGCATCATCTACGCCATCCAGGCCTTGGCGCAGACGCCGATGTTCATCCAGCTCTTCCCCAAGGAGAAATACGGTCAGTTCTGCAGCGCGAACTCGATGATCAACTGCTTCCTGATGGTCATCCTCACCGCCTTGGGCGGCATTGCCATCGACCATTTCGGATACCGGTTCCTCTTCCTCTGGGACTTCGGCTTCACCCTGCTGGCCACCCTCGCCCTCTGCGTCGTCATCCATGACTGGCTCGCCCGCGGCGGCAAGCATCATTACACCCCGCCGACCTTCGCCTGATCTTCACCTTTTTTAGCACGACATGCGAAAAACGCTGCCATCCAATCCAGAATCCTTCCCGTGGTTTGACTCAAGCCGTTCCTTCGACGAACGCATCAGGCTGTTGCTCCGGCAGTTGACGAAACGCGAGAAATGCTCACAGCTGACCTTCGCCGCGCCCGCCATACAGCGTCTGGGCATTGCCCCCTGCAACTGGTGGAACGAGGCTTTGCATGGCGTGGCACGGGCAGGCCATGCGACTGTATTTCCGCAGGCCATCGGCCTTGCCGCGACCTTCGATACCGCACTGATGCGCCGAGTCGCACGCGCCATCGCATACGAGGGCCGCGCCAAATACCACGACGCACGCCGACGCGGTGCGCCCGGTCGGCAATACCTCGGACTCACCTACTGGTCCCCCAACAT
>JAFPYX010000078.1 GCA_017417585.1 Victivallales bacterium
ACCTCTAACCTCTAACCTCTAACCTTTTCAAGACGGCTGGTTTCACGAAGACTGCCTGGCGCACATAGAGCGGCTCGGTGGATTGCTCCATCCCGGCCAGGTCGGTCGGCCACGGGTAGAGCGCTTCGGGCGCACGGGCCAGTTCCGATGCGTCGATTTCCGACAGAGCCTTCAGATAGGAAGCGACTTCCGGAGGCAATTCCGGCAGCGACTCCGCCTGTGCGGTTGCATAGCAGTCGCAGCGGTTGGTCTCAGCAAGGAGTTCTTGCGGATCCAATGGCGTGGGATCGTCCGCCAGCTGAAAGCCGTCGGCTTGGCGGGCAAATTTGGCCAGGAGGACCTGCCCGCAACGGCCATCGTGGAGCACGCCGACCGTCTGCGCTTTCGGCGTGGCGGCCTGCACCGCCAGCGCGTATGCAGAGGGCACCCCGCGCATTACTGCGCCCGTCACCGCGACGATGCCCTTGACCATCGCAATGCCACAGCGCAGTCCCGCGAACGACCCGGGTCCCGTCCCCAGCGTCCAATGCGTAATCTCCTGCAGGGAAATGCTTTTCGTGGCAAGCTGTGCCATCAGCCATGGTGTGAGCAGACGGTCGCTCTCACGGCCCATGCCAGGCATGGTGGCTTGAAGGACAACTGCATCGTCCTCAAACACCGCCAGCGAAAAGCCAATTGAAGTATCAAGCGAAGCAGAAAAAGTCATAACTTGTTTACTATCTAGATTTCAATGCAAAAAGTTTGTCATTGGGGCGAACTTTGGTCGCCAATGGGATGCAGACATCCGCACCCGGTCCGGCGAATTCGGCGGGCTTTTCCAGCACCTGCATGGATGGCACCTCGAATTCGACCGCACCAGTGGTGGCTCCCGTGATCAGCACCTTTTGTCCCACCCGCAGGTTTCCAGATTGCAAAAGCACCTCCGCGACCTGCGGCCGTGGATAGTAGTGCGTGACCACCCCCAGGAACTCCTTGCGGATGGTGGACTGGTTATCGCGCGTGCCCGCCCAGATGTCCGTCTGCTCACCCAGATAGTATCCGCCCTCCCAGAAGCGCCGGTTGAAGACTTCCAGAAGCTGTCCGCGCCAATCTGCGATTTGCTCCACCGAAGGCGTATCGCCCTTCTGCCATGCCTCCAACGCCTTGCGGTAAACCCGCGTGGTGGTGGCGACGTAGTCCGCCGAGCGGCCTCGTCCCTCGATTTTAAGGACACCCACGCCAGCATCCAGCAGTTTCGGCAGCTGTGCGATAGTGCACAAGTCCTTCGGCGACATGATGTACTGGTTCTGAATCTGGAACTCCTGACCGGTTTCCGCGTCTTTCACCAGATATGCCCGACGGCACGGCTGGTAGCAGTTTCCGCGGTTGCTGGAGGTGTTGTATTCGCAGAGGCTCATCCCGCAGCGTCCCGAGAGTCCGATGCACAATGCGCCATGCACAAATGCCTCCACGCGAACCAATTCTCCGGAGGGGCCGCGAATGTCGTGAGCTTCGATGTTCTGCACCACTCCGGAAAGCTGTTCGCAGGTCAGTTCGCGGGCCGCCACCACGACATCCACGTAGGGCGCATAGAAAGCCACCGTCTGCCAGTTCGAGACATTCGCCTGCACCGAGAGATGCACGGGCAGATCGAGGTCGTGCGCCAGACGGAGCACGGCGGGATCCGCCGCGATTATGGCGTCAATCCCCGCATCTTTCGCCGCCACCAGAAGTTCTTCAACCCGTTGAAGTTCCGTGTCATAGACGATGACATTCACCGTCAGCCACGCCTCCGCGCCCGCCGCATGGCATTTCGCCGCCAGTTCCGGCAGTTCTTCCTGTCGGAAATTCACCGTCGCGTGTGAGCGCATGTTCAGGTCGCCCACGCCGAAATACACCGCGTCCGCGCCATTGGCCAAGGCGGCGGAAAGCGCCTCGTGGCCGCCGGCCGGGGCAAGCAGGAAGATTTTACGGGATTCTTTCGGCATCGCCTAAAATATATGGCATTTTTCCAAAACTACGTGTGGGAGATTTTCAGAATTCCCCTATATTATCATAATTTCCTTGCCATCTCTGTGCCTCCGCGTATAATCCCTCCAACCCTATTCGGTTATGAAATCCTGTGCGCATCTACTGCTAAACTGGCTTTGCCTTATCCTCCTTGTGGCGGCTTTCTCGCAATTGCAGGCGAAAACTGCCAAGGAAGCCATTGCGGACGGCCTACGCAACCACCTTGAAGTAATTAATGTCAAAGAATTCAACATTTCGGGTGACAAAACGGAGATCAATCAGCTTTTTCAAGATGTCCTCAATGACAACCCGGACATCTTTTCCGTCGCCAAACAGACACGTTACACCATGTCCGGTTCCCGGGTTATCTCCTTCAGCCCTGAGTATATCTTAAGCCAGGAACAGTTTTTGCAAATTCGCCCCCTTTTTGACGAACGGGTCGAGGCCATCTACCAGCAGCTGACGAAAGATGACCCGGATGACCTGGCATACGCTCTTCGCCTTTACGACCTGCTAGTATATCACATTGCCTACACATACGAGTCTCAATTTTTAGAACCGGAGGGTTTCCCAGAAGGGACGGGCAAACTGGTTTACACCAGTGCGGGTGCCTTGGTATACGGCCAGGCGGTGTGCGAGGGCTATTCACGGACCTACAAGCTTTTCATGGACAAGCGCGGCATCCCATGCCAAATCCTCACCAGTGAACCAATGACACACGCCTGGAATGCCGTCCAGCTCGATGGCAAGTGGTACCATGTTGACGTGACATGGGGAGATCCAAAATGCAACGGGCATTACGACTATTCGCAGACTCCGCCTGTCGCAATATCGAAGACGCAAGACTTCCCCGGCCGCATCAACCACAACTTTTTCCTGCTCTCGGACGACGCCATATTGAATTACCCAGTGGGTGACCTCCAGCATTATGACTGGACCCCGGAGCTTTCCTCTTTCGGCACTCCCGGTGATGGCTACGAAAACGCATTCTGGGCAAAAGCGGCAGGCAACAGCCTTCAGGCGCTTGCCGTGGACAGCCAGGCGGCCTACTATTGCGAGCTGGAAACACCTGGCGACAACAATTCAAAGCCGGTCTTGCGTCGTTGTGGCTGGAGCAGTGGTGAATTGGTCGCCACCGACCTCTGCTATCTGCCTGGCCGATGGCTGAAAAAGAGTTCTATCCAAGGATATTGGCATATCACATCGGGCATCCTCTTGTTTGACCAACTGATTATCTTCCATGATGCACTCGCCATCTATGGATATGATTTGGCGGACGGTGAGTTCATTGAAATCGCCACCTGCGGCAATGCCGAACAACAATACTATATCCAGACTCTCTGGCAGACCTGGGACGGGAAACTCCTTGTTCATCTTTCCAAAGACTCCAATTACGTTGGGAATGTCATCGAGGTCCCGGAACTGAATGACGTGTATGATCAAATCACTGCCATGGCGGGAAATGGCTACCAGATGGCCAGTCAGACCCCACAGGCCGCACGTGCACTCGTTGCCGACGAGCAGCCTCTTACGGCCTACTTCGGGAGCTGGCTGGAGACCTACTACGCGACCGCCGAGATCCCTGAAAACCATGCCATGGCTTTTTCGGTGCCCGCTGTCACCGAAGCCAATGCGAATGCCAAACTCACCCTGGAAATCTTCGATGCGGCCGACAATGAATTCGCGCATCCTCTCGCCTCTGTCACCGGAAAGCTCTCCGCCGGGCTTCAACTTCGCCATCTTCCTCCAGGCTTCGCCGCCCAGCAGCTCGTCGTGCGGCTCACTTGCACCGGGCAGGATGACATCATCCAAGTTCCTCTTTCCGCCGCTACTGAAATCATCCGCGAATATCTGACCTTCACGGCCGCTCCGCAGACCGCTCGTTCCGAATGGCATCTGGTGGGCATCCCGGCAAACGTCACCGTTCTGGAGCAACCCAATCCCATGCCAGCCAACCTCTTCACCTTCGACCTCTCGCTGGGCATCTGGGTTGCCCCCGAGTCCATCGAAGCCGGACACGCCTACTGGATCAAGGGTGAGGGAGACGCCTCCGTCACTCTTTTCTGCAGCCATGATCCAACCGGCTGCCTGCCCACTCCCGGCTGGAATCTGGTCGCCTGGTCTGATGAACTGGACGGCCACCCATTCCTCTGGGATGGAAATTCCTTCGCCCTACTGGAGGAAGATCCCGCCTACGGCACCCCCGTGCTGATTTACTGTCCGTAAGAACCGGAAGATCAGAGAAGTTCGGTCCCCATCTCCTAAGCATTCCCACTCCCATGTTCGCCACCGAAAAACTCCTCCAGCTGCCCATTGAAGCGGCCGCGATGCTCGCGCCGATGCGCGACCTCTTCTCCGTAGGTCTCCGCCGACAGGACCACGAACTCCTTCATCTGGACGAAGGCGAATTCGCCACCCGCAACCTCGATGGCAACGAATGGCGATTCACCGACGCCGAGCGCGTACCCGGCCTCGCCGTCACCCTGCGACCGCGCGTAGAGAACGGCACGCTCTTCGTGGGCTTCGCAGTTTCCGGCGTGCCCGCCGACTGCGCACTGGAGTGGATCGAGCCGCTGCGCCTGCGTGTCGCCAATCCGCATGGCGACCTGCTGCTCACGCACCACGAGGGCGAAATCGTCCACAACCCGATGCATCAATACTACCGCACACAGGAGCCCGGCTGGCACAACTACCAGTTCTTCCCCGGCTACGACCAGATGCAGTTCATCGGATACTTCGCGGACGGCAAGGGACTCTGCTGCATCGCACGCGACACCCAATGCGGAGTGAAATTCTTCAATATCCGCAAGGACGACGCGCATCTCGAACTCTACTGCCGCGTCTATTGCGGCGGCAACTTCGGCCAGGACTACGACGCCAACTACGACTTCTCCCTGGAGGGATGCCGCCCCAACTGGCAGAGCGCCTGCAGCCACTACCGCGACTGGCTCCAATCCAGCGGTTTTGCGGTCCCCAAAGGCAACTATCCGGAAATCGTGAAGGAGTCGCCGGTGGTCGCCATCTATCCCGTGCGCGGACAGGGCAAGGACAATGGCGACATGGAGTACAACGAGTACTTCCCCTACGCCAACGCGCTGCCCGTCTTAGAGAAGCTCGGCGACCGGCTGGACTCCAAGATGATGGCGCTTCTGATGCATTGGGAGGGTACCGCCCCCTGGGCGCCGCCATACGTCTGGCCTCCGCAAGGCGGCGAAGAACTCCTCGCGCAATTCCGCGATGCGCTCCACAAGCGCGGCGACTACCTCGGCGTCTATTGCTCCGGCACCGGCTGGACCCAGCAGAGCTGCATCGACTGGGACTACCAGCCCGCCAGAAAATGCGCCGAAGAACATCTTGAACCGCACATGGCGATGGGGCCCGACGGCAAGGACCTGGAGTCCCTCATCTGCTGCAACCTCTACGCACAGAGACTCGGATACGACCTCTGCATGGGCGACGACTGGGCGCGGAAGACCATCATCGACGAAGTCGGCAAGCTCGCCAATTTCGGGCTGGACTACGCGCAGTTCTACGACCAGAACATCGGCGGGGCGGCATACCTCTGCTGGTCACGCGACCACCACCATGCGCCCGTCCCCGGCCCCGACCAGGTAGCCAACCAGAAGAGCCTCCTGAAGGAACTGCACGATCGCTACCCGAAGCTCGTGCTCGGTGCCGAATCCAGCGCGGCGGAGCCATATCTGGAATACCTGCCTTTCAGCGACATGCGGTATTCCTGCTGGACCATGCTGGACGCCCATCCCGTCCCCGCATACTCCTTCATCTACCACGAATACGTGAACAACTTCATGGGCAACCAGGGCGGCATACAATACTACCTCGACCTGGACAAGCAGCCCGAAAACCTCCTTTGGCGCACCGCCTACGCCTTCGCCTCCGGAAACCTCCTCTCCGTCATCCTAGGCGAACACGGGACGCTCCTCTGGGGCTGGATCTGCCCCTGGGGACAAACCACCACGCCCGAACAGGAGTCCGAACTCACCCTACTGCGCAACCTCAACGACTTCCGCAAGGCGAACCCGCAGTACCTCATCTACGGGCGGATGCTCGAGCCGCTCAACCAGGTCACCGGTCCCAAGTGGACGCTGCCGATCATGAGCCGGTTCCCCCGCGAACTCGACGCCTTCATCACCACCTGGTGGCAGGCGCCAGACGGTTCCAAGGCACTTGTCATCACCAACTTCCGTCCCGTCGAACAGACCGTCGAGGTGGACGGCAAGCCCGTCGTCCTCCCGCCGCTCGATGCAATAAAATTAGAAATTAACAATTAGAAATTAACAAGTTACTTTGTTATTAAATTCCTTTCTGGCAATGAAAACCGGCATTTTGGATTCGATTCTTGAAGCAGTCGGCGGCACGCCGCTGGTGCGTCTGCACAGCATCCCGACGCCTGATTGCGCACAGATTCTCGTGAAAGTCGAGGGGCTGAATGTCGGCGGCAGCATCAAGACGCGCACGGCATTGAATATGCTTGAGGCCGCCCGCAAGGATGGTCTGCTGACGGCGGACTCGGTGGTCATCGAGCCGACAAGCGGGAATCAGGGCATCGGTCTGGCGCTGGTGTGCAGTCAGCTCCACTACCGCTGCATCATCGTGATGCCGGACTCGGTCAGCGAGGAACGCACGAAGCTAATGCGGCTCTACGGTGCAGAGATTCGCCTGGTCCACGACGAAGGCAACATCGGCGAGTGCATGGAGCGCTGCCTCCAGCTCGCCCGCGAACTGCGGGACGCCATCCCCGGCGGATACATCCCACAGCAGTTCGAGAACCCCAACAACCCCGCCGTCCACTTCGAAAAGACTGGCCGGGAGATTCTCGAGCAGCTTGGCGACTGCCAAGTGGATGCCTTCTGCGCCGGCTTCGGCACCGGCGGCACGCTCTCCGGCATCGGACGCGTCCTGCGCACCCGCTTCCCGGAGATGAAAATTATTGCCGCCGAACCGGAGAACGCCGCGGTCCTGGCCGGCGGGGCTATCGGCTCGCATCTCCAGCAGGGCATCGGCGACGGCTTCATCCCCGCCAACCTCGACCAGTCCATCCTCACGGGGACCCGCATCATCACCGACGATGAGGCGCTGGCGATGGCACGCGCCCTTGCCCGCCTCGAAGGCCTCCCTGCGGGCATTTCCAGCGGCACCAATACTGCCTGCGCAGTCGCCCTCGCCCGTGAACTGGGCCCCGGGCACACCGTCCTCACCGTCCTGCCCGACTCCTACGACCGCTACTATTCCACCCCGCTGTTCCAATAGCCTGGATGGCCTGACTCCTGACAGCCTGACGGAATCCTGAAGTCTCGCGGGCTGGCGGTACTAGGGCCTGCGATGATTAGCTTTACGCATTAATCTTTAAACTTCCACACGTGGTTCAGGGGTCCGTTGCCGTGGCCGAGCCGCGGATCGTGCTGAAGTGCGGCGGTGATATATTCCTTGGCCTGGCGGACCGCCTCCGGCACATCCAGCCCTTTGGCCAATCCGCAGGCGATGGCGGAGGAGAGCGTACAACCAGTTCCATGGGTATTTTCGGTATCAACCCGTGGCGCGTGATACCAATGCGGTTCACCATCGCTCCACAGCAAGTCATCGGCGGTCTGTGCCAGATGTCCGCCCTTGATCAGCACCGCGCCAGGGATTTCCGCGCCAATCTTCTGCGCGGCAGTGAGCATCTCCTCCGGCGAAGTGATATCCATCCCACTGAGCACCGTCGCCTCCGGGAGATTCGGGGTGATGACCGTCGCCATCGGCAGCAGCTCCTGCTGGAGCGCCTCCTGCGCCTCGGGCACCAGCAGCCGCGAACCGCTGGTGGCGACCATCACGGGATCCACCACGAGATTCTTCACGCCGTAGAAGCGCAGCCGCTCCGCGATCACGCGGATGATTGCCGCAGAGGAGACCATCCCGATCTTCACCGCATCCGGCACGATGTCCGTGAAGACGCTGTCGATTTCCTGCGCGACGAACTCCGGCGGCGCCTCGTGGATCGCCTGCACCGCGAGGGTATTCTGGGCGGTCAGGGCGGTAATCACGGTCATGCCGTAGAGGCCGTGTGCGGCGATGGTCTTCAGGTCGGCCTGGATGCCTGCGCCGCCAATCGTATCGGAACCGGCGATGGAAAGTACTGTATTCAAAAGGGTAAAGGGTAAAGGGTAAAGTTATTTAGGCCCGGAGGGCGCGGGGGCAATTCGAAATGCGTAATGCGTAATGCGTAATGCGTAATTGCCGAAAAGTCCAATCAATGGACACCGCCGGGACGTCCGATGTCCGGCGTCTGGAGTCCCAATTGGCAATTGGCAACTGGTCCACAGGAACCAAGACCGGTCTTGCCCCGGCGGGCATGCAGCTAAAGACTGAGGTCCAGAGACCTGAAGGCCTGGGCGGCGGCACGCGGGGATGGCGCCCCGAAGAGCGCGGAGATCACCGCGACGCCCGCGATGCCGGTTCCCACGAGTTCTCGTGCATTCTGGAGCGTGATGCCGCCGATGGCGACCACCGGAATCATCACCGCATGGCAGATCGCCACCAGCGTCTCGTGGGGCAGTTCGCGTGCATCGGTCTTGGTGGAGGTCGGGAAGACCGCCCCCACGCCGAGGTAGTCCGCGCCATTGGCCTCGGCTTCTCTCGCCAGCTCCACCGTCTTGCAGGAGACGCCGATGACCGCCGTGGTTCCCAGAATCCTTCGCGCCTCGCGCAGAGCCATGTCGCTTTGGCCGAGATGCACTCCTGCCCCAAGCTGGCGGGCGACCTCGACATTGTCGTTGATGATCAGCGGCACGCCGAATTCATCGCATACTGCCTTGATTCCATGCGCTTCGGCGAGGAAGGCCTCTGGCGACAGCGCCTTCTCGCGGAGCTGAAGCATCGTCGCGCCGCCCTCAAGCACCTCCCGCACCTGCGACTCCAGCGTGCGGCCATTGAGCCAATGGCGGTCAGTGATGGCGTAGAGATGGAGTTTTTCCCGTTCCAGCATTCAGATGTCCTTGCTGACTCGCAGCGAGCAGAACTTCGCACCGCACATCGTGCAGAAGTGCTCGTGGTTGGTGGTGGAGCCGTCCTGGTTGCGTTCGCGGAGGGCCTCCTCGCGCATGGAACGGGCCTTTTCAGGGTCGAGCGCGAGTTCGAACTGCCGGTTCCAGTCGAAGTCGGCGCGGGCGTCGGAGATGGCGTTGTCCTGGTCCATCGCGTGCGGAACATGCTTTGCGATGTCGGCCACGTGTGCGGCGATCTTGTAGGCGATGACCCCCTGGTGGACATCCTCGGCGTTGGGAAGACCGATGTGCTCCTTCGGGGTCACGTAGCAGAGCATCGCCGCGCCGTGCCAGGCCCCCACCGCCGCGCCGATGGCGCTGGTGATGTGGTCATAGCCGGGCGCACAGTCCATCGTGACGGGTCCCAGCACATAGAACGGCGCGTCGTGGCAGAGCTGCCTTTCGAGTCGCATGTTCATCTCCACCTGGTCCAGCGGAATATGTCCGGGGCCTTCAATCATTACCTGCACGCCGGCCTGCTGTGCGCGAAGAGCAAGTTCGCCCAGCTGCGCCAACTCGGCGAACTGCGCCTCGTCCGAGGCGTCTGCCAGACAGCCGGGACGAAGCCCGTCGCCCAGCGAGATGGTGATGTCGTATTCGTGGCAGACCGCCAGGATGTCGTCAAAGTATTCGAAATAGGGGTTGTCCTTCCCCGTGCGGGCCATATACCGCGCGATCAGCGCGCCGCCGCGGGAGACGATGCGCAGCTTGCGCCGGCGCGCGGCGGGGAGCATCGACGGACGGATGCCGCAATGCATCGTCATATAGTCCACGCCCTGGGCGGCCTGGTCGCGGATCACCGCCATCACGGCCTCGCGCGAGAAGTCGATTTCATCGTCATCGCCCTGTCCGGAACGCGCGACCAGCTCATAGATGGGGACCGTCCCGATAGGCACGGTCGAGTGCTCGACGATGCTTCGGCGGGTCTCCTCGAGATGGTCTCCGGTGGAGAGGTCCATCACCGTGTCCGCGCCATATTTGACCGCCGCATCCAGCTTCTCGAGTTCCTTTGCGATGCAGCTGGAGGTCGGCGACGTGCCGATATTGGCATTGAGCTTGGTCTTCAGTTCGCGACCGATTCCCATTGGCTGCAGGGACTTGTGGCCATGGTTCGCGGGAATGACAATACGTCCGGCCGCAACCCCCTCGCGGATAAATTCAACGGCGCGTCCCTCCGCACGGGCGACCGACTCCATCTGAGGCGTGACTTTGCCCGCGCGGGCAAAGTCCAGCTGGGTTGAGAGGGCATTGGCATTCATCGGCATTCTCCTAAAAAACAATGGCTGGTTTCCGTGGGAGCTCCAAAAGCCGACGCACGCGCCGTCCTTCCAAATCTCCCTCCGTCGTGATTAAACGCAATCAGGTTCACGGGTGTGTTCTCAGCCCTGCGGCTCTCCGCAAAGCACCCCGGCATGGATGGCAATGCCTTTAATGTAATATCTGGTACGGAATTCGTGAAGACTAGTATATTATTTGGGCAACCATTCATATCCAAAATTCCCGAAACAACTATGGCGTCCCGGCCAACTCATCATGCTCTGTGAGAAATGCCATTCTCGTCCGGCCTGCGTGCATATTCGCGCCTACGGCCCCAATGGACAGCAGGACCACAATCTATGCCTGCAATGCGCCATCACCACCATGCCCGACCAGCTCGACCTGTCCCGTTTCCTGGAGGTTCTGGAGGAGAACAGCCAGGAAGCCGGCGTCAAGCTGCCGGTGTCCCTGGAGGAGCTGAAACGCCTGGCAAAGACATCTGGCGAACGTGCCGCCGAGAAACGTTGCCCCAAATGCGGCATGAGCCTCTCCGAGATGCAAAAGCATCAGAGACTCGGTTGCCTCGAATGCCTGGATGCCTTCCGGGCTGAATTGCGGGACGCCCTCCGTGAACCACTGGGCGAACAGCGCCGCCACAAGGCCGCCAGCAGCGGCTTGCCCCAGGCCTCCGGCGAACCTTCGTATGCCCAGGTCCGCCTTGAAGAGCTTCGCAAGGAACTCGCCCAGGCCGTAAAGACCGAGCAATACGAACGAGCCGCACAGCTCCAGCAGCAAATCAAGGCCTTCGCCCAGGACCTCTCACAGAATCGGCAGCCGTCCTCATTCCCTGAAGAAGACTCCTATCCGCAGCTCTGCGCAGAGATGCGCTCCTTGCCGGCCAGTCTCTTCGCGTCTGCCGACCTCCCCCTGCCTGTCTGGGCGCCCCGCCAGATCCTCCCTGGAATGACAATCCGGCTTTCCAGCGTCGTGCGATACTGCCGCAATCTGGCCGACTATCCGCTCCCCCCCTATTCCGGCGGCACCGTCAGCGAGGCCTCCGAACCTGCGGAATTACTGTTGAAAACCTTGAAATCGGATCCGCTTTTTGCGGATGCCACCGTCATCCAACCGTCCGCCGAAAACCGCGGAGTCATTCTGCAGCTGATCTACTGCAACCTGGCGCCGCCCGCGTTTGCGAGCCATCCCTATCCAGTGTATCTGCTGGTGTCCGCCAACCGCCGCATCGTGGCACGCATCAACCACGACGACCACCTGCAGCTTGAAATCTGGGGCGACAAGGGCGAGCAGCTTCGTGCGCTACAGCTGGTCCAGGCCTTCGACGCCAGGCTGCAGCGTCAGCTTCGCCTGGCCACCGACGCGGAATTCGGCGCCATAACCCATAAGTTGAGCAATCTCGGCAGCGGGATCCAGTTTGCGGAATTTCTGCACCTGCCTGCATTGTGCCTGGAAGGGCGGCAGGACTCCGTGGCGAACGCCTGCCACGAATTGCATCTTTCCATCCATCCCTTCTTTGCCCACACAGCCTCCCAGCCGGCAAACATACTGGTTCTTCGCACGGAATTCGCGATGGGCGAGACGTTGAACCGACGATGCCGCCAAGTCGCACGCGCCGCCGCCATGCTGGAGCGCCATGAACGCGAGGCACGATGCGCCCTTCAGAACCACGAACCGCAACGACTATCGTTCATCGACCGCCTGGGCAGAGCTGCGGGAATCATCAAAGGCGCGCGGCTGGTTGACGCCGAGGAGGCGCGCTATCTGCTTTCCATGTTCTGGCTTGGGCACGAGGTCGGCGTGTTTCCCCAGCTCAACTGGGCGGTGCTTTTCCGTGACTACGCCCGTCTGCCCGCCTCCACCGGCAATGCCTCGCAACGACTCAACGCCACCGACCGACAGCGGCTTTCCAGCGTCACCGCCCGAATGCTACGCCACGACTTTGGCCACGAGGAGGATTTGGAATGACATCCCCAACCCTTCAGCTCCAGCATCTCGCCAAATGCTTTGGCAAACTGAAAGTCGTCGATGACCTCACCTTGGAAATCACCGGACCGCAGGTCGTTTGTCTGCTCGGCCCCAATGGGGCCGGGAAAAGCACCCTGATGCGAATGATCACGGG
The DNA here is from genome assembly GCA_017417585.1 of Victivallales bacterium. Taxonomy (GTDB): domain Bacteria; phylum Verrucomicrobiota; class Lentisphaeria; order Oligosphaerales; family Oligosphaeraceae; genus RGIG1601. The sequence goes on from JAFPYX010000078.1 coordinate 12,427, forward strand.
ATTCCTTCCACCCGACAGCGGAACCATTCGCGTCAATGGCCATTCTCTGGAAACCGATCGGCTTACCGCTTGCAACGCCCTTGGCTATCTCCCTGAAAACGCCCCCAGCCACCCGGCAATGCGTGTCAACGAGGCGCTTTCCTTTGTGGCCGCCATGCATGGACTCGCCGGAGCCGCCGCCAGGCAGGCAATCTCGGAAGCGGTGGCACAATGCCAGCTGGAGCCAGTGCTAACCCGGCTAGCCAGTCAACTCTCCAAGGGATACCGCCATCGCCTTGGCCTGGCCCAGGCCATGCTCCACCGGCCACCTATACTGGTTCTGGACGAGCCGACGGACGGCCTCGACCCCGCCCAGAAACAGGCCACTCGCGAGCTGATCCGCAAATTGGGAGAACGCTCCATCGTGCTGCTCTCGACCCATCTCCTGGATGAAGTGCCGGAAGTCAGCAACCATGTCCTGATGATGGCCCACGGCAACCTCGTCTATGACGGGAAACTCCCCCCTGACCTCTCAGCCACCTTCATCCAGAAAACCCGCTGAAGCCACGCATCATCTATGCGGAATTTCCTTTCCATCTACCGCCGAGAGCTCTGGCTGTCCTTCGCCACCCCTCTGGCAGCCACGCTGCTGGTGATCTACCTCCTGCTTTCGGGCATCCTCACGCTCACCCTGGGAGGATTCATTGAAACCAATCTCGCCAACCTCTCGGGATTCTTCGTCTGGCAGCCATGGCTTTTCCTCATCCTCGGAGCGGCCCTGGGAATGGGACAATGGAGCAACGAATATCGGGACGGGACCGCAGAGCTGCTGCTGACCATGCCGGTCTCCATTGAAACCCTCGTCCTGGCAAAATTCCTCTCCGGCCTGTCAATTCTGTTCCTGGGACTGCTGTTGACGACGCCATTCGCGCTGGTCTGCGAATGGCTGGGCAACCCCGACTGGGGGCCCATCCTCACAGGCTACTTCGGCTGCCTGTGCTGCGCCTCACTCTTCCTGGCCCTTGGGCAGGCCGCCAGTGTCTGTTCCCGAAATCCGTTTGCCAGCGGTCTGTGCGCCTTTGTCCTTGGGTTGGCATTGTTGCTGGCAGGTTTCCGCCCTTTCAATCTGATGATGATCAAATGGGGCTGCCCCTCCTACATCATTGAAGTCGTCGCCTCTCTAAGCCTCATTCGGCATTTCGAGAGTTTCCCGCAGGGGCTCATCGCCCTACGGGCCGTCTATCTGTTTTTCGCCTGGACAGTCTTTTTCTTAAGTTTCGCCATCCTCTGGCTTCGCCGTCGCCACCTTTCGTGTTCACGCCACCGCACTTTGGCGGCCCTTGTCCTCTGGCTGGTGCTCATCATCTTATTCCCTGTCTTTGAACAACTTCCCGCACGGGTGGACTGCACTGCGGAGAAGCACCACACCCTGGACACCGGGAGCCGCGCCATCCTCGACGAGCTGGCCACCCCAGTCGTCATTGACTTCTACTATTCGCGTGACTTTCCGGAACTTCCGGCGCCTTTGCGCAACCACGCCAGCCGGGTGGAGGAACTCCTAAATGAACTGACACGCGCCTCGCATGGCCGCATCACTTTGAAATGCCACAATCCCAAAGAAGACGCCGAACAGCTGGCAACGCAGGACCGCGGACTTCAACCCCACATCGGCAGCCTAGGCGACCTTTGGTTTCTCGGTGCGGTCTTCACCCCGGAGGACGCCACTCTTCCCACACAAGTTATCGCGGACTTTCCAGAGAGTGAGGCGGACTTGCTTGAATATCAGCTGATGCGTGCCATCGACGCCACCCAACGTGCAACCAAACGGCGTCTGGGGCTTTATTCCACTCTTCCAGTCCTGGAGCATGTCAATCCCCAAACCAAGAATCTATTGCCAACCTGGTGGTGCATTGAACAGCTCGGCTCTCAATTCGAGATCGTCCCCGTTGACCAACTGGATTCTGCGTCTCTCCGGCCTGACTTGGACTTGCTCATGCTGGTGCATCCCAAAGAAATCACGCCAGAACAGGAAGACGCAATCGCAGGATACCTCCGACAAGGCGGCGGGTTGATCGCCCTCCTCGACCCTCTGAGCCGGGCGGATGTCCAGCAGCAGGGACGTTTCGCAGTCCCCCAGCCTTCCACGCTACCCAACCTGCTGCAAGCCTGGGGCGTCACCTTCCACCATACCAGAGTCGTGGCGGACCGCACCTTGGCAACGCCGATGACCAATTCAATCCGAGGCATGGAGAACCTCCCGACGCTTCTCACCTTGCGAAGCGAGCAACTCAACCAGGAGTGTCCATTGACGGCTCATCTCAGCAGTCTTTCCATGTTCTGCGCCGGAGCCTTTGATTTCACCCCGCAGGAAGGCATCCAGATCACCCCGCTGGCCACCACCACAAAAGACTCGCGGCTGCTGGCAATCTACGAGGCGCAACGCAACGGCTCTGACATCCTGACAGACTTCCAGCCCGATGGACAAACTTACCATGTCGCCCTTCTGGTCGAAGGAAAAGAGACCAAGGCGCTCCTGGTCGGCGATGTGGAATTCCTCCACAATTCCCTCTGCATCGACAAGACCACCGACACGCAGGGCAACGCCCAGGAGCATCTCATTTCCGACAACGGGACGCTTTTGACCAATGCCGCTGAATACCTCTGCTCGGACGCAAGGCTTTTGCGCGTACGCTCACGCGGACGCCAGGCACGTACTTTCCAGCGCATCGAAGCACTGGCCCGCCAGACAGAACGCCGCATCCAGGAACTTGACGCGGAGGCCTATCGCCAAAACGAGCCCCTCCGGCAACAACTGCGCCAAATCGCCGTCCAGGGCGACCTGGACTCTCCGGAGATACGGCGGCAGCTTGATGAAGTGGAAGCCATCGAAGCTCAACGCGAGGCGGAACTGCGACTTCATCAACGCCAGGAACTCCATCTTCTTCGACTTGAACTTGACCGCATTGAGCGGCAGATCACCCTCTTGTGTGTTGTTCTTGCCCCCGCGCTACTAGCCGTATTCGCCCTCGCCATGGCATGGAGACGCCGCGCGTAACCCCCGACGGCATGCCGTGGCGAGAAACCGAACCTGACACGAATCCCAAAGGGTTCCTGACTGGAAACATGGCAAGGGGGGAAACGCGAAAAGCGTTTGGCTCACTGGCGCCGAATCAATCCCCCTGACGATCATGGCAGTTCTGATTGGCAACCTTCCTTTCTTTGTTTTTCAATGGCATACTTTTCAAACCAGATCCGCGTGACATACGGCGACACCGACCAGATGGGCATCGTCTATCACGCCAATTACCTGAACTATTTTGAAATCAGCCGCACGGAGATGATGCGTGCCCAAGGGCTGACCTACCGCCAGCTTGAAGCGACCGGCATTTTTCTCCAAGTCGTCCACTGCGAGCTGGACTTCCATCGTCCGGCACACTATGACGACCTGCTGGAAGTGCGCTCGAGCATTTCAAGCCTGGGCAAGGCCAGCCTCGTCATCGTCAGTGAAGTCTGGCTGGACGGGACATTGCTGGTCACGGGAAAAGTCAAACTGGCCGCCCTTTCGCGTTCCAGCGGCCGAATTGTCCCGCTCCCTCCGGAACTGACTTCGGCGGTCAATCAGTTCTGTGTCTCCTCTGACAAATGACACTTGGGGAACCTCTTCACCCCGCCGAATGTCCAATGCCCTAGTGTCGATTTCTGCACTTTTCACCTTTTTTTTCCTGCGCCGAGTGGTGAAATTGCAAAAATGCAATACATTGTCAGCCAATACCATTTAAAATAGATTCACTTTTTTCTTAAACAATTGAGGAGTACCCGGATTCATGAAGGATAATCTCAATCATTTCTGGCGACTAGCCGCAAACGGGCTTTGCCTGTTTGCCTTGTTCGCCGCCACCGCCGTATTGTCAGCACCGATGCCAAGTGGTGGCCTGGGCATAAATTTCCCGACGGAGTCAGAAAACTCTGATTCGGAGGAAAGCGAGTCGTCTGACATTGAACTTCCTACTTGGGAAGTGCGTAAAAAAGCAATTGACGCATTCTATGCAAGCAAAGTTGCAGAAGAACGCAAACGTCTTGAGCAACAAATCACGGACATCTATACTATTGAGTTCATCAAGACCCAGATTCGTCGGCGTGTCAATACCCCCAGCATGGGCGATTTCCGCATTTTGCGCATCCCCGGCATTGAGGTGGATTGGTCAAATTTCAACCAAGACCCCCCAAAAAGCAAAGAGTCCATTGTGGATGAAATTCGCGACCAGGCGATTGAGCATGCCATTGATAAAATCCGTCCGGATGAACGTCGCCAGAACATCCTCGACACCGCCGATGAGCGTTTCCGAATGGTTCAAATCAACGAACGGGTTACCTTGATGCTCCGTGACGGACGCGGACCCGCCGCATACATTGAAGATCAACCGTTGCGTGGTGTGAACGACGAACGGGTGCAATTGGGCAGTCGTTTCATCATCCGTGAAGACCTGGATGAGGAAGCCCAAGCGTTGTTCTACCCAGATGTGAATGCCCGTTTGAAGGAGGCTTATATTGTCAATAGCCTGGGGAAAATCGATGTCGAGCTGGAATCCTTCGTGACGCAGGAATGCTATGAGAAAACCGCCAGTGGCTTCTTGGAAAACAACTACGTTCCGGACATTACCAAACCCACTGCCAGTTTGCGTACTTCAAAACCGGATTTCTGGGTATCGAAAAAATCATTCGTCCAGCGTATTAGGAAGGCGCTGGTTGATTTAGGCGTCGAGGCTTTTGAAAAGCAGGAAATGCCCAGAATCATGACACAGGAAGGATACTACTATGTTCCAACTGAAGACAAAAAAGGTATGGAATGGGTAGATGAAATTGAAAAAATCGCCCGCGAAACCTTGCCAAGTCCGTCTTCCAACGAAAATGGAATGCCGGGGCCACCACCTGGCATGGGACCTGGCCCTGGTGGCACCTACTAATTCCCGCGATGATTGAGCAGCAGGGTTAAGATTGCTAAAAATCGGATTTCCTTTTGCATCAGTTTTTCCGCAATACACATCCGGGGGACGGAGCAGTAGCCGTCCCCCGCTTTGTTTCCCGTCCATTCAATCAAACTGACCATGGCTTTCCACAGTAAACTCAAGGCCTTTCACGACCGTGATTTTCTCGACTCGGATGTCTGCCGGGGCATTCGTCTGGAGTTGGAGTTCCTGAAGCCCGAAGTTCAGATGCAGAAGAAACGCATCGTCTCGACGGTGGTGATCTTCGGCAGTGCGCGGTTGCGTCCCCTGGAAATCGCCTCTCAACAGCTGGAAGAGGCTCGGTCGGCTCTGAAATCTTCTCCCGATTCCGCGGCAAAGCAGCTGGCCGTCCGGCAGGCCGAACGGCTGCTGGCCAATAGCAAGTACTACGACATTGCGCGGGATTTCGCCAAAAAGGTCACGATTTTCGACAAAAACCAGAATGACGGCCACCAATTTGTGGTCATCACCGGCGGTGGCCCCGGCATCATGGAGGCAGGGAACCGAGGCGCGGCCGACATGGGGGGAATCTCCTGCGGGCTGAATATCACCCTGCCTCAAGAGCAGGAACCCAATCGGTTTATCTCCAAAGGCCTGAGTTTCGCCTTCCATTACTTCTGCATCCGCAAAATGCACTTCATCAAGCTTGCCAAGGCCGTCGCGGCATTCCCAGGCGGTTTTGGAACGATGGATGAGCTCTTCGAGGCACTCACTCTCATCCAGACTGGAATCATCAAGCCCATCCCCGTGCTGCTCTTCGGACGGGAATTCTGGGAACAGCTCATCAACTGGCAGAAATTTATCGACGATGGCGTAATTTCTCCTGAGGATCTCGACCTCTTCCACTATTGCGAAACGGCCGAGGAAGGATGGCAAGTCATCAAGGACTTCTACAAATTGCGGGAATGAACACCTACGAGCAGCTTCGCAAGCGTCTCCAGGACGGGGGCGTGAAGAATGCATTTCAGGAAGCCAGGTGGATGCTCCAACTCGCCGAACGCAATGTCACAGACGAGGTGGAACTAGCGTCCCTCCTGGAGGCATGGACATGCCGCCGTCTTGCAGGCGAGCCTTTCCAGTATGTCGTTGGCTCGGTGGAGTTCTACAATATCGAACTTGCGGTAGGGCCTGGCGTGCTGATCCCCCGTCCAGAAACGGAATTGCTGGTAGAGCATGCACTGCAACTGCTTGTGGACGCACCGCAGGACACGGAAGTCCTGGACCTGTGCACTGGATCCGGAGCCATTCCACTGGCACTTTCGCACGAGCGTCCTGACCTGGATTACATTGGCATCGACCTATCGCCGGAGGCCTTGAAATGGGCCGAACTCAACTGCGCAAAGCTCCATCCGCCTCATTGCCATTTTCTTCGTGGCGATCTCTTTGCCCCACTCGGGCAGCCACACCCCCGCTTCCATCTCATCACTGCCAATCCGCCATACGTCTCGCCGGACGAATACCGCAAACTTCCTTCCGAAGTCAAGGATTTCGAGCCTCGTCTTGCGCTGGAGGCCAAAGACGATGGCCTGGCTCTAGAAAAACGCATCGCCGACGAGGCAAGGAACCATCTTCTACCTGGCGGTTGGCTTCTGCTGGAAATCGGTGAAATGCAAGCTCTAAGGATTCACGATTGCCTGCAAGTCTTGGGATACGAGGAAATCGCCATCCTGAAAGACCTATCCGGACGCGACCGGATTGCACAAGGCCAATACTCGCTCGCACGCGAGCGAGAGCCAGGAGGCTTGAGACTTGGGACCTGAGACCTGATGGCTGGGACCTCAGACCTCAGACCTCAGACCTCAGACC
>JAFPYX010000079.1 GCA_017417585.1 Victivallales bacterium
ACACCCGTTCCCATCCCGAACACGGCCGTTAAGGCCCCCCGCGGCGATGATACTGCGTTCAAGAGCGCGGGAAAGCAGCGCGGCGCGAACCGCTTCTTCCAAAGGCCCCCGGGTCCCAAGGATCCGGGGGCCTTTTTTCGCTCCGGCGCGGACGGGCCGGAGCATCCGGAAGGCCCGTAATATCCGGAACGCGTTGTGGTGACAAGCGTCACCACAGGGATAATTCGTGGACTAGGCTGTTATATATCTGTTTCGGTGGTTCCACCGAGAAATTTTGGCAAGGATTTGCCAACTTTACGCCAGTGCGCGTATTCGGCTGTAGCGGTGAATAGGGCATCACCAGAGGAATTTAAGGCGGTTTCGACTGAGTCCTGGATTACTCCGATAATAAAGCCAACGCCTACCACCTGCATTGCGGTGTCAGCGGGGATGCCGAAGATAGAGCAGGCCATTGGAATCAGCAGCAGCGAACCACCTGCGACACCAGAGGCGCCACAAGCAGCAATCGTGCCCAGGATCGAGAGGAGGAATGCCTTGCCGATGGTCATCTCCACACCTGTAGTGTGAGCTGCGGCTAGGGTCATCACGGTGATGGTGGCAGCTGCGCCGTCCATGTTGATGGTTGCTCCCAAGGGGATGGAAACGGAGTAGAAATCCTTGTCGAGCCCCAGCCGTTCGCAGAGTCGCATATTGACGGGGATGTTGGCGGCGGAAGAGCGGGTAAAGAAAGCGGTGAGGCCACTTTCACGCAGACATCTCCATACCAAAGGATAGGGATTTTTGTGTAAAATCAGGAGTACCAGGAGTGGATTGAGAATGATGGAGGTGACAAGCATGCAGCCGACCAGAAGCAGAAGAAGTTGTCCATATTCCTTGAAAATACCTAGTCCACTGGTCGAGACACTGCTGAAAACCAGTCCAAAGATGCCAAAGGGAGCTAGGTTGATAATCCAGGCGACGGCTTGACTGATGACATCCGAGAGTTCGCCTAGCATTTTCTTGGTCTGTTCAGAAGCATATTTTTTCGCGAGGATGCCGATGACGATACCCCAGAAAAGGACAGAGATATAGTTGGCTTCCGAGAGGGCTTGGATGGGATTGGTGACCATGCCTAGAAGCTGCTTTTCCAGCACTTCCCAGACACCGCCAGGTGCGCTCTGGGCAATCTCTTCGGTCCCCAAGGTGATGCGTACGGGAAATAGGAAACATGCGCAAACCGCGAGAATCGCGGCCAAGAAAGTTGAAAGCATATACTCGAAGATGACAAATCCAAATCGGCGATCAAAACCGTTGCTGTTTTTGGAGATTGACGCGATGATCAGAAAGAATACCAGCACCGGTGCAATGGCTTTCAGAGCGCCGACGAAGAGACTGCCCAATGTGCTAAACCAATATGCCTGGGGACAGAATACGCCAAGCACGGCACCAACGACTAGTCCGATGGCGATGCGATGGGGAAGACTGAGACGAAATGCGGAGTGTGACTGTGTCATGACTGGGAAACAGAAAGAAGGTGCTTACTAGTACTTAATTGCAATTGAAAACCGCCAAAAAAACACTATTGCCGGGCGTTTTCCAGGGCGTTAGGTCGCTTCTTGTCCGGAATCTGTTCCGGTGCAACCTGCCTTTGTCTGGTTTCAATTTGCGGTCGACTACTAGCGGTACACTCGTGGAACGGAAAACTGGGACTCAATATAGCATCCATATCGTGAATCGGTTGTTTTTTGATGTGATGATTGCAGGATTCGTTTTAAGAGAAATTGTTCAAAAATGATTGACAATGCGCGGAAATGGCATTATATTTTGTCGGATTCGCTCATTTTTGCGCAAAATCAATCATTTTCTTTCATTGACATGGTCTCTTCCCACCGTCTATTGACCGCCGAGCGCGAACAGCGAATATTATCGCTTCTGCGCCAAACGGATGTGATGAGCGTGGGGGAATTGTCTTCGGCATTGGGCGTATCTCAGGCGACCTTGCGCCGCGATCTGAATTCAATGCACGAGCGCGGGATGCTCTCGCGTTTTCACGGCGGGGCGACATTAAATGCGAATGTCGCTCAGGAACAAGTATTTAGTGACAAGGAGCAACTGTTGGGCGAGGAAAAGGGACGCATCGCCGAGGCGGCGTTGCAACTGATTTCCGACCATGACAAGATTTATCTGGACGGCGGAAGCACGGTTTTGCACCTGGCGAAATTGCTCACCGCCAAAAAGGATTTGACCATCGTGACCAATTCGCTGATGGCGGCCTTCGTGCTGATGGAGTCCGGCCATCGTCTGATTCTGACCGGCGGTGAGTTCCGTGCCCTTTCGCGCACCATGGTCGGACCGCTCTCCGCGCAAATCCTGAACGGACTGACGGTGGACAAGGCATTCATGGGCACGCTCGGACTGACGCTGGCGGACGGGCTTTCCACCAGCGACACGGGCGAGGCATTCACCAAACGCTGCGCGATGCAACGCGCACGGCAGGTCATTCTGCTGGCCGACCATACCAAGCTCGGCGTCAATTCTTTTGTCAATACCGGCAAGCTCGACGACGTGGATGTGCTGATCACCGACGAGCTTGCGGACACTTTACGAAATCATCTGGAACAATCTGGTACTCAAGTCATCATCGCATAATCACTAAGGAGAAACATCTCAATGGCAACTGCAATCGTGATGCCGAAGGCAGGCAACTCCGTGGAGGAGTGCTTCCTGAGCAAATGGAACATCAAGGTGGGTGACACCGTGAAGAAGGGCGACATCATCGCCACCGCCGAGACGGACAAGACTTCGGTCGAAGTCGAGGCCACCGAAGGCGGAACCGTGCTGGCGCTCTTTGCCGAAGAAGGCCAGCTGGTTCCCGTGCTGACCACCATCTGCGCCGTCGGCGCACCTGGCGAGGACGCCTCTGCGCTGGCTCCCAAAGGTGCCGCTCCAGCGGCGGCTCCTGCTGCTCCCGCACCCGCCGCTCCCGCCGCTCCTGCTACCCCCGCCGCTCCTGCCGCTCCCGCAAAGGCGGCTCCTGCGACTGCCCATGCGATTGTGATGCCCAAGGCGGGCAACTCCGTGGAAGAGTGCTTCCTGAGCAAGTGGAATATCAAGGTCGGCGACGTGGTCAAGAAGGGCGACATCATCGCTACCGCCGAGACCGACAAGACCTCGGTCGAGGTCGAGGCCACGGAAGAGGGCACCGTGCTGGCGCTCTTCGTGGAGGAAGGCGCGCTGGTTCCCGTGCTGAGCAACATCTGCGCGGTCGGCAACCCCGGCGACGATCCGTCCGCCTTTGCCCCTGGCGGTGCAGCTCCTGCGCCTGCCGCCGCTCCGGCTGCTTCGGCTCCTGCCGCCGCTCCGGCTGTTGCCACTCCTGCGGCTCCTGCTGCTGCTCCCGCCGGTGCGGCGAATGGCCCGATGTCCCCACGCGCCCGCAAGTTTGTTGCGGAGCATCCTTTTGTGGTTCCGGCGATTGTCGGCAGTGGCGCCCAGGGACGCATCATGGAGTGCGATGTGGCGGCCGCCTATCAGACCGCACCGCACCTGACGCCCGCCGCGGCCGCGATGGTCGCCGCCGGAGCGAAGGCCCCTGCGACCGGCACAGGCTCCAACGGCGAAATCACTGTAGAGGACATCGAGAATTTCGCGAAGGGCATCGCGCTCGCCGCCACTCCGGCTCCCGCCGCGGCACCGAAGGCCGCCGCTCCTGCGGCACCTGCTCCTGCCGCCGGCGAGGATGTCATCACGGAGAAGCCCTTCAGCCGCATCCGCACCGTCATCGCCAAGCGTCTGCTGGACTCCTTGCAGACGATGGCGCAGTACACCCTCAACGCCGAGGCGGATGTCACCGGCCTGCTGAACCTGCGCAAAAAGATCAAGGCGAACGGCGAGAAGCTGGGTCTGGCGAACATCAACATCGGCGACATGGTGATGTATGCGGTCATCAAGAGCCTTCAGCAGGTTCCCGAGATGAACGGCGAGTTCTCGGACAATGTCGTGAAACTGCACAGCGCGGTGAACATGGGCTTCGCCTGCGACACTCCGAAGGGCCTGCTGGTGCCTGTGTTGCATCACTCCGACAAGATGAGCCTGGCCGAGATGTGCAAGCAGGTCAAGGCGTTGGCGAAAGCCGCGAACGCCGGCACGCTGGCTCCCGACCTGATGAACGGCGCGACCTTCACCGTCTCCAACCTGGGCTCCTTCGGCATCGTGAACTTCACGCCGGTCATCTCCGCTCCGCAGATTGCGATGCTCGGCGTGGGCAAGACGCTCCTGCGCCCCGTGCGCCAGGCCGACGGCACGGTCGCCTATCGCGACTACATGCAGTTCTCGCTGACCATCAACCACATGGTGGTCGATGGCGCACCCGCCGCCCGCTTCCTGCAGGCGCTCACCGCGAACATCGAGAACTTCGAGCTCATCTGCATCGCTAAGTAATAAACGGCCGGGGAGGTGTCCCCGCACCCCTCGGATTGATTAACAAACGGGCGGGGAGGTGTTCCCGTACCCCTCGGATTGATTTTAACCCATTTAAAATAGGAATAAAACCATGTACGATTTGATGGTCATCGGTGCCGGTCCCGGCGGTTACGAGGCGGCGGCATATGCGGCACGCACGCTCAAGAAGAAGGTCGTGCTTTTTGAGAAGGAAGAACTGGGCGGCACCTGTCTGAATGTCGGCTGCATCCCGACCAAGACCTTCATGCGCAGCGCGAAGGCTCTGGAGGAGTGCAACGAGGCGGCCAGCTACGGCATCAAGGCCGCACCCGCCACGCTGGACATGGCGGCGGTTCAGGCGCGCAAGCAGAAGGTCGTGGCGCAACTGGTGAAGGGCGTTGCTGCGATGGAGAAGAGCGCGGGCGTCGAGGTCGTGAAGGCCGAGGCGAAGATTGTCGGCGTCGGCAAGGTCGAAGCCGCCGGAAAGGTCTATGAGGGCGCGAACATCCTGGTCGCCACGGGCTCCGTGCCGGCGTGCCCGCCCATCCCTGGCCTCAAGGACAACCCGCTGGTGCTGGACTCCACGGGCATTCTCGCGCTGGACAAGGTGCCGAAGGCGCTCGTCGTCATCGGCGGCGGTGTGATTGGCCTGGAGTTCGCCAGCTTCTTCGCAACTGCTGGCGCGAAGGTCACCATCGTCGAGATGATGCCCAAGATCGCCCCTGTGGTGGACGATGAAATTGGCCAGCAGCTCCACAAGGCGCTGGTTCGCGCGGGCATCACCATCAATTTGAACTGCAAGGTCGTCAAGATCGAGGGTTCCACGCTGCACTACCTCGACCCGGAGGGCAAGGAGCAGGCCGTGACTGGCGACTACGTGCTCAACTCTACGGGGCGCCGCGCGGTGATGCAGGGCATCGGTCTGGAAGAGGTCCATGTCGAAACCAACCGCAAGGGCATCGTGACCGACGAGTTCGGCCACACCAACGTCCCCGGCATCTGGGCGTGCGGTGACGTGACCGGACGTTGCCTGCTGGCGCACGCCGCCACCCGCGAGGGCATCGTGGCAGTCAACAACATGTTCGGCATCAAGGACCGCATGAGCTACAAGGCCATCCCGTCCGTGATTTTCACCCATCCCGAAGTCGCCCAGGTCGGCGCGACGGAGCAGGAACTCCAGGCCAAGGGCATCGCCTACCGCAAGGCCGTCGTCCCGATGGCATTGGCAGGACGCTTCATGGTGGACTTTGCCGGCAAGAACGGCACGGTGAAGGTCCTCCTCAGCGAGAAGTACGGCCAGGTCCTCGGCGTGCACGCCATTGGCGGCTGCGCCGGCGAGTTCATCTGCGCGGCCTCCGCGATGGTCGGGCAGGAGATGACCAACGAGACCGTGCGCCGCATCGTCTTCCCGCACCCCACCGTTTCCGAATCCATCCGCGAGGCCGTGCTGCACGCATAAAAGGTTAGAGGTTAGAGGCTAGAGGTTAGGTTAGATGGTTGGATTTCTAATTGATACTCTTGGCTTCTGACTTCCAATCTGCGGGACAACATTTTACCACGTTTTGTTTAAGTAATCATAACTAACTAAACCACAAGGACTTAGAAAACAATGACCAAAAGTCTAGTCGTCACCCCGGAAGATTGGTTCAAGCCGGGCAAAATCACCTTCAAGGACATCCCCGTCTGCCAGTACAAGAAGACTCTCGCCGAGGAGAAGAAGATTTATTCCAAAGAGGACTTCACGGCCATCTACCACGACATGCTGGTGTGCCACATCTTCGAGACGGTGATCAATGAGATTAAGCTCCAGGGCAAGTTCGAGGACGTCGCCTACAAGCATCCGGGCCCCGCTCACCTGTCGCTGGGGCAGGCCGCGACCGCCGTCGGTGCCGCCTACAACCTGGACATGAACGACTTCACCTTCGGCAGCCACCGCTCGCACTCCGAGATTCTGGCGAAGGGCCTCTCCGCCATCCGCAAGCTGGATGACGCGAAGCTCCAGAAGGTCATGGAGGACTTCTTCGGCGGAGCTACGCTGAAGGTCGTGCAGGAGCACTGCAAGTGCACCACTGTGAAGGAGTTGGCCAAGTATTTCCTGATCTATGGCGCCTACGCGGAAATCTTCGCCCGCGTGACCGGCTTCAACAAGGGCTGGGGCGGCTCGATGCACTGCTTCTTCACCCCGTTCGGCATCTACCCGAACAACGCCATCGTCGGCGGTTCCGGCCCCGTGGCGCCTGGTGCCGCGCTCTTCAAGCTGGTCAATGACCAGAAGGGCATCGTGCTGTGCAACATCGGCGACGCATCCTTCGGCTGCGGTCCGGTCTGGGAAGGCCTGATGTTCTCCGCGATGGGCCAGTTCAAGACGCTGTGGAAGGAGAAGGGCTTCAAAGGCATGCCCATCCTCTTCAACTGCTCCAACAACATCTACGGCATGGGCGGCCAGACCGCCGGTGGCGAGAAGGAGAACTGGCTGGGTGAGACGATGGGTTACGGCCAGCTCGCCCGTATCGGCGCGGGCGTGGATCCCGACCAGATGTTCTCCGAGCGCGTGAATGGCTATGATCCGCTCGCCGTCGCCGACGCCGTGAAGCGCCAGAAGGACCACCTGCTGAAGGGCGAAGGCCCCGCTCTGCTCGACGTGTGCACCTACCGCATTGGCGGACACTCTCCCTCCGACGCCTCCAGCTACCGCACCAAGGAGGAACTCGACATCTGGAAGGCCTTCGATCCCATCCAGCACTACCGCGACAAGATGGTCAAGGGCAAGATCTTCACCGAAATGGAGGCCGCCGCCGTCGAGAAGCAGGTCCACGACATGGTCAAGGAGTGCTTCATCCTCGCCATCGACAAGGACATCTCCAAGTACGAGACGCTCGATTCGATGTTCATCGAGTCCGTGATGTTCTCCAACAAGAAGCTGGAGTCCTGCGATGAGACGCGCAAGGGCGACGCCGACTTCCTCCAGCCGCTCGCCGAGAACGAGCAGTTCAAGAAGATCCAGAATAAGAAGCGCTACTTCGCGGACGCGGAGGGCAAGCCATACTCCAAGATGCTGGTTTACAACATCTGCGACGCGGTCTTCGAGGCGATGACCAACCGCTTCTCCAAGGACCCGACGATGGTCGCCTTCGGCGAGGACAACCGCGACTGGGGCGGCGCCTACGCCTGCTACCGCGGACTCACCGAGCTTCTGCCGTATCACCGCTTCTTCAACTCCCCGATCTCCGAGGCCGCCATCATCGGCGCCGCGGTGGGCTACGCGCTGGCCGGTGGCCGCGCCGTCGCCGAAATCATGTACTGCGACTTCATCGGCCGCTGCGGCGACGAGCTGTTCAACCAGCTCTCCAAGTGGCAGGCGATGTCCGGCGGCGTGCTGCGCATGCCGGTCGTGGTGCGTATCTCCGTGGGCTTCAAGTACGGCGCACAGCACTCTCAGGATTGGTCGAGCATCTTCACCCACATTCCGGGCCTGAAGGTCATCTATCCTGTCACCCCGTATGACGCGAAGGGCCTGCTCAACAGCGCTCTCTCCGGCACCGACCCCGTGATCTGCCTGGAGTCCCAGCAGTGCTACGCTCGTGGCGAGCAGTTCCACCAGGGTGGAGTGCCCGAGGGCTACTACGAGATTCCGATTGGCGAGCCCGATGTGAAGAAGGTCGGCAAGGACCTCACCATGATCACCGTCGGACCGATGCTCTACAAGGCTCTGGAGGCCGCGCAGGAACTCCAGGAGAAATATGGCATCGACGCGGAGGTCATCGACCTGCGCTCCCTCAACCCGCTCAACTACGACAAGCTGGTCGAGTCCATCAAGAAGACCGGCAAAGGCATCCTGATGAGCGAGGCCGTCGAGCGCGGCAATGTGATGCAGAATGTCGCCGCCAACCTCAGTCAGCTCGCCTTCGACTACCTCGACGCCCCGCTGGCCGTCCTCGGCAGCCGCAACTGGGTCTCCCCCGCCGCCGAACTGGAGTCCAAGTTCTTCCCGCAGGTCAGCTGGATCCTGGACACCATCCACGAGCGCATCATGCCGCTGAAGGGCTACACCCCCAGCGTCAACCGCTCGCTCGGCGAACTGGCCCGCACCGCCCGCCAGGGCGTGTAAGCCCCAAAAGCTTAAAGCTGAATAGGCTTAAGGCTTAAAGTCGAAAGCAGAAATCCCCCGAGTGTCAATCGACATTCGGGGGATTCTCTGTTTGTAGGCAATTGGGCGTCTTATTGTAGCACGCCCTGCCAGAAGGTGATGGTTTTCCGGCGGTTGGTATAGGTGCCGGCGAAACGGTTCCCGCCGAGGTGGATGACTGCGGGGTAGGAGAACTCGCCGTCCGCATTCTCCAGTTCGTGGAGGTTCTGCCAGGTTTCGCCGTTGTCGTTGGAGGCGGCGAGAGTAAGTGGAGTGCGCCGCCGCCCGTCCGGGGGATTGTTGTAGGCGAGGAGGAGCCGCCCGTCGTCGGCCTGCGCCAGATCGATTCCGCTGTTGTTGTTGGGAAGGACGGTGGGACGGAGCGGTGACCAGGTGCGTCCGAAATCCTCGGAGTCACTGCGGTAGATGAAACCGCTCGTGCTGCGAGTCAGCATGTGGACATGGCCGGGAGGGGATTCCCAAAGGGTTGGCTGGATGACGCCCAGGTCGCCGGGCGTACGCGTCTGCTCGATGATTGCGCTGGAAATCCAGGTCGCGCCGTCGTCGGTGCTCCGGTCGGTGAGGACGCACCACCGTTCATCGTTCTCCAGGGAGTTCCCTGCCATAATCGCGCCGTCCGACAGCCGGATCGGCTTGTTCTTGACCGGTCCGCGAGCGTCCGGAGCGCCGAGAACCAGTTCCCTGGCTGGCGACCAGTTCCGCCCACTGTCGTTGGACTCTTGAACCCAGGTGTGCCAGAGTTCATCGGGACCGCCGACTTTGAAGAACAGCAGAAGCTTCTGCTGGCTGGGCAGGAAGAGGACGGGATTCCAGTGGGGGAGGGCGTTGACCTTCGCCCATTGCACCGGCTGTAGCCAGCGGCCGTCGGGTTCCATGCTGGTTCCGTAGATGGCGACGTCGTTCCAGCCTTCCTTGGTGCCCTGGAACCAGGCGGCTGCGAAACCGCCGTCTGGAAGCGCGACCAGCGTGGAGGCGTGGCATTCGCCTGGAATTTTGGGAAAAAGGTCGGCCTTGGTTTGGAGGACAAAGCGCATCCGAAATCCGCGAATGGTCAGGGTGATACTAGTTGGCAGCGTGGCTCAGTTTTCTCAAGAATGCCTGCGTACGGGGCTGCTTCGGGTTCCCGATGACCTCTTCAGGAGGTCCCTGCTCCACAATCACACCGTCCGCCATGAAGATCACGCGGTCGGAGACATGGCGGGCGAATTCGATTTCGTGGGTCACGATGACCATCGTCATGTGGGCGGCGGCCAGGTCCTTGATGACCTTTAGGATTTCGCCAGTCAGTTCGGGATCCAGCGCAGATGTCGGCTCGTCAAAGAATAGAATCACCGGCTTGGAGATCAGCGCACGCGCGATGGAGACGCGTTGCTGCTGGCCGCCGGAGAGCTGGCAGGGGTAGGCATCTTCCTTCGTGTCCAATCCCATCCGCTTGAGCAACTGCCGTGCGTCGGCAAGCACTTCATCCTTCGGCCGCCCCTGCACCGAAATCGGTGCGTCCGTGATGTTTTTCAAAACGGACCAGTGGGGGAAGAGATTGAAATTCTGGAAGACCAGTCCGAAGAGGGAGCGTAGTTTGCGAAGCGTCTTCGTTGGAGCATAGACTGCGCCGTGAGAGTCTTTCTCTTCGCAAACGACCTCGTCTTGGTATTTCATCGTGCCATGTTCCATGCGCTCCAGGAGAGTGGCGCAACGCAGAAAGGTGGACTTGCCGCTTCCAGAGGGACCAATGATGGAGACAATCTCGCCCTTGTTGATGGTCACTGAGATGTCCTTGAGCACTTCCAGGTCTCCGAAGCGCTTGCTGAGATGGCTGATTTCAAGTATTTTCATAGCATAATCCTTTTTAATTGTTTATCTATAATAACTTAATTTTTGTTCGCAGCGTTCCATGACGAATGCGACCACAAAGTTGAAAATGTAGTAGAAAACCGCTGCCGCCACGTAGGGAATCATGGAACTTTGGGAATTGGCGAGCTGCTTGGCGATGGTGAACATCTCCGTGCAGGCGACCGCGTATGCCAGGGAGGTGTCTTTGGTCAAGGTGATGATTTCGTTGGTCACAGGGGGAAGGGTGCGTTTGATTACCTGTGGGAGGATGATCTTGAAGAAGGTCTGGATTCTACTGTAGCCCAGTACATTGGCGGCCTCGTACTGGCCAATTGAAATGGACTCGATGCCCGCGCGGTAGATTTCCGCGAAATAGGCCGCGTAATTCAGGGAGAAGGCGATGATGACTGCGGGAAAGCGATAGGATTCGCTCAACGAGATATTGAACAAGTAATAAGGGCCAAAGAAGATCATCAGGATTTGCAGCATTAGCGGGGTTCCCCGCATGATGGAGATGAATAGCCGCGCCGGCCATGAGAATATCTTCAGGCGGCTCATGCGGATATTGCACAAGCCCAGTCCCAACGGCATAGCGAAAAGCAGCGTGAGCACAAAAATCGCCACAGTCATCCCAAAACCGTGGAGCAATTGGATGAGGATTGAAGAAAGCCATTTCCAGTTTATGAACGGTATCATTAACCTCGTGAACAGGAAAAGCGCTACACACAAGGCACAGATATTGAACAATTTGGTGAAGGCCAATGCAAATCTAGACCATTTCATAAGCGGTAATATTATGTGCAGATGCGGCGATGGTGTCGGCCATGTGAATGCAAAATGCGGAAAGGCGGTGCTCTTCGCCGGAAGAACATTGATTCGGGTCTTCCGGCGAAGGCGTATTGTTTACAAATATTAGTCGCGGATAGTGACGTCTCTGCCGTCGAACCATTTTTCCGAAATGTCACGGAAGGTATTGTCTTGGATCATCTCATTCAGGGTGTCTTGAACCATGTCGCGTAGCTCGGCATTGCCCAGCTTGAAACCGACACCGTACTGCTCGTCTTGGAGAGCTTCCTCCAAAATGCGGAATCCGGTGGACTTTTTGACGAATTCACGAGCAACGCCGTCATCGACAACGACCGCATCGCAGATTCCAGCCTCCAATTCCATGAAAGCCAGCTGGTAGTTTTCAACTTCGTTGAGGTTTTTCAAAGATTTTTTCAGTTCAACATGGTCCTCGCTGTTGATTGCCTCTAGTCCAGAGGATTGGGTTTGGGTGTCAACAACCTTTCCGGCGAGGTCGGCCAGTGCTTGAATACCGCCATCGGCCTTGACGACCACGACCTGCGAGGCATTCACGTAGGGTTCCGTCCAAGTGTATTTGTCCATCCGGTCCTGGCTCATGGTGAAACCATTCCAGATACAGCTGACGGTGCCGGAATTCAGCTCGGCGTCTTTGGCATCCCAGTCAATCGGCTTGAATTCGACATTCCATCCGCGACGTTTGGCGACTTCCGTGGCCAAGTCCAGGTCAAAGCCGACCAAGTTACCTTTGTCATCACGGAACCCGTATGGTTCGAATCCCGGATCCAGGCCAATGCGGAAAACAAAATTCGACTCGGTGGGATTGGTGCATTGACTCTTGGTGCAGCTGACGCTGGAAAGGAGCAGGGCAGATACGCCAATCATGGCGCACATCAGAAGGAACAACTTTTTCATCATCTTTGATTTGGTTTGGGGAGGGTAGAAAAATAGCCTGGCAAGGTGTCAGACCGGAAGGATTTGTTAAAAAACGTTTTTACTTTAATACCATTTGGGAAATTTTCTATAGCATTATCTCGGTGGAGGGGTGTTTCAATGTTGTACGAGTCGGGCTGAAATGGCATCAGCAGTTTTTTAGGGAAAATCATCGCTTGGCGCTTGCAAACTGAAAAAAAGCATTTATCTTAAGCGCCACAACAAAACGTGGACCCGTAGCTCAATTGGATAGAGCGTCTGGCTACGGACCAGAAGGTTGGGGGTTCGATTCCCTCCGGGTTCACCATTTTTTATTTGGGAGGCGAGGTAGCTCAGTTGGTAGAGCAACGGACTGAAAATCCGTGTGTCACCGGTCCGACCCCGGTCCTTGCCACCACTCCTTTTTAGCCGTGTGTTTTCCCACACGGCTTTTTTCGTATTCCGAGGTTGTTTCCCACCCCAAAACTACTTGTTGGAATGCCCCTGAAATCCATTGAGACGGTAAATTTCGACCAAAATCGTCTCAACATCTCACCTTTCTCATGGGGGCTTTGTGGGACTGTGACGGCACTCATAATTGTACTATGGCCGAATTTAGCCTCGGAATCATCCAAAAATCGGTGTGGCGTTTAATCATTCTGATATTTGTAAGGGGTTCTCTTTGAATCACTTGATATTCAGCCTTCTACTTGCTACAATGCAATGATTTCAATCCATTCTATTATTTAACCGTCCCGACGTAATGCTAATATTAGTAACTGCATATTCCCAGTAGGTTGAGATGAAATGACGACGAAGAACACACCGCTCTGGCTCTAAGGCGGCCGTTAGATTTCACAGCCTAAACTCATTGCCCAATCGCTTTCCTTTCAACTGACATAGCGCTTATCATGGACAGCCATCCGCCCACCTTTTTTTAAGGAATTGTATCGACAACTTGCCATTTTTGGGTGGATAAGGAGTGTGCCGACGGCACCTCGCCGTCGGCAGCCTTCCCAAGATGCCGTCATCGATTGTATGCCATCTTGAAGACATCGAGAATCTCGTCATATCCCAGCGGCATGTCGCCTTTGAGGGTGCGGGTCTTGTTTCTGGAGCAGGCCAGGGCCATTGGCTCCAGGTCCTCCTGCTTCACCCCTAAAGTGCGCAGACCAATCGGCATCCCGATTTGGGCGTAATACGCCTCCTGCATGTCGATTGCCTTTTCAACAGTACGTGCGGGATGGCCGAAGTCGATGTCAACGTTCCATACTCTCGACGCATACTGGAGCCAGCGCATGATATTCGCCTTGTAAACATAGCGTGCCCAGCTGCACCAGAGGGCGGCAAGGCCGGCACCGTGGGCCACCTTCGGATACAGCCCCGACACTTCATGTTCCAGCTGATGCACGACCAGTTGCGTGTCCCTGCCGCATTGCGTCAGTCCGTTGTGGGCGAGCGATGAAGCCCACATCATGTTGGCCCTGGCCGCGTAGTCGCGAGGATTCTTCAGGCAGTCGAGCCCCACCGAAAAGACGGTCTTGACGAGGCCCTCGGCCAGCGCATCGGTCAGCGTCGTGTCATTTCCCGGACAGAAATATCGTTCGATGGTGTGCATGGCGATATCGACGATGCCGCAGGCGGTCTGGTAGGCGTTCACGGTGAAGGTGAGTTCCGGGTTCTCGATGGCGAAGTCCATTCGGTTGCAGCTGCATCCGTAGCCACGCTTCTCCCTGGTCTCCATGTTGGTGATGACGCAGGAGTTGGACATTTCGGAGCCGGCGGCCGCCAACGTGAGGATGGTGCCTTTTCTCAGGGTGCGCTTGGGGGTCGCCTTGCCGAGCGAGAAGTCCCAGACATCCACTTCGGGGTTGGCGACGCCGTTGGCGATGTCCTTTGACGAATCCAGGACGGAGCCGCCGCCGACGGCCAGCACGAAATCCACCCCCTCGCGTCTGCATAGTTCAATGCCTTTGCGCACCAGCCCTAGCTCGGGATTGGCGACAACGCCGCCAAGTTCCACAAAAGCGATTCCTTCATCCGAGAGGCATCGGCGTACGCGGTCCAGAAGACCGCTTGCCTGTGCGGACTGGCCGCCATAGTGGAGCAGCACTTTCTTTGGATGGAACTCCTTGATAAGCTTCCCGATTTTGAGCTCTTCGTCTTTGCCGAAATAGATTTTGGTTGGGGTCTCGTAGATGAAGTTTTCCATTTTGTTCTCCTTGGATTGAAATTGGATTTTGGAAGAGCCCGGTTTTATTGGCTCGTGTTATTGCTGTGGTATGGCTTTCCCAACTCCTTCCTTGTTAGTGCATTGTTTCGAGAATTGCGATAATCGTGCGTCACTGGCTTCACCGCCAGGTGGTGAGTTGGTCCACGGTAAGCTTGGGGACGTGGAGGCGGTCGTGGTCGTCGAGGTAGTAGCCGACTTGCTCTGGCGAGGTGGCGTCCTCGTGGCAGGGTGTTTCGGCGGGATAGCCTACGGCGACCAGGTAGAGGAGTTTTCGGTCAGGCGGCAACTGGAGGACTTCGGCGAGTTTTTCCCGCTGGAGGGCGCCAATCCAACAGCAGCCCAGCCCGCGTTCCACGGCGGCGAATTCGATGGATTGGATGGCGGCGCCGGCGTCCGCCTGAGTCCACTCTGAATGGGCGTCAGTTGGCGCGATGACGGCCAAAAACGCCGTCGGCGCACTCTCACCGAGGCGTGGAGTGCGGCGTGGAGCCACCCTTGCCGCCCAGGCGGTCAGTGGGAGCAGTTTTGCCACCAATTCAGGTGTGCGGACGACGATGTAGCGCAACGGCTGGCGGTTGGCGGCGCTGGAGGCGAGTCGTGCGGCTTCCAGGAGGGCGCGCAGGTCGGCGTCGGCGACTGGCGTTTGTGCGAAGCGCCGGATGGTCCGTCGGCACTGGAGAATGTCATTGAAATCCATGGCTGAGAGAAATTTAGCTTGTTGATAGAATCTAGGTCTGCTAGCCCGGCTAGGTCTGCTAGTCCGGCTAGGTCTGCTAGCCCGGCTAGGT
>JAFPYX010000080.1 GCA_017417585.1 Victivallales bacterium
CCTCCACCGCGACCTACCAGACGATTCTCTCCGGCCTCGAGGAGGGCGAGGAGGTCATCGTCCGCGGCACGCACAAGGTGATGTCCGGCGTCCCCGTCGATCCGGTCGCGCTGTAAGGAGCCCGAGACATGTTCTCCAAAATCTTCATCGACCGTCCGCGACTGGCCTTCGTCATCAGCTTGCTGATGGTTTTGGCGGGTTTGATCAGCCTTCGGCAGCTGCCTGTCGAAGAGTACCCAGAAATCACTCCGCCGACCATCATCGTGTGGGCCAATTACCCCGGTGCCTCCGCCGCCGAAGTGGAGGAGACGGTCGCCATGGTCATCGAATCCCAGATCAACGGCGTCGAGGACAAGCTCTATTATTCGTCAAGTTGTTCAAACACCGGCGAATACATGTGCCAGATCACCTTCAAGACCGGCACCAACGACGATATTGCGATGGTGAATGTCCAGAATGCGATCAAACAGGGTGAGAGCAAACTGCCCGCCGAGGTTCGCGCCCTCGGCGTGAATGTCTTCAAACGCTCCAACGACATCCTCTGCGTCTTTGCCTTCACCACCGACGGCGTGACCTTCTCCGAACAGCAGCTCAACAGCTATGTCTCCAGCACCGTTGTGGATACGCTGGTACGAACCGACGGCGTCTCCAGCGTGACCGCCATGGGTGGCGCGGTCTATGCGATGCGCATCTGGATGGACCCCTTGCGGATGCAGGGCCTTGGAGTCTCCGTCGCGGAGATTCAGGCGGCGGTGAACAGCCAGAACGTTCAGGCCGCGGCGGGTTCGGTGGGCAGCGAGGAGTCCAGCCAATATCTGGAATACAAGGTCAATGTTCTGGGACGTCTCAAGACTCCCGAACAGTTCGAGGACATCATCATCCGAACGGATGCGGACGGCAATGTGCTCCACCTGCGAGACGTGGCGCATGTCGAGCTGGGTGCCAACACCTACGCGGCATTCGCCGAGATCAACGGCCACCGTTCCACCGCCGTGGCGATCTACCGCAACAACGACGCGAACGCGCTGGCCACTGTGAACCTCGTCAAGAAGACCCTGAATGAGATGAAGGCGAAGAAGCAGATGCCGGAAGGCGTTGATTTCCAAATGGTCTATGACCCAACGCGCTTCATCGAGGTCTCCATGAAGGAAATCATCGAGACCCTCGTGCTGGCACTGGTCATGGTCATCGTCATCACCTACCTCTTCCTGCAGGACTGGCGTGCGACCATCGTGCCCTCCGTCGCCATCCCCGTCGCCCTGCTGGGCACCTTCCCTTTCATGCGCGCCATCGGCGTCACCATCAACGTCCTCTCCATGTTCGGATTGGTGCTGGTCATCGGTTCGCTGGTGGATGACGCGATCGTGGTGGTGGAGAACTGCCAGAGCCTGATGCAGCGCGAGAAGCTCTCTCCACGGGAGGCTGCAATCAAATCGATGAAGCAGATCACCAGTGCGATCATCGCGACCACGCTGGTCACGGTCGCCTGCTATGCCCCGCTGGCCTTCTACAGCGGAATGGTGGGGCGAATCTACCAGCAGTTCGCGCTGACCATGTGTATCTCGCTGTGCCTCTCCACGGTCGTGGCAATGACTCTTTCGCCCGCGCTGTGTTCGCTGATTCTGCGGCCGCCGCGCGAGAAGCCCCTGAAGGTCTTCCTGCCTTTCAATCTGCTGCTGGACGGCACGCGCTCCATCTATGCCTTCTGCGTGAAGCTGCTGATCCGCCAAGGCATTATAACGCTGGTTCTGCTGGCACTCATCGGCGGAGGAATCTACCTCCTGGGCTCCGGTGCGCCGGAAGCCCTGGAGAAACGCGTTCCAGCGCTTCAGAATGTCGCGTTGCCGTCGTCCTTCCTCCCTGAGGAAGACAAAGGTGCTCTGCTTTGCAACTTCGAGCTGGCCAGCGGATCCACCATCACCCGCACGCAGGCCGCGCTTTCCGAGTTCGCGAAAAAAGCGCACCAGATTCCAGGCATCGACCAGGTCATGGCAATCTCCGGCTTCAGTCTGCTCTCCGGCCAGGCCGAAAGTTGCGGAATGGCCTTCGCCACCCTCAAGGACTGGGATGAGCGAAAGACTCCCGAACTCCAGATTGGCTACATCAAAAACCAGCTCCAGGCGGTGGCGGACTCCATTCCGGAAATCAAGGGAATGATCTTCCAGCCGCCAGCCATCATGGGCCTGGGCCTCTCCAACAACGTAACCTTCGAACTCTGCTACCAGGGCGAAATCACCTCCACCGAACTTGCCCAGGCCGTCGGCCAGGTCGTCGGTGCCCTCAACGCACGTCCCGAGACCGTCTATGCAATGGCGACCTTCTCCGCCAACAACAGCCAGCTCTTCCTGGACATCGATCGCGAGAAGGCGCAGTCCCTCGGCCTGACGCCCGCCGGCATCTTCTTTGCCCTCCAGAGCCAACTGGCATCCTTCTACATCAACGACTTCAACATCGAGGGCGAGTCCTTCAATGTGAAGATGCAGGCCGCCCGCGACAAACGCATGGTCATCGACGACCTCTACAGCCTTCAGATTCCCAACTCAAAGGGCGAGATGGTACCGCTGGCCGCCATCGGCTCCATCCGCTTCGATGTCGGCGCACGGCGCATCGAGCGTTTTGACAAGATGACCTCTGCGGAAATCCAGGTCCAGGGCATCCCGTCGGTGACCTCCGGCGACGTAATGAAGATCATCGACAACCTGGAACTGCCGCCGGGCTTCATGATTGAATACAGCGGAATGTCCTTCCAGGAACGCGAGAACGAAGGACAGATTGTCGGTCTGATGGCCATCGCCTTCATCTTCGCATACCTCTTCCTGGTCGCCCAATACGAGTCGTGGACCATCCCGGTTCCGGTGATGCTCACCGTCCTCACCGCGCTTCTGGGTGCGCTGGTCGGCTTGAAAATCATGCACATGTCGCTCTCCATCTATGCACAGCTGGGACTCGTGATGCTCATCGGCCTCACCGCCAAGAACGCGATTCTGATGGTGGAGTTCTCCAAGAGCGAACGCGAAAAAGGCGTGGACATCTACAACGCCGCGCTCAACGGCGCCACCATGCGCTACCGCGCGGTGTTGATGACCGCCTGGTCCTTCGTGTTCGGCGTCTTCCCGATGGTCGTGGCCACCGGCGCCGGCGCGAACAGCCGCCGTGCCATCGGTATCACCACCTTCTCGGGAATGCTCCTTGCGACCATCTTCGGCATCATCATGACGCCTGCGCTCTATGCGGTCTTCCAGCGCATGCGCGAGGCCGTCAAGCGCTTCCTGGGCTTCAAGAACACCATCGGAAGCGGAGTTGCCGACAAGAAGGACTAGCCGGACTGGCCGGATCAGCCGGCCCCAGTTAGAACACCCCCAAAGCATATACCCTATATTTTAAATCCATCTCTAACCTCTAACCTCTAACCTCTAACC
>JAFPYX010000081.1 GCA_017417585.1 Victivallales bacterium
CTAACCTCTAACCTCTAACCTTCCAAAGATGTCTGCCAAGTGGATTTGGATTAGCCGCGACACCCTCAGCGCCATCGACACCTTCGTGCTTTTCCGCAAGCAAGTCAAATGCGAGGCCAGGCGCCCCGTACTGCGCCTTTCCGCCGTGACCAACTTCGAGCTGAAGGTCAACGGCGAGGTCCTGCCCGGCAGCCAGTTCTCCGACCTGACGGACTGCCCCACCTACACCGACTTCGACCTGCGCAAAGTCTGGAAAGTCGGCAAGAACCTCATCGAAGTCACTGTGCTTTCCGTGGGACGCGAGTGCTTCACCTCCACCATCCACCAGCCCGGTCTCTGGGCGGAACTGCGTGACGGCAAGAGTGTTCTGGCCACCACCGACGCCTCTTGGGAGGCCGCGCTCTCGCCGGCCTACCGCTCCGGCCGCGGAATCCACACCACCGGCCAGCTTGGCGACGCCTTTGCGTTCGACGCCCGCAAGACGCGTCCCGAATGGCAGCATTCCGTCGAGGTCGAGGCGCCTGCGCCCACCGCGCGGCCGCTCCCTCCGCTGGCGGAGTCCCCCGCCCGTCCCGTGCGTGTCGTGCAGGCAGGCACCCTCTTCCGGCACTGCGACGACCCCAATGTGACCGCCGCCCGGCTGGTTACCTCCGACTATCTCCTGCCGGACATCTTGGACAGCCGCTACATCGCTCCGGATGCCAAGGACACCCAGCGGTTCCTGTGGGAATTCCCGCTGGGGCTGACACTCGCTCCGGAGAACGCCACCCAACTGCCCCTGCAATTCCTGCCATTGGACACCCCGGAATATTCGCTGACTGGCGAAACTCCCGCAGGAAATGCATCGGACGCCTCCCCCGCCAACGGATGGTACCTCATCGTGGACCTCGGCGAGGAGACCACCGGTTGGCTCACCTTCACCGTCCAGGCCGCCGAAGGAGCCGTGCTGGACATCGCACATGGAGAACACCTGGACGACGGGCGCGTGCGCGCCTTCATTGGCGGGCGCAACTTCGCGGACCGATACATCTGCCATGCGGGCGTGAACACCTTCACCCACCGCCTCCGCCGTCTGGGCGCGCGCTATCTTGAAATGCACATCACCGAGACGACCGAGACGCCCCGCATCGGCTATCTCGGCATGCTTCCCGTTTACCGCAACCTCCCAACGCCCAACACCTTCCGTACCGAAGACTCCGCGCTCGTCCAGCTGGACAAAGTCGCCATCCACACCCTGCGCTGCTGCCAGCACGAGCACTACGAGGACTGCCCGTGGCGTGAGCAATCCCTCTACGCCTACGACTCCCGCAACCAGGCCCTCTACGGATACTACGTCTGGGGAAACTACGACTTCGCCTACACCGCGTTCGCCTTGCTGGCAGGCAACCCCGACTACGAGCGTAAGCTCCTCAAGATGATCTCGCCCGGCACC
Source organism: Victivallales bacterium (assembly GCA_017417585.1). Taxonomy (GTDB): domain Bacteria; phylum Verrucomicrobiota; class Lentisphaeria; order Oligosphaerales; family Oligosphaeraceae; genus RGIG1601. The sequence continues at coordinate 1,433 of JAFPYX010000081.1, forward strand.
TGCATCCGCAACATCCCCATCTTCACTCTCGCCTGGATTGACGAGGTCTGGGAACTCTACCTCCACTCCGGCAACCCGCAGTGCGACGCCTTCGTGCCAATCATCAACGACTTGCTGGAGAACATCCTAACGCAAACCATCCAGACTCCGGCCGGAACGCTCTATGCGCCCGACAAACACGAAAACACCTGGAACTTCTGCGAATGGGTCCCCGGCCTCGCCGACAGCCGCGTGCGCACCACGGCCAAATATCATGCCGCCTACAACCTCTATCTCGTAGAGGCGCTCCGCAACGCCGCCAAGCTCAACGACGCCTTCCACTTCGATGCGCCGTGCGACTTCGCAAAATGCGCCGACCAGCTCGCCAAGACCATCGACAAATTCTTCTGGGACGCGCAAAAAGGCTGCTACCGCACCGACGAGCAGTGCGAATACACCCACGAGCACATCCAGGCCCTCGCACTCTTCAACCACGTGGTTCCGAAGAGCAAAATCGCCCGCGTCCTCAAGGCGATGAAGGCCCCCGGCACCCTCCTTTCCACCTACAGCACCCTCCCCTACTGGGTACATGCCATGCAGAACCTCTCGCCCGAGTGCCGCGCCGAAATCATGCCGCGACTGCGGGCGACCTTCCTGCCCGCCGTCTTCAACGGCGCCACCACCCTCTGGGAGACCGCCGAAGCCGGCAACGACTTCGCCTACGCGGGCTCGCTCTGCCACGGCTGGAGCAGCCTCCCCAGCTACTACTTCCGCGCCGGCGTCCTCGGCGTGACACCCGCCGCCCCTGGCTTCACCAAGTTCCGCGTGAATCCCGACCCTGCGGGACTCACCCACGCCGAAGGCGAGGTCCCCACGCCCTACGGACCCATCCATGTGGAATGGCGGCTGGACAAAAACGGCCAGCCCAAAATCACCGCGCTCACCGCCCCCAAGGAGTGCAAATTGGCTTAACCCCCTCCCCCCCCCTCCGAGTCCTGAGCCCCTCCCCCCGATCATGAAAAAAACCTCCTTTACCACTTTTTTTCTGGCCCTGACCCTCCTCGCCGTTGAACCGCCACCCGGCTGGCACTTCCAAGGTGCCGGCACCGGCGGAGTCACCGACGACGGGAACCTCTATGTCGAAGTCAATCGTCAGCAGGAGGAAACCGACTGGCTCAGTCCTGCCCTTCCCCTCGTTCCAGGCGACATCTATCGGCTGGACTTCGACCTGCTCGTCACGCCGGAGAATGCCGACGGCAATGTCACTCCGGGGCTTGTCAACTATTCGGTGGACACCAAGCGCTCCGGCGACAGCTGGCAGCACGAGACGCTGTTCCTCCCATCCGCTCTGGAGCCCGACCGCATGCGAATCCGCCTCGGTGCCTGGAAGCTTGGCGGACGCGCCGAATTCAAAAACTGGCAACTCCGCCACGCCATTCCCTTCTTCCGTGACTGCGGAGACGGGCTGGCACTCGGAACCGGCGAACGCATCGACGGCAATACCTACACCTTCACGCAGTCCTTCCAGGCGGACGGCCCTGCGACCACGCGGCTGCTTCCGCGACTCGACAACATCCGCTACAACACCTCGCGCTTCTGCCTCGAAAAGCCCGACTCCTGCGTGACATACGCAATCACCGTCCCCGGCCGCCGTCAGCTTGCCGGTGCCACTCTGGAACTCTTCGTCAATTACCATTCCAGCGGCAAAATGGTTGTCGAGGCCTCGCCAAATGGACAATTCTGGACAACTCTTGACAACCTTGACGATGTCGGCGCCATCAACGTCACCCTCCCCCAAAATTACTTCCCCGCCGACACCATCTACTTCCGGTTCCACGCCGAAGGCCCCACCTATCTTCAGGTCAATCGCGTCTGCTATACCACGCAGGTGGACGGTCCTCCTGCGTCAGCCGTCCTCGGCAAGACTCACTTCGCAATTGCCGAAGCGGAAGACGAGCGCCTGTCGGTGCAATTCCTCCCCATCACGGGCCTGCTGCCAGGAAATCATACTATCAATTTGCAGATAAAAAACTTAAGCAATCAGTCGCTTCGCCTTCGTCCCACCACCGCCATCGATCCGCAGGACGCCCGTGCGTCTGGCTGGCAAGGCGATGAACTCGCCCTCCCCGCCCGTCAAAGCGCCACCATCGCCATTCCAGTGAAACTCCCCGACGCGGGCGACTGGAAAATTCGCCTCGCGTTGGGCGGAGATTCCACCGCCGCCTACACCATCGATGCCAAAATCCACGAAATCCAGCGCCTCGACTACGGCGCAGTGCTTCGTGAGGACGACACGGCGGTCCTCTGGAGCGCCGACGCGGGCTGGCACGTCTCCCGCGAGCGCCTCGCGCCAATCGCCCGCGACTCCGCCCTGCGCATCCAGGCCGCCGCCAACGAGGCGGAGGCCACCCAGCTCGTCCTCCGGCCTGACCGCGACTTGGCGGGCGTGACTCTCGCCGCATCATCGCTGGCCGGTCCCGCCGACGCCACCCTCCCCGCCGACTGCGTGGAAATCCTCCGCGAGTACTACCATTTTATTGAAGAACCCACAGATAGCTATGGCTACCAGGGATTTGTGCCAGACGCCCTGCCGCCCATCGACGCACCGCTCGACCTCTCGGCCCGCCAGAACCAGCCCTTCTGGATTCGCGTGAAGGTCCCCGCCGACACGCCCGCCGGAACCTACCGCGGAACCATCACGGTGCAGGACGCATCCGGCTGGTCCGCCACCGTCCCGCTGGAGGTCGAGGTCTTCGGCTTCAACTTGCCGGACCGCATGACGCTGGAGACCGCCTTCGGTTTCAACCACACCGAACCCAGGCTCTACCACAAGCCCGCCGACGATGCGCAGAACCGCCAGATTGTTGACCAGTACCTCCAGGCGCTCGCCGACCACCACCTCAGCCCCTACGACCCCGCTCCGCTCGACCACTGGAGCTACGAAATCCGCAACGCCAGCCAAGGCATCGCATGGCAGGGAATCGGCATGCTGGACAGCGAAAACCCCGCCGACGGCGAGGTCGCCCTTAAGCTCGTGGACGACCAGGAAAACGGAAACTGCCTCCACAGCACGCAGCGCCTCCCCCTGCCCGACGGCCCCATGCAGTTCTCCCTCCAATACCGCACCGCCGAAGCCGGACAGGCCTGCACGCTGTTCGTCACCTTCTATGACGCCGAAGGGAATTGGATTCCCAACCACAACCGCGACTTCCGGTTCACGGGAGACGGCACCTGGCAGAAAGCCAGCGGGGAAATTGACTCTTATCCCGCAAATGCCAAGAATTTTATAATCAATCTCAACCCCGTCACCTGGGCGGAAGACGGCCATACCACCGGAACCGCGTGGTTCGACAACATTCTCTTCCAAAACCCCTCCACCCACGAGACCATCCTTGCCGACGGCTTCGAGCCCGCCAAACTCGATGACCTCAAGGTGGTCTTCGACTGGACGAAATGGGATGCCGCCGTCACCCGCGCCCTCTCCAAATACCACTTCAACACCATCGACATTTCCGTGGACGCGCTGCACTCCGCCGTGGAAATCGACGGCCAGAAGCTCGCGCGCTTCGGCGGCTTCCTGGAGGGCACTCCCGAATTCACCGCCCTCCACCGAGACTACCTCCATCAGATTCAGGAACACCTGCGTGAAAAGGGCTGGCTCGACATGAGCTATGTCTATTGGTACGACGAACCCGAAGAGGACGATTATCCCTACGTGATGAATGGCTTCCGCAAGCTCCGCGAGGGTGCCCCGGACCTTCGGCGCTTCCTCACCGAGCAGGTTGAGCCCGCCCTCATCGGCGGACCAAATCTCTGGTGCCCAGTCACCTACAGCACCGTCCTCGCCACCATCGCCGAACGACAGGCCGTCGGCGAGGACTTCTGGTGGTATGTCTGCACCGGCCCCAAGATGCCCTACGCGACGCTCTTCATAGACCACCCCGCCACCAACCTGCGCGTCTGGCTCTGGCAGACCTGGCAGAATCATGTCCAGGGCGTCCTCATCTGGTCAACCGTCTATTGGAATTGCAGCCACCTCTACAAGGACAAACTCCAGAACCCATACCTCGACACCATGAGCTGGGCCTCTGGATACAACTTCGTCAAGCCCGGACAGCGTGCACCCTGGGGTAACGGCGACGGACGATTCTTCTACCCTCCGCTCGCCACCGTCAACCGTACCGACGACCTCCCGAACCTCCAGCCGCCCGTGGATTCCATCCGAGCCGAGATGCTCCGAGACGGCATCGAGGACTACGAATACTGCGTCATCCTCAGGAACCTGCGGGACGAAAAGGCCGACACCCTATCCCCCGCCGAACTCAGCCGAATCAACGCCCTCCTCACCGTCCCCCCGCAGATTTCGCAGGACATGACGCATTTCACCCACTCGCCCCTGCCCATACTCAAACGCCGCGCCGAAATCGGCCGCGCCATCACCGAACTGCTTGCTAGATAATATCGCCGCCCAATAACACTATTTTTCCGGATGCTCCGGCCCGTCCGGCCCGTCCGGGCGCCCCGGAGCCCCGGAGCGAAAAAGGCCCCCGGGCCCACTCCAAGGAGGGGCCCGGGGGCCTTTGGAAGAAGCGGTTCGCGCCGCGCTGCTTTCCCGTGCTCTTGAACACAGTATCATCGCCGCGGGGGGCCTTAACGGCCGTGTTCGGGATGGGAACGGGTGTCACACCCCCGCC
>JAFPYX010000082.1 GCA_017417585.1 Victivallales bacterium
ACACCCGTTCCCATCCCGAACACGGCCGTTAAGGCCCCCCGCGGCGATGATACTGCGTTCAAGAGCGCGGGAAAGCAGCGCGGCGCGAACCGCTTCTTCCAAAGGCCCCCGGGTCCCAAGGATCCGGGGGCCTTTTTTCGCCCCGGCGCGCCGGGGCGCCCGGAAACCCCGGCAATAACGAGCTTTGGAGCGACGACGATGGAGCATTTTCCACTCAATGACAAAGCCGCATTCATCAGCGACATGGACGGCGTGGTGTATCACGGCAACCGTGTTCTGCCGGGGACCGTGGATTTTGTAAAGTGGCTGGAGGAACATGGCAAGCACTATCTTTTCCTGACCAACTCCAGCGAACACACGCCGCGTGAACTGTCCGTCAAATTGTCGGACATGGGGGTGACTGTGGATCCCTCGCATTTTTACACCTCGGCGCAGGCGACCGCCTCCTTTCTGGCCAAGCAGCGGCCGGGCGCGCGGTGCTATGCAATTGGCGAGGCCGGGCTCTACAATGCCTTGTATGAGGCGGGGCTGACCATGAGCGACACGGATCCGGACTATGTGGTCATGGGCGAAACTCGTACCTATAATTATGAACGTATTGAAAAGGCGGTCTGGCTGATTCTGAACAAGGGTGCGCGGCTGATCGGGACGAATCCGGACATGACTGGCCCCAAGGAGCAGGGCATTGTCCCCGCGACCGGAGCTCTGATCGCGCCGATTGAGTTGGCGACTGGCTCGAAGGCGTATTTCATCGGCAAGCCCAATCCCCTGATGATGCGCCACGGGCTTCACCGGATCAAGGCGGATGTGCATGAGACCGTGATGATCGGGGATCGCATGGACACGGATGTGATCGCCGGCATAGAGGCCGACCTGGACACCGTGCTGGTGCTTTCGGGCGTTACCGCGGAAGCCGACTTGGTGCGTTTTGCCTACCGCCCGACCTATGTGATGCGTGGACTGGACGAGCTGGTAGCGCGCCTGGAGGAGTGATTCACCGCCGGAGACATCCGCTGGAAACGCGGGAGGCGGCGCGGGAACTATTAGGCGATATTCCGTGTCAAAGACCGATAAATGCGGTCTGGCACAGAAAATTCCTGTCACAAATTGCAGAAAACGGCAAAAAGAAAGCTCTTGCTTTCTAGACGTTGACGAAAAAGGAATTATATTTCTGTACTTTTATCCTTAAGCTCGCACGACGCCGATGTGTTAAGGAGCGGAAGATAAGACGGCGATTTCCGCAAAAAGAGGCCCGTCCTTTACGATTTCCATCTGAATATGCCAGAAGCTACTGAACAGGCGGCTGGCTTTCCCAATCTCACCACTACCATGAACGAAGTCAGTTATCGTCCACGCAACTTGACCTTGTGCATCTCTGCCTTGAACTTTGTGTTCTTGCTGGTGGGGCTTTTCATTGCCGGCAATGGCAATTGCCTGGCGATGGTTCCTGCCAACACCGCCGCGGTGGTAACGATTCTACTGGGGTGCTTTGCGGTGGGGCGCACTGCCTTCGAGAGGCGCCAGCGGCAGGAGGAGCGCGACGCAGTCGAATACCACCGGTCGCATGGCAACACCGAGATGTTCGGTGATGCGGACGAGGCGGTCCGGCTGGCGACGCGAACCAATCAGCAATACATGAAATATTTCATCCCCACGGCAACGATTGTCCTGGGGCTTTTCCTGGGGCTCTTCGTCCTCCGCTGCTGGTTCAGGTATCGCGCGGTGGCAGTCAACGAGCTGGCTCCCAATCCCCTGCCGATGGCGATCCTTTCCTTCTGCGTATGCATTGCGACCTTGATTTCCGGCTCCTACTTCATCGGGGTTTCGCGCGAACCCGGATGCAGGTGGCTGCGTCCGGCGGCCGCCTGGCAGTTCCTGACCGGCATGCTGTTCCTGTTTGGCAGCCTGGTGTTCTTCTGCGAGCACTTCCACAAGATGACCAACACGATCGACCAGAGCATGGCGAAGATTGGAGTGGTGGTGCTGGGCATCCTGGCCGTGGAGCTCATCTTGGGATTTGTCATCGAGTTCTACCGTCCGCGCATGCCCAATGAAGAGGAACGGCCGCTGCCCGAGTCACGGCTGCTGGCGCTCTTCACGGAGCCGGGCAGCGTCGCCCGAAACGTGGCCGCCTCGCTGGACTATCAGTTCGGCTTCCATGTCTCCGACGCATGGTTCTATCATTTCCTGGAACGCACCATCGTGCCGCTTTTCATGGTGATGGTCGCCGCACTGTGGCTCCAGACCTGCATTGTGGTCGTGCAGCCGTCCGAGACCGCCCTGAGGCAGCGTTTCGGGCGCGTTCTGTCCCAGGAGCCGATGGGGGCCGGCGTCTACTACAAGCTCCCGTATCCGTTCGAGAGCATCTACCGGTTCCCTTCCACGAAAGTGCAGCAGCTTTCGCTGGAGGCCGGCGACAAGCAGGAGGTCGAAGTCGGCAAGGTCGGCGAGGATGCACGGGAACGCCGCCGCCGCGACCCCGACCATCATGAAGAGGAAGAGCAGCAGATCCGCGACGACGAGGGCGAAAGCGAGGCCGTGATCTTGTGGAAATTGGACAAGGAGCATCCCAATGAATCCAATTTCCTGGTGGGGGCCAAAAACGTCGAGCAGGTCTCCGTTGACGTCGAGCTTGATGCGGGGGCTTTGCAAGCGCAGGGCGTGGGGTTGTTTAGCGCCCATATCCCGGTCTTCTTCCGGGTCACGGATTTGTACAAATACTCCTATGCCAATAAAAGTGCGGACCGCATCCTCAAGAACTTGGCCCAGAGGGAATTGCTGGAGTATTTCATCCACACCGACTGGAATGACCTCCTAGGCAGCGGGCGTGGAGTGGCGATGCAGGTGCTCAAAGAACGCGTCCAGGCCGCCGCGGACAAATATGACCTGGGCGTGGAGGTGGTCTTTGTGGCGCTTTCCGGCATCCATCCGCCTTTCGGCGTGGGAGAGTCCTTTGACGCCGTCACTTCCGCATCCATCGACAAGGGAACCATCGTCCAGAATGCGCAGATTTATGCGACACAGACTGAAATTGTCTCGTCAACGCGGAAGATTCTCATCAACAATGCCGCCCAGCAGTATAGGGATCGCACTGTACTGGCCGCCGAGGCAGAGAGCGGCCGCTTCCCCGGACAGCTCGAATGCTACCTGGCGGCGCCCAGGCCGTATATGCTCTACAGCTACTACGAAATCTTTGAGCAATGGGCGCGGAATACCCGAAAGTATGTGGTTACGGGAGACATCCCGGACGAAGTACTTTGGCTGAATCTTGAGCGCAAGGCAAAGAGCGGCCTGCTTGACCTGGATTTAGGCAATTGACCGGCATGGGTGTTAAAAATTTGATTTAACATCTTGTCGTAGAACAATTTACATAATTACAATAAAAATCCTACACTTCCAACTGAGAGTCAAAACATGAGTGACGCCAAGCAAAAGACGGTTACCAAACATTGGCCAGTGGTTCTTCTGGCCCTGGTCGTGGTTGCGATTTTTCTCGTGGTCATGATGACCTTCCAGGTCAAGGAAACCGAATTCGCCCTGCTGAAAACCTACTCGGGCGAATTGATTCCATACGAGGCCGGGCTGCATTTCCGCTGGCCGTTCATCAATTCCGTGTGGCGTCATGACAAGCGCGTGCAGTGCTATGAACTGGCCGTCGGCCATGACGAGCAGTACATGACCAGCGACAATCAGCAGATCGTGGTGTCCACCTACGTGTTGTGGAAGGTCGCCGACCCGGAGAAATTCCTCCGTGCGCTGGACTCCACCGAGGCGGCCGAGCGGAAGCTCTCCGACGAAGTGCGAGGCACCCGCGCATCCATCATCTCGCGCTATTCCTTTGCCTCGATGGTTGCCGAAAGCGGGGATTCCAGCACCTTGACCAAGATTGAGGACGAGATGCTGGCATCGATCCATGATTCCGTGCTGAACCAGTTCGGCATCGAGATCATCCACATCGGTTTCCGCCAGCTCGGGTTCCCGGCGGCAGTCACCCAGAATGTCTATTCCGCGATGATTGCAGAGCGGCAGGCCAAGGCGAAGAAGTTTGAAGATGAAGGCATGGCGGAGGCCGAGCAGATTCGTTCCACGGCGGAGACGGCGGCCTCCAAGGCCACTGCCGAAGCGGAGGCCATAGCGACCAAGATCCGCGGCGAGGCCGACAGACAGGCCGCCGAGCACTACCGTGTCTTCGCCGAAAATCCCGACCTGGCGATTTTCCTGCGCAACCTGGATGCATTGCGGGTGTCGCTCGGCGAGAAGGACACGCTGATTCTGGATACCCGTACGCCGCCATATAATCTGCTGGCACCAAATGCATTGGAGACGTTGCCGGAGGCCAATTTGGATGCGGCGGCCCCTGCGGCTCCGTAGCCGTCTCGACGGAATTTCGTGCGAAACCATCGGCAAGCTGTTGAAGGCAGTTGCCCTAATTCGACACCAACCCAGTGACAAAGCCCATGGAATCCGAAAACACCATTTCGAGTCCCGCGAATCAGCAGGCCGCAGGTGTGAAGAGTCTGGTGCGGATGCTCCGCATCCTGTTTTTTCTGTTCCTCACCCTGATCGTCGCGGTCTTTGTGTATTATTTCATCTTCAGCGGGATCTTCCGCGTGGATGAGCAGAACGAGGCTATGCTTCTGCGTTTTGGCGTGCTCCAGAAACGCTTTGGCGAGAACGGGAGTTCGCCGGTGCTGCAGAGCGGGAAGTGGTACTGGTCCTACCCCTATCCGGTGGATGAGGTGATCATGGTTCCCGCCAACAAGTCGATTTCCGTCTCCACGGAGAACACCTTCAAGGCATGGATCGCACCGACTGGCGCGCCGGTCGGGGGCGCGAGCCGGGTGCTTCGCAACGGCGTGGATGGCTATCTGGTCTCCGGCGACAAGCATCTCTTCCATGCCGAGTGGGTGCTCTCCTACCGCGTGACGGATGCGGCGAAATATTATCTGAATTTCTACGACGACAACGACACGCCGGAGGATGTCCCGCTGCTGAACAACGATGCGCAGAAGATGTTCCTGCAGCGGCCGAAGCGCTTGCGCGGGCATGAGCTGATCATCCGGAATCTGCTGTCGGATGCCGTGCTGAAGGAGACGGCGAACTGGAACACGGAAGACCTCATCAAGGCAAACCGCAAGGTGGAAGGCCCCAACGGGGAGGAGTTGACCGAGCGGATTGAGGAAGGCGTCCGGAAGCGCTTGAATGCAATGATCGACCGTCTGGAGCTGGGGATTGAGATCCAGACCATCACGCTGGTCGGGATGTACCAGCCGCCCACCGCGGCGCTGCAGGCCTTCAACCAGGTCAATGCCAGCGAGCGCAACAAGCAGACTGCGATTCAGAATGCAAAGGCATACGAGAACACCCTGCTGAGCCAGGCCAATGCCGCCCGGAACCGCATCATCGGCGAGGCCACCGCCTATCATGACGCCTTGCTGAACACGCTTGAATCCAAGGCGCAGTATTTTGAGGCGATCCAGAAGGAGTACCGGGCGAATCCCCGCACGACCTTGACGGTGCTCTACAACAACGCCGTGCAGGAGTTGCTCGGGGCCGTGCCGAACAAATACATTTTGCATTACACCGAGGAGAGCAGGCACCGGGAGCTGCGCCTCCAGATCTCCCAGATTCCGGAGGAGCGCAAGGAGGTCGGCGGGCCGGCAGCCATCGGCGGCACCGAGGCGGCCAGCGCTCAGGCTGGTGTCGGCCCGCAGGCGGCCGCCCCGGCGGCGCAGCAGCCACAGCCACAGCCCGGCCCCGGACCACAACCGTGATTGGCGAGCCGGTGAACGAAGCCAATTTCAAAGTCATCCTTTTCCATTCTTGAGCAGAACCATGCAAGAAGAATCCACATTGGCCATCACGAAGCCCAAGACTCAAGTCACCCGAGTGACCAAGTCGGACATGGGGCGTCTCGGCATTGCGTTGTTTGGCGGCATCCTGGTCCTGAACTACTATCTGGCCAAGCTGTTCTTCAGTGGCGCCATCGATCCCTTTGCCATGAAGTTGTCCGCGCTGGTCGGCGCGTTGATCCTCTCGGTGCCGATCTACTGGGAGGCCATCAAGGACCTCTGCCATGGCAAGGTGGGGATGAACGAATTGGTTGCGCTGGCGCTGCTGGCGGCGTTTGCGCAGGAGGACTACTCCATTGCCGGCGCGGTGGCGTTCTTCATGCTGATCTCCATCACCATTGAAAAGCGCACCGCCATTGGCGCGGAGGCCGCGATCGAGGCGGTGGTGCGCATGACGCCCCGAACCGCCCGTCGCCTGAAGGCGGATGGCACGGAAGAGGAGATCGACGCCATCCACGACCTCAACCTTGGCGATCTCTGCCGCGTCCGTCCCGGCGAGAATTTCCCTGCAGACGGCAAGATCTGCAAAGGCAACACCACGGTCAACCAGGCCTCCATCACCGGTGAATCGCTTCCGGCCGACAAGAACGAGGGCGACGACGTCTTCGCGGGCACGCTGAACCTGACTGGCCTGGTGGAATTCGTGGTTACGCGGAAAGGCACGGACACCACTTTGGGAAAGGTCCGGAATCTGATTGCCGACGCCGAACAGTCCAAGATGCCGATCCAGCGCATGATCGACCAGTATATCGGCTACTATACGCCGATCATCCTGATGATTTCTGGCTTGACTTGGTTTATCACCAAGGACATGAGCCGGGTGATCGCCGTGCTGGTCATGGCGGTGCCGGCGGCGCTGGTTCTGGCGCACCCGTCGGCCGTCATCGCGGCAGTCTCCGCCGCCTCGCGGCTGGGCATTCTGATCAAGGATGTCGCGCACCTGGAGCTGGTGGCGAAAATCAAGGCGATCATCTTTGACAAGACCGGAACCCTGACCGAGGGCAACCTGGAAGTCGCGCGGCTGGAGCCGGTGCAGGAAGGCGACCTTGCGCAATTGGTGCAGGTCGCGGTTTCCGTGGAGCACCACTCGAACCACCCGACGGCAGTGGCAATCAAGCAGCTGGCACAGAAGGTCGGAATCGAAGAGCTGACGCCGGAGAAGTACGAAGAGGTCGCCGGCAAGGGCGTCTCCGCCATCGTAAACGGCCAGCAGTGCTATGTCGGGCGCCAAAGCTGGCTGGCGGACCTGGGCATCGACGTTTCCATGCTGGACAAGAGCCACGAGGCCACCGAAAGCGAAGGCATGTCCATTGTCTCCGTGGCCTGCAATGGAGTTGCACTGGGCTGGATTGGCCTGCATGACGCCATCCGCGAGGTGTCCAGCGAGGCGGTGAAGGAGCTTCGCGAGCTGGGCGTGGAGCACTGCTGCATGGTCACCGGCGACAATCAGAAGGTGGCCGACGTGGTGGCGCGCCAGATCGGCATCACCGAGGTCTATGCGGGATGTCTGCCCGAGGAAAAGGCCAAGGTGGTTCAAGGCCTGAAGCAGACCGGCGCGATTGTCGCGGTGGTCGGCGACGGCGTGAACGACGCGCCTGCCCTGGCCGCCGGCGACATCGGCATGGCGATGGGCGCCATCGGGTCGGACGTGGCGGTGCAGTCTGCGTCTATTGCACTGATGAACAATGACTTGCGCCGTATCCCGTTCTTCATCGGCCTTTCTCGGCGCACCCGTATGCTGATGAATCAGAATCTGGCAATCGGCCTGTCGTTCATTACGGTAGGCGTTTACTTTGCCATCGCCGGCGCCTTGGGGCCGGTCGGCGCCGCCCTGATCCATACGGCTTCCAGCCTGCTGGTGATCTTCAACAGCGCCCGCCTGGTCCGTTCAGGGGAGGCCCTGAATCAACAGTCCGAAGACAATCAAAAGAAAACTGCTAATTGAGGCAGTGCCCCTCCGTGCATTGCATTCCCATTCCTTTTCCAACTCCAACTTCTCAGGGTAGAATTCCATGGTAGCACAAAAGAATGATGAAATCGTGGTGAAAGCCGTAGGTCTGACGAAGATCTTCATGGACTTCTGGGGACGTCCGAAGGCCAAGGCCGTCAATGGCATCGACTTTTCCATCAAGCCGGGCGAGGTCTTTGGCCTGCTGGGGCCGAACGGTTCCGGCAAGTCCACGACCATCAAGATGATCCTTGGGCTGCTCTATCCGACCCGCGGGGAAATCAAGATCTTCGGCCAGGACCCCCAGAACATCGACATCAAGAGCCGCATCGGCTATCTGCCGGAGGAGACCTACCTCTACAAATACCTCACCGCTTTCGAGACGCTGGATTTCTACGGGGCGCTCTTCGGGCTTCCGGTCGAACAGCGCAAAGAACGCGCCACGCAATTGCTGGAAATGGTCGGCATGTCCCATGCCTACGACCGCCCGGTCGGTGAATTCTCCAAGGGCATGGCGCGCCGTATCGGCCTGGCGCAGGCGCTGGTGAATGACCCGGACCTGGTGATTCTCGACGAGCCGACCAGCGGTCTGGATCCGATTGGATGCCGCGAGGTCAAGGACGTGATCCGGCTGCTGGCCTCCCGCGGCAAGACGGTCATCCTCTGCAGCCATCTGCTGGCGGATGTCCAGGACGTCTGCAACCGCGTGATGGTGCTCTATGGCGGCACCATCCGCGCCCAGGGCGAACTCAAGGACATCCTCCGCGAGGAGGACAAGACGCAGGTGATTACCCCGCGCCTCTCGCCCGAGACCATCGCCGAACTCAAGAAATTCTTCGCGGCCCATGGCATCAAGGATGCCGGCCAGGTCTCCATTGACAATCCCGGCCGCGACCTGGAGGAGTTCTTCCTGAACGTCGTGCGCGAGGCCTCTGCGGAGGTGGCGACCGCCGGCGCACACGCCAATGGCGAGATTCCTGCCTACCTGCAGGGCGACAATGCAGAGGATGCCTCTGGACAGACGATCCTTGAGTCGCTGCACCGCCGCGCGGATGACGAGGCCGCGAAGAAGGCCGCCGCCGAGACCGCCGCGAAACTCCAGGCCGCCGCCGAGGCGCAGGAGAAGAAGGATGCCCAGCTGAGCCAGCTTAAGAATCTCCAGCAGAAGGCCGAGACGAAGGTGGATGAGGCGAAGAAGGCGTCTGACGAGGCCAGCGCCAAGGCCGCGGCCGCCCGCGAGGAACTCAACCGCAAGCTCCAGAGCCTCCAGAAGAAGTAGCCCTTGAAGGCAGAGGATGCGAGGACGCCGATGAGCAGGTTGCTGTTTCATCGGCGTTTTTCGTGGATGTCTCCGGAAGTCCCGGAATCTTTTTCACTGATATGAAGTATCCATTGGTTGCCTTGGATATCGGGAACACCTGCGTGCCGCAGTGCTACGACCGGCTGCTGTCCACGCTGGGGCTTGCCGCGTCAGACGCACCCGCGTTGGGCGTGGAGCCGTGGGGCGAGGCGTTCTATCGATTCCTGACGGGCACGCTCTCCGAAGACGACTATCTGGAGGACTTCCATCGGCGTTTCCCGCAATGGAGCCGTGAATTGGCATATCTCGCGCATGTCGCGTACTTGGGCGCCCCGATCCCCGGCATGCCGGAGCTGGTGCAGGAGATGCATGCGGCCGGCAGCCACTTCGTCTTCTTCTCGGATATCAATCCGCTGCATTTCCGCGCGTTCCGCGCCATCTCCGGCGAGGCGTTCGCCTGCGTGACCGATTGCGTGCGGAGCGATGAGGTCCATGCGCTGAAGCCCTCCGGGGAGATGTTCGCGGCCTTCGAACAACGCTTCGGCGTGCCGGACCTCTACCTGGACGACCGCCTCGACCTCATCCAGGCCGCCAATGAGCGCGGCTGGCACGCCGTCCAGGCCAGCCGCGATGTCGCAGCGCTCCGCCGGGAACTCGGGGCCTTCTGAGAATGCCTGATGTCCTGGAGTCCTGAAGACCTGGGTGCCTGAGGCCCTGAAGGCCTGGGACTTCCGGGACCACCGGGACTCAAGAACTTTACCCTTTAGATTCGGTGGAAATTAAGCCGATTGTCCAAATCCCCTGTTTCTTCACCCATCTATCTTTGCAGATTCTCCTATCCATGAAAAGGTCATTCCCTCTTCTAGCGCTGCTCTGCCTCGCTTTGGCGATTTTTGTGACTGCCTGCCAAAAAGCGGATGACTCGACGGAGTCATCTTTGACGGTCGCGCAGACCTGTTCTGAATGCGGGCGTGAGTGTCCGGAAGGACAGATGCTCTGCGACGAATGCGACGGGAAGGTGGTAGAGGCGGGGGAAGAGGTGGTGGTGCAGGAGTTTGTTCCGGTTGAGCCTGCGGAACCGACATATTATGCGGACCAGCCCAACACTGACCTTACAGGGAGCTCGTTGTCCATGTCGGCGGATGGCAAAAGTCAGACTCTCACCTTGCCCGGCAATGTGAAGCTGGAGATGAGGAAGATTCCGGCGGGCAGTTTCACGATGGGCAGCCCGACAAGCGAGCCGGGACGGTGGTCCGGCAATGAGACGCAGCACGAGGTGACGCTGACGAAGGACTACTGGCTGGGCACATTTGAGGTCACCCAGGCGCAGTGGCAGGCTGTGATGGGAAACAACCCGTCGTATTTCAAAGGGGACGATCTTCCCGTGGGGCATGTCTCCTGGGAGGACGCGAAGGAGTTCTGCGAGAAACTCAACAACGACTCCTTCGTCAAGAAACCCAAGGGCTACCTCTTCGACCTGCCGACGGAGGCGCAGTGGGAGTACGCCTGCCGGGCGGGAACCGCTACAGCCTATTACGGCAACGTCGAAGGTATTGCCTGGTATGGTGGAAACAGCGATGGCGAGATTCAACCAGTCGGCCGGAAGAAGCCGAATGCGTGGGGCCTTTACGACATGCACGGCAACGTCTGTGAGTGGTGCCGGGACTGGTTCGAGGATGACTACGCGGACGACCCGGAGTTCCTGCGCAGACAGGCTTCTGGTTCGCGCCGGGTGTGCCGGGGCGGTTGTTGGAACAACCCCGCGGAGCTCTGCCGTTCCGCGAAACGCGGCGGCCGTTCGCCGGACCGCCAGAGCCACGACCTCGGCTTCCGCCTTGCCCTTGTCCCTGTTCAATAGCGTCCCGCCATCGGGGAACCAAACCTGTCTTCGGATGGCCACCATAGGTGTCTTTGACTTGTTGCCTCCTCCGACGGCGAGACGCCGTCGGTGCCCTCCCTGCGGGGCCGGCCTGAGTCTTGGGTGTCTGAGATCCTAGAGGCCTGGCATCTTCGGAGCCGTCGGCTCCTACGGCGGCCTAAGGGCACCTGAGACTTCCAGGACCACCGGGACATTCATTCGGGGCTTGGACTGGGGGGCTTTGCCCGACTCTCACCTCTCACCTCTCACCTCTTTATGCCAGACGTTCGATACCTTTTTCCCGACGGTAAGAAATCCGCCTTGACCTTCAGCTACGATGACGGACGGGACTTTGACCGCCGGCTGGTGGAGCGTTTCAACCACTACGGCTTCAAGGGCACCTTCAATCTCAACACCTCGTCATTGGACAAGCCGGGGCGGCTCACTGTCGCGGAGTTGCCCACGCTCTTCGCCGGGCACGAGGTCGCGGTGCATGCCTATCACCATCCCTTCCTGGAGCGCATCGCGCGTTCGCAGCTGGTAGGCGAACTCCTCCAGGACCGCCAGAATCTTGAGGCCATCTTCCACCGGCCTGTCACGGGGCTTGCCTATCCCTACGGCACCTACGACCCCGAAGTCCTAGCCGCCTTGCGCGGGATGGGCTTCACCTACGCCCGCACCGCCGGCGACGAGACAGGGAATTTCCGTTTTCCGCAGGACTGGCTGGTGTGGCGCCCCACCTGCCATCACAAGCGCGCCCTGGAATATGTGGATGGCTTCCTGAACGAACGCTGGATGCTTACGGTGCTCTATATCTGGGGGCACAGCTACGAGTTCGACCATGACAACAACTGGGAGCTGGTGGACCAGCTTGGGGAGCGCCTGTCGAACCAGCCGCAGGTCTGGTACGCGACCAATGGCGAGCTGCAGCATTATCTCGACAGTATCCACCGACTGGTCTTCACCGTGGCGATGGATGCCATCTACAACCCCACCGACTGCACCATCTGGCTGAAAGTGGACAATGAACGCGTCCTCACCATCGCGCCGGGCCAGACCTTGCGGCTGGAGGATTGATATTTACCCGAATCCGTGAATTTGCGTAAAGAATGTAGCGTCGGCGCCTCGCCGACGGAATATGATGTGGTGACGCCCCGTCACCACGGTATTAACTCACGGATTCAGGATTTACGCCTTATGGCTCTGCGGTTTCCAGGAGGAAGCCGTAGGTCATGCCGGCCACGGCCTCGAAAGTATCGCCGTTGCGGAGGGTTCCCTGGAAGGGGCCGATGATGCCGCGCGCCTGGGTGTCCGGGCGTAGGTTGAGCTGCTTGGGACCGCCGATGCCCGCATGGAGGAACACCACGTCGTTGCCAGCCCACACGGGGTCGTGGAGACCGAGATAGTAGCGGTGGAGTCCAATTTTGTCCAGAATTGTCACATAGACTTCGGGCGGGAGATTCATCAGCGCGCAGTAGTAGTGCGTGGCATTTCCGATGGTCTTCTTGACCATCATCGGGGCGCCGTCTGCGGCGGTGGCGACCACTTCGTCGAATCCCGCCACGGGCAGGAACCACGGGCCGCTTTCGGCGAAATTCACGCAGCGGACACTTCCGTATTGGGGCGTGGTGGTCATCTCAGGGCGCTGGCGGATGTCGTAGAGCGTGGTCTTGATGCCTAGGAAATCCGCGTTGCTTTCTGCGGAAGGCGACTGGGCGGGATACGTGGCGCCTGCGCAGTGCAGCCATACGACGGTGGCGTGCTCGCGCTCGAAGCGCTCCATCAGCGCGGTGCGCTGTTCGGCGGTGAGGACGAGGGTGGGGAGCATCACGTAGAACTTGTGCGCAGGCGCGTGGGCGGCCTCCTCCAGCAGGTCGTCGATGACCATGCTGTGGTAGGGGACTGCCAGTTCGTTGAAGCGCTGGTAGGTGCCTTCGATGGCGGCACGGAAAATGCCAGTATAGGTATTGTCGCGGGAATAGTAGAGGCTCTCGCGGTCGCCGACAATGGCGGCCTCGACCGGTGTGAGGCCTTGCACGGGGGGCAGCGCGGAGGTGACGGCGAGCTGCTCGGCCATCAGGCTTCCCAGCGCGGGCTCGAAGAAACTGCCGTGGATGATGTCGAACCAGTAGGTCAGCGTTCCGGTGGCCAACTGCATGCCCAGTACGCGGTTCATCTGGCCGACACTCTCCAGGGCGCTTTCCGGCTCGGCCACGTACATCTTCATGTTGTCCGCCTCGGCAGGCGCGTAAGAGAGTCGCACATCCTGCTCGCAGTAAACCTGCTTGCCGCGCAGAAGGAACGAGTCCCAGGTCTGCATCAGGCCGTCGGCCATGCCGATGCGCCGGTGCGTGTAGCGGGATGGGCCGTGGACGAAATCGACGTCCGGGCTTCGTGCGACTTCCAGGAAGCCGTTGTGGCCGGTCATCTGGATGTTTAGGCCGGGGTTGCTGGCCAGTTCGGTGTTGTAGGCGTAGTAGAAGCCGGCCAGCCACTTGCCTTCCGTGGCGTCCTTGACCACATGCGCGAAATGACAGATGGCCTGGCCGAGTGCGTCGTTGCGGAAGGCGAACCAGTCGATGACCTGTTGGTCGCGTTGCGGGTCGAGCATCTCGCCGCCCAGCGAGGCGTTCTTCTCGGAGCCGGGCGCGGGCAGTTCGGCGGTCTCGAAGGTCAGGCCTGGGCGGTGCCATGCGGCGGCCAGCGCCTCGTCCGTCCCGTAGCGTTTTCGCAGGAAATCGCGGAAATTGCGGGTGTCGCAGGGCGCCCAGCCTGCCCAGGAGGGACGCATGTTGAGGTCCATGTTCATCCAGAACCACTCGCCATTGCCGTTTTCGGAGACGGACATGCCCCAGATGCGGTCCGCATAGGGCTTGGTCTTGAGGTGCTCCACGAGGCGTCGGATGGCGACTTCGGCGTCCGTCAGCCATTTTTTCGAGGCGAGGGACTGTTTTTCACGGTCGATTTTTCGCGGTCCGCCGTCACCGTGCGCGCTGGTCTCGTCGGGATTGGCTGCCAGCCACCAGTCTGGCATGTGTGCGTAGGTGTGGATGCAGAAGATGGCGTCGGGGCAGACGGTCAGCACCTGCGCGAGATTGTTGTCCAGCACTGCGAAGTCATATTCGTCCTCGGCCTTCCAGAAATCGAGGAAGTCCGCCTCGACGCGGAAGTTCTTGAGGCCGTGGTCGGCGGCGATCTGGAGTTCGTAGTAGCGTTTCGTGCGGTCGGTGGCGATGCAGTGCCAGAAGGTCGGATCGTGGCGCACTCCGCCCAAAACCAGCGCGGGGCGGCCGTTGATTTCCAGTCGGGCCTGCTGCAAGGCTGGCGGCTCGCGGTGGGGCACGGTGAATTCCGCCACGGCGGGCGAACCGTCGATTTCCACATATTCATCCGAAAGGCGCAGCTTTGCCTGACCTTCTTCCATATAGGGAATCGGATAGTGGACGACGACCTCCTGGCCGGCCTGCCATTCGCCCATGTCTGGCGTCACGCAGAGCCGCACATCCCTTGAAGTTCCGTCAGGAGACTCCAGCGTGAAGCGCAGTTCGCGGCCCGGATGGGGCGGGGCGTTTTCGACGAGGACGCGCATTTCTCCGGGTGTTCCCTCCAGCAGCTTGAGCCTGCCCTTGGAACCTGCGTAGCGGTAGTTGATGTTGCGGAACCAGGGCGCAGTGGTCTCCGGTGCGCCATAGACCACCACGGGCTGGTCGATGGGGGTATTTCCGAGGGTATGGCTTGCCGCCTCGGTGCAGGTCCACTGCTCGTCGGTGTCGAAGCGGAATTCCTGCCCGTTGGCCTTCACGAAGACATCTCCAGCCAGGCCGGCGGCCTGCGTGCCGTTCCAGGCGCGCACGGTGATGCGGTTGTGACCTGGGTGCAGGAATGCCGTGATTTCACGCTGTTCCGGCGTATTCCAGATGATCGAGCTTCCCACGCTTTCCCCGTTGATGAACCACTCCGCATTGTCGTCTGCCAGCCAGGCGATTGCGGCGTATTCGATGTTTTCGGGTAGCTCGAAATCCCGCTGGAACCATACCAATGCCTTGTAGGGACCGGTGTCCATCGGACGGGACCAGATCCACTGGCCACGCCAGCGACCGTATGGCGCAAAGGGGAAGTGATAGTCCTCCAACATGAGGACGGGATGGCCGTCGCCCGCTGCCCCCAGGGTGAGTTGCGCCTGGATGAGCATCTCAGGCGTGGTGAAACGCAATTCACGCTCGCCGGCCGCAAAATGAACCGCCGTGTCTGGGAACTCCTGCAACTTGTTGTCATAGAAATGGATGTCCAGTCCGGGCGAAGTACCGTCCTGCCACTTCAGCAGATACTTTGCGTGCGGCTTGAGGGCATTCAATGCAATCGCCTTGCCGGCGGGCAGGCGCGAGGCGCCTGGAATCAGGTTCGTTTCTTCGCAGACCTCCAGCGAGGCGAGGCCGACCACGCCTGGCGCCCCATACCATCGCAGTTCCCAGTTTGTCATAACTGTATTATTATCAATAAATTGTGGCAATTCAAACACCAGCGGGCGAAATTCGCCGTCGGGAACTGCCATCTGCGGGCTGAGATAGAACGACTCCTTTGTGCCGTCCTCGTGGCGGAGCTGTCCGCAGAAGCGGAAGAATCCGGGTTGCTGCGCCATGGCGAAGAACTCGATTTGGCGCAGGGAGGCCAAGGACCACTCCTGATCCATTTGATAAAATGCGCTTTTGGCATCGCCCTCGACTTCGGCCACCAAGCCATCGGCGCGGTCTATCATCCGCACGGGGCGCTGGATTTTCACGCCGCCGGTCGCCGCATCGGCTGGGAAGTCGAAACGCAAGTTGTCGGCTGCAAGCGAAAGAATGCAAAAGCTCAGGAGAAGGGAGAAAAGGCGATGTGTCATGAGTATTTTGTGCGGAGGCAAAATGGCACTGGAAAAAACGGATGCCATACTATAGAGCCATTTCTTCCACTTGCGCCTAAGAAGCAAACGAGTTTCTACCGTTGACGGTCACAAGTGGGGAAATCTCGCAAGATCTGCTGGTTGTTTTGAAAAACTGCGGAAAGACATTACATTATGCGTCTGCCGGTTTCCGGCAGAAAACTCCCGTTGAAGCCTGCAGGCAGTCTGCTGGTCGAGGGAACTCTGGAGAATCTCCCGCCAAGCGGGAGTGCCGAAGGTGCAAGGCGATGCCGCAGGGCAATGCCGAATCTCTCAGGCAAAAGGAAAGAGTGCAAATCCTGCAAATGACCTTTTCTCCAGAGCCGTTAGCCTCCGCCTGAGGCTGGCGGCTCTTTTTCGTTGTCAGGCAATGTCATCATCCAAGCAAACACCATGGAGCAGTTTCTTAATAAATTAGCGGAGTTCAATGGCGTCATCAACGACTTCATCTGGGGGTGGAGCGGTCTGGTGCTGCTGCTGGGCACAGGCTTGCTCACGACCATTGCCACGAGGTGCTTCCAGGTCTCCCATTTGCGCCACTGGTGCCAGCAGACTTTCCTCCAGCTCTTCTCCAAGCATTCCCATGACAAGACCGACAGGAGCGCCATCTCGCAGTTCCAGGCGCTTTGCACGGCGCTGGCCGCCACCATCGGCACCGGCAACATCGCCGGCGTCGCGGCGGCCATTGCGATGGGCGGTCCTGGCGCGGTCTTCTGGATGTGGGTCGCGGCCTTCCTGGGGATGATGACCAACTACTCCGAGAACGTCCTGGGCATCTACTACCGCCGCCGCAACCGCGAGCAGGAGTGGAGTGGCGGACCGATGTACTATCTGAGCGAGGGACTGGGCGGCTACAAGGGCTGCAAGACACTTGGCAAGGTCCTGAGCATCTTCTTCGCCTTCTCGGCCATCCTGGCCTCCTTCGGCATCGGCAACATGGGGCAGGTCAACAAGATCGTCAAGAACATCGAGTCCGCCTTCTTCGCGAATGTCCAGGCACCCGTGCTATGGGGCAGCGGCGATTCGCAGGTGACGCTGGTGGCGCTGGTCATCGGGCTGGTGCTGGTGGCCATCGGCTTCTGCGTCATCCTCGGCGGCCTCAAGCGCGTGGCCTCCGTGGCGGAGCGCGCGGTGCCCTTCATGGCGCTGCTCTACATCATCGGGGCGCTGGTCATCTGCTTCTGCCACCTCTCCATGCTGCCGGCCGCCATCGCGGCCATCTTCAAGTTCGCCTTCGGCGTCAAGGCCGTGGCCGGCGGCGCCGCCGGAACCGCGATCGCGACCGTCATCAAGCAGGGCTGCAAGCGCGGCGTCTTCTCCAACGAGGCGGGGCTTGGCTCCTCCGTGATGGTCCACTCCAACTCCAACGTCAAGGAACCCGTGAAGCAAGGCGTGTGGGGAATCTTCGAGGTCTTCGCGGACACGATGGTGGTCTGCACGATGACCGCGCTGGTGGTGCTGACCAGCGGCGCCATCGACTTGAAAACCGGCATGATGGCCGAAGGCACCAACGACCCGTGCTGGTGGCGCAGTCCTTCTCCAGCGTATTCGGCGTGGGCGGCGGCTGGTTCGTGGCCATCGCGATGTTCCTCTTCGCCTTCACGACCGTGCTGGGCTGGTCGCACTATGGCAGCAAGGTCGTGGAATACCTTTTCGGGCTCAAGGCCGTGAAATACTACCGTGTCTTCTTCTGCCTGCTGATTGTCTCCGGGGCGGTCCTGACCTCCTCGCTGGCCTGGGACATCTCCGATACCTTCAACGGGCTGATGCTCATTCCCAACCTCATCGGTGTCGTCGCGCTGGTGCCGCTGGTGAGCCGAATCACCAGGAACTATATCGAGCGGCGCATCCAGGGCAAGCAGGTCGACCCCATCCTCTCCTTCGACCCCGAAATCCAGAAGGAGGCCGCCGAGGCCGTCAGGAAAGGCGAATACTGAGCCGACGGGTTCCCTGGCCTTCGCTCCTTTGCCGGACGGGCAAGGGGATACAAGCGATATAAGCGATAAAAAAAAGGGGATGGGCGCGTGGGCAAATAGCCACGCCCATCCCCCTTTGACGACAAGCTATTTCAGGAAGATCTCGATGACGGGCACCTCCACGTCCGGCTGCTGAACAGGCAGCTCGATGGTGACGGCGCCTTTCGGCGAGGTCGCGTTGAGGGCGGCGTGGACGGCCTTGCCGTCTCCGGATTCGCGGAAGCGCAGCTCCGAGCCGTCGTGGAGGAACTGGGTGTAGCGAACCTTTCCGGCGAGGCCGGGCAGCTGGATGTGCTTGAAGGGCCAGTTCTGCAGGTGCAGGTAGAGGCGGTTGGTCTCGGGATTGTAGGTGTACCGGGAGTCCACCGGCTCGACGAAGCCCTTGGGGGCCGGACCGCAGCCGTAGATGGAGCGGGAGTTGTATTTCATCCACTTAGCGTAGCCTTCGAGACGCTCCATCGCGCGTCCGTCGAAGTAACCGCGGGAGGTGGGTCCCACGTTCATGATGAGGTTCCCACCGCGGGAGACGTGGTTGATGAGCATGTCGATGCACTGCTTGGTGGTCTTCCAGCAGAGCTCGTCACGGTAATAGCCCCAGGAGCCGGAGAAGGTCTGGCAGCCCTCCCAGGCGGCGGGCGTTCCGTCGGCGTGGGTCAGGGGGGCGTCCGGCGTGTATTGCTCGGGGGTGATGATGTCGCCGGCCTCGGGAATGTCCACGCGGTTGTCGATGACGATCTTCGGCTGGAGCTTGCGGACCAGGCGGACGAGCTTGTCGGACTCCCATTCGTCGCGTCCCTTGCCGTCCCAGGAGTGCCTTTCGGGGTTGTTCCGGCTCCACTTGAGCTCCTCGGGCTTCTTGTCCCGCCAGGGGTAGGAGAAGTCGAACCACATGATGTCGATTTTGCCGTAGTTGGTCAGCAGTTCGGTGACCTGGTCGCGCATGTATTTGGCGTAGCGCTTCATGTCCCGGCCCTTGTTGAGCTTTTCGCGGTCGTGGCGGGCGAGGGGGTGGACATCGTCCACGGTGAAGTCGGGATGGTGCCAGTCGATGAGGGAATAGTAGAATCCGACGCGGATTCCTTCGGCGCGGAAGGCGTCCACGACCTCGCGGAGTGCGTCTCGTCCGAAGGGGGTGTTGGTGATCTTGTAGTCGGTGTACTTGGTGTCCCAGAGGCAGAAGCCCTCGTGGTGCTTGGTGGTGATCACGAAGTATTTCATTCCAGCCTCGCGGGCGGTCTTGGCCCAGGCCTTGGGGTCGAAGAGGTCGGGGTTGAAGAGGTCGAAGTAGATCTGATAGTCCTCGTCGGTGATGGATTCATAGTTGCGGATCCACTCGTGTCGCGCTGGCATGGAGTAGAGCCCCCAGTGGATGAACATCCCGAAGCGGTCGTGGGTGAACCAGGTCAAGTCGCCATGCCCGTAGGGCGCGGCGGTGGCAGGGGCTTTCTTTACGGCAGTCTTTTTCATGGTAGGGTTGGTCATGTTTTTTTCCTGAAAAACGGATGGAATTTCGGTTAAGGTAATACCTTATGGCGCATTTGCTGGGGCAGTCGCCGAATTTGGGTGCGTCAGTTCATCTCACATGGCTATTTTTCTTCCAGATATTTTCCGTGGGTCTCCGGAAGCATCCATGCGACGACCAGGCTGAGCGCCGCCAGGCCTGCCATGATGCCGAAGACGGTCATGTAGGCGGCCGGCGCATAGACCTCTCCGCCGCTGGGACCGATGTAATGCGGGAAGGCCTCCAAACATACGCCAAGGGGGATAGTTAGTGCTGTCACCAGCAGATAGGCGACCATGTTGGTGAAGGCAGGAGCCAAGGCCGCCATGTCTCTGGAATTGAGTTCCTGAATCATCATCACGCCATTGCCGTTGAAGCATGAGGAGAAGGCGCACAGGACATATCCGGTGGCGAAGCACCACGGGGGGAAATGCAGGGCGATGGCGGCCATCAGGAACAAAATCACGAGGAGATTGAGAGTGGCGGTGAGGATCAGCGGGGGCCGTCGTCGGTTGTCGAAGAGTCGGCAGACCAGGCCGAGACACGATGCGCAGATGGTGCTGGTCACCGTCATGGCAAGGATGACCAACGAGGCCGCCGTGGCGGAGAGTCCGCAGAAGTCCTGCAGAAACTTCATCCCGAAGATGGTCTGTAGGACGAAGTAGTTGGCAAAGACCACATTGCTGGCGAAGGAAACCTTCCAAGTGTTACGATTTTTGACGAGCTTCAGCAGCGGCCGCAACGAGAGCGGTGCCTTGGCGGGCGGCGGCAGTTTATGGCGGGCGGCGAAGAGCGCCACGCAGACGTATGCCACGAATGTCGCCAGGGCGATGATTAGCAAGATATTGCGCCAGGCAAAATGCTTGCAGAGCCAGGCGAAGGGCGTCGTGGCGAAAATTCCGCCAGAATAGGCGGAAAAATAGATAATGCCCAATGCCGTGGCGTAGTGCTTGCGATCAAACCAGAGGTCGAGAACCTTCAGCGTGCTTAGGAAGATCGTTCCCGCACCCAAGCCGGTCAACACCCGCCCAAAATACATTACGGCCGGAGTCTTCGCCAAGGGGAAAAGCACGCTGCCCACTACCAGCAGCACCCCGCCGACGAGGACAACGCGGACGCCGCCGTATTTGTCCACCAGCAGCCCGATGAAGATTTGCGATAGTGCATAGACCCAGATATAAGATGAACTGATGATGGATATCTGCACCGCGTCCAGCCCGGCGTCGGTCTGGAGTTGGGTGAAGATGGTACCAGGTATGCCAGTGCGCTGGAAGTAACTGAGGCAGTATATGAGCAACAGCGGGACGAAAAGCGCCAGCGCTGAGCGCACGGAAGGCTTGCTGAAAGTGCCGGAAGACATTGTGGGAAACTTTTGCGCGGGCTATTTTGCGTTCAGCCGTTCGCCCACGGCACCGCCAGGGTGGATGACGGCGAACTGTCCCGCCTGGAAGCCGGTCATTTCGATGAGCGCCGCCTGAAGCGCGTGGAAGATCACCGCCAGCGAGGTGGTGCTGGTGGTGCCCTGCGCGTTCCATTTGTCGGTTTCGCGGTTGACATGCTGCTTCAGCACCACTGCCGATGCTTTCGCCAACGGCGATTCCAGATTCTCCGTGATGGTGATGATGGGCACATTACGTTGGCGGCAGATGTCCGCGATCGGGAAGAGTTCCTTGGTCTTGCCGCCGCGCGAGGCCATCACCATCACGTCCCCAGGCTGGAGAAAGCCCGTGGCGCCGTGGATGGCCTCCGCCGGCGAGATGAACCGCGCGGGGCGTTCGATGCAGCACATCAGGTGGGCGAAGTGCTGGCAGAGGATGCCAGAGTGCCCGCAGCCGGTTGCTCCGATGCGGGGCGCGGCCGACAGCAGTTCCACGGCGCGGGAGAAGGCTGCGTCGTCAAAGTATTCGAGCATCTCGCGGATGCATGCCGCCTCAATCTGGTAGGTGTCACGAGCGGCTTGGAGGGCTTGTGGGGTAATCATAAAATATACCGTCTGGTCATGAAGGAAACATCATTGGCGATTGCCAATTTTAATATAATACGAAAATTTGTGGAAAAATAATTTTTTCATGTTAGATTATAACAAAACCGGCTTCCATTTTCCGTTTTATTCAGCCAAAACCGTCCATGAATCCGCGAAACGCCATCAAAGCGCCCTTCTTCGAGATCGGTCCCAAGTCTTATTTGTATGGCCAAGAGGTCATTGACCTGGCGCTGGCGGCCGACGCCGCCGCCGAAAAATACGGCGTGGACATCATTTTCACCACGCCGGTGGTGGAGATCGCCCGCGTCAAGGCGGCCACCCGCCGCATTCACGTCTTCGCCCCGCACATGGATCCCCTGCGTCCAGGTCGTGGCTTGGCGGACATCCTGCCGGAGTCTCTGGTGGCGGTTGGCGCGGAGGGCGTGATGCTCAACCACTGCGAGAAACCACTTTCGTTCGAGGTGCTTCAGGAGACCATGAAGCGTGCAGAGGAGGTGGGGCTGACCACCATCGTCTGCGCCTCGTCGCTGGCGGAGGCCCGCCAGATCGCCATGCTGAAGCCAGACATCATCGTCGCTGAGCCCTCGGAGTTGATTGCGTCGGGCGTGTGCGTCGGTCCCGAGTATGTCGCCGCCGCCATGAATGCGGTCCACGAAGTGGCGCCCGAGGTGCTTGTCCTGACGGCGGCTGGCATCGCAAATGGCCAGGATGTCTATGACACCATCTTCGCCGGTGCGGACGCCACGGGTTCTTCCTCAGGCGTCGCCAAGGCTGCCGACCGCGCCGCGATGGTGGACGAGATGATTTCCGCCGTGCGCCGCGCCTGGGACGCCCGCGGCCAGCAGTAGTTATTTGTTCATTTGAACCGCCAACAACAACAGTTAAGGAGAAACCGAATGGAATTCAAAGTTTACCAGAAAGAACTCGAACTTCAGTCCCGTGGCTGGATTCCGACCTTCCACGACGTCACCAAGGAGGTCAACGAGATTGTGAAGGCCTCCGGCATCCTGAACGGCACCGTCTGCATCGCCTCGCACCACACCACCTGCTCCGTGATGATTCAGGAGTGCTCCCACGACATCGATTCCTTCGACATCGAGTTCCTTCAGCATGACCTGCTGGACATCATGCGAAAGATGATTCCCGACTTCGCCGAGGAACACCAATACCGCCACCCTGGCCCCATCCACACCCAATACGGCCGTAGCGTCAACGAACCTGGCGACTTCACCAGCATGAACACCGACGGCCATCTGCGTTCCGTCTTCTTCGGGCGTAGCGAAACCATGACCATCAAGGACGGCGTGCTGGACGGCGGCGAGTTCGCCCATGTCTATTTTGTGGACTGGGACCATGTCCGCGCCCGCCATCGCCAGCTCAATGTCACCGTGATGGGCACCACCGGCCCCTTGGCGGAAGACCGCAAGTGGAACAACGGCGAGACCATCAACACCTTGCGTAAATACACGCCCGAGGAAAAGGCGGACGATGTCCATTTCACTCTCCAGCAGAAACGTTAGTCGATGAATTCCCGTCAAAAGCAAATTCTTGCGCTGCTTCGCACCAGCGACCAGAGCATCAAGTCGCTGGCCAGTCGTTTTGGTGTCACCGAGATGACGGTGCGTCGGGACTTGAAGTCGCTCTCCGACCACGAGGGCGTCATCGTCTCCTGTGGACAGGTGATACTCTATGACAAATTGCAGAAGTCTTCGGAGGACGCCGAGACGGAGGCCTCTGCCGTGGTGCGTGCCAATATCGCGGAAGCACTCTACCACCGGATCTTTCCCATGGAGACGCTCTTCCTGAGCGGTGGTCGCACGACGCTGGCCTTCGCGCGTTATCTGGCATCGCACTGCACCTCCCCCGTGACCGTCGTCACCAACTCGCTGGCCATCGCCTCGACGCTCTTCTGCGGAAACAACCGCAATGATTCCACGGGGCAATGCAAGGTCATCCTGCTCGGGGGCGAACTGCGTAACGACCAGATGGACCTGATGGGCCCCGTCGCGGAGAAGAATCTCCGTGAATACCATGTCGAATGGTTGGTCACTGGCTGTGATGCCGCTGACACCGAGCGGGGTTTCTTCACCTCTGACCTCTCCGTTTCCAACCTCGAACACGAATCGGTAAAGATCGCCTCCCATGTCGCCGTGGTCACCGCAAGCGAGAAATTCGCCTTGAGGGCCTTCGTCAAGTTTGCCGACTTCAGCGACATCGACCTGCTGGTGACCGACAGCAAACTCGCCCCTTCCACGGCCAGCCAACTGAAGGAATACGGGCTGGAAGTCATCCGCGCCAGTTGCGAGGAGTAGCAAGACCTGGGACCTGAAACTTGATGACTGGGACCTGAGACCTGAGTCCTGGGACCTGAGACTTCAGACCTCTAACCTTTAACCTTTAACCTTCAACCTTTAACCTTTAACCTCAGACCTCTAACCTCTAACCTTATTCATGGATAAATTCCTCATCGGCTGGGCCGAGGCGGATATCACGCCGGATGGTCGTATCATTCCCCTCTATGGACAATATTACCAGCGCATCGCCACGGGCATCCACTCGCGTTTGAAGGCCACGGCGCTGGTGCTTCAGAAAGGCGACCAGCAGGCCGTGATGGTTTCGCTGGATCTGACCTCCATTGGCCATACGCAGGAGTTGTTGCGCCCGATGGTACATTCCGCCATTCCGGAAATCCGCGAGGAGAGCATCTTCTGCAACGCGATCCACACCCATAGTGCGCCCGGGGCCTTCAAGACCGTGAAACGCATCAACGATGGCTGGGAGACGCCCCCGGAGGGCACCCTCACTGGCGACGAGTTCCTGGAGTTCCTGCTTCCGCGCGTCCTGGAGGCCGTGAAGACCGCCTGGACGAACCGCGCCCCCGGCGGAGTCGCCCGCGCCTTCGGCAACGCCCGCATCGGCCACTGCCGCCGTCCCGTCTTCGCCGACGGCACCGCCGAGATGTACGGCGACACCACCCGCACCGATTTCATCGGGATGGAGGCCGGCGAGGACTCCGGCGTCGAGATGCTCTTCACCTTTGACTCGGAGAAGAAGCCAACCGGAATGATTCTCAACATCGCCTGTCCCAGCCAGGTGATGGAGGCCACTTATGTCGTCTCCAGTGACTACATGGGCGCCTCCCGCGAATTGCTCAAAGACGAGTTCGGGCCAGAGTTCCACACCCTCTGCCAGATTTCCGCCGCCGGATGCCAGTCCCCCCGCGACTTGACCCGCGCCTACAAGACCGAGCCGGATTTCTGGCATGAGGACGGCGTGCCCGTGCTCGCCAACCGTGTCCTGAAGGCCGTGAAGGAGGCCTTCCCGCAGACGGAAGGCAAGATCGACTTCGACCCCGTCTTCCGGCACGACTGCGCCACCTGCACTCTCCCGTTGCGGCGTGTCTCCTACCAGCAGTACCTCGCCTCCAAGAAGGAACTGGCGCGGCTACTGGCCATCCAGGGCGAGCAGGAGGCCTTCGACGACTTCGCGCGCGTCACCCACGAGCACGAGAAGATTCCCGGACGCCCTGGCCCCTACGACGACAAGCTGATGCACTTCGTGCTCATCAAGAACGAGCAAGCGGTCCTCGAACGCTATGAAAGCCAGAACGAGCATCCCACCTACAGCTATCCGATGCAGACACTCCGCATCGGCGACATCGCGATGGTCAACTGTCCCTGGGAACTCTATCTGCTCTTCGGGCAGATCATCAAGGCCCGCACGAAAGCCCGCCAGACCTTCATCGTGCAGCTCTCCGGCGGCATTGGCGCGGGCTATCTGCCATCCCCTGCGGCGGAACGCTACGCCGGCTACGGCGGGATGATCATCAACGGCACCGTCGGCTCCGACGGCGGCTTCATGCTCGCCGACATCGCCGTCGAACGCCTCAACGCCTACTTCGACTAAAACTATTCCCGTTTCACATTTCCAATGTGTTCCTGCTCTCTCGGCATTGACCTCGGCACCACTGGCATCAAGGCGGTGCTCTTTGACGCAGACGGCACCGCCCTCGGTGTCGGCCTGACCGAATACACGTTGGAGACGCCTAGGCCCGACTTTGTCGAGCTGGATGCCGAACACTATTGGGAGGCCGCCAAGAGCGCCATCGCGGAGGCCTTGTCAAAGGCCGACAGGCCGCCACAGGCGATTTCCGCCGTGGGCGTCACTGGCCAGGCCGAGACGCTGATTGTGGTCGGGGCCGACGGCCGCCCTCTGCGCAAGGCCATCGTCTGGCTGGACAACCGCGCCAACGAAGAGGCAGCCGCCTTTCGGGAACGCTTCGGGGACGAGGCGCTCTTCCGGATGTCCGGTCAGACGGAGATGCTCCCTTGCTGGCCCGCCGCCAAAATCCTCTGGCTGCGCAACCACGACCCGGAGGTCTTCGCGAAGGCTGCGCATTTCCTGATGGTGGAGGACTTCATCATCGCGCGACTTTGCGGCAAATATGTGACCTGCCGCGGACTGATGCCATCTTCGCTCTACTTCGACATCCGTACGGGCGAATACGACCGCGCCATCCTGGATTTCCTCGACATCACAGAAGACCAACTGCCCGAACTCAAGGAGCCTGGCGAGCCCGCTGGAATCTGCATTGCCAATGACAGCCCGCTCCTGCCAGGAACCGTGGTGACCTGCGGTCCCATCGACCACGTCTGCGGCAATCTCGGTACGGGTTGCACGGAGGAAGGTGTCATCTCCGAGACCACGGGCTGCTCGTTGGCACTCTGCGCGTCCTTTCCCAAACCCATCTACGATGAAGACCGCCGCATCAGCACCTACCTGGGTTTTGCTAAAGGAAGCTATGTTCTGCTGCCCTGGGCTCCCACTGCCGGAATGCTCCTCAAGCATTTCCGCGACGAGTTTGCAGGAGGGCGCAACTACGATGAGCTTACGCAAGATGCTTCCCTTGTTCCTCCAGGTAGCGATGGTCTGGTGCTTCTGCCCCATTGCGCGGGCGCGGTTTCTCCCGTCTGCAATCCGAACGCGCGTGGCGTCGCCTACGGCGTCACATTGGCGCATAAGCGTGCGCATTGGGCACGTGCCATTCTGGAGTCCGTGGCATATCTGCTACGAGACAATATCGAGGTTCTGCGTGCAATGGGCAGTCCCATTGCCGAAGTTCGTGCTTTGGGCGGTGCCGCCAAGAGTCCGCTGTGGCTGCAGATCATGGCGGACGTGCTTCACACGCCGATGACCGTCACCGCTTGCGAGGAGGCAACTGCATTGGGGGCCGCCATCCTCGCCCGCGTCGCCTATGGCGATTTCCAGACCCCTGCCGAGGGCGCCCGTGCGATGGTGCGCACCCGTAGCACCATCGTTCCCGGCGAGAACGCCGATGCCTACGACGCGGCGTATCAGCGCTACTGCAATTTGAACAACCTGCTTCTGCCAACCTTCTAAGGAGACAACATGCTGAAGAAATCCTCCGCGCCTCAGATCGGCTTCGTCGGTTTCGGTGAAGTCAACACCCCACGCGAGTTCATTGACGACCGTTGCCATCAGGCGGCGGAGGAGCTGCGGAAACGTGGCCTGGCCGTGATCGAGACCGCTCCGGTCAGCGACGACCCGGACGGCCTGCAGGCTCAGCGCGCCATCGATGAACTTGCCCAGGCGGATTTCGATGCGCTGGTGCTCTGCGTGGCAGGCTGGATTCCCTCCTGGGCGGTCATGAAAATCGTCGAGCAGTTCCGCCACAAGCCCATTCTGCTCTGGGGGCTGAGCGGCTGGCGTGCCAACGGGCACTTCGTGACCACTGCCGACCAGGCTGGCACCACAGCCCTGCGCGCCGCCCTCGCCGAACATGGCTGCACTTTCAAGTATCTGGTCAATTTCAAGGACAGCGCACCGCGCTATGACGAGGCGGCCACCTACCTCAAAGCCGCCATCACCGCTGCTTGGATGCGTCACGCCTTCATCGGCATGAACGGCTACCGCGACATGCGGCTCTTCGGAACTCTCTACGACGGGAATCTTCTCAAGCGCGTCGTCGGCACCGAAATCGAGCACTTCGACCTGCTGGAAATCGAGGCGCTGGTCAAGGAAATCCCGGCCGCCGAGATTGACGCGGCGGCGGCGCACATCCGGCAGGAGTGGGAGTTCCTTCGTGAACCGCAGGCTGGCACCGTGGAGAACTCCGTGCGACTCGCCCTTGCTTTCAAGCGCAAAATCGAGGAACGTGGCTACGACGCATTCTCCTTCTGCGATGTCGATGGCGTCAAGAAGCTGCTCAAATTCGCGCCGGCGGGCGCGATGACGCTTCTGCACGACCTGGTGGACCTCCCCACCACGCCGGAGAATGACTCCTATGGCACCGTCACCCAGCTCATCGTCAAATCCCTGACTGGCAAAACGCCGGCCTACATGGAGTTCTACGAGTTCACCAGCGGCTCCGCGCTCATGGGCGTGCCCGACTACGTCCCTGGCTGCGCCGTGGACGGCAAGATCACCGTGATGCCGAACGCCTTCGGCTGCTTCGGCGAGGGGCTCCTGAATGTCTCGAAGGTCAAGACCGGCGAAGTCACCATTTCGCGTCTGGCGCAGGTCGGCGGCGAGCTGGTCCTTCATGTCGCCCACGGCACCGCCGTGCGGCCGGAGACCTGGGAGGAGGCCGGCTGGGCGCCGCCCGCCCCGCAGTTGCCCTCCATCGAGGTCAAATTCGACTTCCCGGCGGATGACTTCCTGGCCAATGTCCTGGGCCAGCACTACATCGTCGCCTACGGCGACATCCGTCCACTGCTCCAGGCCTACTGCGACATCGCCGGAATCACCTTCATTCCAGGGGAAAAGTGAGGCCCCGAGGACAAATAGTTCTGGTGTTTGGCCTTAGCGCTTTTTTTAAGAGAGTCGGGATCATTTCCGTGCTCCAGTGGAGACTTTGCAATGAAGATCTTCAAAATTGATTTGATACCGGGCGATGGAATCGGTGTCGATGTGATACGGGAAGGGCGTCGCCTTCTCGACCATATTGCCGGAATCAGTGGCATGTCGTTGGAATACAACGAACTTCCGTGGAGCTGCGAATATTATCTGAAGCATGGGAAGATGATGGATGAGGATGGCATGGACAAGCTGAAGGAATTCGATGCCATCTATCTCGGTGCCGTCGGCTACCCCGGGGTTCCCGACCACGTGTCCCTGAGCGGGCTGCTGTTGAAGATCCGCCGCGGTTTCGATGAGTATATCAATCTGCGCCCTGTGAAGCTTCTGCGCGGTGCGCCTTGCCCCCTGCGGGATGTTCCCCGTGAGGATATCGATATGGTCGTGGTCCGGGAGAACAGCGAGGGTGAGTACGCGAACGTCGGCGCAAGGCTTTATCCGGGCACTGCGCAGGAAGTGGCGCTGCAGACAGGGGTGTTTTCCCGCAAAGGCTGTGAGCGCGTGATCCGCTATGCCTATGAGCTTGCGAAGAAAGAGGGGAAGACGCTCACCAGCGTGAGCAAGGGCAATGCGCTGGGCTATTCGATGGTCTTTTGGGATGAGATCTTTCGGGAGATCGGGCAGGAATATCCGGAGGTCAGGACAAGCTCGTTGATGGTGGACGCAGCAAGCATGTTTTTCGTGAAGGAGCCGAGGCGGTTCCAGATCGTCGTGACCAGCAATCTCTTCGGGGATATCCTGACGGATCTGGGGGCGGCCATCGCCGGCGGTATGGGACTGGCAGCGGGCGCGAACCTCAACCCGGAAAGAAAGTACCCGTCGATGTTTGAGCCGATCCATGGAAGCGCGCCGGATATTGCAGGCAAGGGACTCGCGAATCCGCTTGCCGCCATCTGGAGCGTGAGCCAGATGCTGGACTTTTTTGGACGCGAGGATTGGGGCGCCAAGGTGCTGGCGGCCATTGAGACGCTTTTGACGGAGCAAAAGGTGCTGACGCCGGATTTGGGCGGCACCGCGAAGACAAAGGAGATTGCGTCGGCAATCCTT
Organism: Victivallales bacterium; assembly: GCA_017417585.1. Lineage (GTDB taxonomy): Bacteria > Verrucomicrobiota > Lentisphaeria > Oligosphaerales > Oligosphaeraceae > RGIG1601. The sequence continues at coordinate 29,264 of JAFPYX010000082.1, forward strand.
GCGATTTTGAAACGATGAGGATGGAAATGCTATGAAGGTATTGATTACAGGCGGTGCAGGCTTTATCGGCTCGCACCTTGTGCGGAGGCTTTTGGCAAACGGAGATGAGCCTGTTTCCGTGGACAATCTCTCGACAGGACGAAGGGAGAATCTGCCGGAGGAGGCACGTCTGATCGTCATGGACGTGCACGATGCGGAGTTCCTGCCGCTTTGCAGAAAAGAGCAGTTTGATGCGGCGGTGCATCTGGCGGGGCAGACGATGGTGAATTCCTCCATCGAGGATCC
>JAFPYX010000083.1 GCA_017417585.1 Victivallales bacterium
GACTATCGGCTGCTCCACCAGCTAAAGCGACAGGGAGTCGGCCATCTCCTTGGCAACCAGCCGCCCCTTGGCGAAGTCGTAGGGTTCCTGGAGCACCTGCCCCTGGCTGATGCTGCGGGTGTCGGGCTGGTAGGACTTGATGGCGGCAATCGTGCAGGGCTCCCAGCCCCAGGCGTGGTCGATGACAAGCTCCGCGTTCACGCCGAACAGCCGATAGAGCATGTCCTCGTTCCGCAGGGACGCCCGCGCCACATCGCCCATCGTCCGCATCCCGTGCTCCTCCAGCCTCGCGGCGATGCCGTGCCCGATGCGCCAGAAGTCCGTCAGCGGGCGGTGCGTCCAGAGCTGCTGCCGGTAGGACCGCTCGTCCAGCTCCGCGATGCGGACGCCGTCCCTGTCCGCAGGGATGTGCTTCGCCACTATGTCCATCGCGATTTTGCAGAGGTAGAGGTTCGTGCCGATGCCTGCCGTGGCCGTGATGCCCGTCTCCTTGAGCACGTCGCGGATGAGGCGGATGGTGAATTCCCGCGCCGTGAGGTTATACATCCGAAGGTACTGCGTGGCGTCGATGAACACCTCGTCGATGGAATAGACGTGGATGTCGTCCGGCGAGACATGCCGCATGTAGATGCCGAATATCTGCGAACTCACATCCATATAGCGTGCCATTCTTGGGCGTGCCACTATATATCCGATTTCAAGCGAGGGATTCGCGTTGAGTTCGGAGGCGTTGCTGGATTTGCCCGTGAAGCGGCGGTTCGGCGCGTTCCGCTGGCGAAACGCGTTCGCCTCCCGCACCTTCTGCACCACCTCGAACAGCCGCGCCCGCCCCGGAATCCCGTAGGACTTCAGTGACGGCGAGACCGCCACGCAGATGGTCTTCTCCGTCCTGCTCTCGTCCGCCACCACCAGGTTGGTCGCCAGAGGGTCAAGCCGCCTGTCCGCGCACTCCACCGAGGCGTAGAACGACTTGAGGTCAATGGCTATGTACGTGCGGTCGGGCATTCGTTTATTTTGCCATGTCAATGAACTGTTAATTTCTCCACCACTGCTGGCAATGGTCCGGGATAATTGGCAAACTTGTTGTATTTTTTGGTGAAGATGGCCTTTCTTGGGCAGTTGTTGTAGCAGGCGAAGCACCCATGGCATTTGGCTTCAACGAATTCGGGATACTCCTTCATGGAAACAGCTCCATATGGGCAGGCCCGGACACATTTTCCGCACTTGACGCACAAGTCGGTGTCGACATTCTTGTTCCCCATCAGTTTTTGCATCAACCAGCGACTTGTCAGAATCCTTATGAACGCATATCTCAGCCTTGAGGTCACCTTGATTTCAGAAACCTCCTCTCCATTGGACAACTTGGATGAAATCCCGGACAGTTCATCAATAAAGGCATCAAATGCCGCGACCTGCGCATCCGTCGGGTTCTCAACATGGCCGTGTTCCATTCGGATGACAGGCGGGTAATTCTCGGGTGTGTTCAGCGCATGCTCCGCAACGATTCGAAAGCCTTTGCGCTTCGCTAGTCTTGCAAGAACCATGCCCGATGAGCCATTGTCCCTGCCGTAGGTCGTGAAAATGAAAGCCGGCTTGCCATGGACTTCCGGAAAACCGTCCATGTAATCCGCCACGAATCTGGCAACCTTGAACTCACTTGCATAGGTGGCAAAGCCGACGAATCCGTAATCGGACAGTTCCGGGTATCCGTCCCTCATATTGAAAAGATCAATCTCGGCGTTCCGTATTTTCCCTTTTATCCTCTCACAGGCGAGTTTCGTGTTGCCTGTATTGGAAAAATAGATGATTGCACCTTTCACGATAGGACCTCCTTCATTCGTTGTCTTACATCTTCCGGCAGACGCCACATCCCGACATTGCCACGGCATGGGATCGGCTCGTCAAGCAGACGCACATTGGTTAATCGCCACCAGACGGGGTAGCCTTCGTCCCAAATGGGCGGATTCGGCGCGGTGTACGACGCTTCGTAGTCGCAGACGGCGACCAGCATCCCGCGCCAGCCGCTCACCTCGTCCCATCGGGGGAGCGAAGTGAAAGCCTCGGCCTTGAACGCCCGCTCCGCCCAGACGAGGAAGTTGGCGTACTCCCTCGCATCCGATGACTTCGAGCAGGTCATCGCACAGCGTCCTTTCGCGGGAACGGGCATCGCGCTGCGGTTCTCCCAC
>JAFPYX010000084.1 GCA_017417585.1 Victivallales bacterium
CCGGACGAGACCATCCGGCTGGAGGTCCGCCTCGAAAACGAGACGGTTTGGCTCACGCAGAGCCAGATGGCACAGTTGTTTGAATGTACGATTAGAAATATGCGTCTGCACTTGAAAAACATCTATGATTGTCTTGAATTGCAAGAAGATGCAACTAGGAAGGATTTCTTCCTAGTTCGATTCGAGGGCAATCGGGAAGTCTCTCGGACGATTTCCTGCTACAACCTGGATGCCATCATTTCCGTTGGATATCGCGTCAATTCCATTCTGGGAGTCAGGTTTCGCCAATGGGCCACTAGTATTCTGAAAAACTACCTGCTGCGTGGCTATGCGGTGAACGACCGCCTGGACCGTCTGGAGACCCAGCGCCTCCGGCAAACTTGTGGAATTGCAGTTGAAACATTCCGATTGGTAAATTATATTATACCGATTACAAATTTCATTCCGATATAAGGATTCACGATGATGACAATTGAAGAAGCCGCAAGGCAATGGAAGATTTCCGAACGACGCGTCCGGCTGCTATGCAGCTCAGGGCGCATCACCGGTGCGACGATGGTCAATCACAGCTGGCAAATTCCGGATGACACTCCCAAACCCGAAGACATGCGCTCCAAGCGCACGCTCACGGCTCTGTTGAAGGATATTGAGACCAAGAAACACCAGCTGGACACCTGTCGTCCTTTGACGCAGGGGGAATTGGAACGTCTGCGGGAGGAGTTTGTCATTGAATACACGTACAATTCAAATGCCATCGAGGGGAATACTCTGACGTTGCAGGAAACTAGCCTGGTCCTGAAAGGCTTGACCGTGGGCGCCAAGCCGCTGAAGGACCATCTGGAGGCCGTGGGTCATCGGCAGGCATTTGACTTCATCTGCGAGCAGGTCAGCAATCCGGCTCCATTGACGGAAAGTCTCATCCGCCAGATTCACTATCTGGTGCTTTCCGACAAGCCGGAGGACCGTGGAGTCTATCGGCGTGTGCCCGTGCGCATTGTCGGCGCCTTGCACGAGCCCGTTCAGCCCTATCTCATCCAGCCTAAAATGGAGCAGCTCCTGCAGGAATATCTTTCTTCCGGAGAAAATCTGGTGTCACGTCTGGCTCGCTTCCATATCGAGTTCGAGGGCATTCATCCCTTCATCGACGGCAACGGGCGGACAGGCCGTCTGTTGGTCAATCTGGAATTGATGAAAGCTGGTTTCCCGCCCATCGACATCAAGTTCTCCGACCGTGCCAAGTATTATGCGGCATTCGATGCCTGGCATTCCGGCAAGAAACGAGATGCAATGGCCATGCTCTTTGCCACCTACCTGAACCAGCGGCTGGAGCGTTACCTGGAAATACTGCGGTAGAATAGAATATTATACATCGTTTGGTGCTCTCGAAAAGGCCGGAAGCGTTTTGCTTTCGGTCTTTTTTGTTTTAAGGGACCTGCTTGCCAGAACCTGATGAAATCTCAAGTTCAACGGGAAGGTTCACGACTAATCTCACGAGTTCAGCCCTTTTTCAATCTGGATGTCATCATCGCCGTTGGTTATCGAGTAAATTCACTGCGTGCCACCCGTTTCCGCATTTGGGCCACCAGTATTCTGAAAGACTACCTGCTGGCACTGTGATGGCGTGAACGGCATCTCCGCCCAAGAGTTCCTGCACCATAAAACGATCTGCGACTGACAGGCAATCGCTTGGGAGTGCTTTGGTTTCCGGCGTTTCCATCCGATATCTGGATTTTTTCTGAAATCGACTTGAATTTTTTAGAAAATAATATATATTTTTCTAAAATTTCTAGGCAAAAAAAATATGAAATCTGTAAAAGATAAAATCCAATTCAAGATCAGGCGCCAGGAGGCAGGGTACGTCTTTTCGGCAAAGGATTTCCTGCGGGATTTCCAAAGGTACGAGGTGGATGTGGCACTATCTTCCCTTGTAAAGGAGGGGATTATCCGTCGCATCATCCCCGGCATTTACGAACGTCCGCGTTGGAACGAACTCCTTGCTTCGCCGGCCGCCCCTGATCTCTACAGCGTTGCATCGGCGCTTGCCCGCAAATTCAGCTGGCGCATCCACCCGTCCGGCAATACGGCGTTGAACATTCTCGGTCTTTCCACGCAAATCCCTGGTCAACTGATATTTCTTTCCAATGGTCCCTCACGGAAATACATCATTGGAAAGCGAGCCATAGAATTCCGTCATACATCACTTCACGAGTTGGTCTTCCGGCTGCCTGAAAGCACCATGGTTGTCCAAGCACTGAAGGCCCTTGGCAAAGAGCATGTCAACGAAGAGGTCATTCACACGTTGCACGTTTTTTATTCGCATTCTCTTTGGGCGAAAATAGCCGCCGACACCTGCAACGCCAGTGGATGGATACATGAAACCATACGCTCGATAAGCACACAGGAGGAGAACCATGCATCGAATAATCCATCTTAGCCCCGACCAAAGAAGAATCATGTTCGAGGATGCCTCGGCAAAACTTGGCATTCTTAATTCATTGATTGAAAAGGACTTCTGGGTATGCTGGGTGCTTTCCCGCATCTTTGGCGACCAGCGTCTCCGGAGGCTCCTTCGCTTCAAAGGCGGAACCTCTCTTTCCAAGGTGTTCCACCTGATTGAGCGCTTCTCCGAAGACATCGACTTGATTCTGGATTGGAGGGAAGTGACGCAGGACGATCCGATGAAGGAAAGAAGCAACGCGCAGCAGGACAAGTTCAACAAGCGCATGCAGGAGGAATCGGCTGGCTACATCAGCACCACGCTGAAGGAACAAATTGCATCTGTCTTTGACGGGGAATGCCACGTCAGGGCCGATGCAGAAGACGGTCATATCATCTGGATCGAATATCCCCACGATGACAGCGACAGCTACATCCTTCCGCGTGTCAAACTAGAGATTGGCCCGTTGGCCGCCTGGGTTCCACACCACGCCTTTCCTGTCATGCCATACGTGGGAGAGGCCTTGCCGGAACTAGGCATTCAGGCCTTTGATGTCCCGACCATCCTTGCGGAACGCACCTTCTGGGAAAAGGTGACGATTTTGCATCAGGAGCATTTCCGTCCTGAAAAACTGACTGTTCCCTCCCGTTTCTCGCGGCACTACTACGACTTGTTCAAGATGTCGTCCACGGCGGTTTGCCAAAACGCCATGGCAGACACAGAGCTTCTCCGCAAAGTCGTGGACTTCAAACGCAAGTTCTATCCACGGGCCTGGGCAAGATACGATTTGGCGCATCTAGGGGACATCAGGCTCATGCCACCCGAACACAGCATGAAGCCGCTTGCCGATGACTATACCCAGATGCGGGAAATGCTCTACGGCGTTCGCCCAGCCTGGCAGGAAATCCTCGCGGGCTTGCAAAAACTCGAAGAAACCATCAATAACAACGGGAATCACTGCTGTCCGGTAAAAACACTTGAGGCACAGGGGGAGTCATCCGAAAATCATGGAAAAAACTAGATTGCGGGGGAAAGCATCCACCGGGGCTTGACATGGCGGTCTTCAGAAGGGATTGTAATAGGGGTGGAGGCCGGGGGCGGCGGGTGTACCCACTATGGATAAGGCCATGCGGAGATGCCCCGGGGAGCCCCCTTTTGAGAGCGTCTTGAGGGACGGTTGTCGCCATGCCATTCCTTTGGGCCTGCCCTCATGGTTTCGCATGTTTGCAGGCTTGCTATTCTTGCCGGACGGCGGTAAGAACTTGTCGGAATTATGACTTTTAGAAAGGATATATGACTTTCCGCAAGGATAAAGTGGCGGAAGGTATAGTATTCCCCGCACTTCAATGCGGGATGTTAAGAACCTCCCGCCAGTGCGCCTTGGTTTCCTCGGAAACAAAGGGTGCCTGGAAGTATTCCTTTCTGCCAAGTCTGGCGTTCTTCCCCTCGCCCAGCGGGTGGTAGGGCTGCAGATCCATGCGCTGCAGATGGCGAAGGGAACTGGCGAGACATGAGATATGGCGCAGTGCCGCGTCGGAATCGTTCACGCCGGGAATGAGCGGGCACCGCAATACCGTTGGTGCGCCTGCCGCGTCGAGTCGCCGAAGATTCTCCAGTATCCCATCACAGGGGACTCCGACCAGCGTCTCATGGAGTTCCGGCGGCGCCTTGACATCCCAGAGCCACAAGTCCACGAGGGGAAGCAGTTGTTCAATCTGTTCCCAGGGGGCGAAGCCGCTGGTCTCCACGCAGGTGTTTATTCCGGCCTGACGCGATGCCGCGAGCAATTCGCGAGTGAAGTCGAAGTGCGCGAGGGGCTCCCCACCGGAGACGGTGAGTCCGCCGCCGGAGTGGTCGTAGAATACCTTGTCCGCCAGGACTACCTCCATGACCTGTGGAACCGTCATCGGCTTTCCGGCGATTTCCAGTGCGCCGACGGGGCATTCTTCCGCGCATCGTCCGCAGTGCTGGCACCCATCGCGGTTGACATGGTGGCCGTCCTCCCCGAATACATGGCAGCCCTGTGGGCAGACAGTTGCGCATCGGCGGCACTGCGTGCATTTCTCGGCATCGAAGAAGAGCTCCGGTTCAAAGGAGTGCGACTCCGGGTTGTGGCACCATCGGCAGCGCAGCGGACAGCCCTTCAGGAAGACCACCGTGCGGATGCCGGGGCCGTCGTGGACCGCGAATTTTTCGATGTCGAAAACCAGCGCCATCAGAATTTCCTCCGGTCGATGCTCTCCGGTTGCACTTCGGGACACAGGGTGGCGAATCCGATCAGGGTGAAGCCGCATTCTCGCGGTCCGCCGTAGTATTCCGCCGAGTTTGAAAGTTCGCCAGACAAGTCGAAGCTCCCCTGGTCCAAAATGGGAAAGAAGGCATCGGAGCGGTAGAAGTTCTCGCCGATGCGGTTCGCTCCGGCCAGAAGAACTGTGATACATAACAGCGCCGCGAAAATTGTCAGAATTTGTCGAAGCATGTCAGGAACGAACAGGGTTTCAGGCGTAATTTGCAACGTGCATAAAGCCCCGGCATCTCGTTTGGAAACCGCCGCGTCATTGTGAATCTCCGTATGTTATGCTGTCCGATGAAAAACAATCCTGCAGACTTGATTGGCGGGGCAGCACAGTTCACCGAAGTGGCTTTGCGGGTTAGAACCAGCCGACTTGAATGGCTGGACAGAGGGAATGACAGGCTTGGCGACAGCCTGCCCAAAGTCATCAAAAAGGGAATCAAATGTGGTGTCGCTGCAATTCTTTTCATTTCCGCGCCCTTTTGGGCATTTTGCCGTAAATGCTTCCGCATATGGTCACTATGCTTGGTCGCATTGGCGCCAAACTGCCTCAAAAATGCCCACGGGACTCTTAACGAATTTATGAGACGGCACACTAGGCGGCGGCTCGGCAAGGACCCCACAAAAAGGAAATCAGGACGGCATCTCGGCATGTCCTTATCCTATAGGGGATTCACCCGCCACCCCCGTCCACCGCCCCTATCCATACCATCCAGGCGGAAGGAAACCTTGTCAAACCACCATGGATGGATTTATCGGGAATCTAGTTTTTCCCATGATTTTCTGGGGATTCACCCGCATTCACAATTGCCCTACTGGACAGCAGCAGCATATACTATAATCTCCCTCGGAAGACAGGTCAGCCTCAACTCGGGATGACAGACTTCCTTCGTGAAGAACAAACCGCCCTCGGGATCACAGAATTCCTTCTTGAAGAGCGAGCGGCCCTCGGAATGACAGACTTCCTTCGTGAAGAACGAACGGCCCTCGGGATGACAGGACCGGTTTGAAGACCATGATGCAGGGCAAACAGGGAAAATCGGCTGATCATGCATAAATCCTGACACTTTGTGCTATGTTAAGCATGTTGCTTTTCGACCAAGCAGCGGAGCCGCCAATTAAATTAGTAATAACTTGTTTTAAATAAAGTTTTTATTTATATTTTAATTAGTGCCGGATGTCCATGATGTCTTCAGGGAGTCGCAAAATGCCTAAGAGTAACATTTTGACTGCCGCGCAGATTGGCTGCGGGAAATTCGCGTGGAACCAGGATCTGGTAAACCTCACCGCCCATCCAGATGTAAACCTGAAGTGGGTCTGCGATGTGAATTCGGACAATGCACGGCGAGCCGCAGAGCATTTTGCCGTGCCGCGCTGCACGAGCGATTTGCAGGAGGTCCTCGACGACCCGGAAGTGGATTTCATCAAGATCGCCACGACGCACGAGGTCCATCTGCCGATTATCGAGGCCGCCGCGAAGGCGGGCAAGCACATCTTCTGCGAGAAGCCGATGGCGATGGTGAACGAAGAAGCCTACCGCATCATCCGGGCGGTCCGTCGGGCCGGGGTCAAGCTCTGCGTGGACCTGAACCGCCGGATGTCCCCCGCCATGCAGTCTCTGCGCAGGAAATGGCTGGACCACGCCGCGAATCCGCAGCACAACCCCTGGCGCTATGTGGAGACCGTGCGAGAGCCATTGCCGGAGGAAAACCTCCCGCACATGGTGATCCGTATCCAGGACGAGAGTTCTTCCTACGGACTGGGGCATCTGGACCCGCTCTCCGGCGGGGGCGAAATCATCGGCGAGAGCGTGCATTGGCTGGACTTGGCGTGCTGGTTCTTCGCACCGCAGCTGCCCTGCGAGATCACCGCCTGGGGCTCCTCGCGGCTCTCCCACGGCATCCACCTGCGCTTCGACCGAGGAGCCAGCATGACGCTGGACTTCTCCTGCTCCGGCACCTTCGACTTCCCCAAGGAACTCTACGAGGTCACCGACAACGCCGCGCTCTTCCGCTCGCTCCATTTTGTGGAGAACAACTACTACGGCATGCCGAAGAACGCCCCCGAGTTCTTTGCGCCCCAGCACGATCCCTTCCCCGAAAAGGGGCAGGGCTTCGATGCATTCCAGGCGAAGTACCTCGCCAATGTCGCAGGCAGCACCAACGCCAAGCTCCAGGAGAATGCCACGCCGCTGATGCCAGACAAGGGCCATCGGGCCATGCTCGACGGCTTCGTGCGTGCCATACAGGAGGACCTGCCGTCGCCCTGCGACGAACTCGCAGGCTTCCGCTCCACGTATCTTGCGCAGCGCGCGATCGAGTCGCTGGAGCTGAAGCGCACCCTGCCCATTCCGCTGGAAAAAATCACCCCGTGCATTCTATGATGTTCAGCATAAAAGACCTTCATCGAAAGCCAAGTACGATCTTCTGGTGGATTCTGCTGGCGGTTGGGCTGCTTGCCATAGGCACTTTTTTCTATGGAGAGGAGCAAAACCGCCGTTGGATGGTGGTGAAGACACAGTGCACCGGCTGTCGAATCCGGATGATAAATATCGGCATGGCTTTGATGCTGTATGGTGATGATGGCAGCGGTGACAAAATGCTTCTGCCGGATACGCTGGAGCCTCTGCTTCAGAGCGAAGAGCTGGAATTTCTAGACTTTGATCCGGTGGAATTCCGGCACTGCCCTGCCACCGGAGAGCCATACCGCTATGTCGCATACGGTTCCTTGGACTGGTCCCTGGACCTGGAGCATATCCCCCTGCTGCTGGACGCACCCGGCAATCATCGGAAATTTTCCTCCAAATGGTCGGAGGGGACGACCTTCGTGACTTTCGCCAATGGCAGGCAGAATGTCGTGGAGGACATTTCCTGCTTCATGGACATCTATCACCGCTTCGGGCAGTTTCTACCTGAGCGCGAGCGGGAAATACTACGGGAACATTGCCAGACGTGGGACGCCGAGTCCCTCAAGTCACGGTGACGTCATTGCCGTTGGCGCAGAAACGCCTTCCCTGCGGATTGTTATAGGAGTCTCTGCAACTCGGCCAGGATGGTATCCGCGACAATGCGGTTGCCGGCGGCATTCGGGTGGTTGCTGTCGCTCCACTGCTCCTGGTTGCCCTTCGGGACGATGCCGCACTGCATGTCCGGCACATACCCGCAGTGATATTTTTCACACAATTCCCGCTCGATGATTGCCAGCCCCGCGGCATATTCCTCCAGCGACAGCCCGGCCTGGTCCCATCGGAGACTGACGCCGCCCGGCAGCTTGTCATTCCCGAAGCAGCTGATGATCAGCACCTTCGCACCGACCTGGCGGCATCGTGACACGATTTCCTCATAGTCTTTCTGGAGCTCTTGCAGACTCCGTCGGCGTTGCCAGTAGTCATTTGCGCCGAGTTCCACGATGACACATCCGGGCTGCCAGTCGAGGACATCCGCCTTCAACCGTGCCAGCCCGCCGCCAAGGGTGTCTCCGCCAATGCCGCTGTTGATGATTTCATATCCGGGCAGCGACTTCTGAAGCATGTCCGAATAGCGTCCGCCTTCGCCGCCGCAGGCGGTCAGGCTGTCCCCCAGGCAGACGATTCGTCGCGGGAGAGTGGTGACACACGAAGATGCAAGAGTGATGAGCAATGCGGAAACAGCGTATAAAAGGCGATTGTCGATCATTCGACCCCTCAAGTAGAATGGTGTCAAACGGAGTGAAAATATAACCTGTCACAGTGGAATTGGCGCACTTGCCATGGCGCATGTAGCAGCCTTTTTGCCGTGACCGGGCACCAGCTTCTCCAACCGCACCACGCTCGATGAACTCGCACAATTCATCAAAGCACTCACGGAAGTCCTCGTAGACTATTGACCGCCACGTATGGGAAACGCTTTCGCCATTATTTTCCCAGAGGATAGCTGCTTTTCCGCTGAACCAGTTCCAAGGGGGAGAAAAGCACCTGTGGCAGCGGCGTCTTCTTGACCAGGTGTTCCAGCGCCTGGATCGTATGACGCTTGGCGGGAGAGCGCACCGACGTGAGAGGCACCGCCGTATATCCCGCATATTCGGAATCATTGTAGCCAATCACCTGGACATCTTCGGGAACCCGAAGACCGGCTTCCAGAAGACCGGCGATCATCCCTGTTGCAATGCGGTCGGTGTGGCTCAGGAAGGAACGGCAACGTCCCTGCCGGAATAGTTCCACCGCGAGTTCGGAGAGTTTCCGTCCGTATGCGAAGAGGTCCACCTGCAAGTCCTTGGGATCTTTCACGCATACACCATAGTCGTCTGTCCAGTCATCGACGTAATAGCGAATCGTCGCCTGGGTCAAAATCGGTCCGTGGCCCTGGGCAATCACCGTCTGCACCAACCAGGTGTGGAATTCCTGCCGATTGCATAAGCCGACGCACCGAAAGAATGGAGGAATGCCTATGCCCCTCTCGTCAAAGTCCATGGCATAGATTTCCAGCCCTTCGTAAAGCGCCGGATCCATGGGGTAGTTCTGGTTGACCATGCCGACGATCACGATTTTTTTGATTCCCATGCCACGCATATAGCGCAACGTGGCGGCGTAGGCCGAGGGCTTCAGGTAGAAATCGTGGCAACTGTAAACTTGGAACTCACGGTCGTTTTCCTCCAGATAACACATGACCTCGTTCAGCACGGGAAGCGTCCGGTCATCCGAACTTCCCTGCAAAAACAGGATCCCAATGGTCTGGTCTGCCTTCTTGCCGAATAACTTGATTGCCAGACGATTCGGAACATATCCAGACTGCCTGGCAAACTCCTGAACCCGCGCCACCGTCTTGGATGACAGATTGTACCGCTCACCTTCACCGGACAGCGCCAGAGACACTGTGGCAGTTGACAAGTTCAGAGCTTTGGCTAGTTCACGGATGGTCATGACCAAATGCTTCAAATAAATACGAAGACCACGAGTTTGGGCAAAACTCCCTGTCGCATGGATACCAGACAATGATTTTAATATAACCTTGAATCCATGAATTTGCGTAAAATGTGTAGCGTCAGACCTCGCCGACAACATGCGTTGTGATGATGCCTTGCACGCCTGTCCTCTGCGAACCTGGCAGGAACGCTAGGGCAAACTCGCCTCCTGCAAGGCCGGCAGGCAAGCCAATGATATAATTCTTTTTGTGTTCCCGGCAATTTTTCCAACCGCCATTGGAAAATCTTGCCAATAGGGACTATAGTTAAGCCATTTCTCGATTTGCTAAACAAGTTTAACAGGCCGGTTTCTAGGTTAACCAGAGGAGGCAACAAGATGCGTAATTTTCGTTTTACCCTAATCGAACTTCTGGTCGTGATTGCAATCATCGCCATTCTGGCTTCCATGCTATTGCCGGCGCTTTCCAAGGCACGTGAGAAAGCTCGTACGACGTCTTGCATCAACAACATGAAGCAGCTTGCACTGAACATCATGATGTACGCCGATGCCAACGACGGCATCATGCCGCCCGTCGATTACATGCTCGTCATGGAAGGAGTGGCCGAATACGACAAAACACTCCGCTGGCCTGGACTGCTTTGGCGTGAAGGCGGAATCACCCCCCGGATCATGAAGTGCCCCGCACTCAAAGAGGCCGAGCCTACCATCAGCGTCACGCTTATCAAGGAAGGAGTATATTGGGACTACCGCCTGCCCTATATTCATTACGGGCTGGCCGAGAACAACAAGCGCATCGAAAGCCGCATTGACCAAATCCGCCGTCCATCCAACTACTACCTCCTCGGCGACAATTTCTTCATCAGCCCCAACGCCAACCAGATTCGCGGCTATATGGTCTTGAACCGTTTCTACCCCGGAAACTACAACGGCACTCTGGATGGCAGACACGCCGACAGTGCGAACCTCGGTTTCTCAGACGGCCATGTCGTCACCATCAAGACCAATTGCGGTGTCCCCAGTGCGCAGAATTACACCACCTCCAACAACCCCTACCAGAAGGCGCCGTTCAACAACAATTTCATCGAAAGCAACGCGCGCTGGTATCCTGACGGAAGCGACTTGCCGTGATGATGCATGCGCGGTTTTACAGCTGAGAGTAAGAGTATAGCAGTCACAAAGGGCGAGACGGGGCACCATCTCAAATATTAATGGACATCCCTCCCGAAGGCTGCTGCCATTTAGCTTAGATTCGCAATTCGTCAAATACCCCCCTCTTCGGCGGTGCTATTTGACGAATGTTAAAATCTATTGCCCTGGTCATGGGAACAGTCTTCCTGGCTTGTCAATAGACTTTGTTCCTCTATTGGAATGGAAAAAAACAGTCCACACTCTTTGTGACGTTCCAAGAAGAGTCCCCACTTGTTAACCAGGTGAATCGGGGCAGTCGCCCGAGGGGAGAGCCCGCTGTTCAAACCGGGGCTGTCCCCGGTTGCAGGTTAATAACGCCTCAAGGGGAACAACGTATGAAATCAAGGATATATTAGAGGGTGCGTCGCTTTTTTTTTTGCAGCACGAGCCTGCATCTGGTTTGACAATGAAGCCGCTGGTCATCATCCCCACCTACAACGAGGCAGAAAATCTCCCGGTGCTGCTGCCGGCGCTGTTTAACGCGGCCCCGGAGGTCAGCGTGCTGGTGGTGGATGATGGCTCGCCGGACGGCACGGCGGGCGTCGCGCACCGCCTCTCAGCGCAGTTTCCAGGCAAGGTCTCGGTGATGACGCGCGCCCGCAAGAGCGGCCTGGCCTCCGCGTATCTCGCGGGCTTCGACTGGGGGATAAGCCGCGGCTTCGACCATTTCCTTGAGATGGACGCGGACTACTCCCACGACCCCAGATACGTCCCGGAACTTCTGAAACAGGCGGCAGACCACGATGTGGTCATCGGCTCGCGCAACATCCCTGGCGGCGCGGTGGAGGGCTGGGGATTCCTGAGAAACTTCATCTCAAAGGGCGGGTCTATGTACTCACGCGTGATTCTGGGATGTCCCATCCGAGACCTCACCGGCGGCTTCAACCTCTGGAGCAAGACGGCGCTGAAAGCCATCGGGCTGGGCAAAGTCATCTCTCGGGGATACTCGTTCCAGGTGGAGATGAAATACCGCGCCTTCCGCAAAGGCCTCCGCATCAAGGAGGTCCCCATCCTTTTCGTGGACCGCAAGCGGGGAAAGTCCAAGATGAGCCGCCGCATCTTCTTCGAGGCGCTCCTGAACATCTGGAAACTGCGGTTCATGAAAATCTAAAGAAAGTTGGGAAACACGAATTCAATGCCCGCTCTGGCGGGCCGATTCATTGAATAACATAATAATTTTCTTATTATAAACATGTTAGAGGTTTTTTCAATTATCCTGAAGATCATCTTCATTGTTTTCTTCTTCGGCTTCTGCGTTGGCATTCATGAATTTGGCCACATGATTGTGGCGTTGTGGCAGGGGTTGCACGTGGAGAAGTTCTCGATCGGAATGGGGCCGAAGCTGTGGGGCTTTAAATACAAAGGCGTGGAATACCAAGTTGGCTGGCTGCCCTTCGGGGGGTTTGTTTCACTGCCGCAGCTCGATCCCACGGACGAGCCGAAGACCAGCGACGACAAGCCGTTGCCGCACGCCTCGCCCAAGGCACGGATGCTCACCGCCTTTGCAGGGCCGTTCTTCAACATCCTCTTCGGTTTTGTGTTGGCGACAATCATGTGGGGCGCAGGGCTCTGGGAACCCGCCACTGCGAATTCCGTGGTGGTGGCGGAGGTTCCGGCCTATTTGCCGGAATACGTCGAGCCGTTGAAGCAGGGCGATCGTATTGTGGCGGTGAATGGCAAGCCCGTGCCGGAATACCTGGGAGAGACCGTCGACCGCTGGGGCGACCTCTGCTATGCCTGGAATGCATTGTATCCAGACGCCCCTGTGGAGGATACGGTCCAGCTCTCCGTGGTGGACGCAGACGGTCAGGAACGCGAAATCTCCATCGAACCCAAACGCAATCCCGAATTCGACGCGGGGTTACGCGCGGGCGACCGAATCGTGGCGGTAAATGGCAAGCCCTTCACCGGCGGAGTTTCCGAATTCCAGCAGGAATACGTCTATAGCAATGCTGAAAACATCACCCTGGCCATCGTGCGGGACGGAAAACGGATGGACTTCACCTATTCGCCCCTGCCCAACGCGGGCATGGAGGGGCTTGGCTTTCCCTTCTTCGCGGCGCTCAATCCCCTCCAGGTCGGCAAAATCGCAACGGACTCCTCTGCCGCCCATGCAGGACTGGAAGAGAATGACCTGCTGCTCACCTGGGGCGGCAGAAATGTCGTGGGCGCACGGCAGCTCACTGCGCTCCTGCCGGAGTATGCAGGCCAGACAGTTCCCGTGGAGGTCTCGCGCCAGGGCAAAGCGCATCTGCTGAGTCTTGAGATTCCAGAGGGAGAGGAAATCACCCTGAATGACGTGGGGATTTCGCTCCACGTACTGGCCAGCGAGGTGCTTCCGGACTCCCCTGCCGCGCAGGCGGGACTGCGCTACGGGGACCAGTTCCTTGCCGTCGAGATGCTCAACGACGAGGGCCAGCCCGCCGGAGAGGTGACCACGGTGCTGGACATGCGCTCTTTCCAACAGGCCATTCGGCAATGCGGCGGAAATCCCGTGCGCATCCATTATTCGCGCAATGGCAAGGAGTCCTCGGTGGTGGTCGCGCCGCAGCTCAACACTTCGATGGATCCGCCGACCTACATGGTCGGGGTGGTGCTCTCCGATGCGCTTTCCAAGGTCGTGACCCATGTGGATCCCTGGACGCAGTTCACCCGCATCATGAACAACACCGGACGGACGCTCGGGCTGCTCTTTGCGCCGCTGACCTCGCGCATTTCGAGCATGGTGACCGGCAAGCCCCGCTCCGCGCCGAAGGCACAGATCGGCGTAAAACACATGTCCGGACCGCTGGGCATCCTCCAGATGCTCTGGTTCAAGCTGCGCGACGAGGGATACCGCGGCGGCTTCGCTTTCATCATCCTCATCACCTTCTCGCTCGCGGTCATGAACCTCCTGCCGTTGCCCGTGCTCGACGGCGGGCATATTCTCTTCGCCATCATCGAGGCCTTGACACGAAAGCGCATGCCGGCCAAGGCACTCACCTATATCTACAACACCTTCGCGGTTCTGCTGATCATGCTGATGCTCTACATCACCTTCTATGACGGCAAACGCCTGATCCGGTATTCCGGAATCGGCTCCGACGACAGCAAGCCGGCCGTGCAGGAGAAGAACGGCCACAAGGCGCCGCCCGTGGAGCAGACCAAGGAATAAAGGAATGCTGTGTTCCCCAAAAGGGTGCTTAATTGCACTTCTACAATTCGATTGGAACTGCCGCCCCGTACCCCTGCTGCTTGAAAACCCAGCGTAGTCAGGTGCCCGCACCACAACATATTCCGTCGGCGAGACGCCGATGCTACATGCTTTACGCTAATTCACGGATTCAGGTTGTATTACCCTGTACCCTTTATTTGAGGCCGTGCCGTCTGCGGAGCCACCATTCCAGGCACCAGACGAGGACCATCAGGCATGCGACTCCGGCGTTCTCCAATAGATATTGACGCGAGACATCGAAGGGGATTTCCCGGGAAAGCGGCAACTCCGCCCAATTCACCGGCGAATGCAATACGGCGCCGCCAGTCAAGCGTGCGACGTCCGCCAGCAGCTCCGGCTGGGCGGCGGTCTCCTGTGCCTCACGACTGAAGTCCTTCGCCAGGAACATCGCCTGTGCGGTGACCGCCACGGCTTCCGGAGTCGCCAGCGCGGAGAACTCGACGGCGTATGCGCCGGGCACGGGTGGCGAGAACTCCACCTGGTAGAGTCCGATTTCGTCAGGAGACGGCGAGAGCGCGAGCAGCCGCGTCTCCTGGCCGGGCATGTTGACGCGCATCTGCACCTGGGCGGCGGGCGCGGGAAGGAAGTCCGGTCCCGTCACCCAGATTCCGAGTTGGGTGGACCTGCCGACGGCGACTTCATCCGTGGGGAGTTCCGGACGCAGGACCGGCTGGCGGTTCTGGCCAAGCCAGGCAAGGACCGTCTCCCAGAATTCCCGGTGGATTGCCTTGCCATCCAGTTCGGAATCCGCCAGGCACCACCGCCAGCTTTCCTCCAGCCCCAGCCAGGCAATGCGCCCGGCGCCATAGTTCCCCATCGCCACCAGCAGTGCGTCGCCACGGTCGTCCCGCAGGGCCACCCGTGCGGCAGGCTTGAGCGAATGGCCGACCAGATACCGCGTCTGGACCGGCATGACGATTTTTCCCGCACCCAGCCTACTGGTGGCTTCCGCCTCGAAAATGAAATCGCGGTTGGCCATCAGAGAGGACTGGACATGCGCCTGCCGACTCTCGAAATCCCGGACGGGAATCAGCCTTGACAATTCCTCCGGAAGCGGCTCCGGATTGCCGGTCAAAAGCAGCCCGCCGCCATGGCGCTCCACAAAGGCGAGCAGCGCGGCGCATTGCTCCGGCGTGAAGTCTGCCGCCGCCGCGCATTCCAGCACGACGGCATCATAGTCGGAATATTCGGCGGCTTCCGTTGGAAAGCCGCGGTCTTCCGCATCCGACGCAACGCCGTCATGAAGATGATAATGATGGAACAGCCGCGTGGGACGGAAATCCGCCGGGAGGCGCCCGTGCGATTCGTCATCGCGTCCAATGCGAAGAATGCCGCTGAGTTCCAAATCGTTTGCGCCTTCGGCGACTTCGCGGAGGAAACGCCATTCCCAACCTGGATTGGCAGCCAGATACAGCAGCCGATGGCGTGGCGGTGGTTCGACATGGACGACAACCGCGTCGCGGTCGTCCGTCGGATTGCCATCCTGCGGGGGCTGCCCGCTTAAGCGAACCGAGTAGGCGTGGTCCCCTGGCTCGCCGGCGGCGGTCAGTTCGAAGGAAAGTTCCACGGGGGTGTCCGCCGACAGGGAGATTTGCCGCGTGGACAATGGATTGTCCTGTCCGTCGCAGAGTGTGACCTGGGCTGGAAACGGAGTCGGAAAATCACTGGTCGCGCGAACCGGAAGGGCAAAGGACTCATCCTGGCACACCGCGATGTGGCTCATTGTGAAGGACACCGAGGCATTCGGAGGAGTGGCTGGACTTCCAACCGCATAGGTCGAGACGGGAATTCGCAATGCCTTGGCGCGTTTGGCGGCGTCAATCAGCGAACTGTCCGGGGCAGTCTCGCAACCATCTGTAAGCAGGACGATGGCCGCCAGCGGCAACGCCCCGGGGCGCCGGCGGCTCTCCAGCGCCTCGTCCAGCGCATTTCCAATTGCGGTCTCGCCGGGCAATGCGGAGGAAGTGGCAGGCTCGACCGGCCATGGAAGGAGTCCCTGGGCGGCAAAGCGTAGCCGCTCGGCGGTCCAAGGGAGGCTTTCCGGAAGCACGGCGACAGCGGCGTCCCAGCGGCGCAGCGGTTTCCCGTCGTCACCCAAGGCATCCGCATGGTCGAACATCGAGGCGGAGGCATCCGCCAGGACGACCACGCGGCTGGCGCCTGGCTGGGGGACTGTGGTCTCTCGCCAGGGGCGCAGCATCAGCATCGTGAGGAACGCCAGTCCGACAAGCCGTAGCGCGAGGAGCCAGGCTCGGATGCGGGGCGGCACTTCGTCGCGCTGGCGTCGCCAGGCATGGAGGATGAGCCCCAGGCAAATCAGGGACCACATCGCAATCACCCACGCGGGGCAGAGCGGCTGGAAGGAATAGGTGGACATCTGGTACAATATAAATGGAAACAATATGCTTGACTTGGATTGCCTCGCAAAACTTACCTCGCAGGGAGTATTGCCCTACAAATCCTACGGGAGCGGCCGCCCCCGTACCCCTGCTGCTTGAAAATCCAGCGTAGTCATGTGCGTTCACAGGAGTATGGCCCTACAATTCTAC
Organism: Victivallales bacterium; assembly: GCA_017417585.1. GTDB lineage: Bacteria > Verrucomicrobiota > Lentisphaeria > Oligosphaerales > Oligosphaeraceae > RGIG1601. The sequence continues at coordinate 16,582 of JAFPYX010000084.1, forward strand.
GGGAGGGGCGCCCCCGTACCCCTGCTGCTTGAAAATCCAGCGTAGTCATGTGCGTTCACAGGAGTATGGCCCTACAATTCTACGGGAGCGACTGCTCTCGTGCCCCTGCCTCAAGTCCCCTGCCTTGTACCTTTATTTGCCGTCGTGTCCGAAGTTCGCCTGGAGCACTTCCTCTGTGCGACGGTAAACCTCGCTCCAGAACTTGTGCTCAGCGGAGGTCTGCGCAAGCGTGTAATGATATATCGCATGCTGCCGGATGCATTTGGCGAAGTGGTGCATTTCCGCGACCAGGTTGTCCTGCCCGCCGCCGATGGTACGGATTGCCGAGCCGAGTTTCTTGGCCTGCTCCTCGATCTCCTCGGGGTCCTGTTTTGATTCGGTGAGCGCAATCACTTGGACGGAAAGTTCTTGGACCTTTTCCGTGCTCTGGATGCGCGGGAGGGCGGCTTGGTAACGCAGCTCGAAATTGCCCAGCATGGTGTCAAGTTGTCTGCCCGCTTCTGCAAGCGAAGGATTGTTGTGGATGGTCTCGGCTACGAAGACATTCATATCCATGGCCCAGGCACGACCGTTTTCCAGACGTGCGCGAATCCCCTCGACGAAGCATTGCATTGCGGCGAGCATCTGGATAATCTCCTCGCGCTTTTCGGCACCCTGTTCGCGGCGGAAGATCTTCTCGAAATCCGCGGTGACATCGCAGGTCGCCGGCGAAGTCGCGAAGCTCGTGGAGCCGAAGGGCCGTTGGTTCCGCATGGCGGGTTCCATGTAATTGGCCGGGACCTGCTGCTCGTATGCGGTCGAGTAGAAAGCGTAGATGTAGAGCGGTTGGCTCTGGTCATAGCGCTGTGCGGAGCCGTCTCGGAAGCGCGGGTTGGTAATCTCAAGGGCCCCGTCCGTGTGGAGAACCGCCGGATAGCGGCAGTTCCCCTCGAAACCGCCGAGCCAGCCGTAGCAGTTTTGCGGCTGGGTGACAATGAAGCGTGGCGCGACGTGGGTCAGTTTTCCCTGTTCGTCCAGGGAGGCGATATTCCAGTTGCAACGCAGACCGTCGCCCAGCGGCACAAAGCCCGGACTGACGGCGAAGGAGACCTGCCAAAGCGCAGGGAAAGGCGCCTTCCAGTCGGCGATGGTCTGTTGCGTGCCCAGGTCGGGAACAGTGGTCTTGTGCCAGGCGTCGGGGCCTGCGTTGAGCACGAAAATGTAGTCCTCGGTGTTTTTCTGCGAAACGGTCAGGGTGTTGAGGTCCTGTGACAGGATCGCGTCGTCATGCGCATTGATGGGCAGACAGGTCAGCGCGGAGCCGTCTTTGAGCATCATCAGATAGCCTGGCAGAAAGGCTGGGAGACACCTGGCGGCACCAGGAAGGAGCAGTGCGTCCTCGCCAAAGTTGTCGGGAAGGACCACCGCCTCGACTCCCGAAGGCATTGTCACTTTGACTGGTGAGGCATTGCGGTTCAAGGCCAGGCGGATGTACGGCTTTTTGTCGGGCAGTTCGATTGCCAGCGATGCGTCCGGGGTGCTAAGTCGCACGATTTTGCGTGCCCGGTCGCGGCGGTCAACCACAAATGCCTTGACTTCGCCGGCGGCAAAGGCGGGAGTGAAAACGGCAGCCGGCGATGGAGCGCCTGGCGCGTAGAGTTCCACTCGACCATTGTCAACTCGCAACTCGACCAGGTTGTTGGTAAGCCGAAGTTCTTCGGCCATCAAAACGCAGGCCGCCATCAAAACGATGAAAATGCTCCAAGATTTCATGGTTGTTTCGTACCTATGAATGGATTAAATCAAGAAATGCCTCGTTCTCTGCAAGATGCATTAGTGCGATGTGGTGTCCGTCTGGAACTCCGAGACCAAGACTTCCGCGAGGCGCCGATAGCCGTCCGCCAACGGATGGCTTGCGTCGGCATATTCCTCCGACGGCAGTTCCGGAAGCAGGACAAAGCGATAGCCCAGCTGCTGAAGTTCCGACGCAACGTCTTTGCGCAAGGCGTTGTACCGTTCAAGGCTGGAAGCCGTCAGGAGGTGCGGGTTGATGGTGCCGAGCACGGCAACGACCTCGTTGCCGTGCGCCTTGAGCAGCTTCGCGGTGGCGAGGAAGGCTTGCCACTGGCGCGAGGACGCAGGCTCTACCCATGGCCAGTCCTGTGCCGAGATGCCGTTGCTCTCCCAGTTGAACCGGCTGTCGAAGTGGTCGGTTTCCACGGGATCGAATTCGCGGTGGAGCCGGGCGAGGGGATTTTCTTCCGGATGGCTGGCGAGATGCTTTTTGAAATCCTTGTTGTTGAAACACGCCACCCGCAGATGGTGGAGCCAGCCGTAGAATGGCACCTGCCGTTCCAAGACCGCCTTGCAGCGATCCTGAAACTCCGCCTGGTAGCTTCGGATGGACCACTGGAATTGCGGAAGAAGCCGCGGATGGTTGATGGAGAAGTCACCTTCGCCGGAGAGGTCGTAGAGCGGGGTGTTCATCCACAAGGGATTCCAGTAGAGGTACACCCTCTTGCCTCGAATCGAGCGTCCATAGTGCCGCATCAGCGTCTCCATGGCCACCGGATGAAGACCGTCGATCGCGATGTTCGCGACTGCATCCTGACCCAGCTCCTGGTTGATGAACGCCGGCAGCGTATGGTCGTTGGAGACGTACATCCCCCAGACCACCGAGTCGCCGAGGAAAAGTGCGTCGTGGTCGGCGCAGAGCTTACCCACGATGCGGGAATACAGCTCATAGTCGTCTCGGCTGGTGTAGGAGAGTCGGAAATTTTTTGCAATCCGGATGTCCACCCAACGCCAGTACAAGGCTGGCAGGATCAGGCAGATGAGCACCGCGACAGCCAGAAGCGTCAGGATGAGTTCCCACCGTGACAGCACCGTGCCGTTCGAGGTCGTCGGGATTTTCTTGAGTTTGCCCATGGTCATCGCCTCCCGCTCAGAACTGCTGGTAGATGAACTGCGTGTTCGCGCCGGTCCCCAGGAAGAGGAAGAGCGCCGCCATTGCCGCAAAGGCGGCAATCCGGACTGCACGGCATTCCAGCAGCGGGCGCAAACGCAACGCCCAGACAAGCTGGTAGAGCCAGACCACTGCGACCAGGACAAGCGGGATGAGCGGGAGGACGAATGGCTCGTCGCCCTCGCTCCAGGTGGCGATTCCTTTGAGCACCGCGAAGGCATCGGCGAAACTCGGTGCGCGGAAGAAGATCCAGGTGATGGTGATGAAGACGAAGACCACGATCTGCTTGAGCAACTTTGGGATTCGCAGGTACCAGTTTTTCCGGTCGAACACGGCCGAGACGATGCTGCCGAGCCCGTTCAGGGCACCCCAGGCGATGAAGGTCCATGCCGCGCCGTGCCAGAGCCCGGAGACCAGCATGGTCACCATCAGATTGAACCATACCCGGATTTTGACTACTCGACTGCCGCCCAGCGGGATATAGACATAGTCTCGGAACCACGTCGAAAGGCTGATGTGCCAGCGCCGCCAGAAGTCTCGCACATCGACGGAGACGTATGGGTTGTCGAAATTCAGGATGGTGCGGAAGCCCATCATGCGGGCGACCCCGCGCGCCATGTCGCTGTAGCCCGCGAAGTCGAAGTAGATCTGCCATGAGTATGCGATGGCGGCGGTCAGCAGAGACGCCCCTGCGGCGGCGGTAGGATCCTCGTAGATGCGATCCACATACAGTGCAAGCAGGTCGGCAAGGACCGCCTTTTTGAACAGCCCCGTGAAGAAGACCGAAAAACCGGCGGCGAGGTCTTCGCCGGAAAGCGGCATTCGGTGGCGGAGCTGGGGGAGAAGCGTGGAAGCCCGTTCGATTGGTCCGGCGACCAGCTGCGGGAAGAAGGCTACATAGGCCGCATAGAGAAAGAAGTTCCTCTCGCATCGGATTTTTCCGAAATAGACGTCGCAGGTGTAGGAGAGCGACTTGAACGTGAAGAAGGAAAGCCCCACTGGCAGAAGCCAGTCAAACTCCGGTGCCTCCCACTGGATGTGACACAGTGCGAGCAGATTCTGGAGATTTTCCGTGAGGAATCCGAGATATTTGAAGGCACCCAGCAGGGATAGATTCACCAGACAGCTTCCCCAGAGCAGGACTTTTTTTCGGCGACCTTCGGTGACGGCGATTCCTCGCCCGAAAAGATAATCGGCCGTGGTTACGATGCCCAGAAAGACCAGGAAGCGCAGATACCACCATGCATAGAAGATGTAGGAGGCGGCCAGCAAGACCGCCAGCCTCAGGCGGGTACGGCGAAGCGCGGCATAAAGCGCCAGCACCACAAGGAAGAAGACGAGAAAGTCCCAGGTCTGGAATAGCATGGCGGGAACTTATCGTGCTTCGGCCGGGGCACGGCGGACGCAGCGGAAGCCGTAGGTGTCGTATCCCTGGCAGATGTCCGCCGTCGCGGGATCGTCGGCGATGCGCAGCGCATTGGTGATTTTCTTCGGGCGGTCCTGCCACGAGCCGCCGCGCAGTACCCGTTTGGCGCCAGACGCAGGGCCTGTGGGATTCGTCCCGCCTTTGAGTTCAGGCGCATAGAAATCGTTGCACCACTCCAGGACATTGCCGTACATGTCGAAGAGCCCGAAAGCATTGGGCTTGCGCGTGCCAACCGGATGGGTGGTCTCGTCGGAGTTGGTGCGGAACCATGCGTAGGCGGCAAGCTTGCGCGGACCGTCCTCGAAATGGTAGTCTCCGGTGGAACCGGCACGGCAGGCATATTCCCATTCTGCCTCGGTTGGCAGCCGATAGCCATCGGCGCTGAAGTCGCACTCCCAGGTGACCGGATTGTAGCAGGGCGTCAGGCCTTCTTTTTCGCTGCGGAGATTGCAGTAGCGCGCCGCATCATTCCAACGAATTCGTTCGACGGGAAGGTTTCCGCCACGGAAATTCGATGGATTGGTTCCGGTCATTTCCGCATACTCCTGTTGTGTGACTTCATACTTGTCCATGTAGAACGGCGAGAGTTTCACCTTGACCGGCTTGGCGTCCCCAAGCTTTGCGTCTCCCATGATGAACTCTCCCCCGGGAAGAAGTACCATCTCCGCTGCAGTCAGTGCGGTTGTCAGCGTTGCCATTGTAATAAACATGGCGAGATACAAATGTTTATGCATAAAATGCCTCCTGTGGTTCACTGCATCCTCGAATCGGCAAAAGCTACCACGACCAGTCTTCAAAACTAGACCGACTTAAGACGTTGTTCCCTTAATTTAACTCATGTTTTTTTCTGCTGAGATGAATGTTTGCAATAGCATTGCTAGCCACTATTTTTCAGGAAAGCCACCGACACCTTTCGCGATTTCCGCAACCACCAGAAAACAACGGGAGGAAACTTTCCGAGTCTCCGGTTTTATGCCCCTGCCACAGCCATGTCCCGGGGCGCGGCACGAAGTGACACGTCCCAGAAAAGCACATGCTTTCCCGTCCCCTGAATGACTTTCATGATTATCCGGGAACGGGCTTGCAACCCTCCACATCGCGCGTTAAATTTGAAAGGGCGGGTGGTTGGGGGGTCAACCCACCATCCTTTATTGCTCCGGCAGATTTCCAATGGAAAACTACTGGCGGTCCGGCCGGGCGACTTGACACATTCCGCGCCCCTTGCCAGGAGGAGGGGGACAGGCGCAACGCCAGTCGTTGCCGTTTTGTGTGTTGTGTATTGTAGGAATTGGTCTTTTACCACCGGACAGCAGTGTTGCAATAGCTAGATATTGCCCTATTTTTCAACCCAGTATGGTGCCTCATAAATCCGTTAAGAGTTCCGCAGGCATTTTCAAGGCCGTTTGGCGCAAATGCTTCCAAGCATAGTGACTATGTGCAGAAGCATTTACGGCAAAATACCCAAAAAGGGCATGGAAATAGTAGAGATTTAAGAGACACCATACTGGAAATAGGATAAGAACTGTCGGTGATTTATGCCTCACCGCTTCCGAATAGTCACCACCAATTAGGCTATAGTACAAATTGCATCCCATTTATGGTGATTCGCGGCGGTGCCGATTGGCGAATCTCTCTCCGCAAACGGTGGAAGATCGGGAATGCTTCTGTGATACTACTCAGCAGATGTTTCGGAGAGTGCAGACGGTAGGCCCGGAGTTTTTTCACGCTCTCCAACTACCATCCGCCAATGCCGTAATACCCGCTGGCAGCAATGCGTGGAAACACCACACGCCTATCGCCAGGGTTGTTTCTACGGCGCAATCGAGACAAGCAGGAGCTGCAATTCGAGTGCATCGATTTTGCTGGTCGGACCATCTACAAGGCGGTGTTGCTGCCGATCAGCCGAAATGGCGTTGTATCAGGAGGTGTGGACAGGTAAAAGAACTCACATACACGATTCCGGATTCCAAACGCACGGAGCATGTCTTCCTCCATTTGACGGTCGAAAAACTCTACAGCCACGAAAAACTCCAGGCCAGCCGATCATGTTGATAAGTGGTGGCTAGAAATTTGAGGTAATATCATTTCCTACCAGATGTCCATAACGCTTGATTTCATTCCTGTCACGATGCGCCTGCCGCTGAAATTCGGCGCGGAGACCATCCATTCCATCCAGGTCGCGCATGTCGAACTGGAGGCCTACGGCGCCACCGGACGTGGCGAGACGCCATTGTCCGTCGCTTGGGCCTGGCCAGCCGAAATCTCCTTTGTCGAACGCGAAGAGGCAATGATGGACTTCTGCCGGCTCCTGGCAGATAATTATCCGCAGCCCGCTTCATGCGAAGACGACCCGATGGCCATCGGATACGACTTTCTGGAAAACCGTCTCCCGACGCTGCTCCAAGTGTTCAATTCCATGCGAACTTCTCCGATGCCCTACCTCGCCGCGTTGATCTGCGCCTCCGCCTTCGACCTCGCGCTCCACGACGCCTTCGGACTCGCCCTGAAACACCCCACCTACTGCACCTACAACCAGAACTTCATGAAGCACGACCTGGCATGGTTCTACCAGGACGATGCATTCGCCGGAAAATACCCCCAGGACTTCTTCGTGCAAAATCCCCCCGAGGCCCTGCCGGTCTGGCATCTCGTCGGCGGCAAGGACCTCCTTCGTGAAACCGAACGCACGGGCGCCGAACCGGACGACGGCTATCCCGTCTCCTTGGAGAAATGGATTGAGCGTGATGGCCTCAAATGCCTGAAAATCAAACTTACCGGGCGCGATGCCGAGGCCGACTACGCACGCACGGTCGCCGTGGGCGAAATCGCCCTGCACTACGGTGTGGAGGCGCTCTCGCCAGACTTCAACTGCCTCGTACGCGATCCCGCATACGTCACCCGAATCCTGGACCGGCTGAAGGCGGAATACCCCGCAATCCACGACTTGCTCCTCTATGTCGAACAGCCCTTCCCGTACGACCTGGAGGCCAATCGCATCGACGTCCACGAGGTCTCCTGTCGCAAGCCGCTTTTCATGGACGAGAGTGCGCACGACTGGCGACTCGTCAAACTGGGCCATGAACTCGGTTGGAATGGCGTTGCATTGAAGGTCTGCAAGACGCAGACCGGCGCATTGCTCTCGGCATGCTGGGCAAAGGCGCATGGAATGGCGCTGATGGTGCAGGACCTCACCAATCCGCGGCTGGCCACCATCCCCCACGCGCTCCTCGCCGCTTATGTCGGCACGATCAAGGGCGTGGAATGCAACGCCCCGCAATTCTATCCCACGGCATCGCTGGAATTCGAGAAAATACATCCGGGACTCTACGAACGCCGCCACGGCGTCATCCACCTGGGAACCACCCTGGCCAGTCCTGGACTGGGATATTAACTAATAAAATAACTATTTTATAATAAATATGTTATATATTAAAAAAGACATTGACATGCTACATGGTCCCATCTTCCGGAACCTGACCTGGTTTGCATTGCCGCTGATTGCCACCAACCTGCTGCAGTTGTTGTTCAACACGGCGGACGTGATGGTCATCGGGCGGTTTGGAACCGGCGCGAGTGCGTTGGCGGCAGTCGGGGTGGCGTCGGCCACGGCCGCCACCTACGTCAACTTCATCACCAACTTCGCAGCAGGGGCGACCGTCGTGGCCGGAACCGCCCTGGGCGCAGGGGAGTCGGCGCGCGTGCGTCAGACTATCCATGGGACGATGGGCTTCGCCATCCTTGGCGGATTGTCAATGATGGTTATTATGGTCTTGACAATGAGGCCACTGTTGATTCTTCTTCAAACTCCGCCAGAGGTCTTTGACGAGGCGTTGCGCTACCTGTGGTTCTACCTGCCGTCCGTCCCCGCCTGCGCCATCTACAACTTCGGTGCCGCGCTCTTGCGTGCCAAAGGGGACACGCAGCGCCCCTTCTATATCCTGACCACCTCCGGGCTTGTCAATGTCCTGCTGAATCTCTTTTTCGTGCTGGTCCTGAAGATGAATGTCGCGGGTGTAGCACTGGCCACTACTATTTCCTTCTACCTCTCCGCCGCCGCACTGGTCTATCTACTCTGTCACGAAGATGACGATTTTCACCTTGATTTGCGAAGTCTCACCATCCGTTTCGACACCCTTCCTGCCATGGCGAACATCGGTCTGACCAACGCCTTGCAGGGAAGCCTTTTTCACGCCTCGAACCTGGTCATTTTAGGCGCCATCAACTCCTTCGGGGCGACGGCGACGGCGGGGAATACCGCATCCGCGACCATCGGCGGCTATCTGTGGATTTGCATGCAGGGCTTTGCCCTGGCCAGCATGTCCTTCGCCGCGCAAAACACTGGCGCAAAGAACTACCCGCGAGTCTGGCAAGTCTGCTGGAGAGCCATGTTCGCGGCCTTTTCCATCGGACTCTTTCTCGGACTGTTCTGTGTCGCCTTCGGGCGTGACCTTCTGAGTCTCTTCACCACCGACACCGAGGCCATCCAGGCCGGACTGCACCGGTTGCACTTCATCTGCGGATTCTACGCCATCTGCGGCGTGATGGACACTGCCGCCTACACCATCCGTGGCATGGGCTATCCTGTTCTGCCCACCATCACCTCCATCGCGGGCGTGCTGGGCATCCGGCTCGCGTGGATCTTCACCCTCTTCCGCCTTCCGCGCTTCCATTCGCTATTCTGGCTCTATATGACCTATCCCATCTCCTGGATCATCACCCTTGCCGTGCACAGTATTGTGCTGGCATTTCTATTGCGAAGGAAAATCCGCGCTCAATAATTTTTCGTGCGGAAAACCTGGAAACCGCACGGGTTTTTCCGGGCGCTCCGGCGCGCCGGGGCGAAAAAAGGCCCCCGGATCCACTCCAAGGAGGGGCCCGGGGGCCTTTGGAAGAAGCGGTTCGCGCCGCGCTGCTTTCCCGTGCTCTTGAACACAGTATCATCGCCGCGGGGGGCCTTAACGGCCGTGTTCGGGATGGGAACGGGTGTCACACCCCCGCC
>JAFPYX010000085.1 GCA_017417585.1 Victivallales bacterium
CGTTGAGTGCGACCTTCTTGCCGGACTCCAGGCGCTCCAGGTGCTCCGCCGAGATGGTGGTCTCGCCGTCGGTCAGGCGCACCAGCGTGGGGTTCGTGGCGTCCGCATAGCGCTTGCAGGCAATGACGCGGTCGGTCAGTTCATCCAGTGTCACGGGGAACTTCGGATAACTTCCAGCGGTGTTCACGGCAACGGTCTGGATGCTCTCGCCAATCGGCTCGATCCACTCCTTCGGGATGCCGGAACGGCCCTTGATGATGCCCATGACAGAGCCGCAGGTGGCGCCGGTGCAGTCCGTGTCGTCTCCGCAGTCCACGGCGATGCAGACGGACTTGCCGAAATCGCCCTCACCATAGAGCAGTCCGATGACTGCGAAGGCGACATTCGCAGGCGCCTGGAACCAGCCCAGGTCGGCGCTGTCCTCGACGATCTTGTTGCGTGCGTCAAGCCACGGCAGTTTCTGGTCGTAGCAGTCGCAGGCGATTTTCACACTGCGGGCGACGCGGCAGTCGGCGGGGATGCGCATCAGGGCGTAGGCGATGAGTTTGCGCAGGTCGCTCTCGATGAAGGCGGCGGACTCCAAAGTGGCGGTGAAGATTTCGGCGTAGATGCCGTCGCCCGCGTGGTCCACGCAGGCATCGCACCATGCCAGGTGTGCGGCTTCGTCCGGTTCGCCAGGGAAGAGGCACGCCCAGATTTCGGAGCGAATCCACGCGCCGTTGGAGTTCTGCCAGACCTCGTTGTTGCAGAGGCCGGAGAGTGGCGGCTGGATGCCGTTGGTCATGTTCATCTTGCCAATGCCGTATTCATTCCAGGGGCCGGTGACCCAGCGCAGCCAGGCTTTCCCCAGGACTTTCTCATCCACGTTGTACACGCCGTTCTCCTCGACGGCCTTGAGCCAGGCCAGCTGGAGGTCGAGGTCGTCATTGGGGGCCGGCACGCCGCCAAGGTCCTGGGTGTAGAAATGAATGTCCCAGGTCTGCTGCTTGCCTTCCATCGGGGCGCCGAGCGTGCCGCCGATGTTTTTGCCGGTCCAGCAGCCCAGAACCTTGTCGCGATAAACGGCCTCGTTGAGGAAACTTTTGCCAGGGGTGCGGGAAGAAATCATTGAAATTACTCCTATGTTATTTCTTATTACAATTTTGTATTATTAATCAAAGAGTGGGAGATTGGCTTTTTGAAGGGGCGTTCGGCAACGGGCGGCCTGGACGATGGCGAGGAAGTCGCTTGCGGCTTGTTCAAGCTTGTCGTTGACTACGCAGAACTGGTATTCATCCAAGGCAGTCAGTTCGGTTCGTGCGTTTTTGAGGCGCTTCTGGATGGACTCCTCGGTCTCGGTTCCGCGTCCACGCAGGCGCCGTTCGAGTTCGGTCATGGAGGGGGGGGCGACGAAGACGGTCACGAAGGATGGCTCGATGGCGGTGCCTGCAATGGCATTACGGATTTGTCGTGCGCCCTGCACGTCGATGTCCAGAATCATCAGTCCGCCGGACTGGATGGTCTCCTGGACGGGAAGCCGTAGGGTCCCGTAGTAGTTGCCATGGACCTCCGCCCACTCCAGAAAACTGCTTGCCGCGATTTCCTGCTCAAAACGCTCCTTGGTGTAGAAATGGTAGTCTTGCCCATCCACTTCGCCGGGCCTCGGCGCACGGGTGGTGCAGGATACAGAGAAGCACCAGTTTGCCAACTGCGTCCCTGCCTGACGGACAATCGTGGATTTGCCTACGCCGCTGGGCCCGGAAAGGATGATTGCAAGACCTTGCATTCTTGAATACGGTTAGAGGTGAGAGGTGAGAGGTGAGAG
>JAFPYX010000086.1 GCA_017417585.1 Victivallales bacterium
CACGGCCGCATGGCCAATGATCCGGCCATTCTTCAGAGAAGGCCTGGCGTCCACGACCAGCGAATTGGCATTGGTCCCGGGATGCATTTGGATGTAGGTATCCCGCAGGAAGACAATGATGTCCTGCATCACCACGGAGTAGTCCTTCATGGTGAAGTTGTCATTCAATATCATTGAGAAATCACATTCAAAATCTTTCTGGTCGTTCCATTCCAGGCTTTCCAAGGTGTAATTCGACTTGGGCGATGCAAAATACGGTTGAACTGCGGTTTCAGAAGCAGGTGCGTCCGGCAGCCCCGCCTTGCCTTCCACCACCCTAAAGGCACGTAGTTCCTTGCTGATTTGGATATTCCGGTCGGTGATGACTCCTGCCTCCTCCATCTCCCTGAGGCGGGCGGCAAGGGCATACGGGAATGCGATTTTTAAATCGGAAGGTGTTATCCACGCATGGCTTACAAATACCTTCTCGCTCTGCGTATCCTTTGAAACAGGCGTGTGGCGGTAGCACATCAGGCCAATTGGACTGGTAACTGAGACAGCCATCCGATTCTGGACATGAATCGAAAACTCCCGCATGGTTTGGTCAGGCAACTCTGCCAGCCAGACCCGAAATGAATTCTCGGCCTCACCATTACCCATTAGGCAAGGCAAAATACCCCCACTCACTTCACAGAGAAAAAATGTAAAAATAGCCGTCGCCGTATCACCTTTGCCATAATCAGTGCCATCCGGATTAGACTCAAGGACAATCGGGATGCCGTCTTCGGAAAACACCTCCGGCAGGCAAGCCGCAAGATAGCTGTTCAGTCCCTGCAGAGTACATACAAAACCCCTTGGAAACCAATGATACATGGTTTTGTTTTTGTCGTAGAAATTTCCATCGCTTCCCTCGAGCCAATCGGAATATTCCGAGGCCATGACGCAGTAGTAGCGGTATTTCGTCTGAATGGTCTCCCCATAATCGGGCACATCGGCCGTCACTACCACACGCGTATGGGCACAACCGCACAACAGCATTGCCCCAAGGCCAGTCAGGAAGGCGAAAAGGCCGAATTTCCTTTGGGAATCCAATTCCATGATGCTACTCCGTCTTGAACCCGATTTCCATCAAATTGCCGTCGACAATCTGTTCGTCCAGCAGGTAGTAGGTGGCCGCCGGGGGCAGCTGGCCGGTGACCAGCGCGATGTTCTTGTCGCGCACGAGCGTCTCGATGTTCCGGCGGATGTAAACGCGAGCCTCCTCCACCTGCCCGGGATTGAAGCGCACCGCGAGCTTTCCGCGGCGGGTGGCCGCATCGTATTCAAGCCGCTCGACGGCAAGGCTCAGCACGGCCGCATGGCCAATGATCCGGCCATTCTTCAGAGAAGGCCTGGCGTCCACGACCAGCGAATTGGCATTGGTCCCGGGATGCATTTGGATGTAGGCGTCCCGCAGGAAGACAATGATGTCCTGCATCACCACGGAGTAGTCCTTCATGGTGAAGTTGTCATTCAATATCATTGAGAATTCGCATTCAAAATCTTTCTGGTCGTTCCATTCCAGGCTTTCCAAAGTGTATTTGGGCTTGGGGGGCGATTTAGGCTGCGGAGAAGGCGAGGCCGACGGAGAAGGCGGATTGGCCTGTCGAGCGGGTTGGGCAGTTGGCTGTAACGCGGCTTTCTCGGCAGTTTTCCTCTGCTGCACCTGTCGCTTGGCATTCCTGCGCCGGGCATGCAACTCCGCACCGAGCCGGACATTTTCATCGGTGATGATTCCGGCCTCCTCCATCTCCTTGAGGCGATAGGCAATGCCGTAACAACTTACCTTCAATGGAACATGGCGACCGTAGGCAACCAAATAATCTTCTGGAGATTTGCCCGATAAAACCCATATAAAACACTCATAATGATTCTGGTCTGAAAACATCTTGCCTTTTTCAAAACCAGGATAGTTTTCGCGTTTTGGCGTGTCATGGAAAAAGAGCAGCGCCCAGGGGAGAATAAAAGATTGTGCAAAGGAACCACAGGAGGAGACATGAATTTCCCTCCGTGTCTGTTTAGCAGGAAGCCCGGCCAGCCAAAAGTTGTAGCTGGCTTTTCTTGTTGACCAATAATGCATTGGAGCTACTGTGTCCAATGTCATCGATCCCAAAAGAAACCACCACCCTAAGCCGCCACCACCGTCACTTATACTCTCGTCGACAATAATCGGTATTCCATCGTCGGAGAAAATTTCTGGCATGCTTTTTTTGAAAGAGGTGTGAACCCAAGAGTGTTCTTTTAAAGTCTTATAATAATTACTCCTAACATGCTCGGCACCATATTTCGCTAACGCCTCGGAATATGCCTTGGCCGGCTCACCCTGCAACCAACAGTCATAGTCCTCCTTGGCGATGCAATAGTAGCGGTACTTCGTCTGGATGGTCTCCCCGCAGTCCGGGACATCCACCACCGCCACGCCTCGAGTGGCCACGAAACAGCCACACAACGGGAACAGCAGGATGACCAGCATGGTTAAAAATCCCTTTTTGGCATTCACAGGAAACTCCTTATTCTTCATTCCGTTTCAAATTCGATTTCAAGGATATCGCCATTCCATTTTTCTCCCAGCGAGCGGTACTGGCCCTCCGGCGGCCTCTCGCCGGTCGTCAGCAGGATGTTCTTGTCGCGCACGAGCGTCTCGATGTTCATGCGCGCCCAGGCCCGCGCCCAGTCCGCGCCGCGAACAGCGCTATTGAAACGCACGGTCATCCTGCCCCTGCGCAGGCTCGCGTCGTAGTCCATGGTCGCGCTTGGAGTGGCGGTAAACACCACGGCACGTCCTTCAATCCGCCGGCCTTTCACTGAAAACACGGGGAAATCGACATACACGGAGTCCAAGTTGCGCGTCCCGTATGTCTCCGCATAATCCAATTTCAGGTCTTGCATATACTCCCGCCGTATCGCCCGTTCTGTGGACACGTCACTGTCGTCCAGCAATTCGAGGACAAACCGCCGGGCGAAAACCTCACCGCTCTCACGCTCGCTCTCCACAATCCTGTACAATCGCCGCGGGCGCGACTCCACGGACGGGGACGAAATGGCAGCAGACTGCGTCTGGCTTCCACTCGGCTGTGGACGATTTGCAGCTGGCGGTGTCTGCAGAGCGACCACCGCGCTGGACCTGGAGGCAAGATTGGCCTTGCGTGTTTCCCACGCTTGTTTTGCGAGGGCAATCATTCTGTCATCTATCAGACCGGCATCTTCCATCTCCTTGAGCTTGGTGGCGACAGCGTAGGAAAGCGACAAATTATGTCCAAATACGGGGATATCAAAAACCGTATGGTTTTTGCATACCGGAAAATACGCTTGTCTTCAAATCCTTTGATAGTATCTAGAGATGTGAAGAACAATAGCGACCAGGGCATGTTACACCCAGCAGTATCAGTTTTCCGCACTCTTTCAATTTTGTTACTTTTACTTGGGGTGATCTCGCCTAGACAGATTATCTCAAATGAATCGCGTTGCTCAGCTCTTTGAATCCATGGGAAAAGCATTCCGCCACCCAACACAGTCAGGTATAAATGAAGTATCGACATGTCGTTATGATCTTTTAGTTGTCTTTGTCTTACAATAATTGGTATTCCCTCTTCGGCAAAAACACCAGGCTGATGCTGTTTAAAATCATTATGTTCGTCTTTGAACGTTATATGATTATAATAAATTGATGTGCCTCTTTGCTCTCCTTCGCCTTTTTCAAACACGGGTATTTTTTGACCGGCAAGCCAATTGGAGAAATATGAGGAAACATTTCGTCCCTTTCTCTCAATGTTACCAGATACAATGCCGACAAGATAATACTTGTTTCTCGTCATAATTTTTTCACCTGTGTCTTTCACATCGTATGCTTCAGTCATGCGAGTGCGAATGAACAAGCATCCTGGAGAAAGGCACAGGACAGCCATTAAAATGGCAAGTTTGAATAATGACAACACCCTGGATTGCCAGTCAGTCCCGGGAGCCTGTTCGTTACGTTCCGTCAGCCAGCACTTAAGTTCATTTTGTATTTCCTCTCCGGTTCCACTCCTTTTACTAAACCTTTGCAACAACTGCATAAAACTTCTCAGCGAAAAGATAACGAAGAGGTCACAGCTTCACCTTGGTCTGGATTCCCTCCCAGACCACCGTGTTGGAACGGAAATCTTGGATGGAGAGGCGGAGACGGTAGGTGTGGTAGCCTCCGACATCCGAGAAATGACGGAGGTCGCCCAGGATGATGAAGTCGGGCGGTTCCGACATCCCCATCGTCTGGACGAGCGCATCATTCTCCAGACCACCGTCCACGCCATCGACGATGCGGGACTTGATTGCAGAAGCCGCCTGGTCGTCCCTCACCTCAAAAAGCTCGGAATCGAACAACGCGACGCGAACCGTGTCACCCACGGCGACAAGCCGGCTCTGGATGCGTTCGGTGGTTTTGTTCTCGATATTGCCGATGACGACGATGGGCAGCTGCCCTCTCGCGTCCTTCACCGCATTGTAGTTCGCAATGAACTGCGGATGTGCCAGCATTCGCTCCATCAGCTGGCGTGTGGACGATTCAAGATCGTACATGGTCATTGTCTCCGCCGAGCCCGCGATGATCTCGTCAGGATTGACATACTGCGTTTTCTTCGTTTGTTGTCGGGACCCGGCCCCGGACACGCAACTGACGAGGCCAGCAAGCACGACCGTCAGTACAAGCAACATATTCTTCGCCATGAGTTAGTTCCTAATGTTTTGAGCAGAGTTGATTTGACCAGTGGCAAAAGCAGGAGGGACATACGCCTGCCCCTCGTTGTAAAGCAATGACAACATGCAAACACCAAAAAAAGCGCCTCGCTCCGTGAACTGCCTAAATCCGAGGCAGACGACATGAAATCACGAAAAGAGGACGCCCTGCATGAGCGTGCCTTACCGCGTGCTTTCATATCACTGGCAAAGATCCTAATTTCGGCAGTTCACAAAGCACTATCCAGCGGAAATTTCCGCTGGATATGGAAGATGATTGGAAGATGCGTTGTTCCTAGGATGTTGTCAACTCCTACTTGGAGAGATGAAAATGCAGAAATTTGGAATACTATAACATGAAATCGGGAAACAGAGGGCTTGCGCCAGATTGTTGCCATTGCATTTCAAAAGGCGACATGGCACGTGAAACAGAAGAAGGCGTGTTATAGTATGCGCGAAACACTCTTACTAGACACAAAACAAGAGCATTACAAGGAGATTCCAACATGGTAGAACTGGATTTTTCAAAGAGCGCGGACGGGCTGATTCCGGCGGTTGCGCAGGACTGGCAGACCGGCGAGGTGCTGATGGTTGCATATATCAACCGCGAAGCATGGGAGAAGACGCTTGCCACCGGCATCGCCACCTATTGGACCCGCAGCCGCAAGCGCCTGTGGGTCAAGGGCGAAAGTTCCGGCAACATCCAGAAGGTCAAGGAGATTCTCGTCGATTGCGATCTGGACACCGTGATTTTCAAAATCGAGCAGGTCGGCGGCTCCGCCTGCCACGAGGGCTACCCCAGTTGCTTCTTCCGACGCGTGGAGAAGGACGGCTCGTTGACCATCATCGAGGAGCGCGTCTTCGATCCCGCCACCGTATATAAGAAATAACTCTTTTAAAATGAATCACTTATAAAAAAACAGGAGAAAACTAAATGCCTGTCCTGAAACTCGGTCTACCCAAAGGAAGCCTGGAGGAAAGCACGGTTGAAATGTTCCAGAAGGCTGGATACAAGATTGACATCCAGTCTCGGTCGTATTATCCCTCCATCGACGATCCGGAAATCCAATGCGTTCTGTTGCGGGCGCAGGAGATGTCCCGCTATGTGGCAGAGGGCCTGCTGGACTGTGGGCTGACCGGCTATGACTGGGTGGTCGAGAACGGCCTGGCGGTCGTCGAAATCGCCGAGCTGGTCTATGGCAAGGTCGGACGCAAGCCACTTCGCTGGGTGCTGGCTGTGCCCAACAACTCCGACATCAAGGATGCGAAGGACCTGGAGGGCAAGCGCATTGCCACGGAGGCCGTCGGGATGACAAAACGCTATCTGGCCGAGCACGGCGTGAACGCCACCGTCGAATTCAGCTGGGGCGCCACCGAAGTCAAGCCGCCGTATCTGGCCGACGCCATCGTCGAAATCACGGAGACCGGCTCCAGTCTGAAGGCCAACAACCTGAAAATCATCGACACGCTCTGCGAGACGACTACGCGATTCATCGCCAATCCCAAGGCCGCGCAGGATCCCTTCAAGCGCCGGAAAATGGACCGCCTCGCGCTCCTCCTGCAGGCCGTCCTCACGGCGGAAAACCGCGTCGGCCTCATGATGAATGTCCACAAAGACAAACTCAACGAAGTGGTCGCCAAGCTCCCCGCCCTCCAGCGTCCGACTGTCGCACATCTCTCCGACGAAGACTGGTTCTCGCTGACCGCCGTCATCGACAAGCATGTCGCCAGAGACCTGATTCCGGACCTGATGCAGGCCGGTGCCGAAGGACTGGTGGAATACAACCTCAACAAGGTCATCCTCTAGTCCTTCTAGCCAATCTAGCAGGGCTAGCCAATCTAGCCAATCTAGCCAATCTAGCCAGGCTAGAAAATCTATAATATGTTCCCTGCTGGTGTATTACAATATAATTTGCATAAGTTTCCATTAAAAACGCCCCGCCGTACATTACGCACGGCGGGGCAGGGTCAGGTTATAAGGTATTGGATTACTCTGCCGGTTTCTGGACGTCGAAGGTGAACTCCATCTTTTCGGCGTCGTAGTCCACAC
>JAFPYX010000087.1 GCA_017417585.1 Victivallales bacterium
ACTCAGGATGCTGTTGAGGGTGCAGCTCACCACCGCCTCGATGCTCACGATCTCCTCACCCGCGTTAGCACTGGCCGACATGCTCCCGAGCATCGGCAGGGCACTGCCCACCGTTGTCTCGTGCCGTACGAAGCAGCCATTTTCGGCCGCAGCCGCCATGATCGCGGCGTAGTCCGCATACGGCACTGCGAACGAGCGCCGGTTCGAACTCACTATATTGATTCCCTCGCGAAGCAGCCCAACGTACTCCTGCCAGATCGTCTCACTGTCTGTCAGGTCCACGAAGATGCTGCCTCTCGGCGCCTCCGCCTTCACCGCGGCCACAAAATCGCTGCCTGCCCCTGCGTTTTTGGCCGATTTTGACAGACCCCCCTCGAATTTTGCCAGGGGGTCTGACGTTTTTGGCCGATTATGCAAGGGCCCCATCACAAACTCCCGGCTATTGGCGATGCCAGCTATCCTCAGCACTCGTCCGCTGCGGGCGGCGATATCGGCACCGCTGCTCTCCAGCAGCTCCACGAACGCCTTGCCCACTGCGCCGTAACCGGCTACATACAGGTTGATGACGCTTTCCGGCGCGTTCTCGAAGAACTCCCGGTGGATGGCGCAGAGCGCCGCATTCTCCACCGAAGCCTTCACGCCCGCGTGCACATTCCTGCCGTCGGAAGAGGCGTTCAGAGTCTTGATTCCAGCCTTGCGCAGGCACCTCTGCACCCTTTCCGCTGCCGCTTTTCCGTCGGTCGGGGTTTCGCCAACCAGAGTGAGGAGCGCTTCGCCGGCGGTATCGTCCGTCATGCTTGCCACTCCCGTCCAGCCAGCTCCAGTCTGGGAGCTCACCACCGTTCCCGGATTCTCCGGCTCAAAGGTGTTGAGGATGCGTATGGCGATCCCGGCGTCCATGGCGGGCTGCACGCTGGGGGCGTAGAGCACCTTCGCTCCGGCCGACGCCATGTCAAGGGCGGCCCGGTACGACATCTCCGGAACCGTATGCGCCTCCGGCACGTCCTTCGGGTTGGCGGTCATGATGCCGGGGACATCCGTCCAGATCTGGAGGTCATCCGCCTGCAGGGCCGCCGCGAAGATACTCGCGGAAAGGTCGCTGCCTCCGCGGCCCAGGGTGGTGCGCTTGCCTTCGTAAGTGCTGGCGATGAAGCCGGGCGCCACGAACACCTGCACGTCGGGATTCAGGGCGACGGCTGCGGAGATATTATTATAGGTCAGGTTCTGATTGTCTTTAATCACCAGGATGCGGGAGTCCAGCCACTTGGTCATCACCCCGTCGCAGGCGAGCTTGCGGGCGATGATGCGGGTGGAGAAGATTTCGCCGAAGGTCACCATTTCGTCGGCGGGCGACGCCGCCATCTCCGCGAAGAGAGAATGGCATTCCGCTTCCGCCTCGGCCCTCTCGGCTCCGGTGAAAAGACGGCGGATGATATCCAGATGACGGGCCTTCAGGTCGCGGACCTTCTCCGCGAACTGCAGGGCTTCCGAGTCCCTGCTGGCTGCGCCGGCACTGTCGGCTCCTGCCAGTTCCACCAACGCCTCTACCTGCTGCCGCTCTGCCAGGCGGGCCAGCGCCAGCAGCTCGTCCGTGCAGCCCTTGATGGCCGAGCAGATGAGCATCACGCGACCCTTCTTCGCCGCGGCTCCCACGATGTCGAGAACCCTCGAAATATTGGTGGCGTTCGCAACCGACGATCCGCCGAATTTCAGTACTTGCATAGTCTTACAAATTTAGGATTTTTTTGCTACATTTGTGAAATCCGAAACTCTAATAATCACATATCATGAAAGACCTTAAAGGAACAAAGACCGAAAAGAACCTGATGGAAGCCTTCGCAGGCGAATCCCAGGCCCGCAACAAGTACACCTACTTCGCCTCCAAGGCAAAGAAAGAGGGTTACGAACAAATCGCGGCGATCTTCCTGGAAACGGCAGGGAACGAAAAAGAACATGCCGAGCTCTGGTTCAAATACCTCAACGGAGGTCAGTTGAACGACACCGTCGCCAACCTCGAAGAGGCTGCTGCCGGCGAGAACTTCGAATGGACCGACATGTACGACCGCATGGCAAAGGAGGCCGACGAAGAAGGCTTCAAGGAAATTGCCGCCAAGTTCCGCATGGTCGGCGCCATCGAGAAGCACCACGAGGAGCGCTATCGCACGCTCGCCCAGAA
>JAFPYX010000088.1 GCA_017417585.1 Victivallales bacterium
CTGCGGCTGCGCTGCCTGCCAGAATGGTGCTTGCGATCATGGCGAAGACTCCTTTCTTGATGTTCATGATGATGTTTCCTCTTGTTATTGTTTTTTATTATGTCAGAAAAGTCATTTGTTCATCTGCCTTTCCCAGAAGGCGACGGCCTTGTCGAGCCAGCCCTCCGCAATCGTCCCCGTCCCGAGTCCGAAGCCGTGCGGGAGATTGTCGTAGGAGTGGAATTCAACGGAAATCCCGAATGAGTTCAGGCGGTCAATGCGCCGCTTCATCACGCGCCAGTCGGCGATGCCGTCCGAAGTCCCGCAGACGGCGAACGTCGGCGGATCATTTCTGGTGCATTCGGAAAGACCTGTGTACTGCATGATGACCGTGCCCGGACGCGGCAGCCTGTCCCCGCCGAACTCGGCGGGACCGTAGCTGCCCATCCAGGCGGCCATCCGCGCACCCGCGCTTCCTCCCCAGACGGAGTAGCAGTCCGTGGAGACCTCCAGTTCCAGCGCGTGGGCGAAGATGAGGGATACGGCCCGCGCCATGTCCTCCATCGCGTTGTCCGCGCCGGGGCGGTAGATGACGGCAAAGGCATTGTAGCCTTTTTTCGAAAGCTCCAGCGCGTGGGGGAAGCTGTCGTGCATCGCACCGACGTAGGCGAAGCCGCCCCCCGCGCAGCATAGCGCGAAGCGCGCGCCTGGTCTGCCCTTGAAGAAGAAGAGCCCCGTGTCCCGCTTGCGCGGGTCTGCGTTCTTCTCAGACTCCGTGTAGAGGTCGAGGAACACGGTCTGTCCCGCCACTGCCCGCGCATGGAGCGTGTTGACGATCTCAACGGTCTTCTCCGGGCGGATTCCGCTGTACCATGTGAGGTGGAGGTCGCCTATCGTCTCCCCGCTCCAGAAGGAGCGGTTGGCGGGCAGCAGAAGCCGTCCGAATCCTGCGAAGGCAGGGGCTTCGGTGACCTCGCGGATAGTTGTCTTTGCCGTGAATGTGTTTGATTCAGCCATATCCGTGTTTCCCCTGTGACCAAAGAAGAGCGGCAATGCATTGTAGAGATACTCGCGGACGGCCTTGAAGTCGTGCCGCCCGCCTTCCTTCATGAAATAGACCACGTTTTCACGCGGGAAGGCCTTTCTTCGCTTCAGCATCTCCGTCATCTGGATGTCAACCTGGTCGCGAACGGCGTCCTGCGTGCCTGTGGCCGCGTAGATGAAGTACCCGCGGCTGTCGAGCTTTTTCTCCCTGATGATCCTCTCGAAGAGGTCGCAGGTCTCCTGCGGATGATAGTCGCCATAGCCCCCGTAATACCAGCATGAGCCGCTCATCGGCAGGAAGTAGCGGATGTAGTCCGCGTTGTGGCAGAACTCAAACCAGGTGGTGGCCGAGCCAAGCGAAAAGCCGCCGAAGGCGCGATGGTCGCGGGAGGCCGCGAACGCCTCCTTCGTCGGCGTCACCGCGTATGTGCGGTACTTCCCCTCAACCGCCGGCATGAGCTCTTCAAGGAACTCCCTGTGGAAATCGCGGAGCGCCTTGACCGAATCACCGAATTCCCGTGAACTGCCGGAATGGTAGAACGACGGGGAAACGACGATGGCCTGCGCCATATCGCCTTTCTCCATCATGTTGTCGAGCATCGCCTTGATGCTGCCGCCCTCGATGTCGAAGTACTCGCCCGCGTGTCCGCCCCAGCCGTGCATCAGGTAGAGGATGTCGTAGCGCCTTTCGGGATTGTCTCCATAGCCGTGCGGAAGATAGACAAAAGCCTCTTTCCGCACGGTTCCGCCGTTCATATGTTCCTTCGCCTCATAGTCCAGCCTTTCCACGCTTCCGACGTTCCCGGCTGCCCGAAGATAATCGTCCGGGACGCTCTTTGTCCAGCCGGTGGGGAATGCATTGTCTGCGGAGTTTGCTCCGCTGGATGACGCTCCCTTGGAGCAGGAATTCGCGAGGAAGGAGAACAGTAGCATGGCGAGAAGGAGTGATCGTGATGTCATTTGCCCTGGCTCTCCGGTAGGATGTGATGTTCGTCCAGCCACTTGGTAAACGCCTCCGCCGCTTCGGCGTTCGCCGTTGCCGCGGCGATGTTGAAGCCTTCCGTGATGGTGGAGTTGGGGCATAGCGAGGAAAGCTGCTTCGGGATTCTACCCATTCCGCTGCCGAGGTTGATGGCGAACGGGACGATCCGCTTTCCCGAGAGGTCATTTGCCTTGAGGAAGGAGACCATAGGCTGCGGGAGGCCGCCGCCCCAAATCGGGAAGCCGAGGAACACCGTGCCATAGCCATCGAGCGCGCCAGGTCCTCCGCTCAGGGCAACTTCCCTGTCTTTTCGGATCTCGTCAATCGCGCGGTCGTGCATCTTCTCATATACTGAATCGTAGGGCTTGTCCATGTGAATCGAATGAACATATGCGCCGAACCGGTCCCTCAGCATCGTGGCCATCGCCTCGATGTTTCCCATCCGATTTCCAGCCACATTGTCATTGGGCGGATATGTGGCAGACGTGACTGCCTGCACACCTGCGGGTGGACCTGCCATGTTCTCCGTCCACGAGAAATACACGACCAGCGTGCCCGAGGTGGGCACGACGGCCTCTGTTGCCATGGTAGGGTTTTCCGCTGATTTTTTGCACCCTGCGAAAAGCATTGCGAGGATTGCAGGCAGAACCGGCAGAATGAATGACTTTGGCATGAAGCATCTGTTCAGCATAGGCGATGTTCCTTCTTGTTTATGTCGCGTTGCCCCCATGGATTTGGCTATTTTTCTACCATGCGAAGAGTTCCCTCTCCATGAAGATTTCCTGCTCGATGTCCTGGCGGTTGCGCTGGTCAAGGTCTTGGTCGATTCGGTCAAGAATGCCAGGAGGGACAACGCGGATCAGCGTCCATCCCGCCTGGGGGATTCTGGCGATGGAGACGCGCACCAGCCGTCCGTCCGCAAGACGGGCGATGAACTGCTGGATGCTTCCTCTTCGGTAATGGTTCAGCCATTCGGGATATGGGAACGTGCCGTTTAAGTCTAGCTGCCGTTCGCAGTCCTGCTCGCAATCCCGCCTAGCCTCCTGGTCATCGGAAGAGAATATCTGTTTGCTCTCCGCGTCAAGGAGATAGTATGTGGCCAGATGGCTCTCGGCTACCGACTGCCGAAGCAAGGGAGCGAACAGTTTGTGGATGCAAAGCTCGAAGCCGACGCGACCGCTCCGTTGCCCATGCACCGTGACGAGCGGCATCCAGCATGCCACGACGGCATGGTCGGAGGAATCCAAATATGGCGATATCCAGCGGGCCGTTTTGATTCCGCCATCCGATTGGCCACCGCTCCACTGCGCCCGCAGTTTTTCAGGAAAGTCCGCCGCCTCGTATGTTCCTGGATAGCGGAGCGTGACTCCGTTGTCCATCAGGTAGGTGATGCTTCGCAGGAGCGAGCCATTCTGGCGGAAACGACTGAAGACGGCCTCGGATGTGAAGTCTGTGATTTCCTCGCCGTCCTCCATGCCGTCGCAGATGAGCGTCAGTCCCTGCCGTCGCGAAGTGCGCAACTGGCTGACAGTCGCCCAGAGTGTCTCCCGTGACATTTTGGCTGGCTTGAAGTATGCTGCATCGTCCAGTGAAAACCTATGGCGGTAGAAAGGCGTTTCCAGTAGATTGGGCGGCTTGACTGGCGAGCTTTCCGCAAACTCCTCCGCCAGATAGAAGCGCCCCGTGTCCTTGCCGCGGTCGGGCGCGTTCTGTTCGATGAGCTGCGCCGTGGCGAGGCCTTTCAACTGCTCGGCCAGGCGAAGAAGCCGGTTGTCAATCTCATTGGCCAGATCCTCCGTGACAAACTGCACCTTGAGTCTCCGCATCATCTCCTGCGTCACTTTGGCGGCGACGCATTGCTGGCGACGCGCGCCGTACAACGCAAGGACTGCGGAGAGGAAAAGGACGGACACAAGAATGATCGCTGTCGCATAGCGGTGGCGGAAAAGGAAACGCATGGTTTTCTGGAACAGTGAATCTGGATAGGCGGCGACCTCCTCGCGGAAGAGCCAGTGGCGGATGTCATCCGCAAGTTCGCGCACGCTCTGGTAGCGATATTCCAGCTCCGGTTCCCTGGCCTTCTCGACGATGGCTCGAAGCGCAGGGGATATCCTTATCCTCGGATTCTTGGAGGTGGAAGGTTCGTAGTCCCCCGAGCAGATTCTGGCGATGACCTCCTTGGAGTCCGCGCCCACAATTGGGCCGCGCAGGGAGACCAGTTCGTTCAGGATCATCCCCAGCGCGAAGACATCCGTCATAGGCGTTGTCGCGCCGTCCCTCAACGCCTCGGGAGCCATGTACGCGGGCGTGCCGTCCAGATGTCCCTTGCGGTTCGTGCCCGCCGCGCAGGCGATTCCCCAGTCCATCACGTAGATTTCACCGTTCCTCCCCAGCATAATGTTCTCCGGCTTGAGGTCGCAGTGGACAATTCCCCGCGCGTGGCAATACTCAATGGCGTCACACGCCTTAAGGAAATACTCCAAGCGCGTCTGGAGCGAGTGCTCATGGCGGCGGTCGTCAATGGTCTCCTTCGCCTCCTTTTCGCGACATCGCTGCAGATACTCCTTCATCGTGACACCATGGACGAGGCGCATCGCAAGATGCAACCCGTCCTGAGTATCGGTGTCCAGACTGTAGATGGGGACGATGGAGGGATGGTCAAGTTGCGCGTTGAGCTTTGCCTCGGAGATGAACTTCCGCACACTTTCGTCGCGCACAAGGTGGTTCTCCTTCAGAGATTTAATGACGACCTCCCTGCCAAGCACAAGGTCCTTCGCCAGAAAAATTCTGCCGAATCCGCCTTCGCCGATCATCCTCAGAATCTTATACCGTTTTCCGCTGATTTCCAGGTCCTTGCGGAAATCAAGTGAGGAATCGGCTTCCAGATCCACAGGGTCTATGCTCTGCGGCGCATCCCCGAAGATGCGGCTTGAACCCGTCCCCTTGGTTTTGCCCTTGGCACTATCGTCCGCTTCCTTGATGACCAGCGTGTGTTCTATTTCCTTCTTTGTGTGTTCTGGGGTATCCATATTTTGCCTTGGCAAACCGACGATGCCTCACCTGTAGGATTCTTTTAAGATCTTCACGATGTCTTCATCCGATAGCGGAATCGGGTCGCAGTCGAAGAGCATTCCAACGGCGTTGCGGGCTAGTTTAGCCATGCCAGGGAACTCATCGGGACTGATGCCATAGTCGCTCATCTTCAGGTTATTCACACCACAGGCCTTCTGCAAATCCGCCAGGGCGGTCAGAAAGTCCTCTGGTTTATTGGCATCTGCCCTCCCCATCAAACGCGCCATTTCCACGAAGCGCTCAGGGCACGCACCCGCCTCGATGAAATGGCGATAGTAGGCCAGCGAGATCATGATGAGCCCCGCACCGTGGGGCAGATCCTGATGCTCGCCCGAAAGGGCGTGCTCGATGGCATGCTCGCTGGTGCAGGTCCCAGCCATCATCGAATAGCCGCTCATCGTGTTGGCGAAAGCGACATCCGTGCGGGCTTCCAAGTTCTGACCGTCCTTCACCGCCGTCGGCAGGCTTCTTGCCACACGGCGAATTGCTTCGCGCTCCACCATCGCGGCCATCTCGTTGCAGAACTTCGAGATGAAGCCTTCGGTGGAGTGGAAGAGCGCGTCGAACCCCTGGTAGGCGGTGAACTTCGGCGGGACGGTCAGCATCAATGTCGGGTCAACGATGGCCAGCACAGGGCACGGACCAAAAAAGGCTGCCTTCTCGTGGGTGACTGGGCTGGTGATGACGGAGCCACCGTCCACCTCGGACCCCGTTCCCGCACTGGTGGTGATGGCGATGGTCGGCAGAGGCGCGGCCTTAAGCGGACGGTGTTCCGACGTGCCTGTCACCATGTAGTCCCAGACACGTCCGTCCTGCTGCGGGATGACGGCGGCAATCGCCTTCGCAGAGTCAA
>JAFPYX010000006.1 GCA_017417585.1 Victivallales bacterium
GTCGCCGAACTTCAGCGAGATGTTCTCCAAAGCCACGCCGGAGACCTGGACGGAATTGGCGCCGTCCGTATAGGTCAGCGTGGATTCATTCCACTTGGAGTCGTCGCCGTCCTGGAACCAGAGGGTGACCTTGCCGTCGGCAAACTGGGTGACGGTGTCGTTGCCCCAGTTCCCGCCGAAGACGAAGAGGTCTTCTCCGCCTCCACCGTGCATCGCGTCGTCCCCTGACCCGCCGACGATGAGGTCAACTTCGGCACCGCCGCCGATGCGGTCGTTTCCGGCGTCGCCGAAGAGCAGGTTGTCGCCGGAGTTCGCCCAGATGACGTCGTCGCCCGCGCCGCCGTGGACGGTCAGTCCGCCGCCGACATACTCGAAGCGGGTGCTGGTCAGGTCCACCACGTCGGCGCCCGCGCCGGCCTGGATCTCGTCGATCTTCGCGAGGCGGGCCTGCGCGTCCACGCCCTCGGGGAAGGCGGAGTAGATGTCGTCCAGGAAGAAGACGTCGCCGTTCGCGTCATCGGTCAGCAGCAGGATGGAGGCGTCGTCGGAGCCGAGGAAGAGGTCGCCGATCTGGTTCCTGCCCTTCAGCTTCGCCTTTTCGCCAGGCAGGCTGACATGGCCCGCGCGGTAGTTGGCGTTCCAGACGCCGGTCGCACGCCCGAACATCACGTCATCGAAGCCGTTGGATTCCGCCGAAACCAGCCGAGATGGCGCATCGTCCGAGGTCACGGTGGTGGTCTTGCCCTGCTCGGGCCACGCCGTCACCAGCGAGGGCTTCGCCGCGACTTCCAGGTCGCCATCGGGAACATTGCACAGCTCGAGGCCCTGTTCGGGGAGGCCGATGACACCCACCGAACCCAGTCCGCCGATGGTCACCACCGCGTCGTAGCTCCCCGCCCAGGCGGACAGGTCGTCGCTGGGCCAGGTGGCGATGACATGGCCGTTGCCGAAATCCTGCAGGCTGATGTCCTCCGGCGCGATGGTCGTCTTGACCGTGGCATCGGCGGACGCGCTTTCGTTGCCGGCTGCGTCCACGGCCTTGAACTGCACCGTGGCATTCTGCGTGAAGCGCAAGGGCTGCGTATAAGTGCTCCAAGTCTGCCCGTCCAGCGAATAGAGGCACTCTGCGTCATTCGCGTCCCAGCTGGCGGTGACCACCACTTCGCCCGTAGTGGCATCGCCCGCCAGCGAGAAGGTCGGCGCGTCGGGGGCCACCTTGTCGATGTTCGTGACTTCGTAGCTCGTGACGTCGGAGACATTGCCCGCCGCGTCGGTGGCACGGAACTGAACCGTGCCGTTTTCGGAGAGGGCCACCGGCTCCGTGTAGGCGTTCCAGGTCTGTCCGTCAAGGCTGTATTCCTTGACCGCGCTGTCGCCACTGAAGGTGGCCGTAACCGTGACATCGCCGTTGGTCGGGTCGGTGACGTCCGCGGAAACCGTCGGAGCTTCTGGCGCCACCTTGTCGATGTTGGTGACTTCGTAGCTCGTTACCTCGGAGACATTGCCGGCCACGTCGGTGCCACGGAAGGAGACCGTTCCGTTCTCGGAGAGAACCACGGGCTCCGTGTAGGCGATCCAGTTCTGCCCGTCGAGGCTGTACTCCTTGACCGCGCTGTCGTCGCTGAAGACTGCGGTAATGGTCACATTGCCATTCGTCGGCTCGGTGACGTCCGCGGAGGCGGTCGGCGCGTCGGGGGCCACCTTGTCGATGTTCGTGACCTCGTAGCTCGTGATGTCGGAGACATTGCCCGCTTCGTCGGTGCCGCGGAACTGAACCGTGCCGTTCTCGGAGAAGACAACGGGCTCCGTGTAGGCGCTCCAACTCTGGCCGTCGAGGCTGTATTCCTTGACCGCGCTGTCGCCACTGAAGGTGGCCGTAACCGTGACATCGCCGTTGGTCGGGTCGGTGACATCCGCCAATGCGGTCGGTGCGTTGGGGGCAGTGATGTCGATATTGGTTACTTCGTAGCCAGTTACCTCTGAAACATTTCCTGCTGCGTCAATGCCACGGAAATAGACCCAGCCGTTGGCGGTCATCACGATGGGCTGGCTGTAATTGTACCAGTCCGTGCCATCCAGCGAAACCTGCATTGTAACCGAGTCTCCACTGAAGGTGGCGGTGACAGTCACAAAGCCATTCGTGGGCGCGGTGATGTCCGCAGAAGTGGTCGGCGCATCGGGGGCCACCTTGTCGATGTTCGTGACCTCGTAGCTCGTGATGTCGGAGACATTGCCCGCGTCGTCGGTGCCGCGGAAGGAGACCGTGCCGTTGTCGGAGAGGACCACGGGCTGCGTGTAGGCGCTCCAGGTCCGCCCGTCAAGGCTGTATTCCTTCAAAGCACTGTCGTCGCTGAAGGTGGCCGTGACGGTCACGTTGCCATTCGTGGGTACGGTGATGTCCGCAGAGGCGGTCGGCGCCACCGGCGGCGTGGTATCAAGAGGCATGATGGTGAAGAGCAACTGGCTATCCGTGACGGTCAGCGAGTAGGCCATGTCTCCGCTGTTGATGTTGGTGTCGCCAACGGTAATGGAGATGTCCGCAGGTGCGCCCTCGCGCTTGACGGTCATGGTTCCCTTGAAGGCCGCCGCGCCTCCGGCGAGGTTGTATATGCCGATCTCTTGAGTTTCGCCCACCGTAATGGTATAGGTCGGCGTGCCCATCAGCACAGAGAGGTCGTTCACCAGCACCGGAGCCTCCGGCGTGGTCTGCGTCAGGTCGAAATCGAGAATCGAGCCGACGAATGGGATGACCGTGGCGCCGTCCTCAAATACCATCTGGCCGGTGAGCTTGGAGCCGCTGTAAATCAGGAGGTTGCCGTCGGAAGCGACAGTGGCTCCGCTGATCACGCCGCTGGAGACCTCGGCCGTGCCGCCGCTGTCCACGGTCGTGTCTATCGCCGTGGTTCCGGAATGAACCGTCATCTTGTTAACCACAGAGCAACCGCTGATGGAGTTTGAGGCAAACACAGCGGTTGCTCCGGCCAGAAGCTCCACCCATCCGCCATTCTCAACGATCTGCAACGCCGAGCCGCCGCCAACGGTCATGCTGCCGCCTTCATTGACGGTGGCCGAGGACGCCGTGCCGCCGGAGACAGTCATCGAACCGCCTTCAGCGACGGTGGTCGAGAACACTGTCCCTCCGTCATAGACACCAATCTCGCCGCCGCTATTGACAGTGGTCGAGATCGCCATGCCGCCGCTGGAGGCTTCCATCCAGCCGCTGGTATTGACTGTGGTCGAGGTCGCCGTGCCGCCGCTGTAGAGACACAGACTTCCTCCGGAGTTCACGGTGGTATTGACTGCGGTCGTGCCGGAATGGACGGTTGCCCTGTTCTGACCAGCCAGCGTGACTTCGGAGAACGAGTTGGAAACAAACGAGACTTCCGCATCGTCAGACGCAGAGACATATCCGCCGTTTTCCTTGACCTGAATCGCGGTACCGCCGTCAGAGACATACAGGTCGCCGCCGACATTGACGACCACGTCGCTGGCGACACCGCCGTCGAAGACATCAAGGTGGGCTAAGGCGTTGATATTGACGCTGCTTGCGACCATGCCGGAGGTGATTTCCGCCGTCGCGCCCGTCAGGTCGCCCGTCAGGTCAACCGCAGCATCGATGGTCACGGTCAGGGGATAGGCGGGGGAACCGCCGATGTTCAGGGTGTAGCCCACGCCGTTGATGTTCACGGTCGATCCGGCCGCGAGCGTGCCGAGTGCCGTGCCGGACGTGTCCTGCACGGTGACGGTGTAGGCGAATCCATAGGCGTAGCTCATCAGGCCGTACGTGCCGTACGCCTGCGCGTCGTCCACCGTGAACGTGCAGGAATATGCTTCGTCCGAGTCGATGTCCGTATCCTCGTAAAGGTACGAGACGCTGTCCGGGGTAAAGCCGGAGATGTCGAAGTCGAGCGTGCCGCCGTACATGCGGATCGTGGCCCCGTCTTTCACGACGCCCGTGAGGACGCCGCCCGCGCTGACGTAGATGCCGCCCAGTTGCCCGCCCGACTCCACAGCCAGGATGCCGCCCTCGCTGACCGTGACATTCTGCGCACTGCCGCCAGTGAAAACGTTCATCCGGCCGCCATCCAGCAGTGTCGCGGAGGAAATGCTCGCACCATTCAGAGCGTCGAGGGTCGCGCTCGCGAATTCCGCGACTTGGAGTATGCCGTCGCTATCGACGTTCACCTGGCCGCCATCGGAGGCCAGCAGCCCTTCCACATGGCCGCCGCTGCTGATGTAGAGCATGCCGCCGTTCTTCACGATCGTGTTGCTGGAGACGATGATTCCCTTCGAAGTCTGGAATGCCCAGCCGTCGCTTTCGACATGCGCCTCGCCGCCGTTGAGCACCAGGTTCTCCATGACGGTGTCCAAACCGATATACACCGCGCCGCCCTTGTCAACGGTAACGTCCTTGACCTTGGCATCTTCCGTCCGCAGGGTTCCGCCGTCGTTGACGGTGGCCGAGGTCGCCGTGCCATCGGAGACTCTCATCGAGCCGCCATTGACGGTGGTAGAGGTCGCCGTGCCGCCAGCGACAACCACATTGCCGCCACTATTGACGGTGGTCTCGGTCGCCTCGCCTTTGGAATAAACAGTCATCGAGCCGCCGTTATTGACGGTGGCCGAGATCGACTCGCCGCCGGAGTCAACATCAAACATGCCATCGCTATTGACGACGGTCGAGTACGCCGTGCCGTTAACCCACAGTTCTCCCAAATCTTTGGCGGAGCCGCTGAGCATCTTCCCACCGGACTCGACAAACACACAGCCCCCGTTCGTGGCTAAGGTATCAATCAATAGCGCACCGCTTAATACATTGATTTCGTCTCCGGCGTCAGCAACGAGCCCACTGCTGAAAACCCCTGCTCCAATAAAAAAAGTACTCATGACAGATTCCTTTCGGTTCTGGAAGTTCTGGAAAAAACAGGAAGCCTGCGCGAAGCGCCTCGCGCGCAAGGCAATTACGCCACCGGGAAGGTCCCGCAGTCATCCGCAGGACGGTTTCGTAGTAGCCTGAAACAGGCGCAAGCTGAAACGCAAAAAACCGTCCGCGAACAAAAAAAAAGCCACCCGACTGCGAACAATCGAGTGGCTTTTTATTTAACTATTTGATTTTAAGGAACTTATTGATAGTTTAGTGCGTATTGCGAAGGAGCAGACAAATTCCAATGGAATGCCTGACCGCGATCGTGGCACAAAATGATTCAAAAGTTCCTTATCCATTGGTAGAAAGAAGTTTTAAAAACTCCGACCTACATACTATAACACCAATTGAAATCATTTTGCAAGGGCAACGAAAAAAGTTTTAGCGATTATATCGTTTACTTGCCATGAGGCATGATGGCCGCCGCAGTCGTGTCACGAATGTCGAAGGTGGCGGCACGTTACGGGACCAGCCCCGCTCCGCGACCGCATGGCTGGAGCCTGGCCTCCTCCCCCGCTCCCGCCAACAAAGACAAGTTAACGGTATAATTCCCAATTTAAGACACACCATACTAGGGCGTGAGTTCGACGATTGCGAAGCAGTGGTGTTTGATGCGGAGTCGGAGGGTATTGCCGTCCCAGCCGAGAATTTCGCATCCGAAGTCACCGAGGTCGAGGGGAGCGCGGCGAGCGTCGATGTGGTTTTCGGAGCGGAGGTGGTAGAGTTCCTGATACTCCGGATCCGGTGCGGTGAGGCGTTCTGTGGCATGGGGAAGTGAAGCGGAGACGCCGAGCTTCGGCCAGTCGAAGGTGACGGAGAACTCCTGGTCGTCGTGGTTCTTGGCGAGGTGCGAGATGACCGCCAGGACACGCGAGCGGTCCTCTGCGGTGTAGCAGCTCACGTAGATGTCATGGGCGTCTGTGACGGCGGCGGGCTTCGTCCAGTAGCCGTGGAATTTCGCATGTGGGACGCCGAAGGCCTCGTAGATGCGGAACACCTTGTCCAGCAGACCATAATGCACTCGGTCCTGGGCGAGCATGGTGTTGTGGGGAAGGGTTCCGGCGAGACCGGCCTGGGTCATTCGGAAGACGTAGAGTTCGGGTGGTTCCTTGCCGCCGCCGTTTTCGGGAAGCAGGACATCGGCGGGGAGATAGACTGCGTTGGTGAGTCCGAAGGGGAGGCTGGAGAGTTCGGTGGCGAACATCTCGACGCCGTAGTTGTCCAGCAAGTCCTTGCCATTGTGGAGCATCGGCGTTGAGGCTTGACGAATGTGCTCGCCGTTGAAGAGCATGGTGGCGAAGTTCATGGCGGGAAGCTGGACGGCATCGGTGTTGTGGAGCTGGACGATGATCTCCGGCTTGCCGAGCTGGTGGAGGAGGAGTGCGACTCGGCGGTAGAACTCGCGGGTGGCGAGGATTGGCCAATGTTCGTTACAGCCGTGTCGGTGGTTGTTGCAGACATCCATCAGTGCGAAATCGAAGTACACGCCGTCGAAA
The DNA here is from genome assembly GCA_017417585.1 of Victivallales bacterium. Taxonomy (GTDB): domain Bacteria; phylum Verrucomicrobiota; class Lentisphaeria; order Oligosphaerales; family Oligosphaeraceae; genus RGIG1601. The sequence goes on from JAFPYX010000006.1 coordinate 6,421, forward strand.
TCAAATCGTTTCAGCAGCTCCTTGAGTTTCAATTGGAAAAATGCGTTGGCACCGGTGGTAGGGCAGCAGGTGAAGACTTGGTATTTGGTGCCCTCGGAGAGGTAGTCCAGCGCGACGCGCGGGGTGTTCTGCCAATCTTCGCGGAAGGCGGAGACCTCGGGATACTGGTCGGAGAGGCAACGGGAGTCGAGGTAAACCACGGCGTAGTTACCGGCGGCATCGCGCTGCTTCAGCGCCTCACGGTAGGTCGCATCGGCGGGTGAGCGGCCGAGAGCGGGGAGGTCGGCGAAGGGGCAGTCGATGTCGTGGGGGTAGGGCACTCGATATTCGGAAGAGTGGACCACGGGGAGGTGGCCGGGGCGGCTCATGGGGGCGACATATTCGTCTCCGCGGATGACTAGTGGTGCAAGTGGATGCGGTGGCTTGACGGGCGTGGCGCAGATGCCCAGCTCGAATTCGAAGGCTTCGCCTTTGGCAAGTAGTTCACGGAGGTGGATTTCAAGGACGGCTTGACCGGCGGTGCGGTCGATGGTGAAGACCGCGCTGGAGTCGCCGGTCCAGCCGTGCTTGTGTTCGGTGAAGAGGCAGAGGCCCTTGTCCTCCATGCCGAGCCAGAACATCGGGAAGAACGGATAGGCTGAGTGTCCTTTCGGAATGGCGCATGTGACCTTGCTTCCCCAGGTGGTGTTGACGGAGGCGTGGAGGTATTTGGCGATTTCGGGAGCGATGGTGAAGCGCAACGCCACATCCCGCAGGTCGGTGGCGGCGGTGAGTTTCAGATGGTGGTATGCCACGCCGTCGTATTCGACAAAGCATTCGCTCTCCAATTGCGAGCCGTCGGCAAAACGCATGACGCCAGTGAAGTCGGCGCGGGAGTCGGCGGTCTGGGCAATATGGCGGTCGGTGCTCGAAACTTCCAGCGGTTCGCCATTGGCGATGAGTTGCGGTGCAGCGAGGAAACACTCCTGTTCCTGCGTGGTGATTTGCGTGGGCAGGACACCGCTTCTGTAGTCGTAGGTTCGCCCCCACATCGACAGCCGACTGGCGGTTTCATCGTATGCCAGCGGGGTGAAGGGCGGGAGGACGATGTCGGTGGGGAACTTCGCGGTATTCCATTCGCCTAGACCGGGATAGTCCAAATTCGCATCGGTAACTTTCTTTTCATTTGCGGTAAAAATTGTTACGGTGTATTTCCCGGCAGGGGAGTGTGGGTCGAAGGGCAAGCTCATCGTCTCGCCGTCAAGCGGCTGGCGGACAATTTCGGCATCGTCAGGTCCGGTAAGGACGAGATTGTAGGTGGTCGCACCGCCGGAAAGTTGTTGCAAGAGGGCCGGCTGGACAATGATGTCGATGGTTCCGGCAAGATAGTGTGGCTTGAGTTCAATCGGAACCTGGTTGAGGGTGAAAGGCACCAGGCACTGGAGGAGAGGGGAGAGTGATGTGAGGTCAATCAGCCGATAACGTAGCAAATCGTAGGTGTCGGAGGGGATTCGCGCGGTGACCTCGATTTCAACAGGCGTGTTCGCCTGAAGCTCAAGCGTTCTCTGGTAAAGTGGAATGGGTTGCGCAAGCCCGTCCTCCCGAAGCAGATCCACCTGATATTCGACGATGGCATCCTGCGGGGACGCGAAGCGCAGAGTCTGGCGGAAGTTGCCACGTTCGGGGTTGTCGCGGGAGAACTGCTGGATCACGGGCGCGTCGGAAGCGAAACGCACTTTGGCGTAACGGCTGGGCTGGTTGTAGGAGTCCTCAGCGGGGTCGCCGTAGAGGACGGTCGCCGCCGTGTAGTCCGGCAGGCACCAGGTGCGGGCGAGGCAGCACTCCAGTGCGTCCGGAATGCCTGCGACCTCTAGTGTTTCCCATGGAATCGTGCCCTCGCCACGCCAGCGCCGCGAGTTGTCGATCTGCATCTCCAGACGGCTCTCGTAGGTCCAGGTGCCATTCCATGCGGCATCGTTGTCGCGGTTTTCGGCGTATCCGCCTGCGACATTGCCTGCGAAGCGGAAGTTATGACCTGCGAGATTTACATAGAACTCGAAGGATTCGCTGCCCCAGACCTCCGGCTCGCTCTCCGCCGTACGAGGCTGCCCAACGGTGATGGTGTTGCCCGCCGGAATCACATATTCAAAGGAGAAATGCAGGGCGTCCGGAGTGGCGACCAGCAGGAACCGCCCGTCTGGTGCGGCAAAGCCCGGCGCACGGGAGTTCAGCGAGGCCAACTCCGACAAAGATGCGCCGGTAGTCCAATTGATACTATCGTTATTTTGAATAGGTATAACAAGTTGAGATGGATATTCCTGCCAAGGAGATACGGGCGTGAACTCCGACAGTTCCGCGATTTGGGAGGGATCGAGCACTTCGTCAAAGCAGAGAAGCTGGTGGCAGAGCGTGTCGTCGGCCCAGGGGGTGATCTTAATCCAGTCGTCGCGATAGGGGCCAAGATGCAGGGCGTCGAGTTTCTCCACGGGGACAGGCTGGGGGTATTCCGCAAGCAACTTCCCGTCCAGGTAGAGTCCCACATTCGCACCGTCCCAGGTGATGGCGGCGGTGTAGTCTTGTCCGAAGTCGAATTCTTCCGGGAGTTCGTGGTAGAACTGTCCGTCCTGGTCGCCAAAGTGGAAGAGGAATTTCTGAGAATTATTGGGAATATAGGCGAGTCCGAACTTCATGCGCGAATGGCATCGTGCCGTGAAGATGGTGCGGTTTGCATGTTCTGAAGAAATTGGCTCGTTTTGTCTAAATTTGACTAGAATTGTCCCTTTTTGTCCAAATAGTCCTTCGATGGGGAAATCTATTCCCTTGCTGCCCAAAGCGACGGCTGGCGTGAACTCGCGTTTCAAGGTCGGGGTGGCTACGGCGAGGAGAAGCATTGGGCACAGCGTGATAAGGAGCAGGCTACGCATTATTCGTAATAAAAACCCGCGTCGAAGCGCGGGTGCAAGTTGGAGTCCGTGTTTTTTATAGCATTATCAGGGCAGGTCACCGCCCAGCGGATACCAGCGTGCGTTGCCTGTGTCATCGCACTTGTCGAAAGGCGGCAGCTTGTAGGGGTTTTTGTCCGAAGTGTAGAGCTTGTTCTGCAGCCCCCCGCAGTTTGTCTTGAGGTTGGAGATATGTCCGTCGGCGAAAGCAATGTTGGCGCTGTCGGAGTGCCGCCCGTCCAGTGCGCCGTTGTCATTGTCGGGGAAGGTGTGGCTGAGAACCAAATAGCCGCTCAACTTGTCGCCGGAGGTGCGATAGTAGGTGTCGGCCAGGTAGTAGTAGTTCGAGGGGCGGCGAATCTTGTCCAGCCGGTCTTTGACAAGGGTGTTGTTGTCATTGAGGCCAAAATGGATATACTGCAGTTTCGTGTCCCACCAGTCGTCCTCGGGAATGTTGCTGAGATCCGCCTCCGTGGTGTGGAGCGCCGGGCACTGGAGAATCTTAAGACTGAGGCCGTACTTTTCCTTGATCAGTCCAGGCCACCTCAGAAATGCGTCAGTGCCGGCGGAGGGAACCGGCACCTGGTAGTTGGTGGGCGGCGCGACACCGTCGTTGCTGTCGGCATACATCATCAAATTGAGCGAAATTTGCTTCAGGTTATTGAGGCACGACGTTGTCCGAGCCTTCTCTCGCGCCTTGGAGAGCGCGGGGAGAAGCAGTCCCGCCAGAATCGCGATGATGGCGATGACGACCAGCAGTTCAATCAGCGTGAAGGGCTTTTTCATTTTCGTTTCAGTGGTTCTGGGAGAGAATTTGAAAATGCTTTAATATAAGTGGTAAAAGTAAAATTACACGTGTTTACAAGCCAGTTGGCACATCCAGCCATTCTACGGGCAGGTCGGGGAATTTGAGTCTCACGGCGTTCATCACGGCTTTGGGGCCGGTGGTCTCGGTGGCGTAGTGTCCGGCGATGATAACGGAAATGCCCAGTTCCTTGGCAATGTGGTAGCGCTGGTGGAGAAACTCGCCTGTCAGGAAGGCATCGACGGGAAGGGCGGCGGCCTCCTCCAGCGAGGAATCGCCTCCGCCGGAGACGATGGCCAGCGACCGGACGGGTTTTCCGCCGCGGTTGTCCAGGATTCGGCAGGTGGTCTGGAGCGCCTGGTTCATTTTGGCGGCAATTTCCTCCAGGGTAGTTGGTTCAGCATAATTCCCGTAGTATCCGATCTGAAGGCCATGGTATTCTGCGAAGGGATGGCGCAATTCTGGTGAAAGTCCCACCAGGTCGGCGAGCTGTGCATTGTTCCCGACGGTCTTTTGGGCGTCGAGCGGCAGGTGCATGGCATAAAGGGAAATTCCGTTGTCCAGGAGGGTCTTGATTCGTCTGGCATGGATTCCAGTCAGGTAGGGCAACCCGCCGCCCCAGCTCAGGCCGTGGTGGCAGAAAAGGAAGTCCGCGCCGTTTTCGGCAGCGCGTTCGAAGGTTTCCAGGCAGGCGTCCACGGCGAAGGCGGCCTTGCGGACGGTGGCATTGCCCTCGACTTGCAGACCGTTGTTGGAGTAGTCCTGAACTGAATAGTCAGCGAAAAGACCATCCAGAAAACTCGTGAGTTGTTGGAGTGAAAGCATAATCAAATGGAAATGAAGGAGATGCAGTGATTTCGTGTGCTCCCTAGAAGGTCACTTCAGGCTGAAGTCGCTATTGCCTCTTTTCATAATATAGCAGTACAGCCTGGAAAAAGAGGTTCGCCGATGTTATGTGATATGTTAGAAGAAAACCAATCAAAAAGTTATATTATACTGATAAATAGCCTGTGACTGCTCCAGCCCAAATCCTGAAATCGGTGTCGTGAAACTGTCTTCGTTTGTCTATTTTGCCTGGTTTGGTCTCCGGACGATATTGTTTCGGGAGAAGAAGCCGATTCTGGGGACGGTGATTCTCACGGACCGCTGCAACCTGAAATGCCGTCATTGCTCGGTCAACAATATCACCTCTCGGATTCATCCATACGCTCAGATTCAGGCGGAGATGCGTCAGCTGTACTCGCTGGGAGTTCGGATTCTCTTCTTCTGCGGCGGAGAGACCTTCCTCTGGGAGGACAGCGGTCATACTCTGCGCGACTTGGTCAACGAGGCGCACCAGATGGGCTTCCGAATTGTCAACACGGTCACCAACGGGACCTTGCCCATCGATCTCCCTGAGGCGGATTTGATTCTGCTCAGCCTCGACGGAGACCGCGAGAGGCACAATCTGATTCGGGGCGACACCTACGACCGTATCCTGGAGAACATCCGCAACGCCACTTCGCGGAACATCGTTCTCTATATGGCGATCAACCAACTTAACAAGGATGCCATCGACAGCGTCATCCAAACGGCCACGGAGGAGCCCAATGTCAAGGCGGTCTCCTTCAATTTCCACACGCCGTATCCCGACACGGCCGAATTGGCCCTAAGCCGCGAAGAGAAGCGCTGCTGCTGCGACCTCATCGCCCGCCGCATGGCGGAGGGTGCGCCGATTTTCAATCTCAAGAGCGCCTTCCCATATTTGGTGGAGAACTCCTTTCCGACGCCATGCCATCAGTGTCTGGTGATTGAGGACGGCAAAATCAGCGTCTGCGGTCGTTGCATAGAGGTGCCTGGCCTCTGCGAGCAATGCGGGTATTTCTTCGTAGCGGAATACACGCTGCTGTTCCGGGGGAATCCGCGCGTCCTTCTGGAGATGCTCCGCACCTACCCGAAATATCTCTGAACGACCTCGTATGGGCATTCTCACTACACTGACGCGGATGTGGCTCTTGCGCTCCTTCCGCCCATTCACTTTTCAGGCCGACTCCGGCGAATGTCCGCCTGAGGCGATGGAAGGGATGACGCCAGGGCTCTATGTCCATATCCCGTTTTGCCGGACCCTCTGCAATTTCTGTCCATATTGCAAGGTCCGCTACTCGCGGGAACTCTGTGAACGGTATCTCCAGGCGCTCCACCAGGAAATCGAACTGGTCGCCAAGGTGCAGGGTACTTCCCGCCAGCGGGCCTCCTCGCTTTATTTCGGAGGCGGTTCTCCCGCATTGGCCGCCGAACACCTCGGGGGACTCATCACGACACTCCAGAGCCATTTTGACATCACGGACGGCATTGGTCTGGAACTCCATCCCGACGACGTCACGGTGCCAATTCTGCAGACCCTCAAGGCCGCCGGCGTCACGCGGGTGAGCATCGGCATCCAGTCCTTCCAGGAAAAATTCCAACGGCTCCTCGGACGGAAGCCCGTCAATCCCCAGGCGATGGCCCATGCGCTCCAATGCGTCCCCTTCGAGACGGTCTCCATGGACTTCATCTTCGCGCTGCCAGGACAGACGGCCGAGGACCTCCGGAGGGACGCGGAACAGGCCTTTGACTGCGGCGCGAACCATGTCGCCATCTATCCTTTTATCCAGTTTTCCTTCACGGAGAGCCGGACGCCCATCATGCCCAAAGCGGCCAAACGCCGGCTGCTGGATGAAGTCACGGACTTTTTCTCGGCGACGGGCTGTCATCGCGACTCCATCTGGACCTTCGCCCGGAACGAGGGCCACCGCTATTCCTCGATGAGTCGCGATAACTTTCTGGGTTTCGGGTGTTCGGCGACCACGCTGTCCAGACACCAATTCCGCATCAATACCTTCTCGGTGGAGGAATACTGCCGTCGCCTTGACGAAGGGCGGTTGCCGACTTCCCTGCGGCTTGATTTCACCGTCCGTCAGCGCATGGTCTATTGGATTTTCTGGAAGATCTATACCACGCGGCTTCCGCTAGTTGAGTTCGAGCAATTCTTCGGCGTGCCGCTCATGCGCGTCTTTGGTCGGGAAATCCAATTGGCGAAGTGGCTGGGCTTCGTTACCGAGGCGGATGGGATTTTGCAGCTCACGCGCAAGGGCGTTTTCTATTTCCATCACTACGAGAACTACTATACCTTGGCCTATATCGACAAGATGTGGGGGCTGATGCGCGAGACGCCTTTTCCGCAGCGACTCACGTTATAAAGTGTTGTCCGCGAGGAACGCTGACATCGCGGCTTCAGACAATGGCTCCAGTCACGGCGCGGTCTTCGCCGGGGAGGATTTCCCGCAGGTTACAGGAGTGGAAGGTATTGACGTCCACTTTGAGGTCGGGCGGGAGGACGACCTTGAGATAATTGTCGGACCAGCCGTGGTTGGGGGGATTGCCAGTCTCCATGAGGACCTGGACGGTTTTGCCCAACTGGGTTTCGGCGAAAGCCCGAGTCTTCGCTTTCGCCAGTTCCAGCAGTCGTGCCTCGCGCTCGTGGGCAATGGCAGGGGCAGGGCGTCCCGGCCAGGTGGCGGCGGGAGTGCCGGGGCGCGGCGAATAGCAGAAGACGTGCATCAGCCCCAATGGAAGGCTGTCGAGAAAGTCGTAGCAACGTTGGAAAGCCGCGTCGTCTTCGCCAGGAAAGCCGACCATCACGTCGGTGCCGAGGCAGATGCCGGGGATTTCGGCGGCGGCGCGGTGAACGGTTTCGGCGTATTGCGTGGTGGTGTAGCGCCGAGCCATCTTTCGCAGAATCTCCTGGTCGCCATTTTGAAGTGGAAGATGGAGGAACCGACAGAGCTTCGGTTCCTCCTTCATCACGCCAATCAACTTGTCCAGTACCGGACCAGGTTCAGTGGATCCTAATCGGACGCGGAAGTCGCCAGGGAGGCGAAGGAGTTTTGCAACGAGGTCGCCCAGGTCGTGACCACTGTTCTGATAGTAGGCGATGTTCACGCCCGTCAGGACGATTTCACGGAACCCGTGGTCCAGCAGCTCGCGGGTTTCGCGCAGGATATCATCTAGGTCGCGTGACCGCGCGGAACCCCGCATCTGTGGCACGATGCAGTAGGTGCATCGGAAATTGCAACCATCCTGGATTTTGAGGTTCGCGCGGGTGCGTTCGGGGAAGACACCGGTTCCAGGGAGGGTGAAACCCTCGGGTAGCGAGGAGACCTGTGCATCCAGCCCGCGGGGCGGAATATTCTGCGAATGCCGCAACTCTTCTGGTAGGAACGGCATCAGCGAATTCGGCTTGGGATTCGGCAACAGCAGGTCTGCCGCATTGGCGGCGGGACTATTCGTTAATTCCGGGTCGGTTGCGGCACACCCGCAGACGATGATGAAGGCTTCCGGGTTGCGCTTGCGTGCGTTGGCGAGCAGCTGCCGTGTCTTCTGTGCGGCGACACCAGTGACGGCGCAGGAGTTGATGACCAGCAACTCGGCGGGTTCCCCCCAGGACACCAGCTCGAAGCCGTGTGCCTGCAGGTCGGATGCAAGACGCGCGGAGTCCGCCTGGTTCAGACGGCAGCCAAGGGTGTGGAGGGAAGCACGCATTTTCAAAGGTTAAAGTTTAAAGTGTAAAGGTTAAAGGTTCCGGCTGTCCCGGTGGCCCCGGCTGTCCCGGAGGTTGTAAATAACTTTACCTTTAAACTTTAGACGCTATTTTGCGATGATCTCGTCGATGATGAGTTGCTGACGTTGGATTGCGGCCTGCAGTTCCTGGAATTTCTGCTGATTCTCAGGCGTGCGTGAAGGATTTCCCTGCATAAACGCGGTCAGTGCGTCCTCGGCGGATTTGCGTGCCTGGGTGGCGGTCTGATAGGCGGCTTGCTCCTCGGGTGGACGCTGCGCGATGATCCAGTTGGCGATGTCCTCTTCCAATTGCGTCCCCAGTCTCATCATGGTCTCATCCATTTCCTTCATTTTTCCCTGGACTTCATCCAGCAGCTTTTGTCGGGCTTCTCCGGTTGCCTTGAAAGTCGCATAGTTCTCGCGTACGGCCGGGTCGTCAATCTGAGCGATCAGCTTGTCAATTTCGCTGGGAATGCGGCGGCGGAAGAGCTTGACATTGCGAACGATGTCATGGGCGAGACTCTGCGTATTGGCATGGAGGTTTCCGGCGAGTTGGCCCTCGTTGGTGCACAAGATCATGCTGGGGAAATCACGGATTCCATATTGAATGCGGAGCTGGTTGTTCTGTTCTTTGAGCTCAGCAGGGAATTTCGGATTATGCCGTGGGAAGTCCAAATAGACCAGCACGAGATTGGGTTGGAAGTCAAGCCATTCCTGATTTAACAACACATTCTGGATAAAGGTATTGGATGCCATTGACCAGTCGGAGCCGTTGAAGAAGAGGAGCAATGGAAGCTCTTTTTCCTGCGCCAGCTTTTGCGCGGCGGGGTAGTCGCTGGTCCAGACGCCGATCTGGGCACCTGCGTCCATGACATTCAGTTTTGCGGAAACCTGTCCAAGATCATCCCCGCCCAGCCCTAGCTGCGCGGCGGCTTCCGCGGCAGAATTGTCCGTGGGATTGGAGTTGTCGCAACTGTGGAGGAGGAGGCAAGCTGCAATCAGCGCAGAGAAGAAATAGACCAATCGAAGCTGTTTCATAAGAGCGTAGATGTTTTTGCTTTAGGGATTTTGAAATGCACCCTAATATAAAATGGAAAAATCAGAATTTCCAATGTGACGGGATGCGGATGGCGGTTTAAATATTCTGATTGTGCAGAAAGTAGCGGATAACGAAGACGCGCCGTCCTCGGGGGCGATCCCCGCTGGCGGCGCGTGCGCGAGATTATGGGAAGGGGGCCGAGCAGTTAGCCCTTGAGGTACTCGGCGACCTTCGCGGCGACCGCATCCGCGGTGAAGCCGTACTTCTGGGCGAGCTGCTTGTAGGGTGCGGACTCGCCGAAGTGGTCGAGACCGATGGCAAGGCCGTCGGCGCCGATGTACTTGCTCCAGCCCATGGTGCAGGCGGCCTCGATGGAGACGCGCTTGGCGCAGGCCTTGGGCAGGACGCTCTCGCGGTACTCGGCGCTCTGGGCGTCGAAGAGGTCCCAGCTCGGCATGGAGACCACGCGGACCTTCTTGCCCTGGGCGCGCAGCAGCTCGGCGGCCTTGACGGCGTGGTCGAGCTCGGAGCCGGAACCGATCAGGATGACCTCGAAGCCCTCGTCGCTGAAGACGACGTAGGCGCCTTTGGTGATGTCCATCTTGGCGACGACATCGGCGGGGAGGTTCGGGAGGGCCTGGCGGGTCAGCGAGAGAATCACGGGGTGGTCGGCGCGGACGGCGTATGCCCAGGCCTGCGCGACCTCGTGGGACTCGGCGGGGCGCAGGAGGGTCACGCCGGGCAGGCTGCGGAACATCGCGAGCTGCTCGATCGGCTCGTGGGTCGCGCCATCCTCGCCCACGGCGTAGGAGTCATGGGTGAAGACATAGACCTGGTGGAGCTTCTGGATGGCGGCAAGGCGGATGGCCGGCTTCATGTAGTCGGAGAAGACCATGAAGGTCGCGCTGAAGGGGATTGCGTAGGTGAGGGCGAGGCCGTTGCAGATCAGCCCCATGGCCAGTTCGCGGATGCCGAAGTGGAAGTTGCGGCCGGCACGGTCCTCGGCGCTGAAGTCGCCCAGTCCCTTGAGGTAGGTGTTGTTGGAGGGCGCCAGGTCGGCGGAGCCGCCCACGACGGCGGGGACTTCCTTGGCGACAACCTGAAGCATCGCGCCGGAGGAGGCACGGCTGGCGACGTCCTTCTCGGGGACGGCGGCCATGAGCTTGGCCTCCAGATCGGCGGGGATGGCCTTGTTCATGATGGCCTCGTAGAGCGCCTTGCTTTCGGCGGGGGCGCTGGCCAGCCAGGCGTTGAACTCCTGGTCCCAGGCGGCGGCGGCGGCCTTCTTGTCGGCAATGATGTCGGCAAGGAACGCACGCACGTCGTCATCCACGAAGAAACTCTTCTCGGGGTCGAAGCCGAGGGCCTTCTTGGCGCCCTTGAGTTCCTCTTCGCCCAGCGGGACACCGTGGGACTTCTGGGAGCCGGCCAGCGTGGGTGCGCCGTAGCCGATGGTGGTCGCGCCGATGATGACGGTCGGCTTGTCCTGCGTGCAGGAATTGGCCAAGGTCAGCGCCGCGGCGATCTGCTTCGGGCACTGGCCGTTGATCTTCAGGACGTTCCAGCCGTAGGCCTCGAAGCGCTTGCCGACGTCCTCGGACATCGCCAGGGAGGTCGAGCCCTCGATGGTGATCTTGTTGTCGTCGTAGAAGAGAATCAGGTTGTTCAGCTTCAGGTGCCCGGCCAGCGAGCAGGCCTCGTGGCTGGTGCCTTCCATGATGCAGCCGTCACCGGAGACGACATAGACCTTCTGGTGCTTGAAGAGGTCGGCGGGAGCGCCGATGCGGGCGGCCAGTTGCTTCAGGCCGATCGCCATGCCCACGGCGGAGGCCAGGCCAGAGGCCAGCGGTCCGGTGGTGACTTCCACGCCTGCGGTGTGGCCGTGTTCCGGGTGGCCGGGGGTCTTGCTGCCGAGCTGGCGGAACTGCTTGAGGTCGTCCAGCGTCAGGTCATAGCCGAAGAGATGCAGCAGGGAGTAGATGAGCATCGAGCCGTGGCCGGCGGA
>JAFPYX010000089.1 GCA_017417585.1 Victivallales bacterium
GGAAGGGACATGGACTCTTGAGCAATCTTGTGTCGTTATTAGCGATTCGGGCTCCAAATACATAGTTAAAATTGAGGAGAAGACTGAGACTAGCACTTTACCTTGCATATTGACAAAACTTGATTCTTATTATTTTATATCTGTAAAACCAAAAGGCGAAGCAGACGAAGAGTCAGATTGGTGTATATATCGAATCCAATTTAAGGATGACAAGTTGTTAGTGCTTGGCCTCAACGAAGAAGGAGAAAAACTTTCCGAGACGATTCCTGAACGAGTTCGAAAATCGCAACACGAATTACAGCAGTGGTGCGTCCGCAATGCAAACTTATTTACCGACGTGGAGTATTGTCTCGAAAGAGGAAATGCCAACCGTAATACTTCCGGTGCACAAACTGCCTCAATTGCTCATTTTGTCGAAGAGTTAAGTGCTGTCATGACCAACGTAGATGAAGGATTCTCAGAAAACAATCTATCAAGTGATGCCGTAAAAGCATATGGTAAAGAAGTCAAAAAAGCTTCATACAAAATGTTTTCCATAATTTCCAAAGCCAAGTTTCCAGCTGATATTCGAGAGGCAGCCCTTGACCTCGCTCAAAGCTATGACAAAATAGCTGATCTTCTTATAGATGTTCCTTACATTCCACAAGATTTTGGTGAGTTTTTCTTCACCGTTTTGTTACTAGGCACATCTGAAAATGATTATGTAGACGGAGTTGAAGTAATTGGTGAAGAAATTTCAAAGTGGGAAAAAAGAGTTAAGCAGACAATTAATGACATTGACGGGAAAAAACGGAAATTTGCATCCGTCTTAATCAATAATGGAGTGGAGGTGAATTTCGGTGCTTCGACATTTTAATTAAATGGAATTTATATCGTTGAGTTAGATTGCACCTTGCAAGGGGACGGGAGGGACGCGTTCCTGCTGTCCCCTTGAAGGCTTCGGCGTGGCAAGCCCCCGCGCCCTGCCTGGAATGAAGTCCCGACTCCCATCGGTCTAATTTCCCAAGTTAACGATATCATTCCCAAAAGTTAAATAAGACTCATTTGGAGAACCAAAAATGATTGATTCAGAAAACCAAGAGAAAATCTCTTCCACTTCCACTTGTTCCGAGAAATCCACCTCTCAAGACCATGTTTCTTGTGACAAGACCTCTGAGGAACAGCCTAGCCCCTCCGTTCATAATGGGAATAGCCAAGACATTTCGTCTTCATCAAGTTCAGAGGACACCCCTTCTTCTTCCCAAAAAGGATTCAGTAAACTATTTTGGGTGATTATTCTGATTATAGGAATCTTATTCTTTTGGATTTATAAAGAAGCATACACCGATGAATTGGAGAGACTTGTCAAACGGGCTGAAAGTGGAGAGTTAGAGGCCCAAATTGACCTCGGCAATATGTATTATTTTGGACGAGACAGCGTGCCTAAGGACTACCTGCAGGCGGCGAAGTGGCTCCGCAAGGCCGCAGAGCAGGGGGCCGCCGAAAAGGGGGATGCCGAGCAGAGGGTTGCGGAGGCGCGGTACAACCTCGGGATCCTGTATGTCACCGGAGAAGGCGTGGCACAGGACTACGCAGAGGCGGCGAAGTGGTTCCGCATGGCCGCCGAACAGGGAATTGCGGGGGCGCAGTACAACCTCGGGCTTGCCTATACCAACGGATGGGGCGTGGCACAGGACTACGCAGAGGCGGTGAAGTGGTACCGTAAGGCCGCCGAACAGGGGATTGCGGAGGCGCAGTACAATCTCGGGGTCATGTATGCCAACGGGGAAGGCGTGCCGAGGGACCAGGCAAAAGCGGTGGAGTGGTTGCAAAAGGCCGCCAAACAGGGGCTTGCGAAGGCGCAGGAGGCTCTTCGCAGACTAGGTAAATAGGCCGTTCGGGGCTTAAGGCTTAAAGTGAAAGCTTTGTTCCCCAAGAAGGCACCCAACAGACTGCCTGATACGGATTCTTGAAATCAAAACAAGAATCTGACTTGGCAAGTGGTTGAAGGGTTTTCCAGGAGGTATTCAAGCCGCAAAGCGGCGCAGGAATCCAGCCCAGGCTAGCTTCCTTTCGCCGCTACGCGGCTGCTTTTTGTGGAAGTGTACTTGGGTCCGGCTGTGCCGGAAAGGCTTCACCTTCCAACGCAGGCCATGCGCTTTTTGCGTATTTCGTGTATTTCGCAGGAAATTTTAACCGGACAGCTATGATGTATGCGGGAGAAACTCCCCGCGTGTATTATATTTGAAATTTCAGTTCGGTTTGCAGGGCGTTTCCAAACCTATAGCCCCTACAATTTAACCTCTAACCTTTTGGCTTTCAACTCCAAATACGATGTCGTTGTGATTGGCGGAGGGCTTTCGGGCCTGGCCGCCGGCATCCGTTTGGCGCATTTCGGGAAGCGCGTATGCGTCTTCGAGCGCCACACGAAGGCAGGGGGACTAAACTCGTGGTACGAGCGAGGCGGACGCGTCTTCGACACGGGCCTGCACGCCTTCACCAACTTCGCGTCGCCGGAGGACCGCTCTGCTCCGCTCAACCGAATCCTCCGCCGGCTCCGCATCCGGCGCGAGGAGCTGCGGCTCTGTCCCCAGAGCCACTCCACCATCCGCTGCGGAACCACGGAACTCCGGCTGGACAACGACTTTGCATCCTTCCAGGAGCGCGTCGCCAAACACTTCCCTGAGGACCGCGAGGGCTTCGAGGCACTGCTGGCGAAAATCGAGTCCACCGCCTATGCGGGCACGCCGCAACCGGAGCGCACCGCCCGTGAAGTCCTCGCAGAGCACCTGAAATCCAGGCGGTTGCAGGATCTCCTCTGCCTTCCGGTCTTCTTCTTCGGAAACGCCTGGGGAGGCGAAATGCCATTCGGAGCCTTTGCGACGCTCTTCAAGAGCATCTTCGTCGAGGGCTTTGCACGACCACAGGATGGCATGCAGCCCGTCATCGAACTCCTGACATCACGCCTTCAGGGGGCCGGCGCCGAACTTCACCTTGGCTGTGGCGTCACGAAAATCAATCTGGACAATTCTGGAAATTTCCAGTCCATTCTGGACAACTCAGGACAGGTTTTCACTGCCGACTGTTGTCTTTCCACCATTGGTGCCGTGGAAACGCGGAAACTGCTGGGCGACACCGATGTTCCCGTACCATTGTCAAAAGTCCAGCCTGGCGAGGTCCAATTCGTCGAGGCGCTCTTCGAATTGGACGAACCGGCGGCCACCTACGGTCTTACCGACTGCATGCAGTTCATCGGCCTGGAATCGAACTTCGCCTTCCGACCGATGTCGTCGAACACCCCGACGGATTCCCTCCTCGTCTGTGTACCCGACAACTACATCGGCGTGACGCCGACTCGGATGCTTCGCCTCAGCGCGCCGGTCGCCAGTCTGGGACCACTCCACAGCGACCTCTGCAGAGATGCGATGCCCCCCGGCGTCAAGTCCATCCTCGCGCAGATGCTCTTGGCGCAATTGGGCGCATACTACCCGCGCCTCGCTGGACACGCAAAATTCCTCGATCTCTACACGCCGTACACCTTCCGGCGCTTTACTGGACATGCCAACGGCGCCATCTACGGCTCGCCGGACAAATTCGCGGACGGCGCGACCGGCGTCCCCGGCCTCGCGCTGGCAGGCACCGACCAAGGCCTCCTGGGCATCGTCGGCGCACTCCTCTCCGGCGTCCTCGCCGCCAATAGATTCCTTGCCAACCGATAAAACTCCTGTGCCTTGCGCTACGCGCTGCGGGGGCAAGGGCAAAGGCGTTGAACGCCTTTCCCTTTCCCCCACACCTCTCGCAGACCCGCCGTAGTTTTATACGAAGGCGGGCTAACCCAATCCGCAGGGATTTTAGCTTGGAATTGAGGCTACAAAAGCTTTAGAAATGGCATCCGTGGCTTCACTGTCTCTCCATACCACGGCTGAATTGAACCCGAACTCACTGCATTGAAGACCGCGCATGATGCCCTCCGAGAAAAACTCCTTCCGCAAATCTACGAATATGGCTTTTTGAATCCTGACGTAGAGTATTTTACATAATAATGTCTGAATCCAAGCCAACCAAAAACGCCAGTCTGTCGGGCGAGCTCACGCCTGGAATGCGGCAATATGCCGAAGCGAAGCGTCAGCTTGCGCCGGATACTCTGCTGATGTTCCGCATGGGCGACTTCTACGAGATGTTCTTCGAGGACGCGAAGATTGCCGCGCCGCTGATGGACGTCGTGCTGACCAGCCGTGCCGGAGCGCCGCTCTGCGGAATCCCCTACCGCGCGGTACGGCAGTATGTCCCGAAGCTATTGGCGGGCGGCTACAAGGTGGCGCTGGCGGACCAGATCGAGGACCCGAAGTTCGCGAAGGGCCTGGTCAAGCGCGACATCACGGAAATCATCACGCCCGGCACGATGATGGAGGACACGCTGCTGGACTCCAGCCGCAGCAACTACCTCGTGGCGCTGCTTCCGATGAAGAACCGCTGGGGCCTGGCGTCCCTCGACCTCTCCACCGCCGAGTTCCGCGTGACCGAGCTTCCGCAGGGTAACGGCGCGCTGGAGGTCGAGCTCAACCGCCTCAAGCCCGCCGAATGCCTGGCACCCGCCAGCCTGCTCGCACGCTGGCAGAACGAGGGCTTCCCAACTGACCTCCCGTCGCAACTGGTCTGGACTAGCGTGGAGGACTGGCATTTCGACGTCGAGCTGGCGCGGAGCGACCTCCTGCGACACTTCCAGGTCGCTTCCCTCGACGGCTACGGCTGCCGCGGCTACGAACCCGCCATCGGCGCCGCCGGAGCCATCCTCCACTACGCACAGAATACCCTGCGGAAGGACGCCGCGAACCTGACCTCCATCGCCTCCTACCAGGCGGATGACTGCCTCGTTCTCGACCGCATCTCCCAGCGCAACCTCGAACTGGTGGACCCCATTTTCGCCGATGGCAAGGACAACACCCTCATCTCCGTGCTGGACAAGACTATCACCCCCATGGGCGCACGCCTTCTGCGCGAGTGGGTGCTGCGACCCCTGAAGTCCAAGCCCGCCATCGAGGCGCGGCTGGATGCCGTGGAGGACCTTGCCGCCCAGCCGATGCTCCTCTCCGAACTGCGTGAGACCCTCTCCGCCGTGCGCGACATCGAGCGCACCGTCACCCGCCTCAGCGTGGGCACCAACGCCTCCGCCCGCGACCTCATCGTGTTGCGGCGTGGCCTGGAGGAAATCCCTGGCCTCAAAGCCATCCTCCACAACGCCCATGCCACTTTGCTTCTGGACGAGTGTGAGAAACTCTCCGAACAGCCCGAATTGGTGGATCTCATCGCCAAGGCGGTGGTGGACGAACCGCCCGTCGCCGTCCACGACGGCGGGATGATTCGCGACGGCTTCAACGCGGATCTCGACCTCCTGCGCCGCGCCTCCACCGAGGGCAAGGACTGGATTGCCAACTACCAGCTCAAGGAGCAGGAGCGCACAGGTATCAAGTCCCTGAAGGTCCGTTTCAACAAGGTCTTCGGATACTTCATTGAAATCTCCAAGTCCTTCCTGGACCTGGTTCCACCAGAGTATATGCGCAAGCAGACTATCGTCAACGGCGAGCGCTTCATCACCCCGGAACTCAAGGAAATCGAGGACAAGGTGCTGGGGTCCGACGAAAAGGCGCAGGCGCTTGAATTCGAGCTCTTCGGGCAACTCCGCGAGGCCGTCGTGGCCGAGATTGCCGTAATCCAGAAGACCGCCCGTGCGCTGGCGAACATCGACTGCCTGGCCGCCCTCGCCGAGGACGCCATCCGGTACAACTACACCCGTCCCGCCATCGCCGAAGAGCCCATACTCGAAATCCGTGATGGGCGACACCCCGTGCTCGACGCGCACATGGAGGGTTCGGCATTCGTGCCCAACGACTGCGTGCTGAACACCACCGACCAGCAGATCGGCCTCATCACCGGTCCGAACATGGCGGGCAAGTCCACCTACATCCGGCAGGTCGCCCTGCTCGTCCTCATGGCGCAGATGGGCTCCTTCATCCCCGCCTCAAAAGCCACCATTGGACTTGCCGACCGCATTTTCACCCGCGTCGGCGCGGCGGACGACCTCTCGCGCGGGCAGTCCACCTTCATGGTCGAGATGGTCGAGACCGCGAACATCCTCAACCACGCCACGCCGAACAGCCTTGTCATCTTGGACGAAATCGGCCGCGGGACCTCCACCTTCGACGGCCTCTCGCTGGCCTGGGCAATCGCCGAATACCTCCATGACACACCGTCCGCCAAGGCGCGAACCCTCTTCGCCACCCACTACCACGAGCTTACCGACCTCCCGCTCACCAAGCCCGGAATCAAGAACTACAATGTGCTGGTGAAGGAGGAGGGCGAAAGCATCATGTTCCTGCGAAAGATCGTGCCCGGCGCGGCGGACAAGAGCTACGGCATCCACGTCGCGCGGCTGGCCGGCATCCCGAAGGTCGTCATCGACCGCGCCGACCAGGTGCTTGCGAACCTCGAGAACAACGAGTTCGACGAGGAGGACGCCAGGCGGCCGAAGCTCGCCGAGACCAAGCGGCGCGGCCGCAGGAGCCCATACGACAATCCCAACCAGCTCACTTTTGATTTGTAAAGTCAGCCATGGTGATATATATTAATGGGATTTATATCGTTAACTTGCCATGAGGCATGATGGCCGCCGCAGTCGTGTCACGAATGTCGAAGGCGGCACGTCAACGGGAACCGCCCCGCAGGGAGGGTACCGGCGGCGTCCCGCCGTCGGAAATGGTCACGTGTCAAAAACACCTGCGCTGCCCGTCCCGCAGACTGGTCTTGTCACCCGACGGCGAGACGACGTCGGCACCCCCGCTCAGGCATATGCAGGGTGCGCACCTTCCTTGAAGAACAGGGGAAGTTAATTGGTGCGATGGACATGTTCATCGCCGCCGCCCTGGCCGAAAACCTGACGCCGGTCACCAACAACATCACGCATTTTTCCCGGGTGCCCAAACTGAAACTTGAAAACTGGGTAGCATAGACCATGACGCATGGCCTCCTACATGGCATTATCACCAGCGGCCATCTGAAAAGCATTGGCCTGGTCAGCATGCTATTGCTGCTTTTGGCCTCCTGCACCACGCAGCAACGACTGACCCGGCTGGACCAGGAGGTCACCGGCCTGCTCGACCAGGCGCAGGAAATTCAGTTCGGCGAGGGAGTTGAGCCGGAGCGTCTGGACATCGACGGCTACACGCCGTTTGTCCCCAGGGAAGACGGCGACGCGTTGTCCCTCGACCTCCGCAAGGCGCTGGAGCTGGCGGCGCGGCACAGCCGTGAATACCAGACTGCCAAGGAGACCCTCTATCTTTCCGCGCTTTCCCTGCGAAGCGCCCAGCATGCCTGGGAATGGAATCCCACCCACAACCTCTCCGCGCTTTTCGGCATAAAGCAAGATCCGTCGGAAACCACCTTCTCGACAGATGTCGGCCTCGGCTTCAGCAAGCGGCTGCTCTCCGGCGGGCGCATCGCCGGCTCGCTGGCGCTCAACACCTTGCGCTATTTCAGCGGCGACCACTCGGTAAGCATGCAGACCATCGCGGAGCTCACGGTCAACCAGCCGCTGCTGCGGGGGGCGGGCGCACTGGTCGCCCGCGAACCGCTTACCCAGGCCGAACGAAACCTCATCTACGCCCTGCGAAACTATGTGCGCGCAAGAGAGGCGCTGCTGATCACCGTCGCCGACCTCTATTACGATGTGCTGAATGCCGGCGCCGACCTCCGCGTCGCCGAGCAAAGCCTGGCCAGTTTCCAATATTCCGCCAAACGTTCCGAAGCCATGGGGGAATTCGGCGGGAAAGTCACGCAGATTGACGTCGGGCAGGCTCGCCAGCGTGTCCTCAACGCCGAGTCCAACCTGGTCACCTGCCAGGCCAACCTGCGCTCCGCCAAGGACCGCCTCAAGATCGCGCTGGCCATCCCGCTGGAAACGGAAATCGCCGTGGACGCCAATGACTTCCAGGAGCTGCTTGACCGCCCGCTGCCGAAGCCGGAGTTCTCGCTGGAGGAGGGCATCGCCCTCGCCCTGAGCCAGCGGCTTGACCTGGCCAACCAGCAGGACCAGCTCGCGGATGCGGAACGCGCAGTCCGCATCGCCGAGGATGACATGCGCGCGGAGGTCAACCTCACCGGAAGCGCCACCGCAAGGAGCCAACGCCGCAACCGCCTCTCCACGCCGCGCCTCGGCGACGCTGACTTCGCCATCGGGCTTGATATGGACCTGCCCTTCGACCGCACAGAGGAGACCATCGCCCTTCGAAGGGCGCAGATCGCCCAGCAGCGCCAGCAGCGAAATCTCAGCGCCATGCGGGACGAAATCGTCCAGTCCCTCCGTAGCACCTGGGTGGCCCTGGAGGCCTACGCCAGGCGCGTGGAAATCCAGAAGCTCTCGGTCCAGCTGGCCGAACAGCGCGTGGAAAACAGCCGGATGCTCTTCGAGGATGGCCGAATCGCCATCCGCGACTATCTCGACGCGCAGGACGACCTCTCCGATGCCCGCAACAGCCTCACCCGCCAGCTGGTCGCCCACCGAATGTCCTGGCTGAGGCTTCTTTATCAGCTTGATGAACTCAACGTCGACTCCCAGACGCTGTGGACCGAACGACTTGAAGTGAACTGACCTATGCGTAAAGTGCTCCCGCTTGTTTTCGCCGCGATCGTGCTGGCTGTCGGATGCCGACGGCAGGACGCCGATGACTCCCAGGAAATCTTCACCGTCCACCAGGGGCCGTTGGACATCTCGGTGCTGGCCGAGGGCAATCTCGACACCCGCGATTCGGTCACCGTCACCCAGCAGGTTGGCCGCAGCGCGAAGATCCTGAAGATCGTGCCGGAAGGCACGGTGGTCACCCAGGAGTCTATCGACGCGAAGATGGTGCTGGTGCAGTTCGACTCGCGCGACCAGGAGGACGACCTCTATTCCCGCCAGAACGCCTTCGAGAGCGCGGAGTCCTCCGAGCTGGCGGCCAAGGAGGAGCTGGCGGTTCAGGAGTCCTCCAACGAAAGCGCGGTGCGCAAGGCGGAGCAGGAGGTGCTCTTCGCCTCGAACGACATGAAGAAGCTCGTCGGCGAGGAGCTGGCCGCGCTGTATCTGGAGGAGGAGCCGGCTGACATCGCCGCATTGCTGTCCGACTCGCGCCTGGACGGCTCCGCGCTTCAGGACCTCACCACCTACCGAAGTGAAATCGAGCTGGCGCAGACCAAGCTCAACCGCGCCGTGCAGACGCTGGAATACACCAAGAAGCTCTACGAGCTGCAGTTCGTCTCCAAGAGCGACTATGAAAACGACCAGCTGGAGGTCCAGAGCCAGACCAAGACGCTTCAGGTCACCCAGGGGAAATACGACCTCTTCGTCAAATTCGACTTTGTCCGGGATTTCCAGAAAGCCTGGTCCACGCGCCGCGAGGCGGTAGCCACCTTGGCCCGGGAGCAGCGTCTGGCGAACATCCGGAATGCGACCGCCCAGGCCAAATACCGCTCCGCCCAGCAGACGCGCATCCAGGCGGAGAAGCGTCTGCGCGAGGCGCGGGAGTCGCTGGCGGCCTGTACCATCGTCGCCACCACCCCCGGCATGGTGGTCTACGAGGCGCCGCCGCGATGGGACAACTCCGGCCCCATCCAGGTCGGCAAGGAGATCCAGAATGGCCAGATCATCCTGCGCATCCCGGATCTGAGCCACATTCGACTCAAGATGAACATCAACGAGGCGCAGATCGACTCCATCCAGGTCGGCCAGCAGGCGGTCATCCGGGTGGATGCCCTGCCGGGCCATGTCTTCAACGGCAAGGTCACGACCAAGGCGGTCCTCCCCTCCTCCGCCGACGCCTGGCTCAACCCCGGCCTCAAGGTCTATGAAGTCGCGCTGGAGTTCGACGACTCCGAGGCCGCGCTTCGCCCCGGCATGAGCGCGAATGCGGAAATCCTCATCGAGCAGCTTCAGGATGTCCTCTATGTGCCGATCCAGTCCGTGCAGACCGACGCCGCCGGGCGGCACTACTGCTATCTGGAGAACGGGCAGCGTGTCGAGGTCACCCTGGGTTCTCGTTCGCGGTCCTACACCGTTGTCACCTCCGGCCTGAAGGAAGGAGACCGCATCCAGATGGTCCCTCCCGAATTGCGCAAGGAGAAATCCGAAGAGAACCAGGAAGAGTAGCATTTCCCGAATCACCCACCCGGCGCCCCCCCCGGCGCCGCACGGAAACCAGACATCTATCTAATCATTTGCCTTTTTGGAAACTTCGCCTGTCATCCGAATTGAAAATCTCCGCAAGGACTTCCCGATGGGGGACACGGTGGTTCATGCCCTCAAGGGGCTCTCGTTTGCCATGATGCCCGGCGACTACATGGCCATCATGGGGACCAGCGGCTCCGGCAAGTCCACGCTGCTGAATATCCTTGGATGCCTGGACACCCCGACAGAAGGCGAATATTATCTCGAGGGGAAGAATGTCGCCCACATGAACGACCACCAGCTCTCCGACATCCGCGGTCGCAAGTTCGGCTTCATCTTCCAGTCCTTCAACCTGATTGCCCAGCTCACGGTCCTGGAAAATATCGAAGTGCCGCTTTTCTATCAGGGATGGACCGAGAGCGCCAGCCGCAAACGCTCGCTTGAACTGGCAAAGATGGTCGGGCTCGAACACCGCACCGCCCACCGCCCCAACGAACTCTCCGGCGGACAACGCCAGCGTGTGGCCATCGCACGCGCGCTGGCCAACGACCCAGCCATCATCTTCGCGGACGAGCCGACGGGCAATCTCGACCACGCCACGGGCATCGAAATCATGCAGGTCCTCGACCATCTGGCCGAACAGGGACACTCCATCATCCTGGTGACCCACGAGCGTGCCATCGCCGAACACGCGCCGCGCATCCTGCATATCGTCGATGGCATAATCGCACAGGACGAACGGCGATGAACGATTCCGCTACGGCACGATCTGCGTGCCGATGCCCTCGTGGGTGAAGACCTCCAGCAGGATGGAGTGTTTCACCCGCCCGTCGATCATGTGCACCTGCCCCACGCCGTACTGGACATATTTCGAAGCCACAAAGCCCCTTCAGTTCTTGTCCCGTTTTTTTGCGGCTTTCAGACAGAATTTGGAAATTTAACGCAATAAATTTAAAAATGTTTTCTTCCTGTTCATTTCTCCATTCACCCAAATCAAGGATTCTCCGATGAGTTTTCAGTTTACCTGTCCCCATTGCAACCAAACCATGGAATGCGAGGACGAATGGCACGGCCTGCAGGCCGTATGCCCTGGTTGTGGAAACCAGATCACCCTGCCCCCGGCCCAAGCCCAGGCGATTCCAGTGCCGATCCCTCCGTCCTTTGTCCAGCCGCCGACCGTGCAAGCCCCGTCGGAAACATTCGCCTCACCCTTTGCCCAGCCGCCGGCCGCGCCCCCGCCTTCCAAAGGGGGCAAAACTCTGGCGATAGTCATTGTCGGCGTCTGCGTGTTGTTGCTTGCCGCAGTCACCGCCGTGTCATTCTTCTTTGTCTTCAGGCCCAATCCGGACAAGCTGTTCGAGAAAGGTTTCATCTGCCGGGAATCAGGAAATCTCGAGGAGGCTTCAGAGTGGTTCCGGAAAGCCGCAAAACGGGGCCATGCCGAAGCGCAATACTATCTCGGTGAATGCTATTATAACGGCGAGGGCGTAGAACAAGACTACGCGGAGGCCGTGAAATGGTACCGCCAGGCCGCAGAGCAGGGATATGCCCCAGCGCAAAATGACCTTGGAGTATGTCTCGACAAAGGTCTCGGCGTGGGAAAAGACCACTACGAGGCCGCGAAGTGGTACCGGAAGGCCGCGGAACAGGGAAACGACTTATCACAGCGTAACCTTGGACTATGTTATTTTGACGGTGAAGGCGTGGAAAAAGACTACTACGAGGCCGCGAAGTGGTTCCGGAACGCCGCGGAACAGGGAGATGCCATAGCGCAGCGTCGCCTTGGTTTTTGCTATTATAACGGCGAAGGCGTACGAAAAGATTATTCCGAAGCCGCGAAATGGCTCCGGATGGCAGCGGAACAGGGAGAGGCCATAGCGCAGCGTTTCCTTGGTTTTTGCTATCTCGGCGGCGAAGGTGTACGGAAAGACTACTACGAGGCCACGAAGTGGTTCCGGAAGGCCGCGGAGCAAGATGATGCCCTAGCGCAGAGCCGACTCGGACTTTGTTATTATAATGGCGAAGGTGTACGAAAAGACTACTACGAGGCCGTGAAGTGGTTCCGGATGGCAGCGGAACAGGGAGATGTTTCTGGACAAGCTATGCTCGGTGCATGCTATTCTGACGGGACAGGTGTCCGAAAAGACAAAGCCGCAGCCATTAACTGGCTTCGCAAGGCATACCATAACCCGGATGCCGATACCGATGTCCAACAATTAGCACGGGCGGCACTTCAGAACTTGGGCGCAAAGCCTTGAAATGGACGGTTAGGGCATGCCGAAGGAGACGCGAACGGCCAATATCACGGCACGATCTGCGTGCCGATGCCCTCGTGGGTGAAGACCTCCAGCAGGATGGAGTGCTTCACCCGCCCGTCGATCATGTGCACCTGCCCCACGCCGGACTGGATGGCCTCGCGGGCGCTGTTGAGCTTGGGAATCATTCCCCCGGAGATCACTCCGTCCGCAATCATCTGGTCGATTTCATCGCAGTGGATGGTGGCGATCAGGGAGTCGGGGTCATTGGGATCGCGCAGAACTCCGGGCACATCGGAGAGAAAGACCAGCTTTCGGACCTTCAGCTCGCTGGCGATCTCGCACGCCGCCATGTCCGCGTTGACATTGTAAACACAGCCGTTCTGGTCGCAGGCCAGCGGTGCGACCACGGGAATGTCCCCGCGCGAGATGATCCACTCCAGCTGCGGCGTGTCCACATTCACCACTTTGCCGACAAACCCCAGGTCCAGCGGCTCGTGCGTCTCCGGATTCGTGGTTCCGATCTTTTTGCAACGGAGGATGTTCTTGCCGGAGACCGCAGTAGCCGCGGCGTGGCACTCTGAGCGCAGGTACTCCACCAAATGCGCATTCACGACATCGTGGAGAACATGGTCGACCACCTGGATCGTATCGGCGTCCGTATAGCGCAATCCGTTAATGAACTTTGCCGCGATATTCGCCTTCTTCAGCTCCGCGTTGATCGCCTTGCCGCCGCCGTGGACGACGATGGGGTTCATCCCCGCGACCTTCATGAAAGCCACGTCCCGCAGCACATCGTGTGCACGGTCGAGATCCTCCATCGCGCTGCCGCCGAACTTGACCAGCACTGTCGCGCCGTAGAACTGCTGAAAATACGGCAGGGCTTCAATCAGGACCTCTGCCTTGTCCTGTTCTTTCTTAGTGTCAAACATGATGTATTGAAACGCCGCTGATGCCGCCGCACTTCGCTGATGCGCAATTATTGCCACGTGGCGTTTTCGGCTAGATTGGTTGAAGTGGGTTTCCTGTCATTGCCTCTACTATAAGTTGGCCTGAGGCAACTGTGCCGTATCCCATCGTTTTTTTGCAAAAAAGCGAAGACATTCATGAAAGAATGTCCCTGCGCATTCGCCAAAGAACGGAACTTGCCAGACACATGATAATATTGGTTTTTACCCGAGTACATCACTGCTGGACGCACAAAGGTTTTTCCCCACAAAACAAACAAAACACGCAAAAAGGAAAGTCGATGCACATTGCGTCTCATTCATCTGCGTCACTTCGCGTTGCGAGGGGGAACATGCCATGGCGCTTTTTCATATAAATCGGAGAATCCGGCAACGGCCCACTGTCGTTTGCTGCGTGCGTTGCGTGTGTTGGGACAGCAGACCTTTATGACCAGAACCGGCCAATGTCACAGCAACGCCTTGACGACGGGAACGATGGCGTGGGCCAGCCGGTAGAAGCCCAGGTCGTTCAAGTGGCATCCGTCCACATAGCCTTCCAGAAGTCCTCGCCGCAGCCGTCATGGGGGCGTCGAAGAAGAAGATGCGCAAGTCGCCGTCGGCGCGGCGTTCGAAACAGTGGCGAACGACGGGTTCACGGCGCAAGGAAAACTGTCCAGCCGCGCATTGTCCCGGATGAATTCTTCCGGGGGTGTCTATGTCAGCGCAGGTGGCGTCTAGGATCTTTTGCCTGACATTTTCTCCGGATGCCGGAGCTGCATGGCGAATGCTTATTTGTGGCGTTGCCCTCAACTGGAGAACAGACGGATATATTACATTTTTCTAACCATGTGTATACGACCAATGCGCCTTAAAACTGCGCATTGCGCGTTAAGAGTAATTTTAAACCAGCCAGCGCCACTGTTTTCTTTGCCTTTTTGAATCTGTGAGTTAACCACCGTGGTTACGGGGCGTCAACAACACATTCCGTCGGCGAGGCGCCGACGCTACATGCTTTACGTAAATTCACGGATTCAGGATTTTTAAAGTGTTTCCTACCAATATCAGAAGGAGAATTCCTCATGAGTTTCAATTTTCGATGCCCGTATTGTTCTCTTTTATTATCTACCGAAGAAAAATTGGGTGGACAGGAAGTGCAATGCCCGTCTTGTAACAACCGTTTTCCTGTGCCATCACCTGCTAAGCCAACAATTCTTGCAATTCCTCAGCCGATACCGATGCCGCAACCGCCGCAGCCGCCGCAGGACTTCCCTTCCCCGCAGGACTTCCCTTCCCCGCAGCCGACTGAGAGCCATATGCCATCTCTGCAACGTCCAGTCTTCTCCGAACCGAGAACACCATTTGGCGCCACTTCCCAACAACAGGACTTCCCTTCCCCGCAGCCGACTGAGAGCCATATGCCATCTCTGCAACGTCCAGTCTTCTCCGAACCGAGAACACCATTTGGCGCCACTTCCCAACAATTCGAACAAACTGCAAAAGGCTTTGCGGCATTCCCTGCCGGCAAAGGCAAATTTTACATTCAAGGTTCCTATCATGTCTTGTGGAACTGTGTGAGGATGGTTTTCCCAGAATGCGAATGTCAGATTCAGGAAGAGAATCCATACCACGGAAATATCATAGGGAAATGCCCTTATGGAATCAATCTGTTTGGCATGACTGTGACAGCATGCATGTATATGGAATTCGGCCGCCTAACCTTGAAATTCTCTGCAAATTTCACGGACGCGTTTGATATCTTTGGCGCTTGTGCCAAAAAAGTATCTGAAATTGCCGACCATTTTATGGCGGCAGTGCCTAGAGTTGAGTCCGACACCATTCCACCGCCTAATTTCCCGGCAATGCCACCTTACGCGTCTTAGCGGATTGATCCAAGCCAGTTCGGTCTTGCAAAAACCGCCTTTTTCCAAAGCATCGGCGGCTTAGTCGTTCTGCTGTTCATCCTTTTCCTAGGCTGATTTGCCCGTCTTTTGGCTGGCGTGATAATTAATAATAGCCGTAATTTGCGGCATAACTCCTTGGCGAAAATGTCCAGGGCGCACAATCGTACCGACATGATTTTTGCCATAAGAAGTCTCTCTGGCGGTTTTTTTTCACACTTCTGTTCCTGTCGTGTGTTGACTCCCTTGGAGGATGCCAGCTCCAGCTGGCCCTTTCAGAACCATCTGTGCCCGTCCGCCAGAAGAACATCTAAAAGGGGCTACGGCAAAACCTGCCGTTTTGCCGTAGCCCCTCCTGGATAACAATCAGGAATGAATGTCGTATCGGTGTCTTATATAAACGGTATCCTTACCAGTCTTCTTCCGGCTTCTCGTCGTGGAACAAATCCTTCGGCGTGATGGGACGCGGCTCAGCCAAAGAGCCTTTGGGCCTGAAGGTAATATTCAAAGGTGCCTCGTCATAGAATTGGCACACGATTTCAATCTTATTCCAGCCGACTTTCAGGGTGACATCACAGGAAGACTCGCCCCAATCTGCGGGAATCACGGTTTTACCATTAATTTTCACGGAATATCCACTTTTGATGAGTCCATTTTCCCTTTTCTGGAACAAGAAAGTATATGTCGCTGCGCGTTTGCACTTGAGAAAACCTTCCCATTTTATGGACTTTGCTTCAACACCATTTGAAATTTCAATGCCGAATTTCTCGCTTTTATCGACACCAGTCTTGAGCGCGGGCTTCTCGGGAAGTTTGGTGTGACTCTCCTTCATTTGTGCCTCATTCATGTAGCCATTATAACTGTATGCGTTGTAAATCATCCCCGGCTGGGGATTGACCGGGTCGGCAATCACAATTGGCGAGGCCGACTCGATGCCGAAATCGTCGTCTTGCGCAAAGGCAGTGGTGGTAACAACGCAGGTCGCAAAGCACAAAAGAATGGCAAGAAGTTTTGATGTATTCATCGGGATTCCTTTTGTTTATTAATGTTTATTGACGGGAAACGGTTGTTTTTCGACAACAAGTGACTGAACAAAGTGAAGTGTCCTGTTTTTCCTCAAAGTTGATAAAGAGTTTTTCAACCGGACATACTCAATTACGTGGATTGCTGATGAATTTCCAAACCGATCGAAAAAAAAATATACTATAACATCTCAAATAAGACATATTCCCGTGTTTCATAAATTCATACGAAAAATCAACATACGTCCCAATTGGCCTTGCTCTGGGGCCGGTGTTTCTCCACTAGAGTACAGCCCTTTCAACCAAGTTCGGACTTAACAGCCATGTGTTGCGACAACGACCACTCCGTCGAGTTCGGCAAAGGATGCCATACCCCGGCTGTTTCCACTGGTGGCGAAAGCTCTTTTCCCCTCTCCTTTCACCTCCTTTTTTCAGATGGTCTCGCCTTGCATCGGGGAGGTGGTGAGCAGCGGGATTTTGGGGTTCTTTTCGATGAAGTAGTTGACCGCCCACTCGTCGGGGAAGAGCATCACGGGGGAGTGCTGGTGGTCGGCGCCGAGGCGGA
>JAFPYX010000090.1 GCA_017417585.1 Victivallales bacterium
ACATCGACGCCAACGGCATCCTGAAGGTCTCCGCCAAGGACCTGGGCACCGGCAAGGAGCAGAAGATCACCATCACCAGCTCTTCCGGACTTTCCGAGGAGGACATCAAGCGAATGGTCAATGACGCGGCGGCGCACGCCGACGAGGACAAGAAGCAGCGCGAGAAGATCGACACCAAGAACCAGGCCGAGTCGCTCGTTTACCAGACCGAAAAGCAGCTCGCCGACAATGGCGACAAGATTCCCGCGAACATCAAGTCCACCGTCGAGGGGGACATCGCCAAGCTCAAGGAGGCGCTCAAGACCGACGACGCCGACCAGATCAAGGCCGCCATGGCCGCGATGGAGAAGGACATGCATGCCTTCGCGCAAGAGCTCTACAAGAACGTGAACCCGAACGCGCAGGGCGGCGCCGGCGCCCCGAACGGCTTCGCATCCGGCTTCAACCCGCAGGACTTCGCCAAGCAGGCTGGAAACCCCGGCAATGGCAATCCCCCCGGCGGCGACGGACCGGTCTATGACGCCGACTACACCCCGAAAAACTAACGGAAACACCAAGTGGCCTGGAACGGACGGAACGTTCCGGGCCATCCTTTCTTCCCATAAGCAACCGCAATCCAACAACAACCAAGGAAAACACACCATGACTATCAGACCACTAGGCGACCGCGTCTTCGTCGAACCCGTCGAAGAGGAAATCGAGCAGAAGGGCGGCATCTACATCCCCGACTCCGCCAAGGAGAAGCCCCTCAAGGCCCGCGTCATCGAGGTCGGCCCCGGCAAGCGCGACGACAACGGCAAGCTCCTCCCCATGGATGTCAAGAAGGGCGACATCGTCCTCACCAGCAAATACGGCGGAACCGAAATCAAGATCGATGACAAGGAATACAAGATCCTCTCCTCCAGCGACATTCTCGCCGTGGTCGAGGGATAATGCATAACTTACCAAATAATAAATGATTTAAGGAGAATTTACCATGTCTGCCAAGCAGCTTCAATATGACAACACCGGCCGCCAGGCCGTGCTCGCGGGCGTGAGCGCCCTCGCCAAGGCCGTGAAGGTCACCCTCGGTCCGAAAGGCCGCAATGTCCTCATCGACAAGAAATTCGGTTCCCCGCTCGTGACCAAGGACGGCGTGACCGTCGCCAAGGAAATCGAACTGCCCGACCCCTACCAGAACATGGGCGCGCAGATGGTCAAGGAAGTCGCCAGCAAGACCAACGACAACGCGGGCGACGGCACCACCACCGCGACCGTGCTGGCCGAGGCGATCTACCGCGAAGGCCTCAAGAACGTCACCGCCGGCGCCAACCCGATGGACCTCAAGCGCGGCATTGACCAGGCCGTGGACGCCATCGTGGACGAACTGGGCAAGATGTCCGTGAAGGTGAAGGATCAGGGCCAGATCGCCCAGGTCGCCACCATCTCCGCCAACTCCGACGCTACCATCGGCAAGATCATCGCCGAGGCCATGGAGAAGGTCGGCAAGGACGGCACGATTACCGTTGAAGAGGCCAAGACCATCAACACCACCTGCGACGCCGTGGAAGGCATGCAGTTCGACAAGGGCTACCTCTCCCCCTACTTCGTGACCAACCCCGACGCCATGACCTGCGTGCTGGATGATGCCTACATCCTGATCCACGAGAAGAAGATCTCCAGCCTCCAGGACATGCTGCCCCTGCTCCAGCAGGTCGCCAAGTCCGGTAAGCCCCTGCTGATCATCGCCGAGGACGTGGACGGCGAGGCCCTGGCCACCCTGGTGGTCAACCGCTTGCGCGGCTCCCTGAACATCTGCGCCGTAAAGGCCCCTGGCTTCGGCGACCGCCGCAAGGCCATGCTGCAGGACATCGCCGTGCTGACCGGCGGCAAGTGCATCACCGAGGACCTCGGCATCAAGCTTGAGAACGTCAAGCTCGAAGACCTCGGCACTGCCAAGAAGGTCACGGTGGACAAGGACAACACCACCATCGTCGAAGGCGCCGGCAAGCCCTCCGACATCGCGGCGCGCGTCTCCCAGATCCGCCACGAGATCGAGAAGTCCACGAGCGACTACGACAAGGAGAAGCTCAAGGAGCGTCTGGCGAAGCTGGCCGGCGGCGTGGCCGTCATCAAGGTCGGCGCTGCCACCGAGGCCGAGATGAAGGAGAAGAAGTTCCGCGTCGAAGACGCCCTGAACGCAACCCGCGCGGCCGTGGAAGAGGGCATCGTCCCCGGCGGCGGCGTGGCCCTGATCCGTGCCGGCGAGAAGGCCCTGAAGGGCTTGAAGCTGGCTGGCGACGCCGCGACTGGCGTGGCCATCGTGCGCCGCGCTCTGGAGGAGCCGCTCCGCCAGATCGCCGAGAATGCGGGCATCGAAGGCTCGCTGGTGGTCAAGGAAGTCCGCGAGAGCAAGGACTGGAAGGGCTACGATGCGGCCGAAGACAAGTACGTGGACATGCTCGAGGCTGGCATCATCGACCCGAAGAAGGTCACCCGCTGCGCCCTGCAGAACGCCGCCTCCGTGGCGGGCCTGTTGCTCACCACCGAGTGCATGATCACCGACATCCCCGAGAAGAAGGAGCCCGCTCCCGCCGCCAACCCCGGCATGGGCGGCATGGGTGGCATGATGTAATCGCCTGACCGCAAATCCATAACCCAAACGCCCCCGGGCGCCAGATGGCTCCGGGGGCGTTTACTTTTGGCAATATTGCTCCTGGATGGTCTTCTGCCGGCTGGCGGAGCAGCCTACAGCGTACCGAAGAGTCGGTCGCCGGCGTCGCCAAGGCCAGGCAGGATATATGCGTGGTCGTTGAGCCCCTCGTCCAAGGCGCCCAGATAGATGTCCACGTCCGGGTGCGCCTCGAAGACGGCCTTCACGCCTTCGGGTGCACCGATGATGTTGACCAGCTTGATACGGGTCACGCCGCGTTTCTTGAGGAATTCAATTGCCGCGACCGCGCTGCCGCCGGTGGCCAGCATCGGGTCCAGCACGATCGCCACGCGCTCCTTCACGTCCGGCGGCAGCTTGCAGTAGTATTCCACCGGCCTGGTGGTCACGGGATCGCGATAGAGCCCGATGTGCCCCACGCGGGAGGCGGGCAGCAGCTCCAGCATCGCGTCGACCATTCCCAGGCCGGCGCGCAGCACAGGCACCAGGCAGACATTCTTGGCCAGGAAATGCCCGGTGGTGGGCATCATCGGCGTGACAATCGGCGCATCATGCAGTTCCAGGTCGCGTGTGGCCTCGTAGCCGATCAGGAGGGCAATCTCATTGACCAACTGTCGGAAGTCCTTGGAATTGGTCTCCTGCATCCGGAGCATGGAGATCTTGTGGTGGATCAATGGGTGATCCATCAGATGCAGACGCGGGTAATTTACAGACATGACTGGCTCCATTGTTTGAAAAACAATCTTATTTATCGTGCTTGATCAACTCGTCGAAGTCCGGAGGCAGGATGGCATTCATGATCACGCCGACTACGGTGGCCACGAAGAGTGCGGAGATCTTGACGGGGATGTCGCAAATTATCAGGCTGATGCCGTCAATGGCACCTAGGCCGATACCGGCGCAGAGCACGCTACCCATGATGCAGAGGTTGCGGGTACTGGCCATGTTGAGCTTGGCCTCGGCGATGGTGCGGATGCCAACGGAGGAGATCATCCCGAAGAGGATGAGCTCGATACCACCTTTGACAGGAGCGGGGATGGTCTGCAACACGGCGCCGAATTTCCCGAAGAGTCCCAGCAGGATAGCGAAGACCGCCGCGATGCGCAGCAGCGCTGGGTTGTAGTTCTTGGTGGTGGCCAGCACGCCGGTATTCTCGGAGTAGGTGGTGTTGGCGGGTCCGCCAAAGAAACCGGCCACAAGGGTGGCCAGGCCGTCGCCCGTCAGGGTGCGGTGCAGGCCGGGATCCTTGAAGAAGTCCTTGCCGACCACCGCGCCGTTGGTGGTGATGTCGCCCACGTGCTCCATGAAGGTCACCAGCGCGATGGGCGCGATCATCAGGATGGCAGTAATGTTGAACTGCGGCATGGTGAAGGGATTGCCGATCTGGTCGGTGCCGAACTTGTCGCCGACGAACGGGATGTTCAGCCAAGGTGCATTGCAAACAGGCGTGAAGTCCATCTGGAAGAGCCCCCGGAGGTACAGACCGCAGCAGAGGAAATACCCCAGCACGATGCCCAGCAGAATCGGCACCATGTTGAAGATCTTCCGCCGCGAGTTCATCCCGAACATCACGACCACAAAGACGAAGATTGCGATGATGATGTTCTGGAGTGCCTTCAGGTTGAAGACACACTCGTTCACGAAGCCGAAGGCGTCCTTCACGCCTACGCCGGTCAGCGACAGGCCGATGATGATGATGACCGGACCGGTCACAATCGGCGGAAGAATCTTGCGCAGGCGGTCCGGTCCAATGTAATAGACGATGACCGCCAGCACCAGATAGACCAGTCCCGCCGCCATGATGCCGCTCTGCGCGGCGGGGATGCCATCCGACCCGATGATGGCACACAACGCCCCGATGTACGCAAAGCTGGAGCCTTGGAAGACCGGCACGATTCCCTTGGTGCACAAGTGGAACAAAAGCGTTCCGAGACCGGCGGTGAACAACGCCACCGCCGGAGACAGCCCCGTGATCAGCGGGACCAACACCGTTGAACCGAACATCGCCAGCAGATGCTGGACGCCCAATGCGTATTCACGTGCACCAAACTTGCTCATTGGAATGAATTAAGTTTAAATTGTTTATTACTAAGAATTTATGTATTTTAATTCAAGAATGGGTTCGACTCGCGCGGAGTCATG
Organism: Victivallales bacterium; assembly: GCA_017417585.1. Taxonomy (GTDB): domain Bacteria; phylum Verrucomicrobiota; class Lentisphaeria; order Oligosphaerales; family Oligosphaeraceae; genus RGIG1601. The sequence goes on from JAFPYX010000090.1 coordinate 4,793, forward strand.
AAGGCATTTTTGCCGAGGTCTTTCAGCAAGGGGTTGAAGTCCTCGGCTCCGAAACCCAGGTGGTTATGGCGGATCCAGCCCTCGGCCTCCGGGAACTTCCCGGACATCTTGCCGAAGTATTTGGCGCGGAAGGTGAGTTCCTCGATGTAGGCGTCGTTGCCCTGCGAGACATCCAGCCACTCCTTCTGGGAGGCGTGGCAGCGCAGCATATTCTCCTTCATCTTCATCACCGATGAGATGTTCACGTAGAGTTCCGGAATCACCGGCCGACGCAGAGGATCGGTAAGGCTGTGGGGCATCGAATGATACACCGCGACCTCCTTGAGGGTGGCGGGATAGTCCGGCCGGCAGCGCAGATTCGTCATGCCGCGGCAGAAGGCCGCCGTGACCGCCAGACGCCCGGTGCAGGTGTGGTCCTCCATGTAGTCGTAGGGACCATGCGTGAGCACGATGTCGGGGTCCACGGCGCGGATGACCTCGGCGACCTTGCAGATGAGGTCGTAGTTGTAGAACACCTCAATGTCGTCGCAGACGCTCTCGTGGTAGATTATCCCCGCCAGCTTCGCCGCCGCGATGCACTCGCTGCGGCGCTTGGCGACAATCTGCTCGCGGCTGAGCTTGTCCGTCCCCAGTGAGCCGTTGGCGACGGTCATGTAGTGGACCTCGTAGCCGGCCTTCTGGAGCATGATGAGCGTGCCGGCCATCATGAACTCGATGTCGTCGGGATGGCACCCGACGGCGATGGCCTTCTTCTTCGGCGCAGCGACTTTCTTCTTTGCAGTAGCCATTGGTAATTCGTTCCTATCCAGTTAAGAAAAAGCCCCGCATCTCTGCGGGGCCAAAGATACTAGTGCATTTCCACCTCACACACTCCGAAGCCGTGGCGGTAGAAGTTGAAGGTCACCTCGCCCGGATGCAGAGAGAGCAGGCTCATCGGCACTGAGCTGTCCGCGATCTTGTTGGCCAGCATGTAGGTGGAGAGGCGCTGCCCGAAGGGGTTGTCGTGATGGCCGGGATGCCAGATGGAGACGCGGTCGGCCTTCCAGGTCTCGACGGGTCCCACCGAGACCGCCTGGGTGGGCACGTTCTGGACCGTGCCGCCGCCGGAGGTGCGTGCATTCTGGATCAGGGTGATCGGATGGAGGTTCACGATGCGGGTATGCAGCTTGAGGTACTCCTCAGGGCTGGGAGGCGCGTCGAGATACTTGCCTTCGCGGCGGAACGGGTCGTTGAAGGCCCAGTGCTTCGTCTCGCCCTGGCCGCCCTGCATCAGCATGCAGTGGAACTCGTCGAAGGACTTCATGTACTTCTCGGGCTTCTCGCTGGGGAAGTGCATGTTCTCCTTCGGCATCGCGAGCTTCTTGTCGATGCGGTTGAAGCACAGCTCCAGGTCGGCCTTCTGGAAGCCCAGCGGGAACTTCTTGTCCACGGCCTTGCCGTCCACCACCCACTCGTCCATGCCCCAGAAGTGCGCGTTCTTCAAGGAGATGCCGAGTTCATTGACGATTTGCGCCACGATGGGCAGCTGCTCGGTCGGCCCGATTGGTCCGCACACGCCGCAGGGATGCTTCGCGGTCGCCTGCTGGAAGACCTTCACATATTCCAGAGCCTCCGCAGCATAGAACTCCTGGAGAGTATCGTAGATGTTGATCTTGAAGCCCTTGCGCTGGAGTTTCGGGAGGTCGTCCAGCGTCAGTTTCGCTGCGGCATCGAGGATTTTGCGGTCGAGCGTCGTATAGTCCCACCAGTCGCGGGAGATCTTGCTGTAGTTGCGAGCAGGAGCAGATGCTTTTTTCATAGGGGAATTTGGCTTTTTACGGTTGACTTAAGAGTACTAAAACTACATTCTGCGGCGACAAACAGGCATCTGCATCTTTCGAGGAAAGCCATGGGCGTTAAGCCCGCTCTTTTCCTCCCAAGTTACATCTGCTCTGTTTTTCACTCGCATCTGCAAATTTAAAGATGTTACGGACTACTAAAGGATTTTCTGTAATGTATCATATTACGGCAATTTTGCCAGTTGAAATCGAGGATTCAAGGCCGGAGGCTTCATCCTCACTTCTGGGAAACCGCCATTTTTGCTTGTCCTTCATCAGCAAACCGAGTTTCTTCGTTTACATTAGGGAGTACTGCTGTCCGACAAAAATACGGAATGCCGCCGCCGACTTGCCTGATTCCCCCCAGAAGACAACGGGAGGCAGATGAGGCGACGCTCCGGTTTTTTCTAGCCCGCTACAGGCCTGCCTCATCTAGTTGATGCTGCAGTAACTCGATCTCCGGTTTTCCCGAGTCCGCCACAGGCCTGCCTCTGCACGGCACGAAATGGCGCGTCCCGGAAAAGCGCAGGCTTTCCTGCCCACCGGATGACTTTCACGACTTTCCGGGAACGGGCTTGCATCCCCCCACATCAAGCGTTAAATTTGAAAGGGCGGGTGGCTGGGGGGTCAACCCACCATCCAGTGCCTCTGTCCGCCAGATTTCCGGCGGAAGGCCACTGGCTCCCCCGTCCGGGAGACTTGGACGCCTGCCGCGCACCCCGCCAGGGACGCAGGTCTGAAAACGGACAAGTGTCAGTCATTGTCTTTTCTGTGCGGAATTTGGACTTTTACCAGACATCAGTGATTCGGGTTTATTTTTGAACTGGTTCCTATAGCGCACCTTTTGCCCTTTAACCTTTGACCTTTAACCTTCCATGAACCGACGCGGCATCATCGGGGCTGGCAACTGGATTGTCGACCAAATCAAGCAAATGGACCGCTGGCCCGGCGAGGGCAATCTCGCCGACATTCTCAGCGAAGAGCCTCCGGCTGGCGGCGGCGGTCCCAACAACGTCCTCCATGACCTGGCCGCGATGGATCCCACGCTGCCCCTATACGCCGTCGGACGCATCGGCGACGACCCGGCCGGGAAGTTCCTGCTGGACGAGGCGCACAAGGACCATATCGACTGCACAAACCTCACCGTCAGCCATACCGCCCCCACCAGCTACACCCTCGTGATGGCGGCCGACGGAAAACGTACCTTCTTTCACTGCCGGGGTGCCAACAACGAGTTGTCACCGGAGGATTTCGCGGAACTCAACCCACCCGCGAAAATTTTCTATCTGGGATATCTGCTACTTTTGGGCGGGCTGGACGCGCCCGACCCGGAGTTCGGCACCCGCGGCGGACGCGTCCTGCGTCAGATGCGCGAGCGCGGCTACACCACCGTGCTGGACCTGGTCTCGCAGGCGCCGGAGGTCTTCCACCAGGCGGTGGTCGCCGCCATGCCCGGCACCGACGTGCTGGTCATCAACGAGGTCGAGGCCGGAAACGCCTTTGGAATGAGTCTGCGAAAAGCGGACGATTCGATTGACGAGGCCGCGCTGCGCACCGTCGCGCCGAAGTTCTTCGAGTTGGGACTCCACCAGGAGCTGGTCATTCACTTTCCGGAAGGCGCCTATGCGCGTCTGTCGGACGGCACGGAGTGCCGCATCAGCTCCTACCGCCCGCCGAAGGTCGTCGGCTCCGTCGGCGCGGGCGACGCCTTCTGCGCAGGAATCCTCTATTCACTGCACGAGGGGGTCCCCCTGGAAGAGTCGTTGCATCTGGCCGCTGCAAACGCGATTTTCAACCTGATGGACGCCTCCGCCACCGGCGGCGCCGTGTCCATCGCAACCGTCCGAGAGTTCATGGCAACCCACACCCCTCGCGCCTAGGCAACCAATAACTTGTTAATTTTCTAAATACTTATGGCAAAGACATTCATTGGCATCGGGGCCGGTCCCATCCAGACCGGCATCTACGTGGCAGGTGCGGCGGACGGCGGCTTTGACCGCATCGTCCTGGCGGAAGTGGAGCCCACTCTGGTCGCCTCGCTCAAGGAACACCACTCCATCACGGTGAACACCGCCGAGGCGGACCGCATCACCACGCGCACCTACGAGAACATCGAGGTTTACAACCCCAACGACCCCGCTGACCTCCCGGAACTCATCGAGATTGCCAAGGACGCGCTGGTCTTCAACACCGCCCTGCCGGCGACCAAGTTCTACAAGTTCTGCGCCCCGTGGATGAAGGAGGCCTTTGCGAAGAACCCCGACGCCCGACGGTACATCTACACCTCCGAAAACTCCACCACCGCCGCCGCAGACCTCAAGGCCGCGATGGACGCCGAATTCCCCAACACATACTACCTGGACACGGTGATTGGAAAGATGAGCAAGGTCTTCGCGGCCGGCGAAAACGAACTGCCCACGCTCGCTCCGGGCTTTGCGAAGGGACACCTCGTCGAGGCATTCAACACGATATACACATCCAGCGCGCCAGGCATCAATGAGGTCGGCATGAAGAACCTCTTCGCCAAGGCAGACCTGGTTCCATTCGAGGAGGCGAAGCTCTACGGCCACAACGCGACACACCTGCTGCTGGCTCTGCTGGCAGCCGAACGCGGTTGCACCTACATGAGCGAAGCCGCGAAGTTCCCCGACATCGTGGAATACACCCTCCAGGCGCTCCTCCAGGAGTCCGGCGCCGCCCTCGGCAAAAAATACGCAGGGGTTGACGAATACTTCGAGCCCGCCAACTGGGAGGCCTGGGCACGCGAGCTGGTCCGGCGAATGATCTCTCCGCTGCTCTCCGACGCCGTGGCGCGTGTGGCGCGCGACCTCACCCGCAAGCTCGGCTGGGAGGACCGCATCGTCGGCGCCGCGCGCCTTTGCCAGTCCCAGGGCATCCCCTGCCCGCGCCTGCGCCACGGCATTGACATCGCGTTGCGCTTCAATGCCATCGACGCGCTCCTGGAAGGTGACTGGAAGGAGCGCGAAGGCGCCCTCGCCTTCGCCGAATCCCTCCGACAAATGTAAATTCTAGCACGTTCGGGGGGGGGGCAAGGGCGAAGAGAAATTATCCCTCGAATCCTTAAAAGCGAAACCAGGCCTGCAGGGCATAGCGCCCCCCAGGCCTGGTTTTTAATTTTAAACTTTAACCTTTGCCTTTTACACTTCCAGCACCGCGCCGCCCTGTTGCGCGGACTGGTGGGCCAGCTCGCAGAGGCGGATGTTGTGGAGGGCGTCGCCGCCGGCGAGCGGCTTGTCGGCCAGCACCGACTGCGCGTGCTTCCCGATGAGGCTCTGGTAGATGTTATGGATGCTTTCGGCCGCGGGCGTGAGTTCCTGGAAGGGGCCCTTTCCGTCATCGAGCATCAGGTGCATCTGGTAGGGTTCGCCGGCATGGCCGGAGAGCTGGAAGAGCGTCCCGTATCCTCGCAGCGCGGCCTGGTCGCCGTAGATTTCAAAGCCCAGGTTTCCGAGGGTTCCGGCCAAGCCTCCGCGCAGTTCGGAGAAGGCGGCCTTCACGGAGAGCTGCGCGCCGTTGGCGAAGAACGCCTTGATATACGCGCCGTCCTCGGCGGCGATGCCCATGGTCTTGGGGAGATAGACTGCGGCGAGCTTGACCACCTCGGAGCCCAGGATGTCCTCGGCGGTGTAGAAGCAGTGGCTGGCGACGTCGCCGATGGGACCGCCCATCTCGGCGATGTTGCTGCAGCGCCAGGTCGCGGCCTCAGCGGGATCGTAGCCGTATGCGAATTCCATGTGGAAGCAGGCATCGTTCACCTTGCCGAGCCTGCCGTCCTGCACTGCCGCCTTCGCAAGCTGGTTCCAGGCATTGAAGACCATCATGTGGTCCACGTAGAGTGAAAGGCCCTTCGCCTTCGCCAAGTCAATCAGTTTCTGCGCGTCCGCCGAGCTGGTGGCCAGCGGCTTCTCGACAATCACGTGCTTGCCGGCCTCCAGCGCCTTCAGCGCCAATGGGACATGCGTGCGGTTGTTGGTGGCCACATAGACCGCCTGGATCTCCGGGTCGGCCAGCAGCGCCTCGGTGGTGGCGTGCCACGTGAGGCCGAGCGCCTCCGCCGCGCCCCGCCGCGCGGCATTCACGTCCGTCGCGGCGACCAGCTCGGCGGTGGGATGCGGCGCAAAGCGCGCGCGATCGCAGGCGAAACCCTCTTTGGCGACGCGGTTCTCGGCGATTCCGCCGAAGCCAATCAGACCGTATTTCACAGTAGTCATTCGTTTTTTCTCCTTAGGTAAAAAGTAAGCAAGTTGAATTCACCCTTCAATTTCCAACCTATTTCATATAGGCGGCGGCAACTTTCTCGAAAGCCGCGACGTATGCCTCTGATTGGCCAGATGGTCGATCAGGTAGCGGCCGTTGCGACGACGTGCGGGCAGGTTCCAGGTGTCGAGGTTCTCCAGCTCGCACAGTCCAATCATCGACTGCATCTCGGTCATGCAGAAGTTGAAGCCCACCCGGCGGTGGATATAGAGCTGCTTGCCCTCCATCTCCAGCAGGTTCTTCTTTGCGCGCACGTCATATCCATGGTCTCGGAAGGAGCGGAACTCCCACGCCAGATCGTCATCGTTGGTGACCACCATCCCGCTCTCGTCGCCAGGGCCGATGTTCAGACCGCCCAGAGCCACATGGAATGCGACAGTGCCATTCGTCACGCTAATTGCATTGCCCACGCCCAGCCACTTGGCCCATGCCTTCTCGAACTGCGGCCAGATCGGTAATTTTAAGGTAGCAACAGGGCCGCCGCCATCAATTGCAAACTGTTCGGACATGAAATCAAGTTCCGTTGTATTTTCTTACGATGAAAACCAAAAAAAGACTATGGTTTCGCGTTTGACATTTAAATTAACTCTTCAACCGCGCGACGACACCATCTCCGATTGTGAAATAATCCCATTAGATCGTGATTTCTTACGATGAAGCCGCAAGCAGCTGATTTCTCCCGTGAACAGCTACTGGCTCGTTGGTACCGCCGCCAACCACCCAACTGGGCAACACGTTGCTGGTTAGCCATCCACGACTTGGTGCTGGAGGCATCAGCACGTCTCGACCAATGTGCCGCCGATCTGCGAACCGGCCAATATGCCCTCAAGGAAATCGCCAGGCGGCATGGCTTCTGCGATGCCTCCTCGCTATGCAACGCCTTCCGCCGCGTTTTCAAATGTACCCCGACCACCTTTTAACCTATGAATTACTTTGTCCATCGCATTGAAACCTCGCCAGAGTGGGATTTCGCATGGCACGGCCCTGTCTGGTCTCAGGCCGAGACCGCCACCGTGGACCAGCCTGCCGCGCCCCTGGGAGCCCCCGCACCCATCACTCAGGCCCGCGTGCTCCACGATAATACGAATCTCTATGGGCTCTTCCAGGTTCAAGACCACAGCATCCTGGCTCGGCAGACGCAATACAACTCCTGGACCTGCTTCGACTCCTGCGTGGAATTCTTCTTCCGCCCTCATCCATCCACTGAACCAGCGGCGGGCGGCGGCTACTTCAACTTGGAAATCAGCGCCACCGGCGCGCATCTGCTCTATTATGTTCGGGACTGGACGCCCGTCGGCGACTACTACGCCGACTTCACCGCCGTTCCCGAGGAGGACGGACGGCTCTTCGAGACCCGTTCCTCGCTCACGGGACTCGTCCCGCAGGAACGTCCTGGCGACCTCACGTGGTTCGCGCAGTTCAGGATACCCATTCGCGTCGCCGAAAAATACTGCGGCTCCATCGGGGACCTCTCCGGCCAACACTGGACCGGCAACTTCTACAAATGCGGCGACCAGCTCAATCCCCCGCACTGGCTGGCCTGGTCACCCGTCTCCAGCCTGAACTTCCACCTCCCGGAATGCTTCGGGGAGGTGTATTTTGAATAGCAGCAACGCCAGACCTTGTGTAGTGTCCCTTCAATACCTACGGGACTCTAAACGAATTGAAGAGACACCATACTAGTATTTCTCAAGAGAATTATAGGGAATTATATCGTTAACTTGGGAAATCAGACCGATGGGTGGAGGAACAAATCCCGACTGCAAAATGGGAGGGACGCGTTCCCGTCCCCCCGCAAGATGCAATCTAACTCGTCGATATAAATTCCCTGACTTAACTGTATAATTCCCAGAAAAATCCCTGCCGCCTGAGGACGCAGCGAGGGTGCCGCCGATGTGTTTCGATGGCGACGACGCCACGTTCCTATCCAAGCCCGTTGAAATCACAAAGGCGACGGCACGCCACCACGAGGATTTTTCGGTATGGAGTACTGTGGACGCTGTGAGGTCTTAGATGGTTCCTCAACGGGCTTGTCCGAAGAGATCCGCACTTCGTCGCCGACTTGGATTGCGCTTTCAGGTTCCGTTTCCCCGTTGCCCTCCGAAGCAAGGGAATACTCCCTGCAGATCACGACACCGTCCTTGAACTGAAGCACCTGTAGCGTCCCCACGCGTTCATCCTCCTCCAGCATCTCCACATCGCCTAGATGCCAGACCTCCAGCAAGTGCCCCTCGTGCACCCTGCCCGACGGCATCCCCCCCACTTTGAAGCGGCGGCCTTTCGATGTATCCTTGATGTCCTCCACCCGGCCATTCTCGCTGGGACGGAACTCCTTCGGGACTCTCTTCATCAAGTCCTCGACAAGCCGATGGATGCAGACATCGCAGGCATCACGGATACACTGTTCTTCAAGATTTCCTTCAATGGTGGAATTGAACGACTGACGAAGGACACCACTTTTGACCGAATGCATAACACCTTTCACTGTAACGGCCGCCCGCGCATCCATCAGAGAATACCCCATTTCCACCTCGACTTCCCAGATTTTCACACCCATGCCGTCAGGACGCGTTTCAGTCCAGCTTTTATGGTCGCACCGCTGAATGGTCAAACTGAGCCAATAAGCCGGCACTTCTAGTTTGGCTACCTCGCCAGGGGAATTTGCCCCTTCCATACCATCCAGAACCTGAGCCGCCTCCTGTGCCTCCAGAGCCTTCGGCATGTCCTTGTTGTCCTTCACCTGGAAGCCATTCTCGCTCAGCATAATCTTTAGATTTTCAATCACTGTGCTGAACCATTCATCCGGACCCGAAGTCTTGTTCACAATCTCGTCATCACGGATGCTAATGGACATCTGCGGCCGCTCCGCCGCCTTCACTACCCACATTCCGATGATCAACGCCATGCAGAACAGCATGGTTTTCTTGAACATTCGCGACATTGCTATGCTCCTTACAGTTTTATCCACGAATGATTACTCGGTAGTAGCCAAGAATACCGAAACTACGCATTCCGTCTCAATTCCTTGCAAAGTCTTTTCGGCGGGACAGGACTCCTAGGGGAAATCCTGTCCCGCGCGGGTTATTTCTCAGTTGGCCAGAAACTTCACCATGGTATAGATCTTCACCTTGGCACGGCTTTGTTCAGGATTATCAACCAGCACCCATGCATAGTCCTGTTCGACTTCAACCACCTTGCCGGTACCCACCTGCGTATCGCGGTCTTCCTTCTCGCCCGTGAACACATTTTCGACTGCCCCTTCCTCGTGTTCGATGAAGGCGACCTTATTGCCCACCTGCACGCCATACGCCTGCCCGGCAGAAATTTTCGCGAACTGGCCATAGCCGCGACGTTCGGTGACAAACACCGGCGGCGTGTGGCGGCGGCTGTATTCCTGCGCCAGTTCCTTGGAGGCCGCGATTGCCAGATTGTCAATTGCGTTCATCGCCGAGGCACCAGTAGCCTCAACTCGCCGAGACATGAAGTAGTCTTTTCGTTCCACACCGTCCGCATCCAGGAAAGTCAATGTCACCTCACAAGTCCCTTTGGTATTGTTTATCAAGTCCATGGAGACGACATTGAACACCAACGAGACAGCATTGCCTTCGGCTGCAGGCGGTTCATCCAGCACGGTGGCCTCATTCCCCAGCATGTCAAAGTCGCTCATGTCATCAAAGGCCATGAAGATGCGTGAGGCCAGGCGCTTGATGAACTGCTGGCGCTCATCATTGTTTCCGATAAAACTGGCAATCTGGCTGGACGGCAACAGCCGGGCAGGTTTCCCCTCGTTCTTGTTTTCCGCCATCAACCTAAATTCCTTAAGCGCATAGGTCTTAGCGGCAGGAGAGAGGATTTGCGTGTCATTGTCGGGCATAGCCGCACCTGTCTTGGGGTCAGTCGTCACGACTGGCGCGGCCAACGGGCTCATGGTTTTCTTGCCGCCTAGTAGTGCCTCGCATCCAGTCATGCAGAACGCGAGTGCCAAGAGGCTCATGGCGATGGTGATCTGAAATGTCTTTTTCATGGTATGTTTGTTTTTTGGTTGGGTTGAATGGGGAAACAAATTTACGGTTTTCAGTCAGCGGAAATGGTAAATGCGGCCTGGGTATTCTGCGGGTCGACCGTCGTCTCGTCGGGGTTGAATTTGTTCGTGCGGGGAACGAGCAGGACCAGATGCTGCAGCGCCAGCGCCGTGAAGGGCTGCCCGGGCACCACTAAGATGCTGCCTTCCTCCTCGCGGTCAAGGAAAACGCGGAAATCGTAGGCGAAGACCTTGCCGGCCAGTTCCTCTGGAATGACAAGATTCACAATATAGTCCTCAACGAAGAAATCTCCGACCTTGGTGGCGATTTGCTCCATCAGATCGATGATCAGTTCGTCGGCAGGATCTTGCCCGGCAACCTGGGTGGTGCCGACGTGGCGGAACGTCCGCTCCGCCGTCACGTTGAATGAGTAAATCCGCACATTGTCCAAATCCCGCACGCTGGCCACCGCCCGGCGACTGTAGGTGGTCTTGGAAACCGTGGTACCCCCCATCGGAACCGTCGTCGTCGTCTCCTTCTGGTCGGCTAGTGTGACGGTCAGGAAGAGCGTCGCCGGCGCGACCTCCTCCTGGCGCTTGTCGGCGATGGCCTGTTCGATTTCGGCCAGCGAGTCGGCCGAACGGTCCACCACCTGGATGCAATTGGCGTATGGTTCCATCGCCAGCCCGGCGGCGATGAAGTCCTTGGCCAGGGCGGCCATGCGGTTGTCCTGGTCGGCGCTGATGCAAGTTTCCAGGGCCTCAAGCATCTTTCGACGGCACTGAACGACCGCCTGGATGTCCTCACGGGTCTGGTAGTACTCGACCAGGCCGGTCTGCCAATTCACCCGGGCGGCCTGCCGGCGAAGCTCCGGAGACTCCAAGGCGGCCGGGGGCGCTGGAAGCGCCGGTTCCAGGAGTGTGGCCAGCCCCACCGACTCCAGCAGCTTCTCGGTTTGCCCCACGGTGTCGATGGTCCCGACGTCCAGAATAAGCAGCTTGATCTTGTTCGGTGTGTCTTCCCCGGCAAACATGCGCTCGCCGCCCGCCGCCATGAAGAGCAGCAGAACGCCCGCCGCCAAAATGTTTTCCAAAGTCTTCATTTTCCTTTTCTCCTAATCTACTACATTGTTAAAAAAGTCTGCTTTCGAAAATCTCTCAAGGTGTATCTTGGGGCCGTTGTGACAAGTAGTCTTGGGTCCTTTGGATGATTTCATCTTTAACCGACTGCCAATTCCTATCGTTAATGTTGGTACAATTTTTAGCTTCCTCAACCACTTCTCTGGCCAATTTGTCTTTTTCCTCCGGCAACGATGCATTCATGAACTTGTTGTACTTCGTACGCAAAGGACCGTATTTTCCCATATCATTAAGCATGTCGAGAAACACTCGCCTCTCCTTTTCTTTTATCAATTCTTTCATCCAATCGCAGATTACCAGGCTCTTAAGTTTCTGCCACTTGACCTGGTCAAAGTCATTCGCTTCAAACAGTATCCTTGCAAATCCATCGATTTCCGTGAAGATTGCCTCGGCGACACTCTTCGCCTGCGTCAAGGCAAACTCCCGGTAGGCCATCGCCGTCTCCGAGTCCTTTCCGTACTTTTCTTCCGCCTTTTTCGAAAGTGCATCCAGATCCGCCTTTAAGGACTCAAACTCCTCAAAACTTCCATTCTCTACCATGAATCGACATTTTACCCAAAAGTCATACGTCTTCATTGCAAGGCCTTCTTTGATTTCATATACATCGGTCTCAATCCTACTTGACATCCAGTTTTCGTTTGGATGTGCCGCCAGCAGCTGGTCAACCTCTTTCAGCTTTTTCTGCAAGTCGTCTGCCAGCTCAAGCAAATTCTTGTCCGAAGCAAATTCCCAGTCGTTCCGATTCACTTTATCGTCAATTCTCTTCCCGAATTCCTTCATCGAGTTTTTGATTTCCGTAACCAAATTCTCTGCCGCAGTCATGACGTCAATCACATCGCCTGTGCTCTTTTCCTCATCCGCCTGACGTCGGGCAAAGTCCATCATCTTCCATGCAAGCATCGCCACAATGGCAAACATGAAAATCGCCGCCAGTATCACCGGCAGGCGGACACGACGACGCTTCGGGACAACGGCGGGAACCGGCGCCGACACGGGAACAGGACGCGGCACGCTCGGTGCCGGGGCATCGGGAACTGGCATCGGCACCGGCGAGTCCAGCGTAAGCGCAGTTGCCGACGGTTCGGCAGAGGAAACGCTCGGCGTCGCAGCGGCGGAAACCGGCACCGGCGAGTCCAGCGTAGGCGCGGTGGCATACTTAGCAGGGGGGTCAGTCGTTGGGGCGGCAGACATCGGCGGGGGCTCTGCCGTGAAACCAGTCGCATTCGGGTCGGCCATGCCGTCTGCGTGTTTGGGAATGCCACCCCCTTCGCCCAAGGTCTTCCCAGAACCGGCAAACCAGCGTCGCAGCCAGGCGAAGACACCACCCCGCCCGGAAGCATCCGCATTTCCCCTTTGCGCAGCCTCAATGCGGCGCAGCAGCTCCTTGGGAGTCCGGACGCGCCGGGCAGGGTTCTTCCTGCACATGTCCGCCACCAGCCTGGCGACCTTGCCAGGCGTCTCGGGGAGGAAATCACGCACATCCGGAATCTCCTCCGGGGACGCCAGGCGCACGAAATAGCTCATCGGCTTCTCCTCCACGTAGGGTGGACGCCCCGTGAGCATCTCGAAGAGCACGCACCCCAGGCTGTAGATGTCCGCACGGATGTCCACGCGGCCCGAGTCGCGGGCCTGTTCGGGGGACATGTACGCGGGAGTGCCGAAATACGTAGCCGCCTGGGTCAATTGGCTGTCCTGCGGACGGCTGGACTTGGCAATCCCCAGATCCACCAGCTTCACCAGGCCCGTGTCGGTGAACATGATGTTGTCCGGCTTGATATCCCGGTGGACGACCTGGTGCGCATCGATGGCCTCCAGGGCCGAGGCCACCTGCCTGGCCACTTCCAACGCGGCCTCGACGGAGAGGCGCCCGTACTTCTTCAGGCGCTGTTTCAGGCTGCCGCCGGCGAGGTAGTCCATGACCAGGTAGTAGATGGTCCGGTGTTCGCCGTCGGCGGCAACGTCTTCATGCCGCCCGATATCATACACCTCGACCAGATTCAGGTGCTTGATGTTGCTGGCCAGCTTCGCCTCCTGGAAAAAACGCTCCACATGCGTGTGATCCCGATCAGCGACATCCGGTAAGAGCAGCTTGAGGACGTGATGTGCCTGAAGATCATTGTGACGTACCAACCACACCTCTCCCATGCCGCCATGCCCCAGCAGACGCTCGACGGTGTAGCGTCCAAAGACCTGCCCCGGCTGCAGCAGCGGAGTGCGATTGTTTACGGTATTAGCCATTATGATCTGAAAGTGTTTCGTTTGAGTCTGAAGGCCTAAGACCGGAAGGCCTGAGGTCCTGGAAGGGTTAGAATCCCTCCAGGCCGTTCATCCTGGCATCCTCGGCGAAGCTCGGAGTGTTCTGCAGGACATGCCGCCCCTCGACCTTGACCTTGCCGGGATCATCCGCATCGCGGATGATGCGGTCGGTCTGCCAGACCAGGAGGTCGCTGGTGCGGTATTCGCCATTCTGCAAGGGAAGCACCTCCGAGATTGCCACCACCTTTCGGGAGCCGTCGGAGAGTCGCGCCGTGTGGATCACCGCATCGATTGCGGAAGCCACCTGGCTTCGCAGGGCGGCCAGGGGAATTTCCACGCCGCCGAGGAGCGCACAGGTCTCCAGGCGGCGGAGACAGTCCAGCGGCGTATTCGCGTGGATGGTGGACATCGATCCGGCATGGCCGGTATTGAGCGCCTGAAGCAAGTCCAGCGCCTCGCTGCCACGGATTTCGCCGATGACCATCCGGTCCGGGCGCAGCCGCAGCGCCGAATGGATCAGGTCGCGGATGGTGACCTCGCCCTTCCCGTTCTTGTCCGGCTTGCGTGTCTCAAAGTACACCACGTGCTGCTGCTGGAGCTTCAGCTCCGAGGCGTCTTCCAGTACCAGCACGCGCTCGTCCTCTTCGATGAAACCGCTCAGTGCATTCAGCACGGAAGTCTTGCCGGAGGAGGTCCCCCCGGAGACAATCACATTTTTGTGCAGCGCCACCAGCGCATGGGCCAGCCGTACCGCATCGGCGGACATGCTGCCATTGGCCTGCAACGTGTCGATGGTCAGGGGATCCTTCTTGAACTTGCGGATGGCAATCACCGTGCCGCAGCGGGAGAGCGGCGGAATCACGACATGGACGCGTGAGCCATCGTACAACCGGGCATCCAGCCGCGGGTTCGCGTCATCCAGGATACGCCCCACGGACTTGGCGATGTTCGAGGCCGCCGCACGCAGCGCCGGCTCGCTGGGAAAGCGTGCCGGCGTGAAATGCAGCTTCCCTGCGCTCTCCACATAGATCCTGTCGTGGCCATTGATGAGGATCTCCGAAACCTTGTCGTCCTCCAGGTACTCCCGTACCGGTCCAAGAAACGCCACCAGAAATGAGTTGTCTTGCTCCATCATGGTCAAAGTCCTATTGATGCATCATCCTAGTCAGATTTGCGGCTGCCTCCTGGATGTCCATCCGTCCGGAGATGTCGCAGAACTGTTCATGGACCTCACAGGAGACGCTGCGGAAATTTCCCACGAACGTCATCGACTGCGCGAGCGCCCCGGCCACCTGTTCAATGGTCCCGGCCATTGCGCTGGCCTGCTCCGGCGAGGCGAAGGCCAGCCTCACCCTCAGAATCAAGTCCCGCCCGTCCGGCTGAAAGGAGACCACGACGTGGGAAAGGAGGCTCAGAAAGCCCTTCAGCATGGCTGCCCGGGGGTTGTCCGGCTGGTCGGGCAGCAGTGGAAGCACCCCCGGGACGCTGATGTACACGCCCAGCACCAGATCCGGATGCACAAAGAGATTCGCTCCACCGGGAGATGCCAGCGTGACTTCCTCCGCCGGCAATGCTGCATTGATCGTGCCGTTGAACTGGAAGCAATCCTCCGGCAGGAAGGTCAGCAGGAAATCCAGCGACTGAATCCCGTCGACCGCCATCGAGTCGTCGTCGTCCCATGGCCCCTCTTCACCGGCGTCCTCCCGGGACTCTTCTTCAGGCTCTTCCGCAGCGGCCGCGATGGTTTCCTCGGAGAGCACGATGCGCCTTGCGGGCATCCCACCGACTCGACACTCGGAGACCTGGCATTGACCGTCCAAAAAACGCGACAGTGCATCGAAGTCCTCCTGGAAGCCTCCCGGGACCTTGCCCATGCCATCCAGCCTGAAGGCAAAATCCCCGGGAAGGAAGCGGACATTCACGACCAATTCCCAGTCCCGGTTCAGCACGTCAAATGGCAACCCGGAGTCGAAATCGCCTTGGCGACGGGCCATCCTTGCGGCCGCCATCATCTGTCCGTAGAACTGCGGATCAAGGTTCTTCTCCAAGGCGGCGGTATTCAAGTAAACCGCGATATCCGCACTCGAATCGCCATAGTGGCAAAGGGACGTTTCCACGGCCAGTGTCCAGAGGGATACGCACAGCAATGAAAAACACAGGAGTCTATGCATTGTCTTTTCTTCCTTCTGCGATTTTCAGCAGATAGTCGCTTTCCGCGGCCTCGGCCTCGTCGGGGGCAAGGCTTCCGGGAAGCATCTCGCCGACTTGCAGGCACGCCGCAGTGAAATTGTCCTGCGCACCCGCCACCAAGATGCGGTCCCGGAAGGCCGCGACCGCCTCGTCCGGCGTGGTTGCCTGCCGCAACACCTCCTGGACCTCCCGGTCTTTGAGCATAGTGCTCACTCCATCGGTGCAAAGGAGATACCGGTCCTGCGGAAGCACTTCCAGTTCCTGCCATTCCGGCACCACCACCTCGCCTATCCCCACCGAGCGAGTGAGCAGCCGCCCCGTCGCACCCCCGACGGGGCCGCGACGGCATCCCCAAAAGCCGTTCCCTCCGCCCAGCAACTCCAAGAGGTTGTGGTCGTGCGTCAATTGCCGCAGGGCGTTCTTGCGCAGGCAATAGGCCCGGCTGTCACCCACGTGGCAGAGAAACGCCCGCGAGGGTTCCCAGGAATCCAACAGGAACAGCACCAGCGTGGTGCCCATCTGCACAAAGTGATGTTCCTCCGCATACGCGAAGACCGCCTGGTTCGCCGCATGGATGGCCTGCTGGGCGTTGTATTTGCGCAACCCCGGCGAGTCCTCGCCGCTCTGCGACAAAACCTGCCTAAGCCGTTCACAAAGCATCGCGCTGGCGACCTCGCCGGCGCTGCCGCCGCCCATGCCGTCAGCCACTGCGAAGACACCGTCCTCCGGCAAGGCCAGGAAGGCGTCTTCGTTGTTGCCGCGAACCATGCCCGTCTCCGAGCAGACCGCAAATGAGATGTGACTGAAGCGACTCATAGGCTATGAGTAATGCCTAGTTTTTCGGGGTTTGGTTTCGACGTCATTGGGTAATTCGCAATGCGTAATTGTAGAGACTGGGAGTTTGGCACCATGTCCCTATGAATTCCCATTGTCAATTGTCCAGTGTCAATTGCTGAAATTTTCTTCTGCGGCGCATTTCCAATTACGCATTACGCATTACGAATTATTGAAAGGTTCCCCAGGAGAAGTAGGTAAAGCCGTCCTGTCCCGCCCACACCAGCAGCAGAAGGCTCTCACGGCCCTTCTTCACCCAGGTGCTCAGCAGATGCGTCCCGTCCTCGTCCAGTGGAGTCTCATGCTTGAACTTGAACTTCGCCTCCGACAGGGCACTAAAAAGTGCCTTCCTGACCAGCGAGAGTTCCCCGGGGACCTGGGCCGTCATCCGCCAGGTCTTCCCGCTGTCGTCCTGCGCCAGCACCACCGTATTTGGCGGCAGCACAAAGGGCGCGGAGGGGCCGGGGGTGGCCCGCAGGGACGAGGCAGGGGCCGCCGCACGCAGCCCCAGACAGGCGAACAGCAACACGGCGCAGACTAAAAAATTGCAGCGTTCCTTATTCATTGAAAATTACTGAAAATTCTTGAGACTGGTCTCCACGGTGCTTTTCACCGCGTCGTACTTTCCCCGCCAGTTGGAACCGGGTTTCACCAAATCATCCAGGACGGTGCCGACATCCTCGCCGGAGAAGAGATACAGCGTCCGCATCCAGCCCACGTCCGGCAACGGCACGCCGATGCCATCGGGCAGCCGGGACCAGTCCACATCCACCGGACTAACCTCGCCGGACGGGGTGTCGTCTACCGGCCAGTTGGCCTCTGGGGGATCGCCGGCGGGAAGCCCATCCGATGGGAGGTCGTCCTCCGGCAGGCTCACGGAGTCGCCGCCGGCACCGCCGTCCGAAGCCGCACCGCCCTCGTCACTTTGTTCCTCTTCCTCTTGCTTTTGTTCTTCTTTCGGTTCTTCTTCTTCTTCGCCGTCCTCTTCTTCATCGTCGTTGTCCAGCTTTCCGCAGGGACCATTCATGTAATCCATCTCCATGTAGTTGACTATGGTCGACAGCAAATGCAGGTCGGCCTTGTCCGTCCCCCAGTTCACCACACTCTCAAATCCCTCTTTGAGCCATTTGGCATACGCCTCGCTTGTCACCAATCCTGTGCCTGTCCTGAGCCACGACGTCTCCTCATGCGTGATGGCATAAGCCGGCATGTAGTTCGTGACCTCATAAGTATCCCCGAGCAAAACCCCGGTTCTGCTGACGAGTTCGCCGTCAATCCGCACATTGGAAATCACCCCATGCAAATTCCGCAAGTTTCCCTCGTTGAGCGCGGTACAGATTCCAGCCGCGTTGAACGTCGTCGTCGTCACGCGCGAGGTGTCACACCACATCGTCGCGTATACCGCCAGCCCGCCACCCAGCGAATGCCCGACCACCTTGATCGGCAGGGCCTTTTCAGACGTATGGCTGACCAGTCGCACGAGCATCGTCTCCGCCAGTTCATACTGCACCGGCACGCCGCCTAAGAACTGCCTGACGTCATTCCAGATATCGCTCATGCTGTACAGCGGATTCCCCTCGGTCCCTCCGAAGGCCAGCACCACGCCTCCGTCCGCCTCGCTGACCAGCAGCGAGCCGTTGAAACCGCCAACTCCGGAAAAATGGCCACTGTTCGGATCATAACGAACCATCGGCTTGTTTGCCTCAGACCAGATCGTGCCGATCATCTCGTTGAACTCATCTTGAGTCGCGGCGCGATACCCCGCCGGAATCCCCACCGAGTCGGAATACCCGGTCGCCGCCAGCTTCGCATCCTCGATCATCTGACGCTGACGGCCGCATTCCTGCTCCTTGAAGAGCGAACTGCCGCCCTCACCGCTGGAACCCTCGCCATTCTTAGTAGTGGCTTCATCGTCGCTCTTGCCATCCGATGCATTATTGTCATCATCCCCCTCATTGCCCTTGTCAGCTTTTCTATTGTCTTCCCCGTCATTGCCATTTCCTTTGGAATTGCATTCGCATTCATGGTCACTGCATTTGATGTCCCGGATATACAAAAGTGCTATATATCGTTTGGCGGCTGGATTGTCATTGGGGTCAAGGCTATCCAGCCCTTCAAGGCTGTCCAGCAACTCCATTCCCTTGGCACTATATACTTTTATGATATCCATATTGTCATGGATGCCATCGATTGCATCATATAGATCCATCACGTGGTATCCCACTCCCAATGCATCTGCGAATTTCCCCAGGCTGCCGGCAGCCTGGCTGACCTTGCTTAATTCGAAAAGATCGCAAAGGTCCTTGGTCAGGGTTGCAGACAAAGACACTTCATCACTTGTTATATATTTCACCATTGCTTCCAGGTCAGGACTATGCACCACCTGCATACCGTCCAAGAAGGTCATTACGCCAGAGTAAGCAAGTTCAGGGCCACCCTTCAACTTTGCCAAGGCCAGGACACTTCCCAATATTGAACTCACCTTGAAGGCCCCGGCAATATTCAGAGTCACGATATCATCCTGCAAAATGTGAACCATGTCCAGATAGATCTTGGCCAAATTGTACTTGTCAACAAATCCGTCGTTGTTGTATTCATCGTATTCTTTGGCGACACATCCACATGTGCAATGCGGAGTTGCCTCCGTGAGGATTTCCGCCCATTTGGTCGAAAATTCCCGAAAACGGTTTTCGAATCTCAAGCCCCCCCCGAATGGAACCCTCTTGCCACCGTCCTGGCCGCCGTCCGCAAGGAGCAGCAAAGGCAACAGCATGAATGGTAAAATGAGACTTTTCATCGTGTTCAATTGGGTACAACCATCAATCCGAACATGAACTATTCCATACACGGGGATACGCATGAGTGCGTGGCCCGCCCGGCCCTACGACAGGCAGGGCGCACTTTTCATCGTGTCCAACTGACAACAGCCGATCACCAGCTGAGGCCGACTTTGCTTCCGACGTCATTGACGGCTTTGTCCATCAGGTCCAGGATGGCGCTCTGGAGGTCGCCGTCGCCGACGGGCCAGCCCTCCAGGACGAGGCGGGTCAGGTCAAGCGAGGCGGTGTCGATTCCCGCGCGGTACTGGTCCGCGTCGTCGCGGTGGAGGAGCAGTGCCTCGCCGTTGGCAGGCTGGCCGGCGCGGGTGAGGTCGTAGCTGGCGCGGAAGAACTCGTGGCCCTTCTCGCTGCCGTGCAGGACGTCCCCGACTGCGATGGCGCCGATGTATGCGGCGGAGATGCGTTTCATTTTCAGCTCCAGGTTTCCGCTGTAGAGCCCGCACCAGCGGTTGGCGGGCAGGAATCCTGCCAGCTTCCCGTTGACGTCCAGTGAGACTGCGGCATCGCCGGTTCCCTCGGAGAATTTTCCGTCTTCCAGGGGCTTCCAGTTGTCCGTGTCCCCGCACTCGTAGAGCATCTCGGCAGTGGGCGCGAGGCGGTTCTCCAGCCGGTTGCGTTCCTCGAAGTACTCCCGGACGGCCTCGCCCGTGCGCTGCTGGATGGGACTGCCCGGCTTGGCGTACCGGTCCCCGGCAAGCCAGGCGAGATTCCGGTTGGCCTCCAGGAGATGGATGCGCGCCAGCGAGAGTTCGAAGAGCAGGAAGGTGGCACCGAAAAGCAACAGGTAGATGGGCAGCACCATGATGAACTCAAGCATTACCGAGCCACGCGAGGATGTCATCTGCATTGTTTCCATTACAAGATCCGGTTGGACCGCAGAAGGTTCTCGTAGAGCAGCCTGTCCTGGTCCTTTCCATCCATCGGGTAGGGGAACTTGGTCTCCAGGTCGAGCCCCTGGAAGAAGTTGTTGAGATACGAGGCGCCGGCGTTGCCCAGGCCGGCGGCGGCCGCCGCGGCCACGTCTTCGAAGAAGGTCGCGGTGGCACGCTTCCACGGGGACACCAGGAAGGCGTCGCGTGTCAAGGCCCCCTGGACGCTCATCAGGTCGTCCATGTCCCAGACCCAGTGACGGCCGTCGCCGATATAGTCGTCGTTCCGCGCGAGGGAATCCGCGAGGGAATCGCCACTTCCGTCGCCATGCTCGCGCATGGCATCAATGGCCTTCAGGCGTTCCTGGTAGGGAAGTCCGTCCAGGCGCGTCTCGCCATCCTTCTCCGAGAGCTGAAGCCGTGCGTGGGCGAAAGCGTAGCGCAGGGGGATCAGCGTGGCATCCCAGTCCCACTCGCAGAGGTTCCACACCTCGCGGAAGGCCTGGGCGTTCTGACTCTCGCAAGGGCATCCGTCCCAGATGGCGACCGTCTCCTGGCCCTCGATGTCCGCCCGCGAGAGCGCCTGTGGATTCCTCAATTCCTCGCCATCCATCCCCCCCCAGGCAGGGTCGCTCGTGGCTTCGATTCTCTCCCAGGTGCCCGTATTGGGGTCGAGGCCATCCGACCTGAAGTAGAACGGTCCATCAGGAGCATAATGCAGATTTTCCACGTCGGAGGTTGGGTCGTAGGTGACCTGGTATTGGCGATCCTGGTCGAAGAGCCCATTGCGGCGATGGCGGCGCACGCCCGCGCGGGCGGCGGCCATCGTCCACATCACATTGCCCTCCGGGATATTGAAGGCCGAAAGTACGGACGGATCCGGGAGGTTCTGCGCGTCACCCTGCTCCCGGCTGATGAAGTCGAAGAATTGCACGAAGGGATTGCGGTGCTTCATCGCCGCGCCGACCACGATGGTGCCCCCGCCCGCGAAGAAACGTTCGTTCAAGACCCACGGCTTGCACTTCGCGCCCACATACCGGTTGTCGAAGATGTGCTTATCGTCTCCGTAGATCCGCGCATGCCCCTGGAAGAGCCCGGCAAAGGCAGAGGCCAGCGGCGACGGGAGGAAATCCCCGTCCAGGAACATCGCACAATTTTCAAACTCGTCGCGTTCATTCCGCCCGCCCTGGAACTGCTTGACCGGTTTCACCAGCCCCACCAAGTCATTAATGTTCTCCATATATCCATGCACAGGGCCATAGCTGGCAATGTCCTCCAAGCCGGTAACCAAGGGGTCCGGCGGCAGGAATTTGTTCAGCTCTCTGAGGGCTCTCCCCAGAAATCCCGGCGAGAAGTTATAGGAACTCAGATCCAACGGGTAGTTCGGCCCGGCGCCGTCAAACCACTTGGGGAAATGCCAATGGCCCTTGCCCTCCAGTTCGTACCTGATGTCAAAGCCATACTTGCCGCCGATCCTGAACCAGATGTACTTTTTGGTCTTCCAGTCGCTGAAGACTTTCCGATGGTTGAAAAGCATGCAGAAGCCATAGGTATAGAGGCTGCTGACGCAATACCATTTGGCCGAAGCCCAACGGTACTGCGAATACAGCGCGTATGTCGTGGAAACCTTCCGGCACATGGGAATCTCGGCAAACGACCGCGAATTGTCGTTCCCGCACGAGGCCTGGATGTCAAAACATTCCGCAAACAACCCGCTCAAGACTCGTGTCGCCATGTCGGCGATCCTTCCCAGTATCCCACCGGAGCCATTGCCGCCGGAACTGTCCCCGGTCGATGTCCCCCCAGAGTCGCCATTCAAAATATCATCCCGCTTCTTCTCGGCATCCGCGAGATCACCCGCCATCTTCTCCCGTTCCTTCCGGGCAACCGCATAGTCGGAAAGGTTTTTCTCCAGCTCATCGATATCCTCCTGAAGCTTTTTCTTCTCCTCCGGGTCGGTGCTGTCGGCCAACTGCTGCCGGAGGTCGGCCAACTGACCCTCCATGTCGCCGCCCGCCTCGTCAAATGCGCTTTCATAGTCGTCGCCATCCCTGTAGATGATGTCGTTCTCGCCGTCAGCGCCCGGGTCGTCGTCCTCCGGCGAGAACACCTGCCCCACGAAACTCTGGCCGGCCTTGCTCAGGGCCTCAATGACACTCGCACCGCTGACCAGGTGATTTCCACGGGACACCGGATGGTGGGAGGACTCGCTTGAACCATGCTCGGGAATACGAAAATAGCAATAAAAAGTATGAGCCGACCTTGTTCTTGATCTCCTGAAATAGTATTCCGCACGATCAGCGCAACAAGGGGGATAATTATCACGAACATATTTCATCGTCTCATTTTTTATTGTCTCCAACCTTTCTTTATGACTATTATATTCTCCGGCACTAACCTCCTTAAGCCTTCCCCTGTCGCTTTCAGGCGCTACATCGCGAAGTATTCCATCTTTTCCGTTTTGGGGTTTATCGTCGTTGATACTATACCGTCTCACACATTGTTCCACCCCCCCATGATACACATTTCTCATAAACGCTCCGGCGCCGGTCTCGTTGAGGTTGGCGTCCTTGTACACGCGCTGGATGCCCAACGCGCCTTCGCTGCGCTCGGTGCCCGTCAGCCGAATGTCGCCTGACTCCGTCACATATCCGGACTTTCCGCCGCAGTAGTTCCCGCCTTGCTGCCCCAGGAGACATGCCTCGTCATTCTCGGCATTTTCGTAGATTCCCCGCCCCCGGATGAACCACTGGTCCAGCCCGTAGGCAGATGGCATTTCCCCGCCCGCGCCGCCCAGCACGGGGAAGAAAGCGGCCAGGCTCCCATCGGCGTGGGCAGGGGAGTGCATCTGGAGGAAGAGCCGTTCGTCCGCCTCAGTATTGTGCAGGGCGGAGAAATAGGAGTCCGGCGCGGACGCCACATTCTCCACGAGGTAGGGGTTCGGTGCATCCGGGATCTTGATGGAGATGAAATAGTCCTCCAGGATGTCCTCGTCGTCCAGCCGGCGGTCCTTGAGCATGGATTTCAGGACATTCTCTGCAGTGGAGCGCATGGAGAGCACCATCATGTAGTTCACCATCGGCAGCGCCCGGTTCATCAGCTCGATGTTCGTCTTGTCAAAGTCAATCAAGAGGCCCAGGCGTTCGGCGTCCTCACCGAACGCGGGTGAAAGAAGATTCAGCACGCTTTCGATATTTTCCCTGGTGATGAAATACTGCACGATGGAATCCACAATCGCCTGCCTTGCCGCCTCCCAGGATATCGATGGCGGCTTCCCGTTCAGGCTGATTTCATGCCTGGTGGTCCCGGGGGCAAGTCCGCACCAGTACGCCAGCCCCTCGTCATTGTGTCCGCGATCCAAATCCTTGATCCATTCATACTTTTTGCCCGGAATTCGTTCCCCGCAACAGTCGGGCGTCAGGTGGAAGATGTCCAGCAGGGTGTTAACCGCCACCGCACCGATCGCCTCGATGACCATCCCTACCCAGGTGTATTCCTTGTCCAGCGGCAACAGCAGATGCGCATGGAAATTCTTCGCGTTGTCCAGGTCCTCCTGGAACTGCTTGCAGGTCTGGCGGAGCCACCGGTAGGTGATGTAGTCCATCTGGCGGTTGGTCATCTGCACGTAGGTCCACGACATCGCGCGGTTGATGGAGGCCATCCGAGAAAGGCCGTCCGCCTGGACGACGGCGGCGGAGTAAGCGGCCGCGTCGCAGGCGTTCTGGAGCTTGATGCGCTGGTGGATGGTCTCGCCGATCGCGTAGATGGAGGAGCAGAAGACGAAGAGGAACAGGAAGATGGCAAGGGTGGACATCAGGACGAAGCCCTCCGCATCCCCCCCGAAACCGAGGAGGCGCCGGGCCGTCTGCCTGCACCAGGTTGTCATCTTGGATTCACTCATTGGACATAATGGCTAGACGGGCTAGCCGGACAGGAATGGCTAGAAGAGCATCATCGCGTTGCGTTCCTCGGGGGACATCCGCGGGTAGGTATCGGTCTTGTAGGGTTTTGCCATCGTGCAGGACTCCTCAAGGGGGATGGTGTAGAAACCCCATCCGCTTTTCATCTCCGTGTAGCGTCCAGTGGCTTTCATGTAGCCGTGGACGGTCTCGCCCCCGGGCGCGGTAAAGCCAACAGGGCCGATGGCATCGGTGGTATCCACATGGGTCTCCCGCGCCCCGAAGAAGTACCCGAGGATGGCACCTCCCAGTGGAATGAAGAGCGGAAACTCGAAGCGCACCCGCACCGTCACCGCCGGGAACTGCCGTTCGACAGGCGTGGTGTCCGCCTCATCACTACCGCCCTCCGCGTCAATGGCCTCAAACTCGGAAACCGCCACGCGCACCTGGCCGCGGATGCGCGAAGAAAGCGGCACCGAAGTCACCCAGCCCAGCCGGAAGTCACCCAGTGCGTTGGAGGCGAGTCCGGCGGCAGAGGCATTTGCGGAGAGTGCCTGGTCGTTGGTAAGACTCCAGCTCACCCAGGAGAGGACGGTGCAGGCCGCATGGTGCACCACGCCGGTCTGGGAGCCACCCAGTGCGAGGGGACGTGTCTCCCAGTGTCCGTCCTTCTGCTTTTCGGCATCGTAGTCGGCGGGGTTGTACACCAGCGCGGCGCGGGCGCCGCAGTATGCCGCGTAGGCAACCATCTGCTTGGCGCCCCAGACCAGGCAGAGCTGGATGATGACGAAGATGATGATGACCAGGGGCGGCAGAACCATCACCGTCTCCATTGCCACCGAACCCGTCTCCTGCCTGAGTGGACACTTCATAGCGCTCGCTCCAGCCAGTAGGCGTATGCCAGGGTGATGACTGTCCCCATGGCGATGGCGATGCCGAAGGGAATCCTTCCTGACTCGTCCTCCTTTGGGGGCAGTGCGGCCGCGCCGGCCTTTCGGTCGTATTTCCAGTCGAAGAGGCAGCGCAGGGAATGCTTGAGCCGGGCAGACTTCACCGCGCCGAAGAGAAGCATCACCAGCCCCAGTGCCAGGCCTGAGAGGGACACGAAGAGCAGCTCCGCGAAGCAGTAGCGCAACCCGGTGGCGACACCAGCCCCGAAGAGCATCTTCACGTCGCCGCCGCCGGCCCCGCGCATCAGGAAGGGCACCAGCAGGAAGAGCCCGCAGACCAGCCCCCCGGCCACCCCGTCCACCACACCTTTGCCACCATGCTGGTAGAAACGCCAGCACAACGCCACGACGGCCAGCGCCAGCGTCAGCGGGTTTGGAAGCACCCGGCGGCGGCAGTCATGCCAGCACAGGAGCACCAGCAGCGGCATGATGATGCAGATGGTCAGGAGATAGGTCATGGCAAAGCAGGGCAGAATAAAACAAGCTCATGGACTGTAGCAATTTGCGGCCAAAACAGAGTGCCACTCAGTCTCGTCCTTGGCCTCCTCCCTGTATTGTGTCGGCGGCATTCTCCGCCGCTTTCCGGTCTTGTTCGATTTTATCCCGATCTGTATTATAATCCTCCACGACTTTTTCAACCTCCTGTGGATTTTTTCCCGTCATGATCTCAATGATTGTGTTCAGCATATTCTTGAGCTGGCTTCCAAAAACCATGACCAGCGCGAAGATGGCGGCGGCGACCAGCAGCGTGATCATGATGTACTCCATTGCGACGGCGCCGCGCTGCTCGCCGAGGAGGCGTTTCAGGAACCGGGCGAACAAGCCGTTACGGAAGGTGGTTTTGGTCTTTTTCATGTGGACTCCTTGTTATGTTGATGGTTTTGAGAAAACAAGACAAGCGGAAAAACGAAAATCAAGAATGGTTGTCAAGGGATTGGCAGGGAGAGACCGACGAGCACCCGCTGAAAGTAGGCCACCAGCTTCCTGCCGACTTTCTCGGTGTAGCCAACTCCGGGGGTGAAAACCCCAAGCCAGCAGCACAGAAAGACCACGCCGACCACGAGCGTCATCACATACTCCAGCGCGACCGAGCCTTTCGGCTCTGAAATCATGGTTCTAACGGGTGTTTTTCGTTCCATATTCGCGTAAGCTTCGTGTCGCCAGGAATTGCGCGCAAGTAGTATTCATCATCAAATGCCTGAGCCTCTTCTGGGGTTCGGCTGCCATCCGACTCCTGCCTATTCAGCTCTTTTCGCAAATTCGCAATGGCCTTTCCTACCTCCATGTAAAGCTGTTCCCTGTCCAACGGAATGTCGGCAGTGGAAAACTGGTCCGTCATCAGGCAACAGACAATCCCGCCGGCCAAAATGCCCCGCCGAGTGTCGTGTTCATCCTGGAAAATTCCGTACAGTTCCCGGAGATAAATGTCTCTCCGCTTCAGTATTTCCTCGGCTTCCGCTTTCAGCTCCACCAGCCGATTCTCCTTCGGTAAAACACCAAGAAGTTTTTCCTTCATGTCTTCGTTTTTGGAATTGCCCCAGTATTTCACAAAATCTTCCGGCCTATTTTTAATGAGCCGAGACACTTGATAGAGTTCTTGTGGCCATTTCTCCTCGTCGGAGACATCGGGAGGCACCTGCACCCCGTCTGCCGGCTTTGTCAAAAAGCCATAGAATTCCTTACATCCCAACACCCTGCCATATTCACTAAGCTCATCCCTCATACAAAACTCCAGGCAGTCACAACGCAACACGGCCTCGGTGGTGGCAGGAGCGAACAGGTGTTCCAGCAATTTTTTCGAGTTGTCATCCTTGAAAAATGCAACGACGTTCCTCACTTTAATCTCCAAATCCTTCACCAAATCCGAAAGGAGTGCTATTTCCGATTCTAAACATTTCTTGACTGTTTCAACCTCAGACGGCAGTTCTCTCGGAATTGCGTCGTCCGCCGCAGAGATTTTGGTGTAAAACACCTCAAAGTCGCATTGTGCCAAGGCCTCGTAGCTTTCCTGCAAGAGGCTATTGCACTCCCGGATTCTTTCCATGGGTTCGAGATAGTCCCTGCATCTGTCAACCCCCAACCCTGAGGCCGGCCATCCCTGCGCCTCGCGCAGCTCCTTTTCCTTTTCTGCCCGGGCCAGAATTTCTTTCAGTTCCCTAATTACCTTGTCCGTATCCTCCAGCGACCTATAGTCTTCCATCGTCTTCGAGACAGAGTCGCATAAATACAGCACTTCTTTGATCCCTTCTTGTGTATTCTCCGCGATTTCTCGCACCGCAGGCAAAAAATCCTCGGATGTGTCATCCCGTGGGCAGGCGTTAATCGCCGCCTCAAGTTTATTC
Source organism: Victivallales bacterium (assembly GCA_017417585.1). Classification (GTDB taxonomy): domain Bacteria; phylum Verrucomicrobiota; class Lentisphaeria; order Oligosphaerales; family Oligosphaeraceae; genus RGIG1601. The sequence goes on from JAFPYX010000090.1 coordinate 32,229, forward strand.
AACCATTTTCGAAGGTCTTTTTCACTCCAAGAGGCACTAAGCGCCTGCTTGGCCCCCTGATTCGAACTCAAGAGCCCTGCAAGTGCCTCGACATTCACCCGGGCCCTGCTCCCCGCCGAGGGACTCCAACTCCATTTGTCATTTGGTGGTTCAGCCAGTTTTTTGCACTTCGAAATGAAATCATCGTTGACGCAGAGATCATAAAACGCCCTCTTATCCTTCAGCGCTTCATTCAACATGCTTTTGACATCTTGCCACGTTTTTGTGGTGTCCTTCCACAAAACCAGATTCTCTTCCAACTTCCCCAGCTGTTTCACCTCCAGTTCGGCGCCCCGTGCCTCTCGAGCCTGTGCCAATAGCTGTTCGGCTGATGCGAAGTCCCCGGCTTTGGCAAAGGCCTCCGCACGTTTCAAAAGCGTCTGTGCATTGGGCATTACAGATTGGCACGCAAAATACCCTCCCAGGGCCAGGGCCAAGGTGGCCACCACCGCGCACAGCTTGAGGAGCAGGTGCGAGCGCACATGCACGACATTCTTGTCCCAGAACTTCAATTCAACGTATGCCACGGTGACGACATCGCCGTCCTTGAGCATCCGTCCGACCTTGGCGTGCTCTTCGCGCAGCGGCACGCCGTTGACGGCGGTGCCGTTCCGGCTGTGGTTGTCCTTGATCCGGCAACTGCCGTCCAGCTGTACTTCGATGACCGCATGGAGCTTGGAGACCAGCGAGTCCTGGATGCAGCACTCGCATTCAGGGGCCGACCCAATGCGGAAGACCCCCTTTTCAATCCGGTAGGTACGGCCCTTCTGTTCCCCCGAAAGCTGTTCCAGCTGATGGCAGGGAAGGCTTCCCGACCGGATGGCCGCCGTGGCCGCCTCCTCCGCCACCAGCTTGGAGTCGCCGATGCTGACGATGTCACCACCCCGCAGGAGATGCTCCTGGACCTCCTTTCCCAAATAGAAGAGCCGCCCCTGCCCCTTCCGCCGGTCACAGGCCACCACGAGGACATCCCCGTTGCGGCGCCGGCGGAGCAGCGCATGGTGCCGATGGGCGCTTTTGTCCTGTTCCGGCAGCACCCACGCATTGTCATCGGCGCGTCCGACAGTGAGTTCCGAGGAGATCTCGCTCGCGTCGATTTCGTGGAGAACCCTTCCGTCGTACTCCAGGCGGAGATGGATTTTGCGGGTGGTGCTCATTACCAGTCTTTCCTCCGGATCAGATCATAGCGGTAGTCATTCCATCGGAACTCATCCGAAAAAACAGCCTCGGCTTTCCGCTGGATTTCCTCCATGCGCTCCTTGCCCTGTCGGTCCCCCATTCGCCTGGCCGCCCTGTAATCGTGCTGCAAATCCAAAAACTTCTTGTCCTGTTTCTCTCGGAGGCGCCTTAGCAAGTCCAGGCATTGATTTTTCATATCGTCATCGCCCTCCTTCTGGGCCTTGATCAAGGCGCTGATGGTCCGATAGTAGATTTGCCCCCACTCGACTGGCTGTTCCAACGACTTTTTCGTGTCCATCTTGCAGTACGCTTCATACGCCGTGTCCCAGTCATATCCTTCGGTTCCTTCCCACCATTCCAACATGGATTCCGGAGTATCCAAAGATTTGTAATACTTGTCGCGATTAACAAAGGAAATAATCGAATACAAGGGGGTTCCATCGTCTTTGGCATGATAAAACAGGTTCCGTCTAAGAAAGCTTTCGCCATCACCTTGCATGCGGTCATTCTTCCTGATTTCCAGGCGGATGACATGTGCATTCTCGCTGAAGCGGAAAAAGATGAAAAAGCCAAAGAGCTCCTCGCCGGACGCCCAAAGGCCATCGGCCTTTGACTCTTCCGCAGAAACGGTCCGCGTATAAGTCTGCCATGTGACCGGCACGCCCGGACCCGCAAAATCACCCCCTTCCCTTCTTCCTTGGAAAGAGAAATTCTCTTTCCCCTCGAAATCAAGGCCAAGTGTTTTCTTATAATCCGCAGATTTTGTACCTTCTCCGGCAAGTTCTTTGTCTTTCTCACGTTTACATGCATACCTCTCACGCATGCTTTCGAATGCCGCCTTGTGGCTCCGGGTCAACTCATCCTTGGAGATGAACGTCTCCACATAGACTCGCAAGGGGACATCGCGCTGCCGATCCAAATTCGTGTCGATGATGGTATAATCCCAACCTTCTGACCGTTTTATTGCATCTCTTGGGAAATCAGGCAAAGTCAAAACCATGTATGGCAAGGCTCTTTCTTTCATTGGACGCTGTGGAGCATGAAAGGGCACCTCCCCCTTGGGGCCACGCCGGACGTAGAGAAAACTGGCGATGACCAGAAACGCCAGCGTGCCCACCACCCACAATACCATGCGGCGGCGGCGCTGGCGCTGGTAGAGTTGCTTCAGGGCCTCGATTTCCTCCGGCGAGGCCATGCGCGTCTGCGCGGCCGCCTTGGTCTCGTCGCCGTCCGCGATGACGGTGCCTCCATCGGAGGGCGTAGGCGTTGGGGAGGGCTGGGGCGACGATGGCGGCACTGGAATCGGCACCGGAATCTCCGTCCGGGCCTCGCCGGAGAGCGAGGACAGTGTGCCCTTTTCCTCGGCGGCCGGCTTTTCGACGCTCGTCTTCACTATCTTGAACCGGACGTTTCCACCGAGCTGGACGATTGTGCCGTTGTCCAGCTCAAGCTGGTCTCCCATCCTGGCCGGGGTGCCGTTGACGAGGGTGACGCGCGAGCTGATGACCTCCATCATCACATTTCCGCCAGACTGGCCCATCGTCAGGGTGACATGGCGTCCCGACACGTCCGGCTCCACAAAGTGGACCGTGCACGAGCGCGAACGCCCCAGCGAAAGCGCACTGGCCGGGACGAGCGGGAAGCTCCGCCCCGCCAGGCTTCCCTGGATGATTTCAATCGAGCATTTCATTTCATCACACTCCCCAGACCGCTGGCGGCCACGCGGATCAGAATCGGCGCACCGATGATGAGAAACATCGCCGGCATGATGAACACCGCGATGGGGAAGATCATCGCGGAGGCGGCGCGCGCCGCCTTCCGCTCGGCGATATTGAAACGCACGCGGCGTAGCTCCTCCGCCTGGATCTTCATTGTGTTGACAATGGAGGCGCCGACTTCCATGCCGTGGACCACCGCGTCGCAGAAGGCCGTGAAGGCGTCCGCCTGGACCCGCCGGCCCATCTCGGCAATGGCGTCCATGCGCGTCTTGCCCACCTCCATGCTCCTGAGGACAATGCCGAATTCCACCGCCAGTGGCGCCGTCGGCTTCTCCGTGGAGACATAGTAACGCACGGCGGCCACGAAGTCCACGCCGGCCTGCATGGCGGAGCCGATCAGGTCGATGGCGAAGGGCAGTGCGCGCAGGATGGCCGTTTGCCGTTCCTCTCCTGTTCGCGTGAGGATATTGTCGGGATAGATGGCCCCCAGGAAACCGCCCAGCAGCGCCCCCGCCACGCCCCCGCCGAGACTGCGGGTGAAGCACATCCCCAGCATGGCCAGCGTCAGCGCGTAACCGATCCCGTAGGCCGCCTCCGCGCCGAAGATGAAATTAGGTGGACAGTGCAACCCCGCGACCACCAGCTTGTTCTGCACCTTTGCACGCCGAGCGGGCATCAGCGAGTCGTTCAGCGCACCCATGGCCTCTGCCAGGATATTGGCCGGCGCCCAGACCAGCTGCAGTCCGCGCGGAAGCTCCGCCGCCTCCGAGCCGTCCTTCAGATTGCGGGGACGGTTCACCCAGGCGGCCGACACGGAGTAGCCCACGAAAACCACCAGAAATGCAATGATGGAAATGCTTAATGAATCCATAAGTGCCCTAGACCTCTATGGTGATGATCTTCTTGAGGACAGAGTAGCCGATGCCGACCAGCACGCACGCCCCCCCCACGGCCAGCCAGCCAGTGCCGGTGGTGACGACGGGGCGCATCATCGAGGGGTCGATCAGAAACAGCAACACAAAACACGCCAGGGGTGCACAGGAGATCATCAGGGCCTCGAAGCGCCCCGCCGCAGTCATGTTCTTGAGGCGCCCCTGGAACTCCGTACGCTTGCGGATGGTATCCACGATCTCTTCCAGCACTTCCGCCAGGCTGCCGCCGGAACGCGTGGTAAGCGCGATGGCGGTGGCGAGGATGTGCAAGTCCTCGCAGGGCATCCGCTGGTAAAGCCGCTGGAAAGCCTCCGGCAACCCCACGTTCAGGCGGTACTCCTGGAGCAAGGTCTCCAACTCCTCCCGCATGGGGTCGCCAATGCGGTGGGCGACGGACTCCACCGCCTGCCCCAGCGACAACCCCGAGTGCATGGCGTTCGACAGCCCCATCGCCAGATCCAGGATTTTCGACTCGAAGGCCTCCTTCCGCCTCACGAGCTTCTGATGGTAGTACAGATAGACGAGCCGCCAGGCCAAGACGCCAAAGCCCACCGCCACCGGCACGGCGATGGCCATCTTCTCGACGCCGCAGGCCAGCTGGAGGAGAAATGCTACACAGGCCACCGCCATCGCGCCGAAGACGCGCGTGAGCAGCAGCCTCCGCGGTTCTACAAAGCGCCGCAGCTCCTCATAGCGAGGATTGCGGTGCAGCTCCAGGGCTTCCTGGAGATAACGCACCAGCATATCCAGTACCAGAAAAGCGAAGACGCTGGCGCTCAAGAAGATGATGATGGTGTATTCCCATTCCATGGCGGTAGTTCCACTACTGTCCGCTAAAATTATCCGGACGGGCGCAGAAGACACTTCAGTTCTTGGGAACGAACACGCCCGTGTCCAGGGTCAGGCTGCCGGTCTTGCGCTGCTCCTCAATGAACTGGGGGATGTTCCCCGTGGCCGTGTAGTAGCCCTCGATGTGCGGCTTGCCGTCCGCGCCGTGCTCGATGCCGGTCTGCTCAAAGGTGAAGATGTCCTGCATCAGGATGGTGTCGCCTTCGCGCCCGGTGACCTCGGAGATCTGCACAATCTTGCGCGAGCCGTCGGGGAACCGGCTCTCCTGGATGATGAGATTCAGCGCGGAGGAGATCTGTTCGCGGATGGCCTTGGAGGGCAGGTCGAATCCGGCCATCATCACCATGTTTTCAAGGCGACTCAGGGCATCGCGCGGGTCGTTGGCGTGGGCGGTCGTCAGCGACCCGTCATGTCCCGTGTTCATGGCCTGGAGCATGTCCAGTGCCTCGGCACCGCGGCACTCGCCTACGATGATGCGGTCGGGCCGCATTCGCAGGGTATTGATGACCAGGTCACGGATGGTGACGCGCCCACTCCCCTCGACGTTCGCGGGACGGGCCTCCAGACTAACCAGGTTTGGATGGTCGAGCTTGAGTTCCGCCGAGTCCTCCACCGTAATCACCCGCTCGCCCCGCGGGATGAAGTGCGACAGCACGTTGAGCAGGGTGGTCTTGCCGGAACCAGTGCCGCCGGAGACCAGGATGTTCTGCCGAGCTTTCACCGCAGCTTCCAGGAACTTTGCCATTTCCCAGGAAAGGCTTTTCCACTTGTTGACCATCTTCTCCATCGTCACCGGGTCTTTCGAGAACTTGCGGATGGTCAGCGCCGCGCCCTTGAGCGCCAGCGGGGGGATGATGGCGTTCACGCGCGACCCGTCCGGCAGGCGTGCGTCCACCATCGGCGAGGCGTCGTCCACCCGTCGGCCCACCCCCTCGACGATGCGCTGGATGATGGAAATCAGGTGGCGTTCGCTGAAGAAACGCACGCCGCTGTCAATTAGGTAGGACTTTTCGTCCCGGCCCCGGACCTCGACAAAGACCTTGTCAGGACCATTGACCATGATTTCGGTAATCCTGTCGGAACGCACGAGAGGCGAGATCGGCCCCAGGTCGATAATCTCGTCCAGCAGGGCCTGCCGGAAAACGGCGAGCGGGATGTTCGGGGGGATTTCATGGCGCCGTTCGCGCAGCACCTGGTCCAGCACGCGCTCGGCCTTCTCATGGATTACCGCGCAATCCACCTGCACTCCCTTGGCCTCGTGGTTGATGCGCTCCAGGATGTCCTCGTGGATGGAATGGGTCAATTCCATGACCGCCGGCTCGTAGAGGACCATCGTCTTCTGAAATTCTTCGATGAGTTCTGCCTCTGCAACACTTTTCGGGACTATCTGGGCCGACAGGGCCGGCGCCTTTTCGCCACTGGAAGGCGGTGAAGGCGGGACCTCGCCCGCATCCGGTTCCGAGAGCTTCATCTGGCATGGACCGATCCGGAGGTCGTCGCCAGCCTGGACCGGGGTGCGCGCGGAAACTCTTCGTCCGTTGACGAATGTCCCCGCCGAGCTGCCCAGGTCCTCCAGGAACAGCGCGCCGGCCTGCCGCGACAGCCGGGCATGGTGACGCGAAACACCGGCGTCCGCCAGACGGATCTCGCAGTCGTCCTTGCGACCAATCGCCAGCAAGAAGTCCGACGACGGCAATTCCAAACGGAAAACCTCGTCGCCGGATTGATTGTAAACCGCCAGTAGAGTCATCTTGTTAAAAGGAGAGCCGCCTTAAAAGCCGAACCAGCGCTTGTACCAGGGTTTGGTGGATTCTTCCTCCGAGGGATTGCGGACTTCCTGGTAGGTGTCGCCGATTTCCTCCGGGAGCGAAATCTCGATCTGCGGCCCGCTCGTCTCATCAATCTCCCGGACTCGCGGATAGATTAGCACCAGAAGCCGGCTGTCGTCCTTAGACTTGCTGTCGCTGGACACGAACCACTGCAACACGGGGATGTCCCGCAGAATCGGCATGCCGGATTTCGAGGCGGTCTCGGCAATCTGCTGGAACCCGGTGAGGATGGTAGTTTTATTCAACTCAAGTCTGACTGGCCCATTATAATCCGAATTGCTTTCCGAAAGTTCGCCTAACTTGGACGAGTTTTTGATATTCAAGCTGAGGTCCACTTTGCCATCTGCGACCAACTTCCCGCTTACGGTCAATTCCAGACCATAATAGATATCTTTGATGTCGCCGTTTTCGCTCCCGCTGACGCGAATATGATCCGTCCTGCCGACCCGCGTGCTTGTACTTTTATTATCGCTTGTAATAGTGAGGGTATCCGCAGTATAATTCCGGGAAACGCCATTGTTTTCCAGAAACCTTGCAGTGGCCGTCGCGCCCCCTCCCACCGTCATGTTGTTTCTCGCCCGATTTCCGGCCACCGCATCCCAGAGGTATCCCAGGTCAAGTGCCGCGAAGATGCTGGAATCCGAACCGAGCTTCTTTGCCTCGCTCGAATTGATGGCGACAAATACCACCTCCACACTGATATGCACAACCTTTAGCTCCAACTGGTCATCGAGTCTGATCTTGCCGTCTCTCGCCCCCAGCCAGGCCTGCTGCATGGCCAGGATGCTCCTTACCCGGTCGATTTCCTCCTGGCTGTAAAATTCGCCTTTCACCATCAGGGTATCGCCGGAGAGCTTCATCAAGAGCTCCCCGGGGCCCGGCACGGCGTCCGGTGCGCAGAAGGTGAAACCGCGCTCCTCCAGCTGCTTCTGGAGCTTCGTCAGGGTTGCCGTAGAAGGGCGGAACACTGCGTAATTCACAATCTTCCCTCCGCGGTTGTTCGCCAGCACCCGCTGGAAATGGGCCCAGTGTTCAGAGTTGCTGACCGTGCCCTTGATGACGATGCGGTCCTCGTCGATGTTGATGTCCAGCTCCGGCAAATCCTCCAGGTCGTTGCGCAACTTCCGCAACTCCGTGGTAAGAGTGGACTGCACCGTTACGGCATACATCTTCGTCTCGCCGCCAACGCTATTCACGATGATGGTCGCCTCGCCCTGCTTGTTGGCAGTAATATGCAGGAAAGTCTCCCCCGTCAGTGAGACCTTGATGATATCGGTCAACGGCTCAATCCTATAGGACTTTATCGCCATATTGGTATCCTCGACCACCGATTTGCCCACCGTCATTGAGATTGTTTTGACTTCAACGCTTTCCGCGAAGGCCATTGCGCAGAAGATGACCTGAAGCAGCCAGAAACAATGCACTAAAGTTTTCATACAAGGGAAAGTTTTCATACAAGAATTAGACAATGAAAGGTAGAGATAACAAGAAAAGGCGAAAGGCGAGGGGGGAAGGCGAGAGATCAAAAGCACCGATATCCAGATGCCGCAGATGCCCAGGCATTTTAATTGTCCAAGGTCACAGGGATTACAAGATCGGACAGCCACTTCTTGCCCGTGCGCATTCCCTTGGGCAGCCGTAGGCATTCTGTTCCAAAGGGCCCCTTCCCCCGCCACTGGAAATCATTTGGTCTCATCATCAGGCTCAATGGCAAATTCTGTCATCAAGTTGCCGTCCTCAAATTTGCTTATTTCCGTCCTATTCGTAAACGAGTCGTCATTGGGCCTGCGCTTCAAGGGGAAGAGTTTCACCCGCCGCTGGATCGCCGTCAGCTTCACTGCCTTCTCAGGCTCCATGGCAAACAGCACCGTGGTGCCTTGGATCTCCTGAATCGTCTCGTTGGGATAAAGCACCATGGTGACAGTTCTGGAGACTTCTTTTTTCTCGGCATTTTCGTCTTTGCTTTCTGACTGCCTGCTCGTATAGGTAAATGTGCCGGCAATCGCAATCTCGTCGCCGACTTTTAGCATTCGCAACAAAGCACTGTCGCTAAAGGTGACCGGCACGCCCCACTTCCCCTTGCCCAATTCACTATCTTCATCAAAATACGACACCAGGATATAGTCACCTTTTGTGATGGGGCGTTTGCTTCGCTTGCCCTGAATGAGCGACTGGTCTTCTTCCTTGCAAAGATCATTTGAAAGCCTTTCAAAGTAGGCCTCAGGGATATCTACGGCCATAAATTGCTTGTTGTCAAGCATCTCCCCTTTCTTAATCGTCTCAGAGGCAACCAAAACCTTAATCATTTTGCCATTTTGCTTGGCCTCGACCGTATTCTTGTTCGTGGCCTTGCTGACCGCAAATACCGTCGCCAGACCCAGCAAAACCGCAGTGATGACCGGAATGAGATTTTTCATAGGTGGAGAACTTGGCAGGAGAGGGATTCGAAAACAGAAAGTCCCCGGAACGGCGGCTCACGGAAGGCCTCGCAAAACCGCACGCCACAGGGACTTTTTCGGGAAAAACAAGAAAGGGGTTCTGTGCCTTTCTCCTGGAGAAAGGCACAGAACCCCCTGAAAGTCTGTCGGAATAAAGTAATTAGACGCTAGTACAGCTGAGCTGAGCTGAGCTGAGCGGAGCTGAGCTGTGC
>JAFPYX010000091.1 GCA_017417585.1 Victivallales bacterium
ATTTGCCTTTGGCACGCAGAGCGTCGATAGACGCCTTGACAAAAGGCTTGTCTTCAGCGTATGTTACGCCGAACCATGTTTCACCCGTTGGAATGACCTTTACGGAACATTCGCCCGAGTTCATTATAATTTGCACCGCGTCGGTGATGGTCTCGCCCAGATACGCCTCGGCGTCGGTCTTGAGCTTCTGTAGAATCATCGCGGAGATTTCAGGCGGGGAGTATTTCTTGTCGCCGACCTCGACCGCCGCGTCGCCGTTCGCGGAGGCGACCAGCTTGAACGGCACGCGGGCGATGTCCTCGCCGCATTCGCTCAGCTTACGTCCCATGAAACGCTTGATGGAGTAGATGGTTCCGGAAGGATTCGTGACCGCCTGGCGCTTCGCGGTCTCGCCGACCAGACGCTCGCCGGTCTTCGTGAAGGCCACGATGGACGGCGTGGTGCGGTGTCCTTCCGCGTTCGGGATGACCTTCGCCTCGCTGCCTTCCATGATCGCCATGCAGGAATTCGTCGTGCCCAGGTCGATGCCCAGGACTTTTCCGGTGATTTTTTCAGTAGCCATAGTTATTTGCACTCCTTAATTTGATTGAAAAGTGGATTGATTGGTTTCGGACGATGCCGTTGTTCAAACACATCACTGGGAAGCAAGCAAATTGCGTGCCAAACAGAAAGCCAGGGGATGGCAGGCTCAATCCCCGCCGGACATGCGACAAAGTGTCGCACCTCATTCCTCCCGTGTCGCATCTGGCACACCACCGTAATTCGGCCTCGGCGGTATAAAAACGGCATCGCCGCATGTCCTTTCTTTCCCCTGTCCGCCAATACGTCGGGAACCAGCCTTTATATTAAGGGATTGCACTTTCACATGCCGGATTCAACCAAATATGGGACGAGACGCAAAATGAGCGAGGAATTTGTCTGCAAGCAATACGAGCCGTCGAAAATCGAGCCGAAATGGCAGGGCTACTGGGCGGAACACAAGACTTTCAGGGCGGTGGACTGCGACTACAGCCGCAAGAAGCTCTACGTGCTGGACATGTTCCCGTACCCGTCGGGCGCGGGACTGCATGTCGGCCACCCCGAAGGCTACACGGCCTCGGACATCTGGTGCCGCTTCAAGCGCATGAACGGCTACAACGTGTTGCACACCATGGGCTGGGACGCCTTCGGGTTGCCCGCCGAGCAGTACGCGGTCAAGACCGGCACGCACCCCGAGATCACGACCTCCAAGAACATCGCAAACTTCAAGCGCCAGCTGCACGCCTTCGGCTTCTCTTTCGACTGGGACCGCGAGATCCGCACTTGCAGCCCCGACTACTACAAGTGGACGCAATGGATCTTCAGCAAGCTCTTCGAGCAGGGACTGGCCTACGAGTCCCACCAGCCGGTGAACTGGTGCCCCGCGCTGGGCACGGTGCTGGCCAACGAGGAGGTCATCAACGGCCGCAGCGAGGTCGGAAACTACCCCGTTTACCGCAAGCCCATCCGACAGTGGGTGCTCAAGATCACCGACTACGCCGAAAAGCTCCTGGAGGGGCTGGACGGACTGGACTGGCCGGAGGGCACCCTCGAGATGCAGAAGAACTGGATCGGCCGCTCCACCGGTGCCGAGGTCGAGTTCCCTGTCAAGGGCCATGACGGCCTGAAGCTCAAGGTCTATACCACGCGACCCGACACCCTCTTCGGCGCGACCTACATGGTCGTGGCACCCGAACACCCGATGCTCAAGGAGATCGTCACCGAGGAGCAGAAGGCGGCGGTGGAGGCCTACGCGCTGGAGGCCAGCAAGAAGTCCGACCTGGACCGCACGGAGCTGACCAAAGAGAAGACCGGCGTCTTCACCGGAGCCTACGCGATCGACCCCGTGAACGGGCACGAGATTCCCGTGTGGGTCTCCGACTACGTGCTGGCCAGCTACGGTACCGGCGCCATCATGGCGGTGCCTGAACACGACACGCGCGACTTCGAGTTCGCCAAGAAATTCGGTTTGCCCATCGTCTGCGTGCTCAAGCCCAGCGAGGCCGACTGCGCGGCCGCCGGCGTGAAACTCGAGGACGTGCTGGCCTGCAATGTCTGCTGGACCGGCGATGGTCTGCACTGCAACTCCGCAAACGACCAGGGGCTTGACCTCAATGGAATGGACCTGGCCGAGTCCAAGAAGACCATCAACGCCTGGATGAAGGAACACGGCGTCGGCACCCCGACGGTCAATTTCAAACTGCGCGACTGGCTCTTCAGCCGTCAGCGCTACTGGGGAGAGCCCTTCCCGCTTGTGCATTATCCGGACGGCCATGTCGGGCTGGTGCCCGAGGACCAGTTACCGGTTGAATTGCCCGAGATGGAGAACTACAAGCCTACCGAAGACGGCGAGCCGCCGCTGGCCCGTGCGAAGGAGTGGCTGAAGTGGACCGACCCCAAGACGGGCGAGGTCTGCCAGCGCGAGACCAACACCATGCCCCAGTGGGCGGGCTCCTGCTGGTATTACCTGCGCTACATCGACCCGCACAACTCCGAGCGCGGCTGGGATCCCGAAAAGGAGAAGTACTGGATGCCGGTGGACCTCTACATCGGCGGCGCCGAGCACGCCGTGCTGCACCTGCTCTACGCGCGCTTCTGGCACAAGGTCCTCTTCGACCTGGGCTATGTCTCCACGCCCGAGCCCTTCAAGCGCCTGATCCACCAGGGACTCATCCTCGGCACCTCTTACAAGGACGCACGTGGCGTGCTGATTCCTAACGACGAGGTCGAGGCACGCGACGGCAAGTTCTTCCACAAGACCACCGGCGAGGAGCTGACCACGTTGCCCGCCAAGATGTCCAAGTCCCTCAAGAATGTCGTGAACCCCGACGAGGTGATCGCGCGCTACGGCGCGGATGCCTTCCGCCTCTACGAGATGTTCATGGGGCCCTTGCGCGACTCCAAACCGTGGTCCACCGAGGGCGTCGAAGGCGTCTATCGCTTCCTGCACCGTTTCTGGAAGATGTGCATCGACACCGAGACCGGTGCGGTCGCCAAGGAGGTCGATGACACGCCGATGACCCGCGAGCAGGAGCGACTGCTCCACCAGACCATCAAGAAGGTCACCGAGGACACCGAGAACATCTCCTACAACACCGCCATCAGCCAGATGATGGTCTTCCTCAACGAGTTCGGCAAGCTCCAGCACCGCAACCGCGCCGCCATCGAGACCGCCATCCTGCTGCTCTCGCCGATGGCGCCGCACCTCTGCGAGGAACTCTGGAGCCGCTATGGCCACGCCGAGACACTCGCCTACCACCCCTGGCCCAAGTTCGACGAGGCAAAACTCGCCGTGGACGAAATCGAGATTCTCGTGCAACTCAACGGCAAGCCGAAGGTTCGCCTGATGGCCCCCGCAAAGGCCTCCAAGGATGAGCTGCTCGCCTTCGCCAAGGCGAAGCCCGAGGTCGCCGCCCTCCTTGAAGGCAAGACTCTCGTCAAGGAAATCGCCGTCCCCGGCCGTCTGGTCTCCTTCGTGGTGAAGTAGTTGCTAGTTACTAGAACTTCTAGAAAGTCTAGGAAATCCAGCATGCCGAAATCTGCCACGCCCGGTCAGCATCCCGTGCATCTATCTGCGCGGGAGCGCATCCTCCAGGGCAGTTTCTACACCCCTGCCAGGTATGTGCAGTTGGTCGGCGAATGGCTGCGGGAACATGGTCTGGCAAAGAATTGCGTCGTACTCGATCCTTCGTGTGGGTACGGCGCTTTTTTTGCGCTGACCGACATGTTTCCGCAGAACCTCTTTATTGGCAATGATATCGACCAAACCGCAGTCAGCCAGGCCACAGCCGACTTCCCCCTCGTGAAGTTTTTCTGCCAGAATACGCTCTGCAATGTTCGGCGTGAAATGTACGGGATTGCGGAGGACACAAAACTGATTGTCGTGGGCAACCCGCCCTACAACGACACCACCTCGCAGTATCAGGGCAAACTCAAGCAGACCACCAAGCCGTTAATGGACGCGGATGTCAAATCCCGTGATCTTGGGCTTTCATCCCTTTTGGCCTACAGCAAGTTAAAGGCGGACTACGTGGCGATTCTCCATCCGCTCGCCTATCTGCTCAAGAAGACCAACTTCCAAGCCGCAGGGGCTTTCTTTACCAACTACCAATTGCTGCATCACGTGGTCTTCTCCAGCCAGGAGTTCGCAGGGACCTCGAAAGCCGCTGGCTTCCCAGTCATCGTCGGATTCTATGAACGCCATCCCAACTGTGGACTTGGCTACGACGATGTGCGACAAATGACCTTCACGACCGTGGAAGGGAACTCCTTCTCGTTAAGCCAATTCCGCTATGTGTCGGAATTCATACGGAAATACCCCAGTCGCTCATGCACCTCAGGTGGCATACTGTTCTACACCCTGCGGGACATCAATGCCCTACGGCGCAGCCGGACCTTCCTCAACAAGCCCACGACAAACGCGGTCCAAGTCGTCCCAGAGCAGTTGCCATATTACTGCTATATTGATTGTTTCAAGGACTATATTGACAAAGTCCCATACTATCTTGGCAATTTCGACATCCCCATCGACCTGAAGCAATTCGATCGCTGCCGAGACGCCGTGGTCGCAGTCTCCCAATGGAAGCACTCCGAAGTCTTCGGAGTACGCCCCAAGCCCCCCGCAAAGGCCTTTCAGACCGTCAGGGAACTGGTTCTATCGACGATACTTCAAATAGCATAATCGTCGCCATCAGACATCCAGGTTGTTGAGATCCAAGAGGAAATACCGATGTCCAATGATGGCGATGTCGGCGGAATCCAATGGCAACGCAAGGAAATTCCCCCAAATAGCCCTGGCGGAGAATTGACTTTTGGGCATTATTTCTAAAAATCTTACCCAAAACTCGTAAAAATATTGTCTTTTGGGCATTATTTTTAGAAATCTTACCTAAAACCATATTGAAAATTGACTTTTGGGCATTATTTTACAACCATACGCTGGGACATATCACTTGCAAGGGAAATGGTAATGGAGAAACTGATTGGTCGCAAATCAGAATGGGAAGAGTTGTCACGTGCGATGGAATCTTCTCGCTCGGAATTCGTCATCTTATATGGGCGACGGCGAATCGGCAAAACATTTCTTGTGCGCAGTTTTTTCCAGGACCGTTTTGATTTCTATTATACCGGCGCGCATCGGATGCCGACCTCTTTCCAACTGCATAGTTTTCAGCGTGAACTAATCCGATATTCCCGAAACGCCGACATACCTGCATTCTCCAATTGGATGGAAGCGTTTGAACAATTGGAAGACTATCTGGAAAGCCTCGCTCCCAACCAGCGGAAAGTGCTGTTTTTTGACGAGATGCCTTGGATCGATGCCAAGCAAAGTGACTTTGTATCGGCCCTGGAGTACTTTTGGAACAGTTGGGTTTCACGGCGAGATGATATCGTCCTGGTCGCTTGTGGCAGTGCCACTTCCTGGATGGCAGACAAGTTGCTTAACAATGCCGGCGGTCTGCATAACCGCATCACCCGGCAGATCTATCTGCGACCGTTTACCCTCCGTGAATGCAGGGATTTTCTGACCAGCCGAAATGTCGATTGGGACGACTATCAAATCATCCAATGTTATATGCTGTTTGGCGGGGTGCCGTATTACTGGCGTCTGCTGGAACCCCGGCTCAGCCTGCCCGAAAATGTGGATCGGCTTTGTTTCCAGAAGTCCGGCGCCATGCGCGGAGAGTTTGACGAATTGTATAACGCTCTGTTCAGCAATGCCGAGCGTTACATTGATGTGGTGCGTGTTCTGGCCCAGAATCGCGATGGCATGCTCCGCAATGAGATCGCTCAAGCCACAGGATTGTCTGGCGGCACACTCACCAAAATCCTCAAGAATCTTGACCGTTGCGACTTTATTGCACCATACTCGCAATTCGGGAAAAGAACAAAAAATACGCTTTATCGTCTAGTTGATTTCTTCACTTTGTTCTATTTTAAATTTCTTGAAGGAGAACATAGTTATGAAGAGTCCTTTTGGACTCACCATTTCCGTTCCCCCCAAGTGGCAGCCTGGGAAGGACTGACTTTTGAATTGGTTTGCCTGGCACATCTTGCGCAGATTAAACATGCATTGGGCATCGCCGGAATGGAAACCCATGTGTCGGCATGGCGGTATGTCCCGCCACGAAATCCCCTGCACGACCTCCCGACCAGAGGTGCGCAAATCGACTTGCTCATTGCACGCGCGGACAAACTTATCCACCTTTGCGAAATCAAGTTCACCGATGGCAAATATTTTATTACGAAGGAATATGAACAGCGCCTCAGGGAACGGATGGAAATTTTCCGACAGATAACCAAAACAAACTCCGGGCTGGTGCATACATTTGTAACTCCCTTTGGCGTGGCCGAGGGCAGCCACCATTCCATAGTGCATAGCGAAATCATTGGGCAGGATCTCTTCGCGAAGTGATGTCACTCGCATAGCCAATCAGGAGAATTTTCTTTTTGTGAAAACTTGTGTTTTACCCGAAACCAACTGTCAATCATGAGCAAACTACGCATTACCGGCACATTTCTGGATGAAATCTCCTACGACATTCCGCACCACAACTGGGGGCCCGAGGAGTGGGACGCGGACTTCGCGGCGATGAAGGCGATGGGCATCCAGAAGGTCTTCCTCATTCGCTGCTGCCTGCATCACTTCCTTGCCTATCCATCCAAGGTGATTCCCGCGCACGGCGGGTTCTGGCACCAGCCGCCCGTGGACTGGATCGACCTCTTCCTCACCCTTGCCGAAAAGCACGGGCTGGAGTTCTTCGCCGGCACTGGCGTGCGCGACGACCTCTACCCCGAACTCACCGAACAGGCGCGTCTGGACGACGCGAAGGTGCAGGTCGAAATCATCGACGAGATCCAGTCGCTCTACGGTCACCGCAAGGCATTCTCCGGTTGGTACATCACCAACGAGATCTGCCGAAACTACCCCGGTGCCGCCGAGCAGTTCGTCATCGAGGCCAGCCATGCCAAGAAGGTCACCGGCGGCAAGCCCGTGATGATCTCGCCCTTCTTCGCCGGCAGCAAGGCCCGCGAGGCAGCCAACGACCCGACGCTGGAGTTCTTCGGCGTGGAGGGACACGTGAAGCACTGGACGCAGATCTTCGAGGCCATCAAGGGACTCGTGGACATCGTCGCCTTCCAGGACGGCCATGCCGAACTCGACGAACTGCCGGGCTTTCTTACCGCCACCGCCGAACTAGCCAAGAAATACGGCGTGACCTGCTGGACCAATGTCGAGTCCTTCGACCGCGACATGCCATGGCGTTTCCCGCCTATCAAATGGGAGAAGATGCTCTGGAAGCTCGAACAGGCCGAGTCCGCCGGAATGACCGACGCGCTCACCTTCGAGTTCTCGCACTTCATGAGCCCGCACAGCATGTATCCCTCAGCGGGCTGCCTCTACGATCGCTACTGCGAATACGCCGGCCTACCCGCCCGTGCACGGGATTTCCGGTAGGTTCAGGAGCGCATGAGCCGCGCTTTGACTGCTTGGTAAATTTGAAAATCCATTACAAGCGGCTATATTAGGTAAGTTTTCCTGATTGCGCGCATAGTTCAGTTGGTTAGAACGCTACTTTCACACGGTAGAGGTCACAGGTCCGAGTCCTGTTGCGCGCACCACGATTTACCTAGAAATCCCACGAATCTGACACTCTCTGACTTCGTGGGATTTTTTGTGCCACGCAGGAAAGAATTACGGAATTTTTACGGCTTTTTATTCTAGGGGGACGCCGTGATGGGACCGAGACCATATATTGATATCAGGCCTTACGAATGTGGAATTTCGGTAAAAAGTTGAAGCCCGACGTTTTTTTCCGTTCCATCGTGGAAAAAACAGCGGGCCATCCGCCTTGCCGAGACCACCGGTCACACCGAGCAGGAATTGCGTACCTTGGAACTAAAAGACGTGGGGATTACCGTCACTCCCGCCAGAAAAGCCAAAGAATAACGGAGTCGTTTTGCCACGTTTCTTCGTTTTTTCCTCTGCCTTGCCTGGCTGACGGCAGCAGTAGCGGTTTACTCCTAACACATTAAAATTCAATAATTATGAAAGCAGTTGAAACAGATGGCAAGGGCCAAGTACGGATTGTCGAGGTTCCCCGCCCTGTTCCAGGGGCTGGGTAGCGTCGTCGGTGCCGGTATCGTGATAAATTGGGATAAAGACTTTGCAATGAACAATTTGCACCGTTGTCTTCTGTGGTTTTTGGCCATTGACCTTGCGGTTTCCGCGCTGGTGTTGATTGGGCTGCTTGGCGCGCGCCGTGGCGCGGGGGCTTATGCAGCAGAGGCCTCAGCACCAGCATCTTCTTCAGGCGTGGTTTCAACGCCGGAAACTGTCCTGCCGGAAAATGGTGCCAAGAAGAGTGGCGAGGCGCAAGGAGTCGGGCAGGATATCCGCGAAACGCGCCGCCGGGTGCAGACGGAGGTGGTTGTCCAGGCGGAGGAAATGAGCCGTTTTGCGGGCTACGTAGCGCCCGAGCCGATTGAGTTGGCGGAACTGGAGAAAATTGCTCCGGAGGCATATCAGCAATGCCAGCAACATCTTGCAAGCATGCGTGAGGAGGCGCGGAGGAATGTCCAGAATCGTCAGGCGTTGATG
Organism: Victivallales bacterium; assembly: GCA_017417585.1. Lineage (GTDB taxonomy): Bacteria > Verrucomicrobiota > Lentisphaeria > Oligosphaerales > Oligosphaeraceae > RGIG1601. The sequence goes on from JAFPYX010000091.1 coordinate 8,621, forward strand.
GAGCAATTGGATGCGTCGCTGTTGTCTCCGGAGGAATTCCAGGAGTTTCGGGAGGCGCTGGAATATCTGCAGACGTGCGAAGTTTGCCTGGCGGAGGGGCGTCCAGTCCCCGAACGGCTTGCGAAGTATGATTGGCAGATGAACAATCATCTGGAGGAAATTGCGGAGAAATACTGCCGGGCGTTGTCCGGATGCAATGAAGATGTGTTGCAATGGAAAGGTTTCCCTACCCGTATTCTGGGAAATGAGTGCTTGGGCTATCACTTCATTTCCAGCCAAAAAGTCTGGGAGGAGATGCAACGATGAGCAGCGGAAGGACCTGGACTTTGGAAATTGGCTTGGCTCTGTTGTGTGTCTGCTGCCAGTTCGGTATCTGGAAGTTGTTGCACCAGAAGAAGATTTTTACGGCTGGTGAAACTTTGGTGCCAGTGCCGCCCGAGGCGACAACGATGGCTGTGGCAGAGACAACGACTGCCACTCGGGAAAATGAAACGTCGGTTCCGGCGGATACCCTGAAACAGGAACGGCAGTATCGCGTTTTGGACAACTTGCTGGATCAGGAGGAGTTTCTCAAGTTTGCGGACGAGGAACTCTCCTTCCAGCGCATGCTGATGGAGGCAGGCTGCGAATTTCTGGTTTCGGGCGTGGGGTTTTATATCCAGCCGGAACAAGGCCGGAATGCCGCAGAGAAGCGCATTCGGCGTCATGAAGAAGCGTTGCAGGAACTGGAAGATTTTGTGGAGGGGATGGATTTCTCCGGTTTGAGCGAGGAGGAACGCCAGGTGGTGGATGACTATCTGGATTGGCGGCGGCAATGGGCGGAGGTCATCTACGACCCGACGGTTTCGCCGGAGGAGAAGTTGGCGGTGGCGAAACAATGTTCCGTTGAGTTGCGGCAGAATGCGAGAAACATCCTGTTGCGTGAATTCTATTCCTCCGAGCCTTGGAAAGCCTTGGAAAAATATGATCAACTATCTTATAAGCTAAGATTTGGTGCAATACATAGATATATGTATCCCCCGGGCCGGATCAATGTGGATTACACGGATGCCGAAGGAACCAGGCATTGCTACAGCGTGAAACTGTTTTGACCCCCTGCCAGCACCCCTCGTCCCCGTCCATTCACGCAGTTTACAAGAGATGGGCGAAGTAGAGTGGCAGGAAGATGATGCCGTCCTTCGTTTGGAAATCGCCGTCGTGAAGAAGATATGGCGTGTGCAGCTCCTGGCGGTATTTCGCGATGAATTTGCGCAATGAGTTCAGCGTGTAGTTTTTTCCGCTCTTGACCTCAATCGGGCAGATATTGTGACGGTTGGTGAGCGAAGGCTTGGCAATCAGGAAGTCAATCTCCATCCGGTCTTCTTTGTTTTGGCTGCTCTGGCTGGAATAGAAGTACAACCCATGACCGTTGGCTCGCAGGGTCTGCGCCACAATGTTCTCCATTACCATGCCCAGATTCACGCCGAGACGGTCATACAGGAGCTTGCGATAAACCTCGTTGGAGGCAAGAATCTTTTCGTCAAAGGCGTGGCTGATGAGCAGTCCGGTGTCGGCCATATAGCATTTGAGCCTGGATTGGTCCAGGTTCATCTTCAGGCCAAGCGAGGGTTCGGTGGTCAGGAATGCATGATTGACAATTCGCGCGTCCTGAAGCCAAAGGAAGGCCTCCTGGTAGGTCCGCATCCGCGCGTCAGTTCCCAATGCGGAGAGCTTGAATGGCCTCTCGTGGCGCTGGAGCTGTGAGGGAATCGCGTCAAAGATCGCCTCGACATTCAGTGCCAGGCCATTGCTGTGCTTGCGGATGTCATTGCGGTAAAGCTGAAGGATGTCCCGTTTCTGAGCATCGCATGCGGCGAAATCCATTCGGTTCAGGAAGGTCTCGACGGCCTGAGGCATTCCCCCCACAATCAGATATTCACGAAACAAGTCCATGGCTTTACGATGCAAAGCCCCGCCCAGACTTTTTTGGTCGGCGTGACAATTTCGCAGGAATTCGACCAGGTTTGCTTCGTTGCGGGCCCAGAGATACTCCTCGAAGTCCATTGGCGCCAATTGGATGGCGTGTTCCTCCGACGGAATGACAATGTCCCGGACATTCTCCTTGATGGAAAGCAGCGACCCCGTCTCCAGGTAGTCGTACCGCCCATCGGCCACCAGATACTTCAAGGCGGCACGGGCCCGGGGGAACATCTGAACTTCGTCAAAGACAATCAGGCTTTCACGCTCATAAAGCGGAACACCAGTCAATATCGGCAGCCGTAGGAAGAACTCCGGCAGATTGTCCAGATAGTGCTGAAACAATTCCCGAATAGCTGGACCGGCCTGATTGAAGTCAATCACCACGAACGAACGATATTCCTTCTGCCCGAACTCGTTTACGATATAACTTTTCCCAACTCGGCGTGCGCCCTCAATCAACAAGGAACTATGTCCCTGGCTGGTGCGTTTCCAATCCAACAATTGTTGGTAGATTTTGCGGTACATAGAAAAATGATTGATTATTATCTGGAAACAAAATTGTAACAATATAGAATATACACGAAAATAAAATTTTTGCAAGCCAGAAAATGCACGAAAACGAGATTTTTCAACCAAGCAGGTTGCACGAAAACGAGATTTTTCACAACTTCGCAAAAGGCGGCTCTAGAAAGAAATTCTAGCGGCTCTAGTGATTCTAGTAGTTCTAGAAATTCTAGAGGAACTAGTGGTTCTAGTAATTCTCGGTAATGGCCCACCATCAATATCAATCCCTCGCAGTGGCATGGCTTGGACTTCATGCCATTGCGAGGGAATCAGTGTGTAACACAAGATGAAGAAGGAGTCTATGGAGTAAGGTTTTCCTCCTCTTTTTGGTTTTGGATGGAAACCTTTATCTTCAAGCCTTGGGCATTCTCAAACAGTTTCCGATTCACTTGGAAATTGATGGTAATCAAGCTTGAACTGGTGCCGGAGCCGAATATATCTTCTTGCCCAAGAAACAATGGCCAGACAACAGCCGTTGGATTTTCATTAGAAGGATCAAAGTAAAAACCATATTTGCCACGGTCGCCCTCGACACCAACCAAAATAAAAAAGGGCACCATAGCTGTTGGAACATTGGCTAAAACATTAGAATTATTGTCATATATTTCATATCACTAGTGTCCCATAAAAATCAAAAACAGGTAGTTGAATCTAACTAAAAATCAAGGAATTACGTAGTAATTTTCGTGCGTACCGATTTGAACGAGTATCTTTGCAGCCAGGACGGAGGCTGCAATGAACAAGGACAAATAC
>JAFPYX010000092.1 GCA_017417585.1 Victivallales bacterium
GGGGGGCCAATAGCCGGAGTTTGCGAATAAGTGTCGGCCGGTTGCATTGAAGGCAACTCCGGTTGTTGCGGAGCGGGTTTCGGAGCAACAGGATCGTATGTTGGATGCGATTGCAGCGAAGGGGACGGTGTCGTCGACAGGCCACCGGATCGGCGTCCCTGGAACCCTCCCGTACGTGGGCGCGTGAGGACAGGGGAGGCAGCAGGCTCTTCCCGGGCCGTTCGGGAATTGTCCTGTGGCGCTTCAGTAGAACCCTCGGCCGGCGATGCAACTGTATTCACATTGGAAGACTGTTCGTCCAAGGGGCTGTTACGTTGAAGATGTTGCGCCAGACAACGCGTGAGTTCCGACCAGTCGTGAAGCCAGATGATGCTGAGCGAAACGAGGATGATGGATACGGCGATCAGAAGGCATCCTGTGTAATTGAGCAGCACAAACAACCACCCGCTTCCGGGAGCGCAGAAAAGATGCCCTGTCACTCCGCCTGGCATCTGGGCTATGTTCAGGGAGCTGGTCAGGGTGGAAAAGGCATCAGGCGTGAGTCCGAGCAACAATGAAGTCCCGAAGCTGAAAAGCGGTATGGCCAGGAAGTAACTAGGCGAACTGCGGCGAAGCTTCCCACGCCAGAGCAGACGCCGAAGGCTGCAGAGAAGGGCAAGCATAAGAAGCAAATAGGACGAAAGTCCGAACGTGACAAGCATAAACCACCCAAAGTAGGCACCTATGGCACCTAGATGGTTGCGCGGGAATGCTTCCGGACCCAAGCCACCGGCATAGTAATCCAGATCCGCCGGAAAGAAAGGCACCATGGCGAAGATTGCGACAAGCAATATGCCAAGAATCACTATTCGGCGAAATTTGAAATCCCGCTGGGCAAGTTCAGGGGAGGCCACGTCCGATGATTCAGAATTTGATGCTGTTTGGGTATGTAAGGCCATTTTTGCCTTGTGAGATTGAAGGGAAAAGGTTTTAGATTCGATGGACGATGCGGCTATTTCTTGAATGCCGCGTCAAACAATGTCGCCGGAGGGGTGAAATCCAGCCTCCGGGTGAATTCGCAGGCATCTGCGGCGCCATGCCACTGGTCCATTCCAGCATCCTCCCATTCGACTGAGAGAGGACCATGATAGCCGGCTCGATTGAGTTCGCGGATGATTTCCTCGAAATTGACCTGCCCGTGACCGGGAGAACGGAAATCCCATCCACGATGAGGAGCACCAAAAGGAAGATGACTGCCGAGGATGCCGTTGAGTCCATCCAGCATTACTTTGCAGTCCTTGATGTGGACATGGAAGATCCGGTCAGGGAATTGCCGGATGAATGCGGCTGGATCGATGCCTTGCCAGAGCAGGTGGCTGGGATCGAAGTTGAAACCGAAACGGGGATGGTTGCCGATGGCTTCCAGTGCGCGCTTGGCAGTCCAGAGGTCGAAGGCGATTTCGGTTGGATGAACTTCCAAAGCAAAATTAATGCCAAGACGGTCGAACTCGTCCAGGATCGGCGTCCAGATTTGGGCGAATTTTCGGAAGCCATCGTCAATCATCTGGTCAGAAACTGACGGGAAGCTATAAAGAAAATGCCAGATGGGAGAGCCTGTGAAACCATTGACTGTCTTGACGCCGAAGTTCTTGGCGGCTTTGGCGGCCGCTTTCATGGATGCAATCCCCCAGGACCGCTTCGCTTCGGGATCATTGTCACATTCGGAGGGCAGGGCGCCAAAGCCATTGGAACGTTCGTCGTCATTGGGATCCAAGGTGAGTTGTCCAGCCAGATGGTTGCTTATGGCCCAGCAGTTCAGGCCATGGCTGGCCAGGAGTTCACGCTTTTTTGCGCAGTATTCAGGAGAGTCTGCGGCCTGGAAGACGTCAAAATGGTCGCCCCAACAGCACAGTTCCAAGCCGTCATAGCCGAACGCCTTCATGCGAGGGGCAAGTTCTTCCAGCGGATAATTGGCCCACTGGCCAGTGAAAATCGTGATTGGTCGTTTCATGATTGGAGTGACGGAGTGTGGAGTTGGTGGCTCGATTGCCTGGAAACGTGTGGTTGGCCAAACGTGGGAAAGGAAAGCCGCCTATTTGAAGTTGTAAAGGTAAATCGCGACGGCCATCATGCAGGCGGCCAGAAGCCGGCGCAGGATGACTGTCCAGAAAACCCGTTCTTCAAGATAGGTCAATCCGCAGGCGACTAAAATGGGGGAAAACAGGATGGAGAAAATACCCCGGGTTGACTGAATTATGTTGCCATTGACGGTTCCCAGCAACGCAAAGCAGATGTTGAGGAAGATGATGGCGACAATCCAGATTAGGCCGTAGGGAAGACTGCGAAGAAGGATGCGCAGACGGTTAAGGTTCTGGCTGCTGGGGAAAGAGTCTTGCGGGGAAGAAGAAGGGAATTGTTGTTGTGGTGGATGGGAATTCGATCCGGATGGTGGAAGAGTATTGTTTGCGTCCACGGAGGTACTGTCAGGGCAAAGGCGCAAGGGCTTGCGAGAAAGCAAAAACACTGTCAAGGCGCCTCCTAGGATTCCTCCTGTCAGGTAGTTCAGGTAAGTGCAGTAGATTGCAGCCAGGGCAGGGGAGAAGCCCAGCTCGTTTTGCAATAGATCCATCTCCAGCTTCAGCCCCATGTCTGAAAGCGAAAAGAAGGTACAAGCCACTATCACAAGGCAGAAGCTGCTTCTGGGAATGCCCTTCCCGGTTCGATTGAGAAGAAAAGCTGCCAGCACAGTCAAGACCACGGCCAGCACTTGCATCCAGGTGAACCTTGTGCCCAGGAACATCAGGTTCAGCAGCATTAGGATTGGCAGCTTCAAGCCTAGCAGAGGAACCAACAGGGATGCGTCGATTTTCCGCTGGGCGATGAACATCAGGATTTGGGCCAGCGCGTAGCAGGAAAGGGAAAGCACGACTGGCGGGAAACGAGGCCAAAAACCATGCAGGATTTCAGGGCGCCAGGTCAATGCCATTCCGAAAACGCAGGCTAGGCCCATCCAGATGAAGGCATTGGCTAGAAGGGTAGGCGCGTTGAGGCCAGGCGTTCGGCGGATGGCCCAGCCTGAAGCGATGTAGCTGCATGCCATTAAAATGGCGGTCGCAAATCCACAGGCGATGCCCCAAAACTGTTGCATAGTCAAAAATCCCGATACACTAGAAGTAATTGCAAAAGAAGCCTGATGGCATCATGGAAAGGCTGTCGTCAAGGGCAAAAATCGATGCGAGCACTTTCATGCGTAAGGCGGAAGCGCTGCAGCCATCGGCGGCAGAACGCCGTGAATGCCCTGGGGAGTTTTGCAATTGCCTTACTAGGTTCTTTGATAATGTAATGCATTTTTCCAGGTTCTTCAGGGAATTCCTCCATGTTTTTGCAAAGTCCCTGGGAAAAAGGACCCAAGAGGCTGGAAGGCGAATTGACGACATGGGGGACAACAAGTTGTAAAAAAAGCTAGACTCGCCAAGGAAAACGAACGGGGATGGAAAACGTAACACCAGGCGATGCACTATGTAAGAACAAGATTCAAACATAGGGCGTATGATGCTTTTACCCCGTGAGACAGAATGCGACCAATAACCTTTGCAGGGAAGAGAAATGGTGGTGATGAGTGTTGATAATTGTTTTAATATAAACGTATTATGAGTTTCCTGTCGGACGCAGGGGAAGGGAGGCGTGTGCAGAGAATTGGGCTTGGGTGAGTGGAGGTTTGCTGGAATTGACAGCAAGCCGAATGCATTGAACTTTATGTATAAGGGAAGTGTCTTGAATAGTCATATTTTATCAATTTTTGTCATGAATTATACAAAATATGACATTTCTGACAAGGTGGCGCCAATTCACTTTTACAAGGCTGTAGATAACTTGTAAAAAACCTGTTGAAAACATGTCCATAATTTAACTATTATGGTGTAGCATCAATAGATTACCAAACTGTCTCGGAAAAGTGTCTCAAAAGTGGTATTTGACTGGCCGTCCTTTTGAGGAAATTAGGTGACTGTTTTTTATTGCGAGGGGATTGTCAACTGGTTATGAAAATGAAAACGAAAAGTCGCAAGAATATTTTCCAAAGCGATTTGCCATTTTCTCAAGAAACATTATTTTGTTACTCCGCCCGAAAAATCGACAGAAGGTTATTTCTGATGGTCAGGCCCCCGTAGCCCCGCTGTGAAATTCCTTCGTCTTCTGTTCTTCTTTTGGCGCGCCGTGTGCACGCCTTTTTCATTTTTTGTTGTCCCAGCGCGATGACATTCCCAAGCCTGGGCCCCCCAACCGTTCACATCTTTTTTTATGTCTTCTGACGAAAGCATCGCAAATTTATGGGAGCAATGTAGCCAGATATTGATGGCTAAGTTGAGTCCCCAGATTTTCAACATGTTCCTTGGGTACGGGAATGTCTTTCCGTTGTCTCTGGATGATCGTACCTTGTCTTTGGGATTGCCTCCCAACGCCTTCCTGGACTGGGTTGAAGGAAACTACCGCAGTGACATTGAGCAGGCTGTGCGTCAAGTCACCGGCAAGCCTTTGAAGGTGTCGATGCGTGTGCTCACGCGCGAGGAATATGCGGAACATTCTCCGGTCGTTGCGGCCGCGGCCGCGATGGAAGCCTCCCGTCCCGTGCCTGTTGTTCCGGTGGAAGCGCCATCGGTTCCTGTGGCGAATGACCGTCGCCTGGCGAACCTGAATAGCAATTATACCTTTGAATCCTTTGTGGTGGGACCGAACACGAGTTTTGCGTATAATGTCTGCCTGCAGGTTGCGCGTGCCCCTGGACAGGGGCGAAATCCTCTGTTCATCCATGGACCATCGGGTTTGGGCAAGACGCATTTGATGCAGTCCATCGCCCGGGAGGTCTGCCGGAACAATGCCAAGGCCGTGGTGGAGTATCTGACCAGTGAACAGTTTGGCAACCAGTATGTCGAGGCATGCCTCAATAAGAACCATGGCAACATGTCGAGTTTCCGCCAGCATTTCCGCAATGTCGATGTGCTGTTGATTGACGATGTGCAGTTCTTTGCGAACAAGGCGGGCATGCAGGAAGAATTCTTCCATACCTTTGAGGAACTTTACAACGACCACAAACAGATTGTTCTGGCTTCCGACCGCATTCCTGAGGAGTTGGCGGGGCTTTCCAGCCGCCTGATTTCCCGTTTCGCCTGGGGCGTGACAGTGGATATCACGCCGCCGGATCTGACCACCCGAGTCGCCATCCTCAACGAAAAGCAGCAACGGGCTTCCATCAAGCTTCCCCAGAATATCCTCGAGTACCTTGCCAGCCGGGTCCGCAGCAATGTCCGCAACCTCGAGAGCTGTCTGGTGACGCTTCAGACGTATCTGGCGCTGCCTGGCGAACATGAGCAGCCCATCGTGGTCAACAAGGCGTTGGTGGACGAACTGTGCAGTTCCCACTTTGAGCAGGATGCGGCGATTCAGGTTACCATCGCGCGTGTCCAGGAGGCGGTCGCGCATCATTTTGACGTGCGGATTCAGGACCTGAGGGGCAAGGCACGTCAAGCTGAAATCACATTGGCACGTCAGGTTGCAATGTATTTGAGTCGGGAATTGACCGGGAAGTCCCTGCCGGTCATCGCCACGGCCTTCGATAAGACGCACCCGACGGTGATTCATTCCTTGCGGATAGTGGAGAAGAAGGCCGCTGAATCGGATGAGTTCCGGCAGGTCCTGGCGGACATTTCGCGCCGCCTCACAGGAGAATGCCGCTAGAGACATCTGTTTTTTCCATAGGGTGTGTCTTTGTTGCCGCTCGTTGATTTTTATTGCCCCCGGTGAATTCTGCGCCGAGGGCCTTTTTGCAATATGTCCAGAGCGGTCTCTTAGGATGGCTATAAGGGGGAAACAACCCCATCCGGAATGCGCTGGATTACACAATCTTCACCGAGCGGCGCCCAATCGACTACCATGCCTCCGCTGCGTGGGAAAAAGGGACTAACCAGAAAGTTGCGGTTGCACTCCCTGATGACACGGAACTCTTTTATGCAGAAAACCTTCTGCTCATGAATGTCAAGGCGTTTTTCATTGATGTCGGGGCAAGGGACAAAGGGATAGATCTCCTTTAGGACTTTTTCCTTGGATTCAAAGGGAATAATGTATTCCATGGCGTCGGGCCCGTAGGCCATTTTCAGCGGACGCAGAGGAAAAGGAAGCTCCTTTGCTTCCGGCTGGATAATGCACAATATTTTCTTTTCAGGCTTACTCATGCTTTCAGGGTGGGGCAGGGATTGGTTGTCGCATTTGGGATAAGTTTCTGTCAGCGTGAGAGATGAGGGCTTGGAAGGATGAAATGGCGAGGTGTTTTTCCGTGAGTTTTGCTTCGACATGGGGGTTTCGGGTTGAGAGGGAATGCATGTAATGCCAAGCCGCCGCAGCTTGGTCCAATGGCGGTTATTCTAACTCGCGGAAAGAGGATTTCAATTTGATATAATTCGTTTGTTATAAAAATGATATAAATTCATATAGAATCTTCGAAGGCAGCGATTCACCAAGATTTCGAAAGATATAAAGCTGTGGAAGACAGATGAGACTTTTCCGAGGTTTTTCCTTGAAAAACTACCATGAAACACCATATTATCCTAATAATCCTTCGCACACGGAGAGATGGCTGAGTGGTCTAAGGCAACGGTCTTGAAAACCGCCGGGGAGCAATCCCCCGTGGGTTCGAATCCCACTCTCTCCGCCATGGAACAAACTTGCTTTGGTCCATAAGGAGGAGCGGGATTCGTGCGGGCGAATGAAATGCGGCCGCCTGACGCGGAGCGGCAGACCCCCATCCAGGGTTCGACCGCGACACCACGGAGTGGGGAGCAGGGCCGAAGCGCACGCGCAGGCAATCCTACTCTCTCCGCCATGGAGCAAACTATGCGCCCGTGATGGGCGCTTTTTTGTTTTCCGGCTCGCTCGCACGTGCGGGAAAAACAGGGGGCCTTCCCATGCAGAGTGACCTGCCTTGCCGTCAGCCGGCCATTCCGGTTTGGGCGTCGCGCATTCCTGCCCTGTGCGCAGGACTTCAATCCTGCGGCTTGGCGTTCTGCCGACAGGCATCTTGAATTTCTGGTGCGAGCTGGCTGACTGCGTAGAGAGGGATATCAATCAAGGTGTATTCTGTGCCGGGGCATCCCGGCATGGGCAGCCGTCTGCACTGGTATTGCGCCAACGAGATGCGAACGGCGACGGGCGGGTGGAATCTCTCGCAGTAGAAGGCGAGCTTCTTGGAACGGGGGTTGGCGATGCCCGTGACTTCAACTGGCACTATCGTGCCACTGCTCTGCAGGAGGAAATCCGCCTCGGCGTTGCCGCGCGGCGCCGACCAGTAGTGCGGTTTCTCGCCCATGGCGGCGGCCAGTTCCTGCTGGACAATCTGCTCGGCAAGCGTGCCGTGGAAGCGGTCGAAGAGCCGCGTGGTTTCCAGAAAACTGTCCATCGACAAATCCAACTTGGCAGTCAGGAGTCCGACGTCTAGGAGATAGCCCTTGAACGCACCGTCACGATAACCTTCCAGGGGCAATTCTGGAACGGTGACCCGGGGGATTTGGCGAACCAGCCCGGTCGCCACGAGCCAGTCCATTGGCGGCGTCAATTCGCGCGCACCCAGCCCCGGCGCGACGGCGTTGTAGCGGAATTTGTGCGTATTGCAGTCCAGCTGCCTAGGGAGCGAGTCCCAGATTAGCTTGAGTCGGCGCTGGAGGCCACCCCGCGCGTGGCGTGTGAAGCCGTCCTCGTAGTCCTGGAGGATTGCGGTCTGGCGGTCGCGTACAAGCCGGAAGTTGCTCTTCTTCACAAAATTCTGGATTACATCGGGCATCCCGCCAATCAAGCAATAGAGAAAGAGCTGGCTGTTGAAGACCTCATGGAAATGCGCGAGCATCTTCCAGTCCCTGAGCGCGAGGAATTCGGCCAGGTCTCCTCTGCCAACGGCACGGAGGAACTCCGAGTAGCTCATCGGCCGCAGGACCATCGTGTCCACGGCATGGGAGGGAAAACCTTTGCCGGCAGGATAGGCATGGGCCACCAGCGACTCGGCGGCCAGGATGTGGTATTCAGGAGCTTCCGTCTGGAACCGCTCCAGCACGGCGAACCCGCCCGGGGTCTCTTGGATTTCGTCAAAGACAATCAGTGTGCGCTGAGGGTGGAGTTTGAAGCCAACGTGTAATTGGACGGCTAGAAGCAGGTCACGGAGAGGGTACTGCGACTGCTCCGCAAAGATATCGCGAAGCGAGGCGTCGCGCGAGAAGTCCACATGGGCAACGCGGTCGAACTTCTCCTTCCCGAATTCGTTCATCAACCAGGTCTTGCCGACATGGCGGACACCGCGGACAAGCATCGGTTTACGGGCGGGATTCTGGTGCCAGGCACGCAGGGTTTTCAGGGCATCGCGATACATTTGCGCAGACAGAAAAGTAGTTGGGAAACTTCCCAACCTCAAATGGCCGAAAAGTCAAGAAAAAAGCGAATGGTCAGATGAGAAAAGATAAACCATTTTACAGAAAAATCAAGTGTTGGAATAAAAAAATCACGATATTTTCAACTGATAAATTTAATTTATCACGAGAAAATCAATTTTGCGAAAATTCGTGACATAGATTTAAGTTTTTTATAATAAATAAGTTATAAATTATAAACGCTTTTCGGGTTTTTAAAAGATATAAAATAATGAAAAAAGCGCACGCATACGAGTGCAAAATGTTTGAAACGGGTTAAAGTAAGGCAAATTCAGTTTTCGAGAACCGAAATCGAAGCCATTCATGGACACCCCGAACAAAAAACAGACCGACCTGGAGCGCGAGACGCAGGCCTACTTGGCGAAGATCCGCCGGACAATCAACGAGTCTGAGGCTCTGATGGCACAAGTGGAGTTGCGTCGCGCGGAGACGGACCGGCTCTTGGCCTCGCAGGGGCTGACGCGCGAGCAAGTGGAGGCGATGAACTTCACGGACGAACAGCTCTCCGCTGTGAACGAAGAACTTCGCCGCCGCGGGCTTGCTCCGCTGGCAGACGAGTGGTTCCGTCCGGCGCCGCCTGCCTCGCAGGGGGGCCAGGCTGCCGAGCCGAACTTCGAGGTTCCGGACTCGCAGGGGGACCTGGAGAACCGCCGCCGCAAGTTCAGCAACATGATGCGGGATTTCCGCCTGTAACCGCCGCCAACGCAACGCGAGGAGAACGCAATGGAAACCACTTTAGACCGCAACCTCAATCTGAATGTCTCGCTGCAGGCCAACCTTCCGGAGGTCCCGGAGGAGAAGACGGCGGCGCAGGCCGTGCTGGCACCGCTGCTGGCGCGGCTGGGCAACCTGACGGTGAGCCAGGCCCCGCTGGATCTGGAGGCGCTGATGGCGCGGCTGGGCAACGACAATTCGGCGGCGAAGGAGCAGAGCGCGAAGCAGTTCCTGGGCAGCCTCTATGGCCGCGTGCTGGCGCGGCTCCAGGAGAGCAGCCAGATCACGGCGAAGAACATGGAGCTGCTCACGGAGGCGTCGAAGCTGGGCGCCCAGCGGGAGGGCGTCGCGAAGCAGCTCAACGACCAGGTCGCGGCGCTGGAGGCACTCAAGAAGCAGCTCGCCGGCCAGACGGCGACGGTGACCGAGCTGGAGCTCAAGACCGCGATGCTGGAGAAGCAGGTCGAGCTGGCCAAGAGCCAGCAGCTCACTCCGGCGGAGAAGCGCGTGGCCGAGCTCAAGAAGAAGCGCCAGCAGGCGACGGACAAGGCGCAGCAGGAGCACCTCGACCGCCAGATCGCCGAGGCCGAGCAGGAGCTGCTAGCCGCGCAGGCCAGCGTCGTGCAGGCGCAGGGCGCCTTGGCGACCGCGCAGGGGGCCCTGGCGACCGCCTGCGGGAACCTGGTTGCCATGCAGAGCCAGGTCTCGGCCGCCTCCAAGCAGGTCACCGACCTCTCGGCCTCCCAGACCAACCTGGAAAAGCAGATCAAGGAGTGCACCGACCAGCTGTCGGACGAGGAGGTCGCCCGCGCCCTGGCCGAGGCGCTCAAGGCGACGGCCGGCGAGGCCAGGTTCTCGGAGGACGCCTTGCCCGAACGCAGCGAGGACCAGGAGAAGTACTTGGAGGAGAACAGCGTCTTGCGGATCCTCCAGGGGACGGCGGAGAAGCGCGCGCAGGAGATGCAGGACACCATCGAGGCCAAGCGCGAAGAGAAAGTCTGAAGAGAGATTTTTTTCATTGACAACCAACCATCCACCACAGGAGAAAAAGACAGATGGCATTTGACATGGCACAGTTGACTGAAGACCGCATCGCCGCCGCCGCGCAGGCGCTGGGCGACATGGGCACCGTCCGCGAGATGAAGGGCATCACCGACGCGGAGATGGAGGCCATCTACTCGATGGGCTTCAGCTTCTACAACACCGGCCGCTACGACGACGCGGAGAAGGTCTTCCGCTTCCTGGTGCTCTTCGACCACCTGAACGCCCGCTACTGGACTGGCCTGGGTGCGGTCTTCCAGGTCAAGAAGAACTACGCCGACGCGATCACCGCCTACGGCTACGCCTCCTTCCTGGACCTGAAGAACCCCAAGCCGCAGTACCTTGCGGCGGAGTGCTTCCTGGCGCTCGGCGACAAGACCAATGCGCTTTCGGCGATCGCCGCGCTGGAGCAGTTCTGCTCGAAGGCGACGGAGCTGGGCCGCGAGTACCTGGCGAAGGCCACCGCGCTGAAGGCCCTGGCGGAGACCAACGCCTAGGCCGAAGTGGAGAAATTAGGATAACACTTTCATTTTTTTAGGAGGATATGCAATGTCTCAAATTTCGGGAGTAACCCAGCCCCAACAGCGGCCGTCGATGGCGCTGGACCAGATGGCCGAGTTCGCCAAGGGGCTCAACATCAACGAGAAGAGCCAGACGCTCGTGAAGGAGGTCGTCGGCCTCTTGGCCAGCGAGCGCAACGTCCGCGTCACCAACGCGCCGATCAACGCCCGCACCGAGACGGGCACGGTCAACGGCCCCACCGGCACGCCGGCGCTGGACAATCCGGACGACCCGAAGGCGAAGGAAGCCGACCTGGAGAAGCTGCTGATGTATCTGCAGCTGGAGAACTCCGAGGAGCAGGCGAAGGTCGCGCAGGAGCGCATCGAGTCCCAGAAGGACAACCTGGCGAAGACGCACAAGGACCGCCTGGAGAAGATCAAGGAGACGATGGACAAGATGGACGAGGCGGCCAACGCCAGCATCTTCAGCAAGATCTTCGGCTGGCTGATGGCCGCGATCGCGGTGGTCGTCGCCGTGGCGGCCTGCGTGGCGACCGGCGGCCTGGCCTTGGGCCCGGTCATCGGCGCGGTGCTGGCGGTCGGCTGCATGGTCATGACTGAGACCGGCGCGATGGAGGACATCATGAAGGGCCTGGCCGAGGCGCTGGAGAAGATGGGCATGAGCAAGCAGGCGGCGCAGATTGTGGCGCAGGTGGTCATCGCGGTCGCGATCCTGGCGGCCTCGCTGGCGTGCTGCGGCGCGGGCGCGGCCTCGGCGGTCGGCAACTCGGCCAGCGCGGCGGCGAAGCTTGCCCAGACCATCCAGAAGGCGGCGGACATCGCGATGAAGATCGTTGGCGTGGGCAGCGTGATCGCTGGCGGCGTCTCCGCCGGTGCGCACTACAAGTCCGGCGAGGCGCAGGCCGACCTGACCGAGACCACCAAGATCCTCGCGATGATCCGCAAGCAGCTGGAGGAGAGCGAGGACGAGTTGCAGAAGATCCTGGAGATGATCCAGGGCATCTACGCGGACATCGTGAACATCCTGGGCTCCGAGACGGACACGATGAAGACCATCGCCAACCAGATGTCCCAGATGGCATAGCGGCGCGAAGCGAAACGTGAAACTGGTCCGCCCGCCCCGGGGCGATCCGGGGCTGGCGGAGTACATAAGAATAGCAAGGAGATTTTCGACATGGCAGGAATTGAAGGAATTGGCAACGGCAATGTGGACTGGAAGGTCCTGTTGAACAACATCGCGGACGCGGGGAAGGTCGGCGAGACCGGCAAGGCCCAGACCCCCAACGTGGTCTTGAGCGAAAGCGACAAGGAGACCTTGCTGCGGCTGCTCTCGAACCCCGAAATCGATGCGCCGAAGATGGCGGGCGACACTCCCGCCGCCACCCTCGAATCGCTGATCAGCAAGCTGCAGGACGGCAAGACCTTCGGGTTCACCGAGGAGAAGGCGAAGACCTTCACCGATACCCTGAAGTCGCTCCAGAAGTCCCTGGCCGCCAAGGAGACCGCCGGTTCGGAGGCCTCCCAGGCGGCGGGCGCCGCGGTGCCCAAGAGCGGCACCGCGAAGGTCCTCTTCGACATCTACGCGATGCTGGCGCTGCTGACGGAGTGCGCCCAGGAGATGAAGAACGCCCAGCGCGAGCAGCGCACGGCGGAGGCGCAGGCGCAGGTCACCGCCATCCAGAACCAGGCGGACGCGCAGCGCGAGGCCGCGCTGACCGGGCTGATCGCGGGCTCCATCGTCTGCGCCATCCAGGTGCTGGCGACGACGGTCTCGGCGTACAAGACCGTCCAGAACACCCGTGCCGAGGCGGCTCTGGGCAACGAGTTCAACGTCAACCAGGCCGCCACGGAGCTGGGCCAGGCCCAGGCCGAGCTGCAGACCGCGAAGACGGAGCTGGCGAACTTCACGACGGAACACCCGGTTCCCCCCGAGGGACAGGCGCCGGACGTGCCGGAGATCGCGCAGCAGCGCGCGACGCTCAGGCAGAATGTCGAGACGGCGAAGGCCCAGGTCATGGAGAAGCGCATCCAGTTCGAGTCCAACAAGCAGCAGATGAAGCACTCGGACGGCTACGACGCGCTGCAGGAGAAGCAGGCCTGGACGCGTGCGACCTTCGACATCGCCCAGGGCTTCGGCAACTTCGGGCAGACCATGGTCCGCGGCTTCGTCGATCTGAAGCAGGCGGAGGCCACCATGATGGGCGCCGACCAGAAGAAGGCCGAGGAGGCCCTGGAGCAGACCAAGGACCTGATGGCCAGCTTCCAGGAAGTCATCGACGCCGTCATGCAGCTGGCGCAGGCCGTCCTCGCCGCCGAGAACGAGTCGATGCGCAACGCCATCCAGGCATAGGAGACAGTTGCAAATAATTGCAATTTTCTCTTGATTTCGTTGCAAAACTCCCGTCCCGGGCGCCTTTTGGCGCTTGGGCGGCGGTTTTGCATAATCTCGTTTTAAGGAGAATTGTCCATGACCAAGCTGATTGAGACCAACCAGATCGAGGGCTTCAACGTCTATGGCGTCCAGATGGTGGACTACACGTCGGACGGGGTGCGCGGTCGGGACTTCGGCACCGCCGTCGCCCTGGCCTGCTTCGCCTCCTCCGCCGCCATCGAGGCGGAGGCCACCGCCTTCGCGGAGGTCCTCCGCGCGCGCCAGAAGAAGCTCTCGGACTTGAATGGCGCCCTCGCCACCCTCATCGACATCATGGGGAAGTTCGACAACGACGAGCCGGAGTCCGACGACACCGTGCGAGATGACCGGCTGCCGACGGTGCGGGACATTGCGGCACGCTATGGCGTTACCGTGAACATCAGAACTTTCACATTACCCATCGTAAATTCTCCCACATGGTATCTCATCCGCCGGGACGACTCCGAGAACGCCCGCGCCAACCTGGAGTACGCGCTGGACGTGGAGGACAACGACCTCCAGCAGGACATGATCACCATGCAGGGGCTCATCGGCAAGCGGGACAACTCCTTCAGCACCGCGGCGAAAGTCATCAAGAAGGTCGATGGCACGGCGGACTCCATCCTCCGCACCATCGGACAGTAATCCAATTTCCACAGGAGAACAACCATGGCAGACACCATCGCATCAGTTGCGGTAACCAACAACGCCGGCGCGGACATCTTCAAGACGCGCTGGGGCAGCACCGTCTATGACTACCAGCTCAACGGCGTCTCGACGGATTTCCAGGACCTGATGGTCGCCATCTCGGAGCACCGCGCCACGGCGGTGGAGGGCGAAGTCGCTCCGCTTTCCACGCGCATGCGCAAGCGCAACAAGGACCTGGAGCTCCTGGGCTCGCTGCTGGCGATCTTCAGCCAGACGCAGTCGAAGTTTGCCCACGACGCCAGCGGCGGTGATACGGCTTCCGTTTCGGGAGTCACCTCGGAGATGGTTCCATTGGGCTGCGAGGCCTACAATCGGAAGGGCGGCAGCCCCAGCACGGACCTGAGGTGGTGGAATGCGACGTGGTCGAAGTCCTCGGTGGACGGCATGGTCTCCGTGCTCAAGAGCATGATCGACGAGCGCAACAACGCCGCGCAGACGGACATGACGCGCCTGCAGTCCCTGGTGGACCGGCGCGACGAGTCCTTCACCACCGCCACCACGCTGATGACCAACGTCTCCGA
>JAFPYX010000093.1 GCA_017417585.1 Victivallales bacterium
CAAGGGCGTCCTCTGGGAGGTCACCGAGAAGAAGGACGGCTCGTCCATGACCGTGTTCTGGTCGCCGGAGAACCGCCCCGACACTCCCTTCGGCGTGTGCAGCCGCAACTTCGAGCTGAAGCGCGACGAGACCAACGCCTGGTGGGAGATGGCAATCAAGTACAATCTTGAGGAGAAGCTGCGCGGCCTTGGCCGCGAAATCGCCCTGCAGGGCGAGCTGGTCGGCCCCGGAATGAACGGCAACCGCGACCTGCTCTCCGAACGCTCGTTCCGCGTGTTCCGAATCTGGGACATAGCGAACCAGTGCTACGTCCCCAGCGGCGAGCGAGTCGAGCTGTGCAGGAAGCTCGGAATCCCGCACGTCCCCGTCATCAACCCGGCGATGGACGTGTTCTCCGAGCTGCCCACCGTGGACGCCGTGCTGAAGTTCGCAGAGGGCGTGACCAAGAACGGGCACGAGCGGGAGGGACTCGTGTTCAAGGAGGCCGACAGCGCCTTCCCGCGCTCGTTCAAGGCCGTCAGCAACCGCTACCTTCTGAAGCTGAAATGAGACGGACGCTCGCCATCATCGCCGTGGCCGTCCTGCTAGCTGGCTGCGCGTCGAAGCCCACCTTCATCGAATACTACCCTCCCGTGACCGACAAGGAGCAGAACGCGGGCCACGGAGCGGTTAAGACCGTCGACTACCGCAAGCCGACAGGCGTCGTCACCGTCTTCGGATTCTCCCTCTTCTGAACACAAGGACAGACATGCACTACACCATATCAAACATCCAGAGAAGCTCATGGGGCGACCTGCTCATTGAATTGGCGGCCACCGTCATCGCGTTCGCCATCATCGCGCTTGCAGCCCTGGTCTTCTGCTGGTGCTTCTTCATCCCGTTCCACTGGCGCTACTCCCTCGGCGCAATCCTGGCCGTGGTCATGCTCAAGTGGATTGCCCCCAACCTCCAACACAGGAAATGACAATGGAACACTCCGAACGCAACGACAGCCTCCCCGAACGCCCGAAATCCATCGACTGGCGGACCGAGTCAAGCGAGAGCAAGACCACGCAGGTCAGCCCCGACGGTCGCTGGCATCTCGACAGCAAGACCGAACGCGACGGAAAGCGGCAGATGCACCTCGCGAACTACGACATCCTCTGCAGCCCGATGGGCATGGGCGAGAACCCCGCCGAATGCTGGCGCAATTTCATCAAGTCCTGCGGCGAATACGCCCGGAAGCTCGACGAGATCTGCGCCGAGGCATCCCGGATTCTCGCCAACCTAGAGAAATAACCCCCAATCCAAGGAACACCGCCATGACCGAAATCGAAAAGACCTATTCAGGCAAGCCATTGAGAATCTACATTGAGGACGGCGAGGTCCTCCTCTCCGTCCGCGACCTCTGCTGGCTGCTCGGCGACCGCAACCCCAACCGCAAACTCCAGCGCGCCGGCATCGACAACGCCCGCTACCGCAGCCTCGACACCAACGGCGGCGTCCAGCGGATGCGCCTCGTCTCCCCCAGGGAGTGCGAGACCCTGCTCGGCTCGCTCCGCGCCACCGCCCGACTCCTCGCCCTCTGCAGCTGGCTGAAGGGCGTCTTCGACGAGCTCGCCGCCGCTTCGACTACTCCATCGAGTTCAGGCCGTTCACGGCGGAGCACCGCAAGTTCATCTGGCGCAACGCCGCGAAACGTCATTCCATTGAATTGTCAGAGCAGACAATTGCCCAATTGGCGAAAAAGTATCCCGTGTCCGCAGGGGGCATCGAACTGGCTTTGAGAAACCAGTCGGCTATGAGCGGCGACGATATGATGGAACGGATTGACAGGATTCTTCAGCCCCACTGTCATCTTATGGGGCGGGAATGCCGCAACGATGTTGAGATGTCTTCTGACTATAGCCTGGAAGGGCTGAACATCAGGGGCGAGACCAGCCTAGAGGACATCATCGAGGCCGTGCGATTCTTCTTGGATGGAAACGCATCATCTCCAGACATGCCACGCATGAACATCCTGCTATCGGGGCCTCCTGGCACGGGCAAGACCGAATTCGTCAAATACCTCGGCAAGAGACTGGAACTGCCGGTTGTCACAAAAATGGGCAGCAGCATCCTGTCCAAATGGGTTGGGGGTACAGAGGAGAACATCCACGGGGCATTCAAGGAGGCGGAAAGCACCCAATCCATCCTCTTCTTCGATGAAATCGACGGACTGATGCAAAGCAGGGAGAACGCAGGGCATTCCTGGGAGATTTCGCAGGTCTATGAACTCCTCCACTCCATGGAGAACTTCAAAGGCGTCATGATCGGGGCGACGAATTTTGTCAAATCCCTGGACGCGGCGATCATGCGCCGATTCACCTTCAAACTGGAGTTCGACTACCTTGATGACAAGGGAAAGGCTCTCTTTTTCAAGCGATTCTTCCATACGGAACTGTCGCATGAGGAAGAAAAAAGGCTTTTCTCCATTGCCAGTCTAGCACCAGGCGACTTCCGAACCGTGCGCCAGGCGTTCTTCTACAGAAGGCGCAAGCAGGACACAAGTGCCATCCTCGCCGCCCTAGAACAGGAAAGTGCCGCGAAAAACAACAAGATCGCACACAGAATAGGATTTGAGCGATGAATATCAGAACGTACGCAAGAACTTTCTTCGAGAACAAAATCGGCACTGCCGAGGAGGAACGGCTACTCAATGAATGCCGCATAATCTCCATTAACGATGCCTCCATCCATCCAGAGCCACCGCCGTTCAGCAGGCGTTATTTGAAGCATCCAAATCTGCTCGTCCTTTTCTTTGATGATGTGGAGACGGAGGGTCCAACCTCATTCTCCAGCGATATGGCAAGGCATATCGTCCGCTTTGTGCAAGAGTCTGACGAGCGTCTACTTCTCATCCACTGCACGGCGGGAATTTCACGCTCGGGTGCTGTTGGGCTGGCCATCGCTGAACAATGCGGCTGCGTGGAGGTGTTTCGGCGCGAGAATCCCGACATTATGCCGAACCAGCTTGTACTGCGGGAACTCCGCCAGGCATTCAGGGCTTCTCCTGCGCCTGGATGACCGTCTGCGCCTGCGCCTGAATGACCGCCTTCGCCTGATCTATGACTTTCTGTGCCAGCTCGGGCGGGCTGATGACCGTGACATCGCCGCCCTCGTTGAGAACGAGGTTAACAATCTTGAAGTCGATGGCATTGCGGACGGTCACCAGAAGACTCCCATCTGACTGTTCCTCGATTTGGGACGCATCGTGGTTTTCGCGGGCATAAGGAACGGCTTTCCCCTTGAAACGCAGAACGACCTCCTTCACAGTCGGGAAGTTGAACAGCGTTCCCTCGTTCACCTCGCGGATGAGCCTCATGTCGGGCGCAAACGGCGCGGGGTAGATGACGGCGGTACGGAAACGATTGACCGCTAGGGTGCGGATGGTGCGTTCCGGTAGGATTTCTCCGTCCTGTGACACGACAATCGCCTTGACATACCACAGGCCATCATAGAAGGAGAGCACATGCGGCTCGATGACATATCGAACAATCTTTCCCGTCATTCCGTGGACGTAGGTTACCGAAAGCCCCTGGCGTGTCTCCCAGGCCTCAAAGACCTCCTTGAAGATGGCAGGCGGTATCGGGATGCGCGCCCCTTGGGCTACCAGCGAGATAAGCATCGCATTGGCGTCAAGCCCCGTGGCGTTGGAGCTGGCCAGCATGTCCGCCGCCTGCTGGATTTCCCCCGAAATCGGCTTGGGCATGACCGTCTCCGCCAACCGAGCACCAAGTGTGATAGCCTGCATCTCGACATCGCTCAGCAGCGGCACCTCGAATCTCCAGTCGGGATCCTTCAGATAATAGCCGTTGTTGTGGTAGTCGAAATCGATGGGGGCGTTGTATTCCGCCTGGAGGTACAGCACATCCCGCTGGATGGTCTTCTGGGAAATCTTGAACTGCCCCGTGGCGTCCAAGGCCCGCAGCTCCTTTTCCAAGGTCGTGTGGTTCGGGAAACTGTTCTTGCGCAGCATGGACACCAGCTTCAGCAGCCGCGTCATCTTGTTGATATCACTCGCCATTTTGCTCTCCTATGGGTTCTTTTATTTGCACATCCATAATTTACACCATTGGACACGCCTTGTCTATGGCATGCCCTGAATTCGATTGTGAGCAGTAAAGATTTCTGTTAGCATGGACGTTTTCTGTAGAGGGGGCTGAACTATTTTATTGGAAAATGATTTGTTTTGGTTGACAGAATGCAATTTCCACTTGTTATAATGGAGAGGCACAACAGAATGGAGAATAAACAATCATAAGCAATTATATGGTTTTTGAGTGAATCCTTCAAAACAACAATGACAAAATCGTGTAAAGACGGAGTTGAGAAAATGAGAACAAGAAAACAAGAAAGGGCTTCTGCCGAGCGCAATGGTTGCAAACAAGAAAAAGCAGAAAACACTTGTTTTGATGACCCAAATGAATTGTTGACGCGTAACCCGGTACTGGAGACAGTAAAGCATCTGCAAAAACTCACCCAAGGTGCCCCTTCCGCAGTCGGGTTCCGCACAGGGTTCGATTTCGATGAAAATATCTTGGGACTCCAGCCCGGCGATTTGTTCGTGCTTGCATCGCGTCCTTCTGTCGGAAAGACTTCTCTGATGCTGAACATCGCCACCAATATCGCTCTAGGCAATGCACGCACTCCAGTAGGCATCTTCTCATTCGAGATGTCCACTCGGGCAGTCATCATCCGAATGCTTTCCAGCCTTACGCGAATCAGCATCACAGACTTCTGGAAAAACCAAGTATCGGGAGAACAATGGTGTAAAGTGCTAGATGCGTCAAATCGAATCCATGAGGCCCAAATCGTCATTGACGACACGGGAGAAATGGATATTTCTGAACTCCGTGTCAAGGCACGGCTGATGCGCAGTCAATATGGTGTGAAGGCGATTTTCATTGACTATTTGCAACTTATTAGGGATTCTCGAAGGAGCTGCTGTGCCAGTCGCGAATGCGAGATTACTGCGATTTCAAATTCGCTCAAGGCTATGGCCAGAGAATTAACCATCCCGGTTATTGTTTTGGCTCAGTTGTCTCGGCAAGCGGATTGCCAAGTAAAACCGAATCTTTCCAGTATCCGCGAATCAGGGGGAGTCAAGCAAATTGCTGACATCATTGCCATTCTTCATCGTTGTCATAATGAACCACTCTCCGCAGAACTCAACATCGCAAAGAACAGACATGGCTCCTGTGGAACTGTCAATCTCAAGTTCTTTCCTAAATACACACTTTTTGAGAATGATCCAAAAGCTAGTAAGAAATAATGACAATCACAGTAGGCACACAATAAAACATAATTGTCATCATAAAAGAGGAATATTCCACAAATGTACAATGGTGAATCTCAAGGAAAAATGAGGACAATACCACACATTTTCTTTTTCGTAGTGATTCTGCCGATGGGGCTTATTGGACATTTGATTACGCCTATCCTGAAACTTGCCGAGGTGATTGGCGATCTGTGGCAACGTACGGGAGAGCTCCCAGAGCACGGCATGTACGCGACAATGGCACTGAAAATGAAACAACAGCACAAATAATGGAGGCAACAATGGACTGGTTTGAAATAAGCAACAAGCGCCTTTCTCGCAGGGGGCCGAATGTCATCTGTATTAACGATCGCTTTGTCTGGCACACCGAGCCCTACCAGGGATGGTGCGAGTTCATGAGGCCTGATGACAAGGTCTGTTTTATTCCCTATAAAGGCTGGACGCCAGAGCTGCTGGTAGGCCACGGTGATACCTTTTTCGAAGTCTGGAAAAACGCCAACCCGGAGGAATTGCTGCAGATCCTGGAGGTGTCCATGACCGACAAGACGCCTCTCGCCGAACTGTTCGGGCTGGAGGACAGAACCGAACCTGGCAACAATGGAACGCCATTTTTGCCGGGACTCTTCGATTAAAACAAAACTCCTCCTCATTTTTATGGGACACTAGTGACTCCCTCAGCGATTGAATTAGCAATAAGCAATTAAGCAGAAAAGGGGAGTGAATACAGTTTCCATTGGCAAATAGTTCCAATTGCCAATTGCTAAATCGGACATCGCCTTGCGGTAAAGGAAGCTTTTATTCCACGCGGATTTCAACGGTGCTCCCGCAAATAGCGCTCTTTTCCGCCTTGGTGACCACGACCTGCTTGTCCAGTTTCCGACGCAGTTCCTCCACATGGGAGATGACGCCGATGAGGCGGTTCCCCTCGGTCAGGCTGTTAAGCGCCTTCAGCGCCTGCTGGAGAGCCTCCTCGTCCAGCGTTCCGAAGCCCTCGTCCACATACATGGTGTCAAGGACAATTCCGCCCGCCGTGTTCTGAATCTCCTCCGAGAAGCCCAACGCCAGGGAGAGTGCCGCGATGAAGGTCTCGCCGCCGGAAAGAGACTTGACGCTGCGCTCCTGCCCGCAATAGTGGTCGATGACATTCAGGTCCAGGCCAACCTGTCCCCTCAAACCATACTCTTCGTTTCGCTTGAGGTCGTATTTCCCGCCGGACATCCGCATCAGATGTGAGTTCGCACGCTGGATGATGCTGTCAAAGAGCGTCATCTGGTAGTAGGTCTCCAGCTGGATGCGCGGCTTGCCCTTCAAATTTCCGCAGACCGTATCGGCGAGTGCTCCAAGCCAGTTTCCGCGTGAGAGCACCTCCGCGCTCTCCTGGAGTTTTTTGACGACTGCGGTCTGGTGACGGTTGTTGGTATCCAACATGGAATGAATCGTCTGCTGCGCCTCGGCCAGCTTCTTTCTTCCCTGCTGAAGACCTTCGAGTTTCGCCTTTTCGGCGGGAATGTCAATCTCCTGTGCGTCCTTGAGCAACTCCTCGGAGTTCTTGCGTTGTCCCTGCAAGGTCATGATTTCGCCGTCGCACTTCTTCAACTTCGTTTCGGCGGACTGGATTTCCTTTTGCCATGCCTCCACTTGTGTCAACAGGGCTTTTTGCGCCTTCACCGCTTCAGCCTTTCCGGAGAATTCGAGGCTCCTCGCCAATTCATCGCGCTGGCTCTCAAGAGCCGTGAGAGTTGCCTTCTTGGTTGCAATTGCATTGTTGGCTTCGGTCAGCTTCGCCGCAGCCTCATCTGCCTTTGCCTTTTTCGCCGGCAAATCGGCCTGCAACGTCTTCCAACGTTCCTGCTTGTTCTCTGCGGTCTCCAGTTCCTTCTTTTTTGCCGCGACCTCGCCGGCGTTGCTTTTCAACGCGGATTTCAGGAGCTCCGGCAGACGCTCCAGGTCCTTGACGCCTAACCGCATCTCCGCATGCTCCAGCATCGCCTTCCGAGCCTCCTCGAAGCGACCTTTGCATTGACCGGCCTCGACACTCTTCGTATTGGCCAGTTCCTGTGCCGCCTGAGCCGCACCCTCCGCTTCCTTGACTACGTCCTCCGTCGGTGCCTCCGCGGACTTCGCCGCCTTGTGCGGGTGCGACGTGGAACCGCAGACCGGACACGGCTCGCCCTCTACCAACGTCTCAGCCATCAGCCCTGCTTGTTCGTTGTTGAAGGCCTCGCGGAGATTCCGTGCGTGTTCCTGCGCCACCTTCGCCTTATCGGCTTCTGAATGATAAGTTGCCTGGGCATCAGCCAACTGCTTGTCGAGGTCCTGGTATCCCGTCCATTCCTTCTCCAGATTCGTCAACTCGGTGCGGTGTCCCTCCAGGTCCTTCAACTCGCCCTTCAGACGCGCGATCCCAGCGGAAACATCCGCCAAGGACTGGAACTCCTCTTCCAGCTTCTGATTATCTGCCCGAAGTGCCTTCAGCTCTTCCTCGCTTTTCGCGTATGACTTCCGGGCTTCATTCAACTTCCGCCCATCCTCCACGACCTTCTTTCCAAGGCCATCCAGCGTATCATAGGAGGACAGCGTCTGACCAATCTGTCCAATCCGCTGCTGATTGGCGGTAATCTGGGCGTCATTAACCTTCTTGACTTCCGCCGCTGCCGCTGCAAGCCCCTCCCGTTTCGGCTCCAAGACCTGGAGCTTTTCCGTCGCCGTCTGAATGGCCTTTCGCGCCTTTTCCTGTTCTTCTGCAGTGCCGACAAGTTTCTCCAGCCGACCAATTTCCACATCTTTCTCGGCAATCTGTTTCCCAAAGGCGTCATCCTGCCCACGCTCTTCGGCAATGATGTCCCCCAGCAAACGCATGAGTTCTTCCGGCGGCGGCATCGCGCCTTGCGCCTTCACCAGCCGTGGATAGCATGGACTCGTTTCCTCGCAACGCACGCCGGAGACATACTGGGCTATCGAGTCGTTGATTTTCTTGTACTGGTCGTTGTTTTGCTTGTTTGCCGCAGCGACGCGGTCCTGAAACTGCACGAACCGCCCTGTCTTGAAGATTTCGCGGAAAATCTCCAGGCGCTTAGACGTGTCCGCCAGCAACAGCTCCTGGAACTTCCCCTGCGCAAGCATCGCAATCTGCATGAACTGGCCGCGGTCCACGCCAAGAATCTCGTGGATCTTCGGTGTCACCTCACGGTCATTGCACAACTCCTTGCCATCCGGCAATCGAAGGCTGACACTGGCTGCCTCGTCAACATATTCCTTTCCTTTGGCCACACGCTTAGCACGGCGTAACTGCCTGGGGCGGCGAGTAATGGAATAGGTCTGTCCCTTGTGGACGAACTCCAGTGAGACCTCCGTCGGGGTG
This sequence comes from Victivallales bacterium, assembly GCA_017417585.1. GTDB lineage: Bacteria > Verrucomicrobiota > Lentisphaeria > Oligosphaerales > Oligosphaeraceae > RGIG1601. Next base: position 8,662 of record JAFPYX010000093.1, read on the forward strand.
TCTGCATCTGCATAGAGAGAACGGAACATGGCGACCTCGCGCACGTCGCCGCTGGGTGCGCCGAAGAGCGCGTAGGTGATGGCGTCAAAGAGCGTGGTCTTGCCCGCACCGGTATCACCGGTAATCAGGTAGATGCCCTTGTCGCCCAGTTTGTCCAGTTCCAGTTCCTGTTTGCCGGCAAATGGTCCGAATGCGGAAATCGTGAGCTTGGCAGGTCGCATTAGTGTCTCTCCTCCTGAATTTTCTTGAATAGTTCCTCGGCAAATGACTGCTGTTCTGCAGAGAGTTCCTGTCCAGTCTGAAGCTTGTAAAGTTCCGTCAGAATCTCCAGGTCGCTCTTCTGCTCGACCGGCTCTGGTTGCATACCGTCAAGTCCCATGCCTTCACCGTCGTCGTCTCTCTGGTACTCCAGCGACAAGATATTCGGATAGATGGCGCGAAGGCGACCTATTGCATCCATCACGTCATTCTTGTCGGTCAGCACCACATGTATGTAGTCGTCCGTCGCCGTTCCCTCGTAGTTCTTGAGGAATGACACTTCTTCGTATGTCCCCTTGACCTCGCGCAGGTCGTGCAGCGGCGTCAACGGGATGCTCCGGCACATCGCCGTCACCCCCTTGCCCCCCAGTTCCACCACCAGAATGCCCTTCTGGTCATCCTTCTCCGAAACGGAATACTTCAGCGGACTCCCGCAATAGCGGATGTTCTCGGCGCCAAGAACCGCTTGCGGCCGATGCAGATGCCCCAGCGCCACATAGTCGAAGCCGTTGAACGCCGAGGCATCCACGTTGTCTAGACCGCCCACGCTCACATCCTCCGAGTCGGTACGCGACGCCCCCGTTACGAACTGGTGCGCGACCAGCACGTTTCGGCGAGTCGTGTCAAGCGCGCAGTGCGCAAGCGCCTCCCGCACCGCATCTGTGTAGTTCTCGACCTTCGCATCCGGATAGGCGTTCCGCACATCCGAAGGCTTGATGAACGGCAGCAGGTGGAAAGCGACTTCCCCATATTCATCCGCCAGCACCACGGGCTTGACCTCGCCATGGAAGACCGGCGAGAGATGTACCCCGCTCTTCTCGATCAGCCGGTTGCCAAATGCGAGGCGCTCTGCCGAATCGTGGTTGCCATAGATGACAAATACCTGCGGGGAACATTGTAGCATGGCCAGCCGGCTGAGAAAGTCGTCCAGCACGGCGACTGCCTCAGCGCTCGGCGTTGCCTTGTCATAGACGTCACCTGCGATGACGACCGCCTGCGGGGACTCCTGTTCCACCGCAGAGAGGATGCGCTCCAGAATGTACTGCTGGTCCTCCAGGAGCGAATAGCCGTTGAGGCGTTTGCCAAGATGCAAGTCCGAAAGATGAAAAAGCTTCATTGCTTGAATGGTTCTCTTCTTTGAATTGATTGAAACGATACTGCATTCCAGTCAATATACACGCGATTTGGCAAAAATTGTTTTTTCATTATCACCCCGCCTGATGTCCTGCAGTCCTGTAAAATGGCGCGAAAGCGCAGGACAATGGCTGTGATGAGAAGTTTCCATAGGCAATACGTACAACGAAGATAATTCCTTGGGAGGTAGAGACAATACCATAGCGGCAGGGCGGAGACGCCTGGCGGTCTTTTTTTTGCCGAAACAGAGACGATTCCGTGGTCGGGGGTTCGCGAATTGAATGGGGAGGATATCGAAGTCGAACCGACCACGGCGTTCTGCTCAAAACGGCGATTCGGAGACAAATTCGCCCCTCCCGAAAGCCCGGGAAACCGCAATAGAGACGGGTTATGGGCGGTTTTGAATGCCCCAACCATATATCACATATAACCCGTGGACTTATGACCACGGCAATAGAGACAAACGGGGAGAAAGCATGGTTTCCGCCGCCGTTTCGGCTCTCAATCGTCGTCTCTTTCTCTCAACAGAGACTGGCAAAAATAAAGCCGTAACCTACCTTGTTCGAGGGGATTACAGCTGAAAACGAAGCGGCCCGCAGCAGTCGTGGACTTGGCGGGCCTCTTGAAATGGGGTGGTGGAGCATATCGGCGATTTCGGAATGCGTAAAAATCGTCGTAACTCTACTCAAAAAGCACGATTTAGCACTTGTCAAGCAGAAAATCCAATGCCCCGAAAATGGCACCAAATGGCACCTTTTCCTCTCCCAAATGGCACCAAATGGCACCTCTTTTTCAAGGCGTCACATCATGCCGACAGCCACCGCAGAGACCTCATGTCTCTGCTCTGTCTATTGCTTAATATAGAGCCTGTTATGGCATAGACAAGCCTTTGGGCACGGAAAACTCGCTTTTTTTTGTTGTTCGCGACATATTTTTGTCGTAATAAATTGAAAAATGTCATAAAAGAGGCTATAGTACGGCAGTCATCCAACAGGAGAGCAACCATGAGCAGATACAACGGCGACGAATCGGAGACATTGGAGTTCAAGGCGGCGTACACAGACACAATATGCAAGGAGATTGTCTCCTTCCTGAATGCCAATGGCGGCGACATCGTGCTTGGCGTTGATAATGACGGCAACATTGTCGGGATAAAGAAGATTGACGAGATTTCACGAAAGATTTCCGATGTGATCACCACACAGATTGAGCCTAATCCCCAAGAGCTTGTCTCGTCCGAACTGCGCTATGCAGACGGCAAGACGCTTCTGGTGATCCATGTACCCAAGGGCACACGACCAATCTACTGCCAGAAGAAATACGGCTTCTCGTCAGCAGGCTGCTCCATCCGCATCGGCACGACCTGCAAGGAGATGTCTCCAGAGCAAATCAAGGCAAGATACGAGCAGAACTTCACGGACACGGATTTCATGACTCGCACGCCCGCGCGATACGGCAACATCTCCTTCCGCACGCTGAAAATCTACTATGCAGAGAAAGGATACCACTTGGATGACAAGTCGTTCGAGCAGAATCTCGGACTGAAGACGCCAAAGGGGGAGTACAACCTGCTGGCCGAACTGCTGTCCGACAAGAATACCATTCCGCTGATTGTCGTCAAGTTCCAAGGCAGGGACAAATCCGCCATTTCCGAGCGAAACGACTATGGCTCGCAGTCGCTTCTCTTCGCCTATGAGCAGGTGAAGAACCGCCTGGTGGCCGAGAACATCTGCGTGTCGGACACCACCAGCCGCCCGCGAACCGACAAATACCTCTTCGACTTCGACTGCGTGAACGAGGCGCTCATCAACGCGCTCGTCCACAATGACTGGAACCTCTCGCAGCCGCTGGTCTCCATCTTCGAGGACAGGATAGAGATATTGTCGCACGGCGGTCTTCCCAAAGGACAGACCGAGGAGATGTTCTTCCTGGGCATCAGCCGACCGCGAAACGACATGCTGATGCGGATTTTCATGAACATGGAACTGACCGAGCACACAGGCCACGGCATACCCGTCATCGTCTCCAAATACGGACGCGATGTCTTCCATATCGGCGACACCTACATCAATGTCGTCCTCCCGTTCGACATGGACGTGTCCAAGGCAAACGGACAAAATGTCGGGATAAATGTCGGTACAAATGTCGGAATAACCAAGACCAGGAAGCGGGTTCTGCAATGCTTGCTTGAGCAGCCGGATCTGACTGCCAAAGCCCTTGCCGCAAAGCTTGGACTCTCCTCACGCACCATCGAACGTGCCTTGCAGAACCTCCAGAAAGCAAATGTCATACAGCGTGTTGGCTCCCGAAAAGACGGCTCCTGGCTTGTCGTGAAAAGCGAGTAATGGTGCCTATTATGACATTTTATTATGACAAAATGGCATATTAAATGTCAGAATAAAACAGTGGCACGGCAAATAAGTCCGGCATAGCGTGCATCTCAAGAAATCTCGCGTATATATTACTCCTGTGAAATAGAGACAATCTAGATCAGCCACAAGCATCAAGGCCCATCGTCGCATTGCGCGGCGGTGGGCTTTTTGCGTTTATGTTCCACCCCAAAACAACAGGAGTACCGAACCATGAAAATCACAGTCCTCAAATCCACAGTCGAATCGGCGTTGGCACCCGTCCTGAAGATGGTCTCCAACGCCAAACTGCCAGCCGACTTCCACCCCACGCTCACCTTCCAGTCCGACAAGCAGAGCCTTTCGGTGGGATGCACTCTTCCCGAACAGCAACTGTCCGTTGTCCTGCCCGATGCAGTCTTTGACGAGAAGAACACCTCGTTTGATGTCAGCCTGGAGATGTTCCGCAGGCTGGTTGCCTCAGCCAAGAAAAACCATCTCTCCATCGAGCAGGATGCGGCCCATGTCGTGCTCAACTGCGACGACAGCTTCATCGGCCAGCTTGTGCCGATGACCACCAAGAGCGATGCCAAATTCCAGATTCCCAGGGATGCGGATTCCACCGTGCTTCCGACCAACTTCGCAAACTTCCTGCTCCATGCTTTCACCTGCGCGGGAGACACAAAGGACAGGCTGGCACTGTCCGGCGTCAATGTCTCGTCAAGAGGCATCGCTGGCACGGACGGGCACCAGCTCTTCCATCTGCCCCTGCCGTTGCAGCTGAAGAACTGCGTCACCATCCCGCAGTCAAAGGTCTATGCGGCCCTGAGGCATCTTCGCTGGACTGCCCTCGCCCATTGGAGAACGGCAAGCAGCGACAGGATGTTCTCTATCGCAGGAGAAGGCTTCCGATACACGGCAAAGACTCTGGATGCCGTCTATCCTGAATACTGGGAAATCATTCCAGACGAAAGAAACTACGACATCAGATTCACGCTGACGCAGGAGAACGCACAGGCGTTGCAGAAGTTCCTAAACGAGAACACCCGCGAGGCCACTGCCGAGCTGACCGTCCATCCCGACAGAATCGAACTTCTGGAGACGAGCAACACGGACTTGAAGCAGCGTTCAGGCATGTTCGCGTGCAGTGGCAAGGGTGCGAATCTTCCCTGCACTGTCCGCATCGTCTCCGCCAACCTCAAGCAGTTCCTGAAAATGGGCTTCCTCACGTTGTCGTTCTCGTCGAAGATGCCAAGCCCGCTGGTATCGTCCTCTGGCATGGGGAAATACCTCTTCATGCCTGTCAGGGACGGATACGCGAACACGGTGGCCGCACCAGCCACGGCTTCTGACGCGACACCTGCCCCAAGAACCGAGGCCAAGCCCGAAGCCGGACCTGCAACCGCTACCGTCAATTCAACCAATAACCCGACAATCAACCAACCCAAGGAGAAAAAGACCATGACACAGTCCGCAACAACCACGATCGCCACCAGTCCCGCCGTCTTCGGCAAGGTCCAGACAAATGCCCAGAGCAATCCGCTGGACGAGACGCTCAGCTGCATCGTCTCCATGCGCGAGCAACTGGCCAGCCTTGAGTCCCGTCTGCTTGAGGCGGGACGCAAAATCAAGGCCGCCCTTGTCGAACAGCGTCTGAAGGAACGCCAGTACGCCGACGCCACCCGCAAGCTGGAGCGCATCCGTCTGGCAGTCTAGCCCAGTCAATGCAAGACCAAAGTCCCCGAAGCCCCGCCGACCACCGCAAGGCCGGACGGGGCTTCATTGTTTTAGCCAATTCTCTCAAGATGAACGAATACCATGTCACCGTGGAGGAGGTCGTCGTGCACACCACGCAGGTCAAGGCCGCCACGCCGGAAGAGGCTTTCGAGACCGCCGCCGCCTTCTTCGAGGATGGCGAATTCGAGGGCGACCCCGGCGAGTGCCAGGAAGCCCGCGTTGCCGTCCGCACGCCCTCCGGCGAGACCCTCATCGACTTCCAGAAACTCTAACCCCACCAACCCAAACAGGAGATATCCAACCATGTTGAAACTCAACGCATCCTACTCGAAGAAAGTTCCAGCCGAAAGCGAGTACTCGTCCCAGTCGTACCACTGCACCATCGAGATTGAACTTCCCGACGGTCTTACGCCGCCGCAGCTCAGGGAGAAGGTGCACGGTGTCTTCGACTTCGTGCGAACCTCCGTGGAGGCCGAACTCCACAACAACACGCCTGTCCAGCAACCGCCGCAACAGGCCTTGCAGCCTGTCCAGCCGAACTACGTCGCTCCACCGCAGAGCCAGCCTCAGCAGTACCAGCAGAACAGGCAGTATCGCAACGCCAGCGCCTCCGCGTCGCCCAAGCAGGTGAAC
>JAFPYX010000094.1 GCA_017417585.1 Victivallales bacterium
ATCGCCGGCTTCCTCTTCGCCTTCGAGGTACTCGTAGGAATAGCCTTCCTCGGTTTCCTCTTCGAAGTAGAAGACGCCAACAACGGCGGAGATGGTGTCAAACATGTCACCTTCGTCGGTATAAGCGACATCATTGTAGCTCTTCTCGGTGTAAACCTTGTCGAGCAGGTAGTTGTCGAACTGGTCGCCCCAAGTGGAGAAGAAGTACTCTTCGCAGTAGTGGGCCTCTGCAGGATCATCGCAGTCTTCCCAGTTCTTGATCTTCTTGCTGGAGACGGTCTTCTCAGCACCGAAAGTCGCCTCGATGGCGGCCTTGGTCAGGCTGGCGTTGCGGGTCAGAGTGGCCTCGCCGCAGAACTGGAAGCCGTAGAGGTTCTCAATGTCCTCATCCCAGCCGAACATGCGGCTGAAGCAGAAGAGACCATCGAACTTGCTGACGGACTTGATGTAGGCAGTGGCGGTGTTGTCGGTGTAGTACCACTCGAAGTCGGGACCCAGGACAGCATCGGTGTACTTGAACTTGTAGTCGTTCTTGGCACCGGTCATCACCAGGGAGCCGAAGTCTTCGCCCTTGGCCTGGATGTAGGCCTTGCCGCCGGCCTGAGCCTTGGTCTTCAGCTGGGAGATCTTCTTCAGACCGCCGGTGAAGAACACGGAGTCAACCAGGGTGCTGTCATCGACATCCTTGTCGAGCAGGTTGTACTTGTAGATGTAAGCCCAGCCGCCCTTGCCTTTCTTCGCATCGACGAGGTAGAGGTTCCAGCGGGTGACCTTGCCCACGAAGGCAGCTTTGTTGAAGCCAACGGCGTCCGCCTGGCCCTGGTCGTTGATGAGGTAGGTCACGCCGTTGTACTGCCCGAGGACGGTGCAGGGATAGCAGTCCAAGCAGGGCTGGCAGAGAGTCATGTAGAGCGGGAGCTTCTTGCTGTAGTCGCCGACGTAGCAGACTGCCTCGTCTTTCGGCCCCGGCACCTGGCAATTCTTGTGGCTGTCCGCGTCAACGCCTTCGCCGTACCAATGGAGCAGGGTGTAGTCCCAATCTTCGTCGCAGATGGTGTCGTACTGGCACTGGTCGCGCTCGTAGATGTTGTCGTCGTCATCCCAGGCGATCTTGCCGTCGAGGGCGAGAGTGCCGGAGTAGACGAACGGAACGGTCAGGGCCGGGAACTCTTCCAAAGAGCAGTCGGCCTTGGAGGTCTGGAACTGGTCGCGGTTGAAGAACAGGACTTTTTTGGTCTTGGCGCTCAAGGTGCAGGCCATCGCGCAGACCAGGAACATAGCGAGAACTTTTTTCATTGTGTTGTCCTTGGTTGTTGGGAACGGGTTGGGTTAAACGTTAAAAAAACAAAATCGGAAAAAGACGATGCGAAAGACGGTAAACGTTACTTTGATTTCAGTTTGCCTTCCTTAGTATCCTCCTTTAAGGTTATCCTCCGGCAAATCGCTTTGCCTCGGGAGTTGATTCAGCACATTTCTTCAGTTTATCAGAATGCTAAAGATGCGTGATTACCGTTTACTTTACACCTCTAAAATTGGTTTGCAAGCGCCAACACATAAAAAAATCATTTTTTTTTGCGCAGGCATTGCAGGTACTTTACCCTCTGTTTGCGGTTTTGCAAGAGAATCTGGACTTTTTTGTTGCAACAAAGGACATTTTTTTATGGACTTGTCGAAACCTGACTGGTTTACGCATTCTTTTGCAAGGCATCGGCGCAACGTGCTTACTCCTTGGAGATATCCAGCGGTTCCATCTGGACCTCCTCCAGGTCGTCGTTGTAGTTGGAGGCGTTCTCGCGCCACCAGCTCGCGGCTTCGGACGAGGAGCTGAAATCCTGGCTGAGCGCATGGTTGACGAACATGGCGGCCTCCTCGGCGACCTCTTCGTTTTCGCTGTCCATGGCGACGATGAGCAATTCCAGGGCGGACTTGGTGTTCGCCTCGACGAGGAGGCCCACCGCGCCCATCTGCACGTCCGGATACCCGGAGCCCAGCGCGTTTTGCAGCGTGGCGGCCTGGATGTCGCCGTCGAGCATGTGTATGGCCTCCAGCGCGGCCTGGCGAACCTCCGGCGCCTCGTCCGCCAACGCGAGGACGAGGATGTCGACGATCAGCTGCGCGTCCTCCTCGGTGAGCGCCTCCGCCAGCAGGGCCTGGCGTTCGGCGGCCTCGGCGGCCAGTCGCTCCTCCTCAGTCATTCCCTCCGCATCTTCCACTTCGAATGCGTCGGCGTCCTGTTCAATCGCGGCGGAACGCCCCGCCTCGAAAGCGCCCCCCATGGTGAGGAGGGCGGCGGCGCGGACCTCCGGGTCGGCGTCCCTGGCGGCCTGTCCCAGCAGAGGCAGCATCCGTCGGGTGTGCTGCCCCTGGAGGCTCATCACGATATCGCGTCGGTAGCCTGGGTCGTCGGTGACGGCATACGCCTTGGCGGCGAACTCGAGGAGCTCGTCCGTCTCCAGGGTCGGAGCATCGTTGATCGCCTCCACCAGCTGCATCTCCTTGCCGCTGTCCACCGCCGCCAGCATTTTCCCCAATTGCGCACGGGAATCCTCCGTGCTTGGAGTGCCGAAATTATACGACTGCAGCGGGCTGGCGGAAGGCACCACCTGCTGGATCTGGCGTTGCGGGGGCGGAACCTGCCCAGCCACATTTTCCGGGACAGGCCCGGCTTCCGGGACAACCGGGGACTGGCGCAGCCCCAGCCAGACGGCGACAACCAGCACCACTACAACGACCGCCACGGCGGGCAGAAGAAAACGCTTGTTCATGGAAAACACCTCGTGAGGGAATTGGGGAAGGCAAAAAGACAAAAGCGACAAACAGGATGGGGCAGACTGCGGGCGGACCGGCGGCCAAGGCCAAAATCGCCTCCCTCCCCGCCGTATTCGACGAAGGGCCCCCCGAAAAGGCGGGAAACGCGGCTTACTTGATGGCGTCCTGTTCGGCCTGGGCGGCGGCCTCCGCGGCGGCGGCCTCCGCGGCGGCGGCGGCGTCTTCCTCGAACTGCTTCCGGCGCTCCTCGGAAAGCAAGCCGATCCAGACCTCAGCCGGCTGACTGTTTTTCACCTCGAAGACTGCCGGATAGCCGCCCATCACCATCTCGTCGCGGGTCATCTTGATGGTGACGACCACGCCGACCTTTTCCTGGGTCAGTTCGAACTCAACGCCGGGCACGTCGTCCGGCACCTTCACCTCGTCCACCGTCAGGACTTTGATTTCCGGCATATAGGGGCTTTGCTGGCCCCGGAACATCCGCACGATGGAAAGCTTGTCCAGGAAAGGCAGCCTCTCCAGCAGAATCTTCCGCTCGTACTGTTCGGGAGCGACCTCCTTGTCCAGGTAGATTTCCTCGGTGGTGGGCACGATCCGCGTGCCGCAGATGCCCTGGATCGGCAGCACGATCACGTCCTGCTGGCCTTCCGCCGGCCTGGGCGCCTCCAGCTGGATTACCACCGCGTCCCGCAGCTCCCCGAGGGCGACGGGGTTGACGGCGTGGAGCTCGACCTGCCAGTGTCGCTCGTCGAAGCGATGGAGCGCGGCGATGAAGTTCTTCGTGCACTTGATCTTGCCGAGCTTCAGCTCCCCCTCCTCGGCGTCCAGGGTGATGTTCAGCCGGGTCTCCCAGGGTTCGTTCGGGTCCTCGAGGTATCCGATCATCACTTCGCCGTGCTTGACCGGCTCCGGCTCGTCGTAGTAGGTCATGTAGAGGCTGGTATCCAGCTCGCCCGTAAAGCTGACCTGGAACTGGCGGTAGCCTTCCAGTTCGAAGCGGATCATGCGGAAGAAGTGCCTGGAGGAGAGGTCTCCGGCATTGAGCCGCAGCAGCAATTTCAGCTTACCATGGGCGGGGATCTCTCCGGGAACGGGGATCTTGTTCTGGATGGTGGTGCATTCGCAGTTGACCACGATATTCGTGTATTTGACCGGCTCGTCGGAGGGGTTCTCCACAACGACCTGGAAGAAACGGTTGGTCAGCTTGAAGACCTTTCCCAGGTCGATTTCGGGCTCCTGGGAGCCATTGACCGTCAGGGGCGAAACGGGCAGCTCGTATGCGATGGGCTGCGGCGCGGGGACGTCCAATTCCACCGGGAGTTCCTGGGCGGCCAGCAGAGAGACGACGGACAAAAATGCCCAGAAGGCGTGGAATGACTTGTGCATATCGTGAAGAGGTTGAAAGAGGGGGAGTTGTTTTTGAAATGGACGGTCTCTTGGACACCGCAAAGGGCATGCGGTTCCGAAAGCACAAAAAAAGCCCCGGGACAGGGTTGAAAAACGGCTATCACAGGGCGAAAGAGTGGAGCCAGCGAAGGGACTCGAACCCTTGACCTGCGCATTACGAATGCGCTGCTCTACCAACTGAGCTATGCTGGCTTTCTGGCGTAGCGCATAACATAAATCGCCGGGAGAGATTTGCAAATAGGCCGGATGGTTTTTCGAGCGTCCTTCTACAAACGATATTCCACGGCGGTCTCGTCGCAGTTGTCGTATTTGGGGCACAGGAGGCAGTCCGTCCAGATCTTCGCGGGGAAACGCTCGCGGAAAGCCATCCGGAAACCCAGCCGCAGGAAAAGATGGGGGCGCTTGGTCAGGGCGAAGACCTTCACCGCCGGCGGCTGGAGTGCGCGGGCCTTCTCCAGCAACGCATTGACCAGCCGCGTCCCCACGCCGGCATTCTTGTAGCCATGCGCCACCGCCAGCGAACGCACCTCGAAGAAGCCGTCGCCGTAGGGCCGCAAGGCGGCCAGCCCTACCAGTTTCTCGCCATCCCGCGCCACGATGAAATTCTGCAGATTCTGCTGGAGGTCGACTGCAGTCCGAGGAAGAACCAGCTGTTTTTTGGCATAGCTGTCCAGCAGTCTGAGCATCGCGGGAATGTCTTCCGCGGCAGCGGAGTACAGCTTGACTTGCAGTTCAGAAGAGTTCATGGGGCTAGAGTGGTGTGTCGTCACTGCGGTCCGGTTAAAATTTCAATTCTGCTGAATCCGTGAGTCAACACCATGGTGACGCCGCGTCACCACAACATATTCCGTCGGCGAGGCGCCGACGCTACATGCTTTACGAAAATTCACGGATTCGGGAATCCTGCAGACATGCAAACCCATAAGGGTAGCTCTAAAGGAATGGCCTGGCGAAAATCGCCACCCAAAGACACCCTCAAAAAGAGGCTTCCAGGAGCCTGTCCACACGACCTTATCCATAGTGGGCACACCCGCCGCCCCCGGCCGCCACCCCTATTACAATTCCAGCTGAAGACCGCCATGTCGAGCCACTATGGGCAGATTTCCCGGCAATCTAGTTTTTTCCATGCTTTTCGGATGATCCCCTTGGATTCCCAAGTGTTTTCACCGGACAGCAGTGGTGTGTCGTAAATCCGGGAATTCTTGCTTCCGACAGCGCAGGGCGAGCGGGAACGCGGCCCTCCCCCGCGACCTTATCCTAACGTGAACCGCCAGTCGGCCAGGGCGGCGATTTTGGGGTCATGGGTGACCATGACGATGGTCTTGCCTTGTCTTTCGCGGAGGTCCTGGAAAATTTTCACCACCTGCCGTGCGGAAGCCTCGTCGAGGTTTCCTGTGGGTTCATCCGCAAGCAGCACGGGCGGATCGTTGATCAATGCCCTCGCAATGGCCACCCGCTGCTGTTCGCCGCCGGAGAGTTCCGGCGGGCGGTGCTGAAGGCGTCCCGCCAGCCCAAAGGACTCCAGGAGCTCCCTGGCCCGGGCGTAGGTGCGGTCGCGGTCGTCTGTCCAGGCCAGCGCCGGCAACGCGGCATTTTCCCAGGCGGAGAGTTCCGGCAGCAGATGATACGACTGGAAGACGAATCCGAATTCCCGGCGGCGAAGCCGTGTCAGCCTTGCCTTTGAGAGTTTTGCCAGGTCCTGCCCGCGGTAGAGGATCTTGCCGGAGGTAGGGCGGTCCAGTCCGCCCAGCAGCTGAAGCAGGGTCGTCTTGCCGGAGCCGGAGCGCCCCACCAAAGCCAGCCAGCCCCGTTCCGGCAATTCCAACGAGAGGCCCTTGAGGACATGCACCACCCCCCGATTCAATTTGAAATCGCGGTGGAGCTGCTCGATGTGATAAAGGATGTCATTCGTTTCAGGCATATTCGCAACTTCTTTTCGAAGCTTTCGCCGCAGACACGGGATGCCAAATTCAATTTTCGTCGCGGAGCGATGCGGCAGGCGTCGTCGCGGAGGCGTAGATCGCGGGGATCAGCGCGGCAAAGACGCAGATGCCCAGGGACATTGCGATGATCCGCACCAGGTCGCTGGTGGTCGTGAGCGACGGGATGGAGGTCAGGTGGTAGAGTTCGGCAGGGAAGATTTCAAAGCCCATCATGCGTGAAATCATCTGCGAGATGGCATCCCGGTAATGGAGGATCAGCAATCCGATTATCGTGCCCAGCGTCGTTCCGATCACTCCGATCATCAGCCCCTGGAGCAAGAAGATCCGACCCACGGCAAACGAGGAGACCCCGACCGCCTTCATGATGCCGATTTCGCGGGTCTTCTGCACCACGACGGTGATCAGCGTAGTGGCGATAGTGAATGAGGCAACCAGCACGATGAACGCCATCAGGAAGGTCATGAGGTTCTTTTCGCTCTGAAGGGTGTTGAAGAGCATCTGGTTTTTCTCCTGCCAGTTCACCACCGTGCATTCCGGGTGCGCCTCCCGTAGCCGCACGGTGAGCTGCGTGATGTTCATGGGGTCGTCCACCACTGCCTGGACACTGGTGGCGCTACCCCAGTCCAGACCGAAAAGGTCGGCGGCCTGGTCCAGATGCAGGACAATGACATTGTCGTCATAGTCGCTGATTCCCATGGAATAGAGATTCGCCACGCGGCATTGTTCGGGGAGGTAGAATTCATCCGGCTCGTGGATTTCGACCTTCCCGTCTTCCGTCCAGGCGATATTTTCGGTCAGATGCGCCGGCGAGTGGATGAGGAACTCGTCGCCGATTCGCAAATCGAGGGCCACCGAGAGTCGCCGCCCGATTGCCGCCTGGCCTTCCGCGAGGGGTGGCTGGTCCGGGTCATAGAAGTTTTCCTGGATCTTGGTCACGAGCCGTTCGCGCTCCGGCAGGATGCCCCGGACGACCTTGGGGTAGACCGAAGTGCGAAGCTGCATCAGCGCAGTGCCTTCAATGACTGGGGCCGCCTTCAGGCCCTCTGCGGCACACTCCCTCTCCAGGTCCTCAATCAAGGCGATGGGGTCCTCGAAATACCCGCCGCCCGTATTCGGATAGAAGGTCAGGTGCGCGGACATGTTCATGATGCCCGTGCGGATGTCCCGGTCGAAGCCGGCCATCACGGAACTGACGATGATCAGGATCGCCACCCCCAGGAGCGGCCCCAGGATGGACAAAAGCGAGATCACCGAAACGAAGGTCCGTTTTGGCCGCAGATACCGCGCCGCCAGAAAGATGTCAAGTGGAAGATGCAAGAGAGGTGGGAGGTGGAAAGTGGAAAGTGAGAGGCGGGATTTGCAGAATATAATGCGTTGATTGGGAATTGGTGACGGGGATGCCCCGGCTGAGACGGGAGACACGCAGGGCGCGGATCATTGCACGAGGCGCGTCAGCCTTCCTGCGATTTCATCGGCATACAGGTCCATGTAGTTCGGCGAGAGCGCCGAGGAGTGCGGGAAGAGCCAAAGATTCGGACATCTGCGCAACGGCGAATCCGCCGGCAGGGGTTCCGTCGCCTGGACATCCAGGCAGGCGCCCCCCAGACGCCCAGACGACAGCGCATCCACCAGCGCTTCCTCCGCAATGGCATTGCCTCGCCCGAGATTGCTCACGGTCGCATGAGGCGGCAGCAACGCCAGACGGCGGGCATCCAATAGCCCATCCGTGTCTGGCGTTCGCGGCAGGACAAGCACCAGGTGGTCGGTGGCCGGCAAAAGCCCGTCCAGCTTTTCGACGGTGAAGCATTCGTCCTCTGCGCCAAAATACTCCGGGGCGGGATGCTCATGGGCGCTCACGCCCCAGATTTTCACGCCGAAGCCATGCAGCAATTCTCCGATGCGCCGGCCAATCCGGCCGAATCCGCAGATGGTCACGCGGCTGCCTGCCAACGGTCGCATCCTGGCATCCAGCTCGGGGCGCGGCCAGGGATTGTCGCGATAGGAGGAAACCGCCAGGAGAAGACCGCGGGTCATCGCCAGCAGCATCCCGACGGCAGTCTCGGCCATCAGCGCGCCATGGAAGCCGCCGTTCCAATGCTCGACACCCGGCGGCCACTGGACGGAAAAGTAATCCTTCCCGGCGGCCGGAGTCGAGACGACGCGCAGCTTCGGCGCCAACTCAAACCACTCCTGCCGGAACGTCCAGCAGCACACCGCCGTCGCCTCCGGCAGCACCTGGAGGAACTCCGCCTCCGCATGTGCGTTCACCACCCGCCAACTTGGCAAAAGTCGCGCCAGTCGTTCGGCCTGCGGGTCGTCCATCCGGAACGAGCCGAGTTCGTGCTGCAAGAGAATGAGAAGTGTCCTTGTCATATCCTGTACTATATTGTCTGGGAGGAAAATCAGACAGTTTCCCGCCCAGATACTATATTACACGCATCGCCCAAATCGGATCGGTAGACGAAATCAGATGCGGATGGCTGGCATGGCGCCAGCCTCTGAATCAAGACCGTCCGTCAAGGCGCAAACAGAGGTAATAAAAAATGCAGGTTTACAACTTCAACGCGGGACCGGCGGCCCTCCCGAAGCCGGTCATGCTCAAGGCCCAGGAAGAATTTGTCAACTACCACGGCACCGGCATCGGCATCATCGAGGAATCCCACCGTGCCAAGCCGTTCGATGAAGTCATCCAGGCTGCCGAGGCGAATGTCCGCAAGATCCTGGGGGTTCCCGAAAACTACGCGGTGCTTTTCCTTCAGGGTGGTGCCTCAATGCAGTTTGCGATGGCCCCGATGAATCTGATGATTCCCGGCAAGAAGGTCGGCGTGGCGAACACGGGCGTGTGGGCGAAGAAGGCCATGAAGGAAATCAAGATCCAGAAGGGTGAAGTGGACCTGATCTATGACGGCGAGGCGAACGGCTACACCGCCATCGAGGGCATCAAGGACTGGAAGATCGACCAGGACCTGGCCTATATGCACATCTGCTCCAACAACACCATCTACGGCACCGAGTACTTCGACTACCCGGAAACCGGCGAAGTCCCGCTGGTCGCGGACATGTCCTCCGACATCATGAGCCACCGTCTCGACGTGAGCAAGTTCGGGATGATCTTCGCGGGCGCCCAGAAGAACATCGGCCCCGCCGGACTGACGCTGGTCATCCTCCGCAAGGACCTGGCCGAACGTGCGCCCGAGACCGTCCCGACGATGCTCAAATACACCACGCACATCGAGGGCAAGAGCCTCTTCAACACCCCGCCGACCTTCGGCATCTACATCCTGCGGCTCGTCACCGACTGGATGCTGGAGAATGGCGGCCTGGAGGCGATGGAGAAGACCGACATCGCGAAGGCGAATCTGCTCTACGACTACCTCGACGGCTCGGATTTCTACCGCGGCACCGCCGCGAAGGCCAGCCGTTCCCGGATGAACGTGACCTTCCGCCTGCCGACCGAGGACCAGGAGAAGGCATTTGTGGCATACGCCAAGGAGCAGGGTCTGCTCGGACTCAAGGGGCACCGTGCCGTCGGCGGGTGCCGCGCGTCCATCTACAACGCGGTTCCGCTGGAGGGCGTCCAGCGCCTGATCGAAGTCATGGAGGCCTTCCGCAAGCAGGCGTAAATGGCTTGAAGGCCTAACGGAACAACCATCCGCCGCCCCGGGAGATGCATCTCTTCCGGGGCGGTTTCATTTTGGATCCATATTGAGAATACCTAGCCGGAGCACGCCCGGCCCCGTACTGCACTCCGCAAGTTCGCGGAAGATTATTTATTCGCCCGTGTGCAACGCACGTGTGGCATTGAGGGTGGCCAGTACGGCCACGCCGACATCTCCGAATACCGCGAGCCAGAGACTCGCACAGCCCAGCGCGCCAAGTGCCAGTATCAGCGCCTTGACCCCCAATGCGAAAGCGATATTCTGGCGCACGATGGCGAGAGTCTTGCGCGCGATGCGGATGGCGATGGCAACCTGCGAGGGCCGGTCGGTCATCAGCACGGCATCCGCCGCGGCGACTGCGGCGTCCGAGCCGATTCCGCCCATGGCGATGCCGAGGTCGGCGCGGGCAAGCACCGGTGCGTCGTTGATGCCGTCGCCGACGAAGGCCACCTTTGTGCCGGCGGGCTTGTGCAATTCCAGTTCCTCGACGAGTTCCACCTTCTGTCCAGGGAGGAGTTCCGCATGGAAGCCATCCAGCCCCAGCATGGCGGCGGTCTCCTCGGCGACCGCCCGGTGGTCTCCGGTGAACATCTGGATATTCTCGACGCCCTCCCTGCGCAATGCTTGGACCGCCATCTGGCTATCCGGCTTGAGCTGGTCGGCGATGGTGATGGCACCTGCGTAGCGCCCCTCCACGGCGACATGGACCACCGTGCCGTCGGCCCGCGAAGAGACCTCCTCGATTCGGTTTTCCCGCAGGAAGCGGTAGTTTCCGGCCAGAATTGTGCGGCCATCCAGCTTTGCCTTCACGCCATGACCGGCGAACTCCTCCAAGTCGGTCACCCGCCTGGCATCCAGCGGCTCCGGGACCGCACGGCGCAATGCCTTTGCAATGGGATGGCTCGACGCATATTCCACATGTGCGGCATGATTGAGCAGTTCCTCCCGGCTGAAACCCGGCGCGGGGGCGATTTCCTGCACCTGGAAGGTGCCACGGGTAAGCGTTCCAGTCTTGTCGAAGACCACCGTGGAGACATTGGCCAGCGCGTCAATACAGGCGCTGCCCTTCACCAGCACATTCTGGCGCGAGGCCGCGCCAATGCCACCGAAGTAGCTCAACGGCACAGAGATGACCAATGCGCATGGGCAGGAGACCACCAGAAACACCAGCGCCCGGTGAATCCAGGCTGACCAGTCGCCTCCCCCCAGCAAGGGCGGCAGGATGCCCAGCAACAGCGCTCCAATGACCACGGCAGGAGTGTAATAGCGCGAAAAGACCGTGATGAAACGCTCGGTGGGAGTCTTGAGGCTGCCGGCGTGCTGAACCATCTCCAGAATGCGTGAAAGCGTGGACTCGCCAAACACGCGAGTGACTTTCACCAATATCCGCCCCGTCTGGCAGATGCTTCCCGAAAGGACTTCGTCGCCTGGATTCGCCTCCTGCGGGAGAGACTCGCCGGTCAGGGCGGAGGTATCCAGCAGCGTATGCCCTTCGGTCACCACGCCGTCCAACGGAATGCGCTCGCCTGGCCTGACGGCGATGACCTCGCCCACCGCGACCTCCTCCGGCGCCACCATGGCCTCGCCGCCATCCGTCTGAAGACATGCGGTGTCTGGGCGCAGATCCATCATTGCGGCGATGGACTGGCGGCTACGGCCGACGGCATGGCGCTGGAAAGCCTCACCCACCTGATAGAAGAGCATCACCGCGACCGCTTCCGGACACTCGCCAATCGCGAAGGCGCCCAGCGAGGCGATTGTCATCAGAAAAGTCTCGTCCAGAAACTCGCGCCTGCTGAGCCTCGTAAAAAAATTCAATATAACTTCTTTTCCAACAATAAGATATGCTATTACATATAAAATTATCGAGAGACTTTCGGGCAGCCATGGGGACATTGCCAGCGCGGCGACGAAAACCACTGCGCCGATGACCAGCATCAAGTTGCGGTGGCGTGCGGAGAATCCGTCCTCCCCCGCCTCGTCATCCTCCTCGTCCAGCGCGATTGGCGCGGTATAGCTTCGCCGCACTTCTGGCGCGTGTGCGCGAAGCCATTTCGAGAGTTCCCGCAGTGCCACCGGGAGCCGTGGCGCGGCGTCTTCCGGAACTATGATTGTCAAGGCATTCCCATCCCATTCCAGTTCGGCGGACGGCGCCGCCGCCTGTACAACCTGCGCAAGCGCCGCACGGCACCCCGCCACCGGGCCATCGAAGTAGACCGTCCGGCGGTTCGATACGCTCAGCGGACGATTCGGCAACGGCGCATTATGCCCGCAGCACTCCGCCTGATTTTCGTGGTGATGACACATTTACCCGACTAACAACTCAACAATTTTATCCAAAGAAACTTAATTACGCATTACGCATTACGAATTACGAATTGGTATGATGTTTCTCGTTGACGTGGACCAGCCCCTGGTAGAAAAGGTTGTTCACATGCTCATCATCCAACGAATAGTAGATCACCTTGCCATCCCGACGCCACTTCACCAAGTCGCTCTGGCGGAGAATCTGCAGCTGATGGGAGACTGCCGACTGGCTCATCCTCAACAGCGATGCCAAATCACACACGCACATTTCCGAAAGCAACAGCGCGTTCACGATCTTCAGACGGCTCGGGTCGCCCAGGACCTTGAAAAGGCTTGCCACCCAGCGAAGAACTTCCTCATCCGTCAGGCCATGATGAACCCTTTCCAGAACCTCTGCATGCAGGGCAGGCACCTCACACACCGGCGCCACGAAATTCGGTTTTGCCTTCGGCATTGTCATCTCCAGTTTCAAATTCTTGAACAAATGAACAACCATTCATACTTTAACCCGGAAAATCCATTTTTCAAGTGAAACCGCGTCCACCCGCATGATTTGTTGGGAATATATTTATGTCAAATGCCCAATGAACTCTCCAGCCATGCGACCAACACCGTGCTTCGTTTTCAGGAGGCCTTGCGGGAGCATGTCATTCCCTGGGCGATTTACGAGAAGCTGCATTGGTCCTGCGGCTGGCTGTGGTGGTATCGCTTTTTCCTCTACTTTTGCGGCATCTGCTGTGTAATCTGCACCTTCGTGCCGCAGATTTCCTCGTTCGCCTTGAAATGGGGGCTCCGTCTTTACCTGACCTACCCTATCGCGGTGTTGCTTTATCTTTTCTGGTGGACACGGCTGCTGCGCAGGGGCAAGCCCCTTCCCTGCCGGGTGGCTGGTCCCCCACGCCGGTGGTTCGGGCTTTTCCTTCTTCCCGTTGACGACTTGCGTGGCAAATCCCTTGGTCGTCTTCTTGTGAGGCAAGGTCTCTTCCGCCAATACGGCTTCACGAAACTTCAACTCAACGACCAGCTGACCGCACTTCAGACGCGTCTTCTCCTCTGGCGGATTCTTCTGCCGACCGAGCTGGTCTTCGACACTCTGCAACCCGAACTGACCGACCTCACCCAGCAATGGGAAGAATCTCCCCAATAACCACCCTGTGATTTCCATTAACCAATTACGATTTAAGCATTACGAATTACGAATTATGAAACAGGATCCCCGTCGATTGAGCTACCGTGCGCCGGAGCGCGTCATCTGGAAGAGTGACACCCTGAAGAACCCCGAATGGCTGTTGGGCCGAGCCGGCGAATTCCAGACCATCTGGAAGGAGCCTGGCGTGAAACTCGGTCCCGGCGAGGGCTTCCTGCTGGACTACGGTGTTGAGGTCGCTGGTGGCCTCCGGCTGGTCACCGCCCTCAACGCCCCCATGGGACCAGGCAAGGTCCGGGTGCGCTTTGGCGAGTCCGTCTCCGAGGCGATGGCCACCCCCAACCAGGACCACGCCATCCATGACTTCGAACTCGCCGTCCCCGCCATGGGCGAATCGCATGTGGGCAACACGGGTTTCCGCTTCGTGCGCATCGACAACCTTTCCAAGAAGCAGACCCTCGAGGTGCGCGAGTGCTCCGCCGCCGTCTGGGAACGCCCCGTTCCACGTGTGGGTTCCTTCCTCTGTTCAGACGAACTGCTCAATCAAATCTGGGAGACCTGCGCACGTACCCTCGACCTCTGCGTAGCGCCACTGCTCACCGACGGCGCGAAGCGCGATCGCCTCGTCTGGATGGGCGACCTCTACAACGAAATCCGCGCGGCGGGCGTCCTCTACCGAAAACATCCCGCCATCCCCGAAAGCCTGGACTACATGCGGGACGAGGGGATGGAGACTGGTCTCTTCAACAACTGTGTTCCTTACACGCCCTACTGGTTCCTCAGCCACGCCGAATATTACCGCTACTTCGCGGATTTGAATTACCTCAAACGCCAGCGCAAAGGGTACCGTCGCTACGCGGACAAGCTGCTCTCTGAATTCGAACAGACGTCCGAGCAGGTCCTTGAAGGCACCATCATCGACTGGGGCGTGAAGAGCGGCTACGCCAAGCACGGCTACGCGCCGCTGTATTACATCGGAGTGCGCGACTGCATCAAGATGGGCACCTTGCTGGGCGAAACCGAGCTGGTCGCCCGCGCACAGAAAGTGCAGAAGGCACTCAAAAAGGCAGTGCGCCTGACCGAAATGGACAAATCCAGCGCGGCATTCGCGGTGCTGGCCGGACTACTCGACCCCGCCAAGGCATACCGCGAGGTGCTCTCCAAGAAGCCCACCGAGACCATCTCCACCTTTCACATGGACAACCTGATGCGCGCCTACACGCTGGCCGGACATGCTCCCGAGGCGCTTGACCTCCTGCGCAAATACTACGGCGGGATGCTCAAACTCGGCGCCACGACCTTCTGGGAGCAGGTCGATATGGACTGGTTCAAGGGTGCCGGACGCATCGACGAGCTGCCGCGCCCAAGCAAGCACGACATCCATGCGGAATATGGCCGTCGTTGCTTCACCGGTCTGCGCAACAGCTTCTGCCACGGCTGGGCCTCCACGCCCGTCGCCTGGCTCATGGAGAATATCGCTGGCGTGACGCCCACCATCGATGGCTATGAGGAAATCCGCATCCAGCCGAATCTCTTCGACCTGGAGTGGTTCGAGGCGACCTGCCCTACCCCCTTCGGCCCGCTGAAGGTGGCGCAGAAGAAAGACCAGAAGGAACCCGAAATCATCCTGCCCAAATAGCGTTGAATTCCCGATGCGCCGCCTTGTCCGCATAGGGATCGGGGGCGCCGGGCGAAAGCTCCTCTGCGCGATATCCAGAGAGGATTTCAAGAACACGAATGGCGCGGGTGGCGCTGTCGCATTGGAAGCGCACCCGCCAGGTTCGGTAGGCCAGCAATGGCACTTCGTCGGGCTTTTGCGGATCTGGCACCAGGCGGTTGCGTCCGCCATCCAGCGGTGCACATTCCAGCCGCGTCTGGACGAATTGCTCCAGACAAGGAACGCCGTGCGCGGCAAGCCAGTCGCATTGGGCACGTGCGAGGTCGCTGAATTCGACCGAATAGAGTTCTTCGGCATCCGCCGTCCAGCCCGTTTGCGCATCGGGGAAGGCGTACGCGTACGGCAGGTAGGGCTTGATATCCAGAATCGGCGTGCCGTCCAGCAGGTCATGCGCCTTTATATATAACGTAAGTCCTTTAATATCAATAAGTTCTGAACAAGTCAACCCGATCGGGTTCGGCCGGTAGGGTGACCGGGTGGCGAAGACGCCGATTTTGCGGTTCGTATGTCTAGGGGGCTGGACTTTCGGATGCCAAGTGCCGACATTTCGATCGAAGACAAATACTAGCCAGATCCGCGAGAAGCCGACCAAGTCCGCCGCGGCCTCTTCGAAGCCACGGCCTTCGGCCAGTTCAATTCTCCCCATGTTGCCTTCCGCCAGCGCACCTTGCCGGGGCACATCGTAGGGATATTGGGCATCACAGCGGAAGATGCCAATGGGATTCATTGGATAATCCATTTTTGTCCTTGGTATTTCTATCATGAGGGCTGACGCGGGGATCCGCCTTCGCCAAGGCTACGGCGGGACAGGGACACGCCGGTGCGCCGGCGCCGCACCTGCCAGACCTGGAATGCGGGGGCGGGGATGGCTGGCACGCGAGGGGAAGTGGCATCCCCGTGGGGGAGGCTGTTTCGGGGCTGGCGCGGGGATCCGCCTTCGCCAAGGCTACGGCGGGACAGGGGCACGCCGGTGCGCCGGCGCCGCACCTGCCAGACCTGGAATGCGGAGGCGGGGATGGCTGGCACGCGAGGGGAAGTGGCATCCCCGTGGGGGAGGCTGTTTCGGGGCTGGCGCGGGAATCCGCCTTCGCCAAGGCTACGGCGGGACAGGGGCACGCAGGTGCGCCCGGCCAGACCCACCCATCACGCCGTCGGACGTTGGTAGTCCTTGAAAAATGGCAGCAGCTCCGCATGGAGTCCGGGCGGGGCGGCGAGGATGCCCTCTCTGGGAAATGCATTCGTCCCATGCAGGTCGGTCATGACTCCGCCCGCCTCCGTAAGAACCAGCCATGCGGCACCAAAATCGTATGGCTGGAGATTCAGTTCCCAGAAGGCGTCCATGCGGCCGCTGGCCACATAGCAGATATCCATCGCCGCCGAACCGAAGCGCCGGATTCCCCGGCATTCCAGGCTGAGCTGGTTGAAGTACTTCAGGTTGTTCACGGTTTTCCAGCCGGAACGGATGCAGGAGAAACCGGTTGCCAGCACGGAATCCTTCAGCGCGCCATGCGGGCAGACGTGGACAGGCACGCCGTTGCAGGTCGCGCCCTCCCCCGCCTCGGCATAGTAGGTCTCCCGAAGCACCGGCGCACAGACGCATCCCGCAACCGGGCGGCCATTTTTCCACAGCCCGACCGACACGCACCAGAATGGCTGGTGCATCACATACGAGAGAGTCCCGTCGATGGGATCGACGACCCAAGTGAAGGACTCGGCATCCTCAGAAGCTCCCGTCTGCAAGGGATTGCCGCCGCCGGTCTCTTCGCCATAGAAGCCATATGAGGGGAATGCCTCGGCCAATTCCTTGCGCAAGAACAGCTCCACCGCCTTGTCCGATTTGGTGACCAGGTCCTTTTCCGTCGCCTTCGTATCGACATGCATCGGGTCAATCTCAGACTGGAGCGAAAGCGCCAATTCGCCGGCTTTCTTCACGACTTTTTCCAGAACGGCGTGATATTGCAACATGGTAAGGAAAATTGAAATTACATTATGGAAGCAGCACTCTCATGGGCAATGCCGTTAATGTAATGAATGCGGCGAGTTCCGTAAGCACCCTTTTTCTTTTTCGCAGATTTTTCATTTAAAACACGACCATGTATCAAAATCCCTCCACACCCGCCTGGAACGCCCTCCAGGGACACTTCGACCAGATCCAGTCCACTACCATCGCAGAGCACTTCGCGAAAGACGCACAGCGTGCCGAACGCTTCCACGCCGAATTCGGCGACCTCTTCCTAGACTACTCCAAGAACCGCATCGACGCCAAGGGCATGGAGCTGCTCTTCGCGCTTGCCCGCGAGGCGAAGCTCGCCGAGAACATCGAGGCGATGTTCACGGGAAAGAAGATCAACGAGACCGAGAACCGCGCCGTATTGCACATCGCGTTGCGCAACCGATCCAACACGCCGATCCTGGTGGACGGAAAGGACGTGATGCCCGAGGTCAACCGCGTCCTCGACCAGATGGCGGCCTTCGCCCGAAAAGTGCGCTCCGGCGAATGGCGTGGATTCACGGGAAAGCCGATCCGCAATGTCATCAACATCGGCATCGGCGGCAGCGACCTGGGTCCCAAGATGGCCTGCGAGGCGCTCAAGGCATTCAGCTCGCCCGAACTGCGCGTCTTCTTCGTCTCGAATGTGGACGGCTTCCACCTCTGCGACACCCTGCGCGGGCTCGACCCCGCCGAGACGCTCTTCATCGTGGCCTCCAAGACCTTCACCACCCAGGAGACGATGACCAACGCGAACACCGCACGCAACTGGGTGCTCTCCTCCTTCGCCAGCAACGACGCCATCGCGAAGCACTTCGTGGCGGTCTCCACCAACGCCGAGGAGGTCTCGCGCTTCGGCATCGACGTGGCAAACATGTTCGCCTTCTGGAACTGGGTGGGCGGACGCTACTCGATGTGCTCCGCCATCGGACTGCCCATCATGCTCGCCATCGGCCCCGAGCGCTTCTTCGAGATGCTGGACGGCTTCCACGCGATGGACAACCATTTCCGTACCGCGCCCCTGGAGCAGAACCTCCCCGTCATTTTGGCGCTTCTGGGCATCTGGTACAACAACTTCTACGGTGCGCAGAGCCATGCGATCCTGCCCTACGACCAGGCGATGCACCGCTTCGCCGCGCATCTCCAGCAGGTCTCCATGGAATCCAATGGCAAGAGCGTGGACAAGCAGGGCAAGCGCGTGACCTGGCAGACCGGCCCGGTCATCTGGGGCGAGCCCGGCACCAACAGCCAGCACTCCTTCTTCCAGCTGCTCCACCAGGGCACCAAGCTCATCCCCGGCGACTTCATCGGCTTCTGCCGTTCCCAGACGCCCGTGGGCGACCACCACAAGAAGCTCCTGGCCAACTTCGTCGCCCAGACCGAGGCGCTGGCCTTCGGGAAGTCCACCGCGCAGGTCAAGGCAGAGGAACCCGGCATCTCCGACGCGCTCGCCGCCCAGAAGACCTTCGAGGGAAACCGTCCCACCAACACCATCCTCTGCAACGAACTGAACCCCTACACCCTAGGCGTGCTGATGGCGCTCTACGAGCACAAGATCTTCACCCAGGGCGTCATCTGGAACATCTACTCCTTCGACCAGTGGGGCGTCCAGCTCGGGAAGGTCCTGGCCAAACGCATCCTCAAGGACTTCGACGCGCCAGCCGACGCTCCGTTCGCCCACGACGCCTCCACCAACCAGATCATCCGGCGGATTAAAGAACGGTTCTAGAGGTTCTAGAGGTTCTGGCAATCCCCAAAAATCGCTATGGCCAATCTCGCCCCATGGTTGAAAAGACGCTGCAACTGGCGGCGTCTTGCCCATGCAGGGTGGCTATTTGCGGGGGGCCTTCTGGCATTCGAGGCTTCTTGGCTGGCGATTTGGGGTGCCGAAAAAATCCTCTCGCCTTTTTCCGAAAAGACTGCCAAAATACTGCTGCTTGGCACAACGGTAATCCTGCTTGCAGGCATCCTCCTGGACATTTGGCGAATCGTCCGCCGTTCCCTTGTGGCAGAGAAGGCTCGTGAATACGGGCGGGAGCACCCCGAGGAACACGATGCGCTGGAAGCCGCTCTGGAGCTGGAAGCCAAGGCACGGCGGGGACCGCTTCGGCCCTTCGAGCAGGAATATCTGGAGCAGCTCCAGAAACGCTATTCGGAAAATGGCTTCGAACTTCTGCGTGAATCCCGGGCCTTTGCCCGGCCACGCGTCTGGCCGCTGGCATTGTCGGCCATCCTGATTGCGCTATTCATTCTATACGTCCCGAATCCCGTGCGTCAACGCGCCTGGCAGGGAATTGTCAGCAATCAGCCGGCCCTCGAATTCACGGGACTGCCTGATGAAATCGAGCGGCACCAGGACCTGCCGGTCACGGCGAGAATCAACCGCCATGGCGGCATGGCCACGCTGGAAGTTCGGGAGGATGGCATGGCGGAAGTAAATTATCCCATGCAGGGCGAGGGGACGGAACCGCATCTCACCATCTATGATGTCAGCCAGGACCTCGCCATCCGGGTGCGGACCGCCTTCGCGGAGAGCGGCTGGCACCGCATCGCGGTCTATGACCCGCCTGCCCCCGTGCGCATTTCCATCGACACCATCCCGCCCGCATACACCGGACGCGCCCCCCAGCACCGCGACGACTTCGGCGACCTGGAACTCATCGCCGGCGAAGTCCTCCAGGTCCAATGCGAAATGCCCGAAGGCCAGACCTGCCAACTGCTGGAACTTTCCGCCGCGTCCGCCCCTGTGCCCTGGACCCTGGGCCCTGGGCCCTCTCCAGGAATGCGTCTCCAGGCCGAATACCGCGATGGCGCCGGGCACATCGCGCATGGACCGGCCTTCGCGGTCACCGTCCGTCCGGATTTGGCGCCTACCATCGAACTCATTGAGCCGACCACGGAGACCACTTGCAAGCCCGGCGAGACGCCCGTCGTCATCGCCAACGTCACGGACGACTTTGGCGTCACTGCGGTGGAGGCGCATTTTTACCTGGACAACCAGCCGGAGCGCACCCAGACGCTTTGGGCGGAGGAAAGTGCCCGGCCGTCTTCACAGCTTGCCGAGCTGACTTCCCCGCTGGCGGTCGCCGACATGGGGCTGGCGCCGGGGCAGCTCCTCACCGGATGGCTCGAGGCCGCCGACAACTGCGAACCACAGGCAAACCGCGTGCGGTCCGAGCTTTTCTTCGTCACAGTGGTTCCGGATGAAAACTCCTTCGAGGCCGATATGGAGGGGATGGACGGAGAAGAAACCCACAAAGTGGACATCTCGGATTTGATTGTCGAATCCAAGCGTCTGCTGCGCAACACCTTTGACCTGCTGAATCTGGAAATGGACGAGGCCGTCGCGGGTCGCCTCCGGCAGGAACTCGAACGCGACCTTCGCGCCCTGGAGCTGGCCGTGCGCAGCCGGAGCGTGGACCTCGCAAGCCAACTTGGGATGTCCAGCCTGCCGAAAGAACTTCAGTATTTCTTCACCGAGGCCGCCACCCAGCTCACGCAGGCCGCCACCGACGTCACCGCAGGGGCGGTCGGCGACTCCCGGGTGCCGCAGCAATCCGCCTTGGTGGTTCTGGTCCAGTTGAACAACATCTTGATTGAGAACTTGATGAAGATGTCCGCCAAGGGTGGCGAGGGCACCCCGGAGCCCGGGATGGATGCTGAGGACGAGGAAGGCACGAGTCCCTCATCGGAGCCCTCCCTGGAGTCCGCCGTGGAAGACCACGAGCAGGAAATCGCCCAGATGGAGAAGGCGCAGGAGGAACTCAGGGGCATCCTCCGCGAACAACATGCCGTCTTGGACGACATTCGCCGTGCGACCCGCCTTGCCGACACCTACGCGGCACCGGAGCGCCATCTGGCCATGCGGGCGCGCAATGTCGGCGGATTACTTTCCGGCATCGCCGCAGCCGCACCCATCCAGCAGCTTTTGCGGGATGCACAGGGCGAGCTGGAAGACGCCGCAAACAACTTCGCCGCCAGCGGGCAATCCTCGGTCGCGGCCATCCACGCACGCCGTGCCGAAAAGCACCTCCAGGATTCGCTCACGCTTTTGGAGCAGCTTCTGCAGTCGCTCACCACACGCCAAATCGAAAAGCTCAGCGAGGACGCGCAGGGGCTTTCCGAACGCCAGCGTGAACTGTCCGAGCAGTCTGCGCAGCATTCCAAGCTGCCGCCGGATGAAGCCACTCGACAGAATCTCAGGGAACGGCAGGACGCGCTGTCGAAGGAGACGGAGAATCTCCGCCAGCGCATCGACAGGGCCGCTCGTTCCATGGAGCGAGAGGATCCATCGGGTGCACAGCAGCTTCGTTCAGCCATGGATTCGCAAAGCAATTCTGCGCTTCAGCGCTCGCAATCCCGCGCCCGCAACGCATTGCTTTACCGCCGTTATGGCACGGCCTCCGAAGAGCAGAAGAACGCCGCCGACGAACTGCAGAAAGTCGCAGACCGCCTTTTGGACGCGGCCGCCCAAACCGGCATGAGCGAAGAGCAACTCCGTGCCGCGATGGAGGCGATTCAGCAACTGGCGGATGAGGCCGTCGCCAGCCAAGATGCCGAACAGCTGGCCCAGATCGGCGAACAGGCGGCGGCTTTGATTCAGCAACTGGGGAAACAGCTCGGCAACCAGACTCTGCAGGACATCGCCCAGGAACTGGGCGAGGCCTTCTCCCTGTCTGACTTGGAAACGTCAGCGTTTCACGACGAACTAATGGAGCGACTGGAAGCGGCTGGGCAGGAGCTTTACCAGGAGCTTCTGCAACTCAAAGGCAACGCCCCGCGACGGCTTCCGCCAGTTACCGCCCCGCCCCGCCAATACCGCCAGGAGGTCGAGGAGTACTTCCGAAGACTGGGAGAATGAAGGTTGGAGGCACAATGCCTCGCCCCGCTGGCAGGGCAAAGGTAAACGCATCGCCGACAGTCATGCATTCCCCTCCACTTGTCCACTGGAAGAGATTCTTTATGACTTCACTGCCGTGGGCAAAAATCCGGACTGCCACCGCCAACTTGCCGGATTTCCACACCATCAGAAGACAACGGGAGGTCGCTGTCAGACACTCCGGTTTTCCTGACCTCGACACGGCCATGCCCCCGGCACGGCACGAAGCGGCACGTCCCGGAAAAGCACAGGATTTCCTGTCCACCAGATGACTTTCACGACTTTCCGGGAACGGGCTTGCATCCAGTGGCATCTTGCGTTAAATTTGAAAGGGCGGGCGGTTGGGGGGTCAACCCACCGTCCATTCCGCCCGCATTGCGGTCCGGCAACTTTCCGGCGGAAGGCCGCTGTCGCTCCGCCCGGGAGGTGAACGCATGCCGCGCACTCCGCCAGGGGCACCGAGGGCAGGCGCAATGTCAGCCGTTGTCCTTTTTTGCGCGTGTTGCGGGAATTGGACTTTTTTCAGAACAGCAGGGTTATGACTCCTGAAATCATAAATGCGATTCTAGATTGGTTTGGCATCCATGCCCGTGCATTGCCCTGGCGGAAGGACGCCACGCCATACCATGTCTGGCTCTCGGAAATCCTTCTTCAGCAGACGCGCATCGCGGCGGTGCTGGTCGCATATCGGCGTTTTCTGGAACATTATCCCACCGTAGAAGATTTGGCGAATGGCGATGTCGCCACGCTGATGAAGCTCTGGGAAGGCCTGGGCTACTACTCTCGGGCGCGGAATCTCAAGAAATGCGCACAGGTGGTGACTGAGCGCGGCGGCTTCCCACGCACCGCTGAGGAACTCCAGATGCTGCCCGGCATCGGCCCCTACACCGCAGGCGCCATCGCCGCAATCGCCTTCAACCAGCCTGCCGTCGCGGTGGACGGCAATGTCGCCCGTGTCGTCTCGCGGCTTTTGGGGCGCACGCTCTCACGCGAAGCAACCGCCGAGTTCCTCCGGCCGTGGCTTCCTGCCGGCAAGGCGGGAGCCTTTGTTCAGGCCTGGATGGAACTGGGCGAACTCCTTTGCCTGCCCCGCGGGAAGCCCCATTGCGAGGAGTGTCCTCTGCGTGCACATTGCAATGCCTTGAAAGCCAACCGCACCGATGAACTTCCCGCAAAGCCGCCACGGCCGGCGCGACCAGTCATCAAGCTGACCGTCTTCCACCTGACCTCGAAAGACGGCCGGATCGCCCTGCGGAAGCGCCCGCCCACAGGACTTCTCGCTGGATTGTGGGAATTCCCCAACTGTCCTGGCTCACTAAGTGCCGTGCAGGCGAAAAAGTGGCTTGAGGAACAAGGTTTTTCGGTCAGGAATCTGGCGACCGAGCCGCCCACAAGGCATCTCTTCACGCATCGCGAATGGCAGATGGCCAACTTCCAGGCCACCGTGTCGCCGGAGTCGTCCCTCTTCCTCTGGGCGACCCCCGATGAATTGGAAAACCAATACGCACTCCCTACCGCTTTCCGAAATCCACAAGGCCGCAGAAAGGCGCATGGCAATAAAAAACTGAATCCGTGAATTCACCCCTGTGGTGGGCGGTGCGTCACCACAACGCATTTCGCCGGCGAAGCGCCGACGCTGCGTGCTTTCCACTAATTCAAGGATTTAAAAACTATAATTTCCTCCTAATCACAATGGACTCACCGCATTCAAGCAATGGTCGTTTGGACACCGCCATGGGCTACCTGGCGCTGGTGTATTCGGCTGTATTGTTTCTAGCCATCCCCTTACGCGGTCAGCTCGTGGCCGCCGATCTCGTCGCGCCGCTGATGCTGTGGCAGTTGTGGCGCAAGCGCGACGCGCTGTTAGAGATCGTACTTGAAGAAGGGAAGTGGCTCGCGCTCGCCTTTGCATGGATGTGCCTGGCGTTGGCAACCCAGTTCGTGCGAGGCACGGGAAGCTTCTACGACTTCGCCGTTTTTGGCTATATGGCGGTCATCTATTGCTTTTACCGCGTCACGCCGCTGCCGCCCCGAAAAGTCTGCGCCGCCACTGGCGCGGCGCTTCTCGGATTGTGTTTCCTGGGCTGGCTGGCTGTCAAGCTGGTGCCCGACGCGTCGTTCATCAGCCGGATGCTCTACATCGATGCACATTTTTTACAGCTATCTAATAATAAATTGGTTATAAGATACCAGTTCTTTTCCGGCAACCCGAATCTATTGGGCAGCGCCTACATCCTCCCCGTCATTCTGCTGCTCCCTGTCTTGCAGAACCGCCTGGAGAAAACGACCAGCTGGCGGCAGGCAATATTGACTGCGCTGTTCTGCCTCGTCGTCTGCCTCCCGCTTTTCGCGACCGCCTCCAAGCATCTCGTGATGACCTTCGGCCTGATAGCCGGAACTTGGACGGTTCTGCCCCTGCTGCCTCGGCGTGTTACCATCCCGCTGGCCACCTGCGCCGTCGCCCTCTTCGGGCTGCTCTGCCTCATCACGGTGCTCTTCCAGACCTACCCCGCGCTCCAGCGTGCGCCCTGGGTGGACTTCGCGAAGCGCGGCAACTACTCCGTCCACCAGGAGATCTACGCAAAGATCCTCCTTCACGAAGGAGGAGGCGGGATGCTCTTCGGGCACAGCCCGTCGGAACTCCACGGACTCTACCCCAAATACGCCGACAAGGAAAAAATCCGCTGCATCCTGGAGCCATACGGATTTGGCGGTGAGACCGAGCAGTTCGCGACCTTCATGGACCCCCACCAGGAATACCTGAACTTCGCCTCCTTCTTCGGAGTCCCCGCGCTGCTGGCGCTGCTGGCATTCCTCTTCGCCATCGCCCGCCAGGGCGTCCGCGCCCGGCGCTGGAGCGTGGCGCTCTTCGTGCTCGGGGTGCTGCTGTCCTTCTGCTGGGACGACCTTGGTTCCAAGCGCTGGCTCTGGGCGGCGCTGGGAATGCTCGTTGCGCGGAAACGCGAAAAGGACGCAGCCGACGCATGAGGCACTTGACGCCAAACCGGGGACTTCTGCCAATCTGGCACTGGAATAGAATTATATTATTGGCGCGGCAATTTCAATGCGCCGTGATTCTCCCCCACTTCTTTCATGAAGAACTCCCGTGACATTTTTCTGGGCATCGATCTGGGCACCTCCACGATCAAAGCGGTGGTGGCTCGGATTCTGCCCGACAACACCCTGGAGTTCCTGGGCAATGGCGAGATGCCGTCGCTCTCCATGCTCAAAGGCGAGCCCGACCAACCGGGCATTGTCATCGAGCAGATCTTCCGCGCCATCCAGGAGGCGATCCGGACCGCAGCCCTGCGGGAGTTCCCCAACCGCATTGCTCTTGCGCTTTCCGGCGGCTATATGGAAACCAAATCGGTTTCGGTAAGCATCGACATCCCGAACAGCCTTCCCATCACGGAGGCCGACTGTATTACGGCGGGGCGTAGCGTATACGGGAAGCTCCAGCCAGCCCCGGGTCAGCCGAGCATCGTGCCGCCCGGCAAATTCCCGTTGTCAACCGTCGTGACGCGAAATTTCCGGCTGGCCGACGGACGGATGCTCTTCTCGCCAATCGGGCAGATCTCTTCCACGCTCACCTGCGAAACGCTGTACTTCGCGTTGGACTACGAGCGCTACAACCGCATCGTCGCGATGCTGAACACGGCATTGGACGGCCGCCACATCGACTACACGGTGCCCGTGCCGCTGGCGATTTCCGCCGCGCTCTGCCCACCGTTGACGGTCGAAGACAATCTTCCGCTTCCGCTGCTCATCGACCTGGGCGCCGGAGTCACTTCCCTCTCCATGCCCACCCCAGGCGGATATCTCATGGCCGAGCAGATCGGTATTGGATGCGACCATCTGGCCAACGACATCAATCTTGTCTTCGGCATCAACAACATCAAAACCGCCCGCAACATCATCCAGGAACTGGCGAACTACCGCTGCACGGCGGTCGCCGCCCACGACGGCGACGCCCGGATGCTCACCATCGGCTTTCCCGACGGAAACACGATGGACCTCTCCGCCAATGACATGGAGACGGTCATCGAGGTCCGCCTCAAGGAACTCTTCCAGATTATCGGTCAACGCCTGGAGGCCAACCAGGCATACGGCTGGCTGGACAATGAGATTCTGCTGTCGGGAGACGGCGCGCTGATCCCACGGATCTGCGAATTGGCCGGTGGCATTCTGCACAGGAAAGTTCGCGTCGGCTCGCCCTACCAGGTCGACGCCACGCGTTTTTTCGACACGCTTCCGCCACGCTACACCACCGTGTGCGGACTGCTGCGCGCGGCGCTGCGGATGCAAATGCTCAAGGAGGAAAAGGAGCAGCACGGCACTGTACTGGACCGGGTCGGGCGAGGGCTTCGCGATGTCTGGCAGGCCATCTTCGAGTGGTGAAGAATGCGACTATGAGCAATTCCGGCGACATCCTACTGCTTGGCATCGGCACAGCCGGCTCCCGGGCGGCCTACTACATCTATCAGCGCGGTGGCCTTCCCGGCCTTCGCATCCTGGCGGTCGACTCCGGCGACGCCGTCCATGAAATCCCCTCTGCCTTGCAGAGCGCGGAGCTGCCGTTGCCACCAAAGATGCCGGTTGGCGAAGCCGCCCGGGAGGCCAACGCGGTTCTGAATTCCACCATCGACTTCCACCTGCATGGCGCCCGAATGCTCTTCATCGTCACCTTTCTGGGCGGCAACACGGGCGCCTATTACACCCAGACCGCACTGGACTACGCCAAAACCCACGGCATTCCCGCGGCCGCGCTGGTCGCCATGCCCCACGAATTCGACAGCGACGAATGCAAATGGATCGCCAACGACGCCCTGGACACTCTTCGCGCCCAGCACTTCCAGGTCCTGAGTCTGGACTGCCAGTCCTTCGGGGCTTTTTTCCCGGATCAGGAACGGGAGGCGGCCTATCCGCAGGCGGTACGCTGGATTGCCGAGACGACATTGGGACACCTGAAGCTCTTCACGATTGGGGAGGCCTCTCGGCAGGGGAATGCCAATTCAAACGCCGCGGGCCGCTCGCTGCCCGACATGGCGCTGGGCGACCTGTCCAGAGGCATCTTCACCAATGTTCCCGCGACCTTCTTCAATGGCGAGAATCTCGACCTGCCAACCTACTGGCGACAGCACTCGAAGCAGTAGGCCAGGGACTTCCGGGACATGAGTCCTGAATCCTGTATAGCCTGATTGGAAATCTTTCGACTTTAACCTTTGACCTTTTCGATTTAACCTCTAACCTCTAACCTTTGACCTCTAACCTCTACATGACTAGCATTGCTGCATCCCTCAAGGCGCTGGCGGCACTCTCCCGCCAATATGGCTCCGACCCCGAATATGTCTTCCTGGGCGGTGGAAACACCTCCTTCAAGACCAAGACCGATCTATATATCAAGCCCTCCGGCGTGGCGCTGGCGACCATCCAGCCCGAACAGTTCCTGAAGATGGACCGCAAGGACCTCCAGAAGGTCTTCACCGAGGGTCCGAAGGTCGAGGGCGACGCCCGCGAGGCGCTGGTCAAGGCGTTGCAGCTGGCCGCTGTGCGGCCGCAAGGCGCGGGACGTCCCTCCGTCGAGGCACCGGTTCACGAGATTATCCAGTATCAATTTGTGGTTCATACACATCCTGCGCTGGTCAACGGGCTCACCTGCGCCAAGGACGGCAAGGCCGCATGCGCAAAGCTCTTCCCGAAGGCCGTCTGGCTGGACTACTGCAACCCCGGCAGTACGCTCGCCTTCAATGTCAAGAAGGCGCTGGACGCTGCCGCCAAGAAGACCGGCAAACAGCCGCAGGTGATCTTCCTGCAAAAGCACGGCGTCTTCATCGGCGCGGACACCTGCGACGAGGTCGCCAAACTCTATGGCCAAGTGATGGACACCCTCAAGAAAGCCTACAAGAAGGCGAAGGTCGCCGTCACCGACCCGGACCTGGACACCATCGCGGACGACGCGCTGCTGGAGACCGCGCCCGTTCTGCGCACGCTGCTCTCCGACGCGGAGGGCAACCGCGCCATCGTGAAGGCGGTCGGCAACTCCACCGCCTTCGCGGGACCGCTGACCCCGGACCACATCGTCTATGCCAAGTCCTTCGCCTACAAGGGCACAGCGGAGGCGGCGAGCCTGGCGGCCTTCCAGAAGAAGTTTGGCTATCAGCCGAAGGTCCTGGAGATTCCCGGCAAGGGCCTCTTCACCGCAGGTGCCACGCTCAATGACGCGAAATCCAGCGCCATCGCATTGGCCAACGCCCGCAAAATCGAGGCGCTCACGGCGGCCTTCGGCGGACCGAACTACCTGACCAGGAAAGAATACTCCTTCATTGAGAACTGGGAAGTCGAGTCCTACCGCCGCTCCATGAACGGAACGGCCGGCGCCAGCCGCCTGGCCAACCGCGTCTGCGTCGTCACCGGCGGCGCTCAGGGCTTCGGGCTGGGCATCGCCGAACACCTCATCGCCCAGGGCGGCACTCTCGTTTTGGCCGACATGAACTTCGACGGCGCCAAGGCCGCGGCGGACGACCTCTGCACACGCTTCGGCAAGAACCGCGCCTTCGCGGTGGCGGTCAATGTCTCGGACGAGGCGTCCGTGGAGAAGATGATGGCCGACATCGTGCGGGAGGTCGGCGGCATCGACCTCTTCGTGAACAACGCGGGCGTGGTGCGTTCAGGCTCCGTCATGGAACTCACGCTCAAGGACTTCTCGTTCGTGACCAACATCAACTACATCGGATACTTCCTCTGCTCCAAATACGCCGCGCGCGTGATGACGAAGCAAATGACCTCGCCCGACAGCCGATGGACCGACATCGTGCAAGTCAACTCCAAGAGCGGCCTGGAAGGATCCAACAAGAACGGCGCCTACGCCGGCTCCAAATTCGGCGGCATCGGCCTCACCCAGTCCTTTGCCAAGGAGCTGGTCACCAGCCACATCAAGGTCAATTCCGTGTGCCCCGGAAACTACCTGGACGGTCCGCTCTGGAGCGATCCCGTCCGCGGACTCTTCGTGCAATACCTCCAGGCCGGCAAGGTCCCCGGCGCCAAGAATGTCGAGGACGTGCGCGAGTTCTATATGGCGAAGGTGCCCATGCACCGCGGATGCCTGCCGTCCGATGTCGCGCGCGCCATCATCTACTGCGTCGAGCAGGAGTACGAGACCGGCCAGGCCATCCCCGTGACCGGTGGACAGAACATGCTCCACGCTTAGTGCAAGGTAGGTATTAACGACCTCCCCTGGGTGTCTCGCCAATTTGAAAGATGGCGGGGCACCCCTTTTTTGTTGAAAGTCTCCTCACAAGGGCACCTAATAGAACTTTTGCTTAAGGCTTAAAGCTTAAAGTGAAAAGATTTCGCCATGTCCCGCTGGTGGGGCGGCTTGAAATCTGGCTTGTGGTTCAAGGAGGCACCTTCATGGGGGACAAAGCTTATTAAAACTAGTTGCTCTAGTTGCTCTAGAAACACTAGCAGTTCTAGTTGATTTTCCCTAATTTTCTCCTATAATTATAAAAATTCTCAATTATTCCTTCTTTTGACAAATTCACATAAAATTCCCATGAAAAAGACCTTCACCCTGATCGAACTGCTTGTCGTCATCGCGATCATCGCGATTCTGGCCTCGATGCTCCTGCCCGCCTTGAGCAAGGCGCGTGAGAAGGCCAAGACTATCTCCTGCCTCAACAACCAGAAGCAGACTGCACTGGGCATGCTGATGTACGCCGACGACAATGGCGGCATCATGTTGTGCGCCATCCACGAAAACAACACGGATGCCCCCACCCAGCCCAGCTGGATCGGCTACCGCGCCTTCTACTCCAACGTGGACTGGTACAAGAAGAACTGGAACAACGACGCCAATTTCAAGGACACTGGCTCGAAGCCCGGCCTGAAGATGGCATTGAGCCAGGGATACTACTCCGGCTGGGTGGACGAGTGCCCGACCGCCCGCACCAAACGGTCGACCCGCCCCGTCTGGCTCCACGAGTACTGCTATGCAATGCCGGCCTTCAACCGTTCCTACGGTGCCTGCCCGGGCGCCTACGCCGACGGCTCCAACGACAACAAGAACCGCAACTTCATGAATTTCAGCAACGCGGTCTGCGGCCCTGCCAAGTGCTGGCTGCTCGCCGATTCCATGCACCAGACCACCCCCGACAAGTCCGAATACGGCTATTCCCGCGCCTGGGTCAACATGCCCAACAGCGAGACCAACGGCAAACTCGCCGCCCGCCATCTCCAGAAAGGCAACATGGCCTATGCCGATGGCCATGCGACAACCCTCGGCTATCAGCAGATGGCACAGGAAATCGCCTACGTCTGCTACTGGGTGAATCCACAGTACATGTGGCTTGGCGGCGCCGGCGGCTCCCTCATCCAGGTCACCGTCGACACCTCCGTGCGCTACGTCTCCTGGGACAACACCTGATCTGACCGGAGATACACTCCCTTCGACTTCACGCGCCGTCCGGATTCCCGGGCGGCGCGTTTCTGTCTAGCGGGGTGGGTGCCGGCCTCGTATGTCACGCATGGCTCGCCGGACACGCACGCCGGAAGTGGGTCCAGCAGGACGGGCAGCCCTAGAGGATCTAGGAGTTATCAAAAACAGAGGAAATGGGAAGACTTCGTCACAACTGTCCGGTTAAAGTTTCCCGCGAAGCACGCGAAACACGCAAAAAGCACACGGTCTGCGCTGGCAGGTGAAGCCGCTCCAGCATCGGCTGGAGGTGACGCGACATCCGTCGCCGGAGCGAAAGGAGATGCCTTTCACCCTGCGCCGTCTGCCACGCCATTGCCGTCCGCTCCGCGGCCGCCGTCTTCACCTGCCATCTTTCACGAGTTTCCAGTCCGCGAAAACGCCTGCCACCCGCGCGACATGAAGTGGAGCGCGAGGCCGTCCCGAAGGACGGCGCGGGAAAGCGGGCTTTCCATGCGGCGGCATTCGCGGCGGCCGCTGCGACCGCCTGCGGGGGGGGAAGGCGTGGGAAGCTCCCTTTCGTGTATTTCGTGTGTTTCGCGGGCAAGCCGTCCCGGTTTCCCGCATTGCCATTTTTACCGGACAGCAGTGAGACTTCGTAATCCGGGGCTTCCTGCCTTCCGCCATCGATTTGATTTTTCCCAAAAATTCCCTATAATTATTATGATTTCTTTGGATTATTGCTCAATTTCCCTAAAATTCCATCAAATTCCCATGAAAAAGTCCTTCACCCTGATTGAACTGCTCGTCGTCATCGCGATTATCGCGATTCTGGCGTCGATGCTTCTGCCCGCCTTGAGCAAGGCCCGCGAGAAAGCCAAGAGCGTCTCCTGCCTGAACAACATCAAACAGTGTACGCTGGCCATCCTGATGTACGGAGATGACAACGGCGGCGTGGTGCTTTCCGGCTGCACCGCCGGGTGGACTACGGGTACCGGTGACTACCTGGGCTGGCGCGTAGTCTATTCCAATATCAAGGACTACAAGAACTGGGCCCTCACCCAGACTTGGAGGACTAACCTGACCGTCATGCTGGGCCAGGGCTACTACTCCGGCTGGGTGGACGAGTGCCCCAGCGCTCGCAGCGCCCACCACAACCCCGGCATGGTCGGCGACCAGTCCTACGCGATGCCTGCCTTCAATCGTTCCTACGGCGCGATGCCCGGCGCATACGTCAACCAGGACATCTGCGGTTATCCGTATCGCAATTTCTTCAAGTACGACAATGCGGTCGGCGGACCCGCCAAGTCCTGGTTCATCGCGGATGGGCATTTTGCCAGCGACAACCCCTGGCCGCAGGATGGCCGCGAGGTGAGCCACAATTACATCGGCCAAGTCGGGCAGCAGAGCCACAGCTTGGCCGCCAAGCACCTCCAGAAGGGCAATATGTCCTTTGCAGACGGCCATGCCGCCACTCTGGACTATCGCCAGATGCAGTACTATGTGGGCATTGTCTGCTACTGGGTGACCCCGCAGTACATCTGGGTTGGCGGCAAGGGCGGAGCGTATGTCCCGGTGGACATCAACATCCCCGAAGCCGAAAAGTGCAAGCAGTGGGACTAATCCCTGCATAGAGTGCTTTTCTCCGCAAGAAGGCGCATCTTTTGAAGGTGCGCCTTTTTCGTGGCGGCATTTCGCAAACCGCTTCGCAATTTTCCAGTTATGCATTAGATTATTATGTTTGCCCAGCCATTTGGACGGCAGCCATGACAGAATCCACTATGTTCAACGAACTCGCCATCGCGCTCAACGACCAGATCCAGGCCGTCAACCCGGTCGCCTACGAGATGCTCTCCGCACTCGGCAAGCGCATCTACTTCCCCAGCAAGGGCATCCTCAGCCAGTCCGCCGAGGCCAGGACCCTGGCCAAGAAGTTCAATGCGACCATCGGTACTGCGCTCTCCAACCACCAGGCGATGTGCCTGCCCTGCGTGATGGACTCCCTCCCCGGATTCTCCCCCAACGACGCGTTGCTCTACGCGCCATCCTACGGGCAGAAGCCGCTCCGGGAAGCCTGGAAGGCCAAAATCCTGCATGACAACCCCAGCCTGGCCGATGTGCCCTTCAGCCTCCCCGTGGTCACCAACGGACTCTCCCAGGCGCTTTCCCTGGCGGGCGACCTCTTCCTTGACCCAGGCGACTCCATCTTAATTCCTAATATGGTCTGGGACAATTATTTACTGAATTATTCAGAACGTCTCCAGGCCAACTTGAACTTCTTCCCCTTCTTCCTGCAAAGCCATCTCAACACGGAAGCCTTCGCCGAGGCTCTTTCCGGCTATTCGGCTGGCCAGAAGGTCTTTGTCATTCTGAACTTCCCGAACAACCCCACGGGCTACACTCCGCTGGAGACCGAAGCCCAGGCGTTGGCCGATGCCTTGTTGAAAACCGCCGAGCGTGGCGTGAAGGTGGTGGCGCTGATTGACGACGCCTACTACGGCCTCTTCTTCGACCCTGCCTGCCAGCAGGAGTCCCTCTTCTGCAAGATCGCGGGGAAATCCCGCAATCTGATGGCGATCAAGGCTGACGCCGCGACAAAGGAATGCTATGTCTGGGGGTTGCGCGTCGGCTTCCTCTCCTTCGCCATCGGCGGCGCCGAGGCGGACAGCCCGCTCTTCACCGCCCTGGAGGCCAAGACGGCCGGACTCATCCGCGCGACGGTCAGCAACTGCTCCGCGCTCTCCCAGAAGATCATCGCCAAGGCCCTGACCTCCGGAAAGTTCTACGAGCAGCGCGCGGAGAATGTCGCCATCATGCACGAGCGCTGCAATGCCGTCATGGAGACGCTCGCCGCCCATCCGGAGTACGGCGAGTTCTTTGTCGCCTACCCCTTCAACAGCGGGTATTTCATGTGCCTGAAGATTCTCAAGACCACCGCGCCAAAACTGCGGCGTGTCCTTCTTGACCGCTATGCCACTGGCGGGATCGCGATGGGGGAGACCGACCTGCGCCTGGCGTTCTCCTGCGTCGAGAAGGAGCAGATTCCGGAGCTCTTCGAAACGATCTACCTGGCCTGCAAAGACCTCTCGTAAAACGCCACGGTTTCGCAAAACCGTGGTATATTGCCTTTGATGACGGTTCTTTACCCGAAATCGCGCATTCTGCATTCTGGCAATCCTGCCAAGGATGTTCCACCCGAAACACCCCACCCCTGGAGAATACAATGGCTGCTGAAGTGAAACAAGATGTCTGCGTTGGCTGCGGCGTGTGCGAAGGCGCGTGCCCCGTTGGCGCAATCAAAGTCGATGGAACCGCGAAGGTGGACGCCGATGCGTGCGTCTCCTGCGGAGCATGCGCGGGCGAATGCCCTGCCGGCGCAATCGAGGTGAAATAATCCCCCGATTCGGCTTCCCCCTACGGTCGGCGCGCCCGCGTCGGCCGTTTTTTGTTTCTAGCCGGACTAGCAACACTAGACCTGCTAAAGTGTTGTGCCTGTATTTTTATAACGTATGAACACGGATCTGGTCATCATAGGCGCCGGCGCGGCCGGGCTTTTCGCGGCCTGCGAGGCAGCGGACGCCGGTCTGAAAGCGGTTCTCCTGGAGCGTCGCCATCGCGCCGGCCTCAAACTGCTGATGTGCGGCAACAACCGCTGCAACCTCAGCCATGTCGGCACTGCGGATGAACTGCTGCGTGCCTATGGCAGTCCTGTCCGGGACTTTCTTGCGCCGGCCATCCGTGCCCTTCCCCCGTCGGATTTGCAGAGGTGGTTCCAGAGCCGGCTGGGGCTGCGCACCAAAATCCTGGGGAATCGAATCTATCCCTACAGCGAAAAAGGCGACGACGTCCTTCACGCCTTCCTGGACCATCTGCGCGACAGGGATTTCCCCATTGCCTACAGCGCACCGGCGGAAGAGGTGCAACGCCTGGATGACGGCTTCCTCGTCCGCACGCCCAATTTTCACCTGGAGACGCGTTCACTTCTGCTCACCATCGGCGGCTTCTCCTATCCGCGGACCGGCTCGGTCGGCGACGGCGAGCGCTTCGGCAAGATGCTTGGCGTCCCTTTCGAAGAGGCCCGCGCGGGACTGGTCGGGCTGGAACTGCCGCCACGGCATCCCCTGTCGCAGCTGTCCGGCAGCACTGACGTCCAGGAAGTCATCGTGACCGTTCCTTCCCTTCCCCCCGTGGCCGGGAACCTGCTCGTCGAGAATGGCGTGCTGCGCGGCGCCGCAGTCTTCGACCTTACCAGACTCGCGGCCAGGCATCGACTGGATGACTATTCACTGTCCATCGACTTCTTTCCGCACGAGTCCCTTCCCCAGCTTGAACGCCGTCTGAAAGCGATGCTAGCCCGCACCGGTTCCCCCCGCACCGCCATCAACGCACTGGGACTTCCGCCGATGGTCGCCGAAGCCCTGGCGGAGGACGGCGTGGCGACCGCTGGACAGCTCAAGGAATACCGTCCCGGCAAACTCTATCCCCGCCCGCTCAAGGAGGCCATTGTCACCATCGGCGGCTTTGCCCGGAGCGCCTTCGACCCGGAGACGATGGAATGCCATCAACTGCCGGGACTCCATGCGGCCGGCGAGGTGCTGGACATCGACGGCCCCACCGGTGGCTACAACCTCCATGCGGCTTTCGCGACTGCGCAACTGGCCATCCGCCACCTCGCCGGACGGACGAGCCGCAAGGGGGCGGCGCCGGAGCCGCGCCGCCGCGACGACCGCCCTGCCTCTCGCCAGGGAGATCCACGCAAGTCCGCCTGGGGGAAGCACTTCTGGGATGGCAAACGCCCCACGCGGTAACGAGGAGAACAGACGCCAGTCCAGAAGAGTGCTGCCTGAGGCCATGCAGGCTCCCAGCTTCGACAGCCTGTTGCCCGAGGTCCAGACATCACCCAGGGGCAGCGGGAAGATTTCCTCGCTTTGGATTGCAGAGTCGCTTAGATGTATTATATTAAGCGTTTGCATTGTCATTTTCTTCAATCTGTCTTTCACCGAATTGTCAAGGAATTAAGATGTCTGTCAAGATTCGTCTTCGTCGTACTGGCACGCGCAATGCCGCCTGCTGGCGCATTGTTGTCGCCGACGCCCGCTCTCCCCGCGATGGCCGTTTCATTGAGAACCTGGGTGTTTACGACCCGCGCCACGATGCCGAGAAGCTGGACCTGGAGCGTGCGAAGTACTGGCTGAGCAAAGGCGCCCAGCCTTCCGACACCGTAAAGGATATCATCAAGCGTGCTGAAGAAGGCAGGGCCTTCCCGCCGCGCAAGGCACAGAAACCGCAGGCCGCCCCGGCTCCCAAGAAGGTCGCCGCCCCGGCCGAAGCCGAAGCAGAGGCCCCGGCCGCCGAGGCAGAGGCCCCGGCCGAAGCCTAAACCTGTCATGAGCCGTTCTCCCTGCGTACGGATACGGCGGAGGGAGTCATCTCATTCTTTTCATCATGGCCTTTTCATTCCTGAAACGCCTGTTCGGCGCCGAACCCCAAGAGGGCGGCTCGTTGCCGCCATTGGCGGACGGTGCGCCGCCGCCGGAATCCCCGGCGGCCTCCCCTGAGGCCGCGCCAGACGGGCGACCTGCCAATTTCGAGGCCCTGCAGAAATTCGTCCGCTATCTGGTCTGCAGTCTCGTGGACCATCCGGAGCAAGTCACCTTGTCCACGGCGGAAAAGCGCGACCTCACCATCATCCAGATCCACTGCGTCAAAAAAGACATCGGAAAAGTCATCGGCAAGAGCGGCAAGACCATCAGCGCCTTGCGTACGCTGGTCAACGGCGCCTCCGCGCATTCGCACCAGCGGGTGACGGTGGATGTCATGGACGAGTGAATCGCCGTCTTCGGCAACCGAAAGCCTTCGCCATGCAGATTGACATCGTCAGTTTGTTCCCCTCCAT
This sequence comes from Victivallales bacterium, assembly GCA_017417585.1. Lineage (GTDB taxonomy): Bacteria > Verrucomicrobiota > Lentisphaeria > Oligosphaerales > Oligosphaeraceae > RGIG1601. The sequence continues at coordinate 36,086 of JAFPYX010000094.1, forward strand.
CTGCCAGGGTGCCCTGCAGGAGTCCGTCATCGGGCGGGCATGGAAGGAAGGGATCGTCAAGCTTAATTTCGTGGACTTGCGCGACTACACGCACGACGCCCGCAAGACCGTCGACGACACCCCGTATGGCGGCGGTGTCGGGATGGTTCTGCGTCCGGAGCCGCTCTTCGAGTGCCTGGCCGACCTGCGCACCGCGAAATCGCACGTGGTTTTGATGAGTCCCCAGGGCAAGCCGTTCAACCAGGCCAAGGCCCGTGAATTCACCAAGTGCAAGCATCTCATCCTCATCTGCGGACACTACGAGGGCATTGACGAGCGCGCCCGGCAGTGCCTCATGGACGAGGAGGTCTCGATTGGCGACTACGTTCTGACCAACGGGGCCATCGCCGCGTGCGTCGTGACCGACGCGGTGGTGCGTCTGCTGCCCGGCGCCCTGGGCAAGGACGCCTCCAGCGACGAGGAGTCCTTCGGCAACGAGCCGTTGCTGGAATACCCCCATTTCACGCGTCCGGTCAACTACAAGGGCATGCGCGTGCCCGAGGTGCTGCTTTCCGGCAACCACCAGGAGATTGCGGCATGGCGTCTGGAGCAGCGCATTTTGCGCACCGTCTCCCGCCGTCCGGACCTTCTGTAGTCTTTTCCATCATCCCAAACCTACAGTTCCTAAGGAGTCCCCATGAACACGATTCAAAAGATCCATCAGGAGAACATGAAGACCGACGTGCCGACGATGAATGTCGGCGACACCGTCCAGGTCGGCTTCCGCATCGTCGAGAGCGGCAAAGAGCGTATTCAGAATTTCACCGGCGTCATCATTGCCAAGAAAGGCACCGGCATCTCGCAGAGCCTCACGCTTCGCCGGGTCCAGGCGGGCCAAGGCGTGGAGCGTGTCGTTCCGATCCACTCCCCCCGTGTCGCCTCCTTCAAGGTGACCCGCCGCGGTCTGGTTCGCCGTGCCAAGCTGTATTATCTGCGCCACCAGGTCGGCAAGGCAGCCAAGGTCAAGGCCGCCGACGAGAAATAGCACTCGCCTTTCGTTTCCGTGCGCCCGGCCGCGCGGCGGGACACATCGTCGACGCCGCAGTCGCCGTGTCGATTTTTTCGTAAAAAAAGGCACTTTTGTGCCTTTTTTTACTATAGAGGCAATATATTTGTGGCAAATGGCCGGACATGACCGGGATTGAACAACCTTTCCGCTTTGAGAATCGAATTCGCGCGGAACATCCGGAAATCGCCGCCATTGCCGGCATTGACGAGGCAGGGCGCGGCCCCCTGGCCGGTCCGGTGGTGGTGGCGGCGGTCATCCTTCCCGCCCCGCCGGAGTCCTTCGACCTCCCCGTCAACGACTCCAAGCGTCTTTCCGAACACCAGCGCGAGGAATTGGCGCAGGCTCTGAAGGGCGACCGGCGTGTCCGCTATGCCATCGTGCAGCGCAGCGCCGCCGAGATAGACCGTCTGAATATCCTCCGCGCCACCCAGGACGCCATGCGCGAGGCCGCCTTGCAGGTCGGCGCCCAGTGGGCATTGGTGGATGGACTGGGCTTCCAGCCCTTCCCCGTCCCTGCTGATTTTCTGGTCAAGGGAGATGCGAACTCCGCCTCGATTGCCGCAGCCAGCATTCTCGCCAAAACCACCCGCGATGCCTGGATGGCCGAGCTGGATCGGCGCTATCCCGGCTATGGCTTCGCCAAACACAAGGGCTACGGCACTGCGGAACACCTGGCCGCCCTGAACCGGCTGGGCCCGTGCCCGGAACACCGTCGTTCCTTCGGTCCCGTCGCCCAACCAACGCTTTTCTGAAAAACTATCTAACTGATTCATTCTTAGATAGTTAATTATAATAATGCAAAAGCCTCCCCTTGATTTAGTCGAGCAATTGCGGAATCGCCTCGACCCCACTCCCTGCGCACTGGTCCGGCAACTTGTCGCGTCCGGCCATGAAGCATATATCGTCGGCGGCGCGATTCGCGACCTCCTTCTGAACGAGACTCCGAAGGACTACGACATCGCCACCTCGGCCACGCCGGAGGAGATCCGGAAAGTCTTCGGGCGTCGGCGTTGCCGCATCATCGGGCGCCGATTCCGTCTGGTCCACGTCTATGCCAATGGCGACCTCTTCGAGGTCTCGACCTTCCGCCGCGAACCCAATCACAAGGAACGCCAAGGCCGTCGTTCCGCGGAAGGCGAAGAGCACATCATCTGGAATGACAACTGCTTCGGCACTCTGGAAGACGACGCGACGCGGCGCGACTTCACCGCGAATTCGCTTTATTTCGACGTAACGGGCCCTCGCGGCATTGTGGACTTCTGGGGCGGCTACCAGGACATCCTCGACCGCCGCGTTCGCTGCATCGGGCAGCCGGTCGAGCGCCTGGAGGAGGATCCCGTTCGGATGCTTCGCGCCCTGAAGCTGGTAGGGCAATTCGGTTTTCGTCTGGAGAACAAGTTAGACGAAGCCATCCGCGAGATGGCCCCGGCCATCCGGCTGGCCTCCACCTCTCGGCTCTTCGAGGAGCTGCTCAAGATTCTGAAGAACCCTTTCGCGGGGCAGACCCTCCAGGTCATGCACGAGCATGGTTTCCTGGCGCATTTCTGGCCGACTTTGGAGGAATGCTGGAACGAGCAGGAAGGCGAGCTGGTCCGCCATCTTCTCAAGCTTCGTGGCGAGGCCATTCAGCGCGGGCACTACTCCGGTTCGCGGGGTCTAGCCCTCTCCACCGTGGCGATTCCCTTCCTGATGGCCGCGATGAACCCCGAGAACCCCACCGCATTCTGGACGGGGTCCCTGGCCTTCAACTCCACTGCGCTGCGCGCCTTGCGGCTGGTTTTCGAGGGCTTCCAGCTCCCCAACGCCTTCGCCCATCGCATTCTCGAAATCGCCAGCCTGGTCCCCTGGATTCTCAACGACACCAACCGCAAGCGGACCCTCCAGCACATCGAATACCGCTATGGACGGGCGCTGCTGGCGCTGCTCATCCAGGCCTTTGGCTGGGAAGGCTCCAAATTGCTTGGGAATTACCCGGAGTTCTCTCCGGCGTATGGAAGCTGGGAGAACGAGGACGCCCCCGAAGACGAGGCGGACGCCCCGGCTACGGCCTTCGTCCCAGGCGCTGATGGCGCGATGGCGTCCGCAGAAGACGGCGGCGAGCCCAAGCGCGTCAGGCATCAACGTTCCCGCCGCAAGGCCCCGACGGAGACCTCCACTGAAGCAACGCCGTCTGAAAATGGCGACCTTCCGGCACCGCCGGCTTCCGACGCGTCACCTGTGGCGCCTGCCACGACATCGCCGGATGAAGTCCCCCAAAAGCCTGCCAAGGCACGTCTCCTGCCTTTGAAAAAAGAGTCTTCAACCGAGTCGCCGGCCGTCCAGCTGCCCCGTCCGATCAAGCGTCTGGTTCGCAAGGCCACTGCGTCTCCCGCCAGCGAGAAACTGCTTCCTCTGCAGAAAACCGGCCCGCGGGTCGCGCTTCCCGACTTCGTTCCCGCCCCAGTGCCGGAGCAAGAGGTCGGTGCCTCCTTCCTGCCCCTCTCCCCCAAGAGGGCAAAGGCTTCCGCCAAGCCTGACTCCATCACGTTTTCGCCAACCGGTCAAGCCGCCTCCCGCAAGCGCAGGGAAAAGTAGCCATCGTCCCAAGCGTTTCGACCACGCAAGCTCACCACGTTCAAGCCATGCATCTTCCCTGGAAATATACAGTTATCTTCGGGATCATCCTTATCCATGTATTCATCCTTGCAATCTTTTTCGCACCGGATTTGCTAGCTCACTTCAGGAAAGACGCTCCCTCCCCCCAGCAAATCCAGCCATCGTCAACGGATGAACCTCCTGTTGAACAACCCCCTTCAACGCCTGTCCTGGAGGATCCTGTAGAGCCGCCCAAGAACGTTGCCGCCAACACGACAACCACGCCGCCCAAGACCCCCGCGGAAAGCCCTTCCGCAACGCCGCCCAAGAACGTTGCCGCCAACACGACAACCACGCCGCCCAAGACCCCGGCGGGAGGTCCTTCCGCAACGCCGCCCTCCGCCGCCAGCCATGGAGCGGCTCCCATGAGCAAGCTAAAGCCCTACCGGCAGGGGCACTACCATCAAGCCCTTCAGACGCTCCCGAAAAACCTCGCCACCGCCGTCGGCGAGGTCCGTTCCGGGATTCTCATCGACCTGGACACGCATGCCATCCTATGGGAGAAGGACTCGTCGAAAGTCTACCCGATCGCCTCGCTGACCAAGATGCTCACCTCATTGATGCTTCTGCAGCGCGTGGAGTCCACGCCCGGGCTCTCCCTGGACGGCACCACCATCAAAATCACCAAGGATGACCGCGCCTATTTCAAGAACAACAAAATCAGCGGCGTCTATCTGGACGAAGGGGAGTCTTTCACTCTTCAGGAATACCTAAAATGCATGATCATCTCCTCTGCGAATGACGCTGCATACATTGTCGGCAAATACCTCGGCGACGGGAAAATCGAGACCGGAATCCAGCGGATGAACGAGCAGGCGAAAAAGCTCGGCCTCAATGACATGAGCTTCCACAACTCCAATGGCCTGCCCATCGACCGCAGCAAGGACCAGCGCATTGAAAACACCGGATCCGCGCTCTCCATCGCCTATCTCGCCGAATGCGTGATGGCCTCACCGGAGTACATGCGATGGGCCGGCACCGCGCGCGACTCCATCATGCACCGCAACAAGCCCTTTGATCTGAATTCCACCAACCATCTGCTGCGAAACCGCGTCCCCGGCGTCACCGGCCTAAAGACGGGCTACACGAACACCGCCGGATACTGCATTGCCGTCTCCTGCACCCGTGAAAAGCGAACGATGCTCCTGGTGGTGATGGGCGTGCGCAACCGGGACAGGCGCGACACCATCGCCAGACAGCTTCTCGACTGGGCCTTCCAGCAACCCGCCAAATAGCCGCCCGCAGGGAATGCGGGATGTGGGCGCACGGGCATCGGGAGGACTTGGGACGCCGGACGCCGTAGTTTTTAGGAACCAACCTCCAACCTCCAACCTTCTTCATGAAGCTTTCCGTCATCATTCCCGTCTTCAACGAAGTCAAGACCATCAGTCAGGTCATTGACGCCGTGCGCCATTGCGGTGTCAAAGATTTGGAGATCATCGTGGTGGATGACTGCTCCACGGACGGGACCTCCGCGTTGCTGGATTCGCTTCCCCCCTCCCCCGACCTGGTAGTCGCCCACCACGACCACAACCAGGGAAAGGGCGCCGGCATCCGCACCGCGCAGAAGCTGGTATCCGGGGATGTCGTCATCATCCAGGACGCCGACCTGGAGTATTCCCCTTCGGAATTCCCCCAGATGTTCCAGCTCATCGAGGAAGGCAAGGCGGACGCCGTCTTCGGCAGCCGCTACTCCGGGCGGGTGATTCTGGTGGACACGTGGATTCACTACAAGGGCAACCAGTGGCTCACGGGCTTCTCCAATTTCTGCTCCAATCTCCATTTGACGGACATGGAGACCTGCTACAAGATGATCCGGGCCGACCTCTTCAAGTCCTTCCATCTGGAATGCAATCGTTTCGGCTTCGAGCCCGAGATCACAGCGAAGCTCTCAAGGCTCCATGCGCGCATTTACGAAGTGCCCATCTCCTATACCGCCCGCCCCTACGACGAAGGCAAGAAAATCGGCTGGAAAGACGGCATAGCGGCATTGTGGTACATCATGAAATACAACTGGTTCGTACACAGAATCTAACTTCCAGGCTTGCGGCGACTTTGCGTTTTCGGGAGTCAAGGTCTTGTAATCCCTCGGTTTCCCACCGTAATACCATTTGAATTCATAGAACGATGAAAATTGCGGTCCTTGCGGACATCCATTCCAATCTAGAGGCACTTCATGCGGTGCTGTCCCATGCTCGGGCGCAAGGCATCACAAAATTCGTGTGTCTTGGCGACGTCGTGGGCTATAACGCCAACCCCCACGAGTGCATGGAGGAAGTGCGTTCCCTGGATCTCCTGGGCATCGTGATGGGCAACCACGATGCCGTCGCCTGTGGGCAGCAGTCGCTTTACGGCTTCAATCCCTATGCGGCCCAGGCGGCGGAATGGACGCGCAACCAGCTCTCCGATGAAGAGCAGACCTGGCTGGCCGGCCTTCCCTACAAGCAGGACATCCTCATCGACTCGCCGATGACGCGCTTCTCCATCGTCCACGCCAGCCTGAACCGTCCGGACTCCTGGGAATATGTCTTCGACACGCATGAGGCGGATGTCTCCATGCAATTCCAGTGGATGCCGCTGTGCTTCATCGGGCACACCCATTCGCCGCTGGCCTTCGAGCGTTCGCTGATCGAGACCATCGGCGGCGCCTACGATGTGGTCCGTCTCAATCCAGACCACAAGTACCTGGTCAACTGCGGCAGCGTCGGCCAGCCACGCGACCGGGACCCGCGCGCCGCCTACGTGACATACGATCTGGACAAGGGCGCCATCCAGCTTCACCGTGTGACCTATGATGTGGCCGCCGCCCAGAAGAAGATTCTCGCGGCAGGGCTTCCCGAGTATTGTGCCACTCGCCTGGCGGCGGGGCGATGAATGAAGAGCGGGGCGATTCCAAAACGCGCCATTGGAATTGCCTCAAATGACGCCGTGGCGTTTTCGCGAATCAGCCTGCGTTGAAAATCCTCGTTGTCAAACCTAGCAGCCTGGGAGACATCCTCCACACCTTCCCCGCCCTTGCCGAGTTGCATGCGGCGTGCCCGGAGGCCCGGCTCACCTGGGTAGCCAACGACTCCCTCGCGCAGATTGTCCAATTGTATCCCCGGCTGGAGAAGGTGATCCCTTTCCCGCGCAAGGCGTTGGGGAAATTCAGCCTACGCGCACTGCGCGGCTTTCTGCATGACCTTCGCTCCGACGAGTATGACGCGGTCATAGATTTCCAGGGGCTTCTTCGCAGCGGCATCATCACCTGGCTGGCCCACGCCAGAATGCGCATCGGCTTTGCCCAGGCCCGCGAAGGAGCGACCTTCGCCTATCACCACGCCATCGAGACGCCACCGTCAATGACGCACGCCGCCGACAAGAACCGCTATCTGGCACGGGCACTCCTGGAAAAACTGGGCCTCACTCCGGTTGACAACCCGCCGGAGCCACTCCTCGCCCTGCCGCAAGAATGGCAGGACGGCGCGGAAGAATGCATCCAGCGCCATCGTCTGGACGGCGGGCCGCTGCTGGCTGTTGGCTGCGCGTCCCGCTGGTCAAGCAAATCCTGGGCGCCCGAGTTCTTCGCGCAGGTTTTGCGCCAAGTTCGCAGCCAATGCCCTGAGGTGCGCATCTGGCTGCTTGGTTCGCCAGACGAACGCGGCCGTGCACAGGAGGTGTGCGCGGCCGCGGCGATGGAGGGAATCGTCAACCTGGCAGGGGAGACCGACCTGGGGACGCTGGCCGCCTTGCTTGCTCGTTCGAAGGCACTCTTCACCAACGACAGCGGCCCGATGCATATCGCGGCAGGGCTTCGTATCCCCTGCGTGGCCAATTTTGGCTCCACGGACCCGGACAAGACCGGTCCCTATGGCCCCGCCGGACGGCACCATGTGGTTCGAAGCCGCTGTCCGGAAGCGCCCTGCTTCCGGCGGGAGTGTCCGCGCAAAGACCCGCTGGCCTGCTGCGGCCAGGCCAGTCCCGAGGAGGCCGCCCAGGCGATCCTGGAGAGGCTTTGAGGCCGCAGGGGACAGGGGGCCTCAGGGGGGGACAGCAACTCGCCCCGGCTTCTTCGCCTGCGCAGGACGCGCGGAAGCGCGTCCCTCTGACCTGGGACCTGGGACCTGAGACCTGGGACCTGAATCCTGAGACCTGACTTTAACCTTTAACCTTTAACCTTTAACCTTGTATTGATGCTAAAGCTGACTCCCATTGTGGTCGGAGACTTCCAGGAGAATTGCTACATCCTGTCGAATCCCGAAAACCGCCATGCACTGATCTTCGACCCCGGTGACGAGTATCCATGCATCCAGGCGGCGATAAGCCAGCAAGGACTCATTCCCCAGGCGGTGCTGCTCACCCACGCGCATGTGGACCATATCGGCGCCCTTCCGGAACTTCTGGAAGAATACCCCATTCCGCTGTGGATGCACGCGGAGGAGCATGTCGTCTATGACTCGCCGGACAATGCGGTGTTGCCATGGTTTCCCGCCATACCCAATTTGCCCCGCTACGTCCAGGAGTCGCCGGAATTGCCGGACTTTGATTTCCAGGTCCTTTTCACGCCGGGACATACTCCCGGCGGATGCTGCTACTACTTCCCGCAGGAGCACTTCGTGCTCACGGGCGACACGCTCTTCGCCGGTTCCATCGGCCGCACCGACTTCCCCGGCGGGGATGCGCCCACGCTGTTGCGTTCCATCCGCGAACAGCTTCTCCCGCTGCCGGGCGAGACCGCCGTCTACCCCGGCCATGGCGAATCCACCACCATCGCCGCCGAACGGCAGTCAAACCCCTATCTGTAACACTTTTCAACCGCTCATGCGGAAATTCCAGCAACCTCCACCCCAACAATATCCCCAGCCACAAAAATGAGATTATCCCTCACCTGTCGTTTCGCCCTCCTCTTCGTTCTGCTGTCTTTTTTCTCGCCTTTCATTTCCGCGCTCACCATCGATGACATCGACCCGTTCTACGAATTGTCAACGGCGGAGCGCAGCCGCATCATCGTCGCACTCGGCCTTGACCAGTCCGGCAAGTCGCTTCCCGATGATTTCTTCGGCATCCTTGGACATCGTTTCGAGGACCGAAACGACATCCTGCTGGTCTTCTCAGATAGAATAGAAGATTTCCAGTATGACCCGGAGCTGATTGAAATCACCCCGAATGTCAAGTTTCGTCTCCAGCACCGCTACAATTGCTATTATTGTCTCTCCTCAAGCGACTTTCGGCCGGGAGGGATATATTCCATCACCTTCAAGGCGGGTTTTCCAGGAAAGCATTCGAAGGCCCGATTGGAAAACGACTACACCCTGAACCTCGCCTGCCCCGACCTTCCGCCAAGGATGAAGTTCGCCTCGCAGGGGACCTTCTTCCCGCTGCATGCGCCCATCTGGGAACTCCCCCTGGAGGCCACCAACATCACCGAGAAGGCGCAATGCACGGTCTATGAGGCGTATCCTGCCACGCTGTTGAATTACCTTCGCCGCCTCGGCGGCTACTATGAAGAGGGCGAGCGCTGGACACATAAAATCAGCAGCCAGAAGATTGAAATCCCATACATCGAAAATGAGAAGCTCGCCAGCAGCCTCGACCTGGCGCAAGTCGGCATCCCGCGTGACCGCCCCGGCCTCTATGTCATTGAGATTGAGAATCCGCACCGCCGCAGCTACTATAGCAACGAGATACGGCACATCGTGGTCACCGACCTCTCACTCTTCCTGACCGCCGCCAGCGGAGAGTACCTCTGCCAAGTCCGCAGCCTGGAGCATCCGGAACAGGAAATCCCCGGAGTCCAGCTGGAGCTCTACAGCCGGAAATTCCAATGCCTGGCCAAGGGCGTCACCGACTCCCACGGCGAGGCGCGGCTACGGGTATTGCCGCAGGAGGACGAGGACGACTCTCCCATGCTGCTGCTGGCCCGCAATCCGAAAGACAATGACGTATCATACCTGGACTTCGACTGGAGCCATGTCAACCAGAATGGCAAAATGACCTCCGTGCAGGACGCGAAGGCGCCCCAGGGGTGCCTCTTCGGCGACCGAGGAGCCGTGTTGCCCGGCGAGGAAGTCACCTTCACCGCATTGTTGCGGAACCCTGCCGAGAACCGCCCCTTCGCCAACCTCCCCCTGGAATTCACGCTTCTTGACCCGCGCCACAACACCGTCACCACCCAGATGGTGACCACCGATGAATTCGGCGTATTGCAGGTCGCCGCCAAGCTCTCGAACCAGGCCCCCCTGGGCTACTATACGGCGGCACTAAGACAGCCCGGCGACAAGATCAGCATCGCCAAAACCGGCATCCTCGTGGCCAACTTCGTGCCGGACCAGCTGACCGCCCGCATCGAGCTTCCCGACCAGATATCCCAGCAGAGTCTGGTAGACGTATCCGTGCAGTCCAACTACTACTTCGGACCGCCTGTCAAGAACACCGCGGTCACGCTGAACGCCAGTTGCGCTTGGTACACCATCGCCCCGCCGGACCATCTCCGCGACTTCCTGTTCGGTCATTTGGAAAACGACTACTACATCCCCAAACAGAACCAAGAGCTGAGAGGCACCACGGATGCACAGGGCAAGGTCGCCTTCCAGCTGGATCTCCCCGAACTGGAGAAGAACGAGTACCTCCCCGCCCTGCCGCTGAAGGTCACCGTGCAGGCGACGGTCAATCCGGCCGGGGCGCGTCCCGTCACGGCGCATGCCATCTCCCGATATGACACTTTCCCGTATTGCCTCGGAAGCCGCGTCCTCAAGGAGGAGGGAAACCGCATCCAGCTGCAGTTCGTCGCGCTGGACAACCAGAACCGGGAGACGGCGCTCCCCGAATCGCTCACCGTGGCGGTCCAAAAAGTCACCTGGGAATATCTGTTGCGACAGCAAGACGACGACACCTACCGCCGCGAATGGCAGAAGGTTCTGACGGACGTCGGCTCGCCGACAGTCCAGCCTGACGCGGATGGCTGCGCCTGGGTGGAGCTGCCCGAGTACGGGAGCTATTCCCTTTCCATCCGCACTCCCGAAGGGCGGCTCCTGAACGAGATGCCATGCTGGCACTACTACAGTGAAACCGGCGAGCGCTCCCCCAGCCCCTCCCGGTTGACCTTCACGCTGGATGCCAGCCAATACCGCCCCGGCCAGACCGCGCATCTCTCCTTCGAGTCGGATTTCGCCGGCACCTGCCTGGTGGTCTGCGGCTCCCATCACACGCCATTGCGGACTGCCAGCCAGCCGCTGGAGGTCGGCGTCAACACCATCGACATCGACATTCCCGAAGGACTCTGCCAGACCCGTTGGCATGTCGGGGTCACGGCCGTGGGCGCCTTCGAAGTGGATGCCAACGGCACGCCGCAAGACCCCCCATACCTCAGCGGCATCGCCGTCATCGACATCGACCAAAGCGCCAACCGGCTCGCCATCTCCGTGGACGCGCCTTCGCAGGCGCACCCTGGCGAAGAAGTGGGATTTGCCGTCACGCTGAAAGACTCCGACGGCAATCCTGTCTCCGGCGAAGTGTCGCTCTGGGCAGTCGACGAAGGGATTCTGGCCCTGACCGGCTATTCGACACCGGATGCCTTCCTGAGCTTCTTCGGCGACCCGGAATGCCCGTTTGAGCTGGCCAATCTCTACCCGCGGCTCTACCCGATGCTCCGCGTCGTCAACGGCAAGATCGGCGGCGGCGCGTATGCATCCGCCGACAAGGCGGCGGATTTCCAGGGCAGGCTCGCCAACGACCAGGAGCCGCGCCATTTCGTCCAGCTGGGGTTGTTCCGCTCCGACGAGGCCGGCTGCATCAAGACCACCCTGCCGTTGCCTGGATTTGCGGGAACTGTCCGGCTGATGGCTGTCGCCACCGACGCCACCACCCACTTGGGATGCGCGCAAAAAGACATCGTGATGCACGACGAGGTGACCATCACCATGGTCGCACCGCGCGTAATCGCCCCCGGCGACACCATGCTCCTTCGGGCGACCATCTTCAACCACGACCTCGAAAACGCCCACCTGAAGTGGTCTGCGGGACGAGAGCTGGAGGGCTTCCGCCCCGCCACCGGCGAAGTCACCCTGGCCAAAGGCGACTCCGCAGACATCTCGACGCAGCTGGCCATTCCGGAGGACACGGCGGAAGGCGCCTTGCCGATCCTGCTGACCGTAGAAACCGATGACGGCAGGCGCTATGAAAAGCGCACGACGATCACCGTCCGTTCCGTCCTGCCGCCCCAGCCGATTTGCGACACCCGGCTTCTGCAGCCGGGCGAAGAGCTCGTCTTCGAATTGTCCGGCCAGGCGACGGACCTGGTTCGCATCGGCTCGCCGGTGATACGCCTCCTGCGCCATTGGGAGTGGCTGAACGACTACCCGCATGGCTGCATCGAGCAGATCACCGCCACGGCCTTCCCGCAACTGGCCATCCCCGACCTCATCGCCAGCGGCCGCCTTCCGGATCATCTTCGCGCAGGCGCCCGGCAGGTGGTCGGCGAGACGCTGGACCGCTTCTACGCATACCGCACGGCCAACCACTGGTATTCCATGTGGCCGAACGGCACCGAGCCCTGGGAGGCCGGATCGCTCTTCGCCTTCCTCTTCCAGGCGGAGAGCGTCCGCGCAGGCTTCCCCATCGCCACCCGGCAGCGCCGTCAGCTCACGCAGACACTGCGGCTTTTCATCAACGACCGCACGAAAGACCAGGTCGAGCGCGCGCTGGCGCTCTACACGCTGTCGCTGCTCTCCCCGACCTACGTCAAGGAATATGCGCAGCTGCTGCCGCTGGGGGAGGAAAGCTGCCAGCCGTTCACGGCCTTCCTGGCGGCGATGGCGCTCATCCGCGGCGGCTTCTCCGCCGAGGGCATTGAATTGTGGCAGCAGATTTCCGACCAGGAATTCACCCGCGCCCCCGCGGAGTCCTACTCGCTGGACAGCGCGGTCCGCCGCACCGGCCTGGCGCTGTGGCTGCTCTCCGACCTCCTGCCCGAGGACCCGCGCAACCTTCAATTGGCCAACACGCTGGACTCCCTCGCGCAGAACGACGCGTATTTCACCACGCAGGAACACGCATGGTATGCACTGGGGCTCTCCAGATACCTCCTCACCCTGCCAACGCAGGGAGAGTCCTCCTTCGCCGCAGTGCTGACCTCCGCGGACGGCATTGCAAAGGAACTGGAGTTCGGCGGCGACACGCCAATCGAAGTGACCCAAAAAGGCACCTACACCGTGTGGAACACCGGCACCGAGCCGCTAAGCGTCATGCATGCCTGCCGGAAAAAGGTCGACACCGCGCAGGACATTGCGGCGGGACTTCAGATCAGCCGCGCGTATCTGGCGAAGGATGGCTCGCCCGTGACTTCCTGCCGCGTCGGAGATCTGCTCACCGTGCATATCCTGCTGAGCGGCGGCGCCGCCGAACACCTCGTCATCTCCGACCTCCTGCCCGCAGGGCTGGAAATCGAGGACGAGAAGCTGCTAACCCGCTACAATCTCCCCATCCGGAATTCGAAGAAGTCCTCCGTGGAACTGACCGCGAGGCTCATCGAGAAGCGCTTTGACCGCCTGCTGTGGTTCGGCGACTTTGAAGGCTCCACCATGCCCCGCCAGATCACCTACCAGGTCCGCGCGGTGACACCGGGGGTCTTCCAGATTCCGCCTGCCCAAGTCGAGGCGATGTACCAGCCGCAGCTGCGTGCGGTGACGATGCCCAAGACTCCCGCCTTCGTCATCGAAGAGTAAGACACGACGACCTGCAGAGCGTGTGTGCCGGCGAACCAACGCCGGCACACACGCTCTGTGATTATAGACGGCGAGACCCTGGCTTTGTGAAATACCCGCTGTGACTTGGCGCTGAAAAACGCCACGCCGGATTCCTGTTTTGTTTGCATTTCAATCGATTATGAAAGCATCCTATAAAAAGGAAATTATATCTTTAAGTTGCCTACTTGGGACGATTGGGACCTGTAGGACGATTGGGACGGTGGCTTGCGATTACCTTGTCCCGGATGTCCCGGATGTCCCGGAAATTTTCCGGAAATCAGGCAACTCAACGATATAATTCCCAAACTGAGATTCTGATTTCTTTTCCCGAAAGTCATTTGACAACTCCGGAATGGGAATCAGAAATCCAGAAATCCGTGCTGTTGCCACTGGTGACATGGTGAATCCCGTTCCACTGACATAAGAAGGAAAGGCCATGCGAAACAAGGAAGCCGACCGCACGCGAAGCGGGCGACGGAGGTGTCGTGGGCCGGTTGGGACCAGGCACCTCTTCGGTCCGCAGGACCCGGAGGCTTCCTTGCGTAAGAGAGCCTTTTGCGTGTTTCGCGGGGAAATGACTGCAGGCATTTCAAGACGCCGGAAATGGTCATTCCATTTGTTTTTGTGTGTGTTGTGGACAAGACGGTTCTGAATTGTTACTATCATTCCCATATATTCCTCTCCATTCCCAATGGGAATTTTTGTGCCTATTGTATTGCAAACACATTCCATAACACTATTTTATTAAAATCGCCTCCGGTCTTGCTTTCTGAAGATTGCCTTTCCCGTCTTTCGCCATGATGAAATCGTCGTTTTGGAATCGTCTTTTTTCCCAGTTTGTTTTTATTCTCGTCATTGCCTTGATTTCCTTGCATGCGGCTGAGGTCGGCAGCGAGGAAGTCCTCACCGCCGCCCGGCGCTGGCTTTCAGGGAATGCGGTCTTCCAACTGGAGGCGCCCGATGCGGAACCGGTGTCGATTGGGCGCCTGGTCAGCGGTTCGTCCGCGGCCTTCTGGCAAGTGAATTTATCCTCCGGCGGCTATTTGATCATGACCACCGACACGGCGCTGCCGCCCGTGGTCGCCTTTGACCCCGCCAACGCCTTCAACCCGGACAAAACAAAGCCGCTGGGCGCGATGCTGGACAGACAGGCAGATCTCTTCCAGCAGGAACTGGCCAGACCAGAGCTACGCGGGAACTCTTTCGCTGCGGCCAACCAGGCGCGCTGGGCGTCGCTGCTCTCCGAACTGCGGGCCTTCCCGGAAGACGACCCGTCGACCATCATCCGGCAACCGATGCTGACCACTGAATGGCATCAGGATTTGCCGTACAATTTCTTCTGTCCATCCGATCCCTTCGATGGGGAGCGTTCCATCACCGGCTGTGTGGCAGTCGCAATCTCGCAGCTGATGAAATACCACGAGTGGCCGGTCGCGGGAAATGGCACTGTGACTTTTTCGGACAACGAGGGGGAGATCACAGCAGATCTATACGCGGATTTCTCCTTCCCGTACCATTGGAGCCAGATGGCCGACGAATATGACGGCACGGCGAGCATCGCCACCGCGCTGCCAGTCGCACGCCTCCTGACGGAGGCCGGGACGCTCGTCGGGGCGGACTTCGAGCTGGACGGGACTTCGGCCTCCTCCGCCCACATCCATGAGCTGTTGGCGCAATACCTCGGATATGCACAGGGCACGTATGGCGATTCGCGCCAAGGCTATGTGGGATACTGCAGGCAGGCGACATTGTTCTCCCGCATCCGCACGGACATGGTTGAAGGACGCCCCGCAATCGTCGCCTTCCCCGGCCATGCCTTCATCGCGGACGGGCTGGGAACGGAGGACGGTCTGGACTACTACCACTTCAACTATGGGTGGGGCGGCCTCGACGACGGATGGTATCTCTTGACCGACGGCACGGATGGCACGATTATCGTCAGTGCCACGACAAACCTGATGCCCAGACCCATCCCCGCCTTCGACCCGATCTCCGTTGAGCAACCAACCTCCTTCACCCTTTCCTGGGCTTTCCCGAAGCGCCTCACGGCGCAGGCCTTCCGGCTGAAGCGCGGCACCACCGTCGTAAGCGACGCCATCTCCGGGACCGCGAGGAGCTATGTGCTCACCGGGCAGTCCGGCACCAACAGCTACACCCTGGAGGCCAAGGTGGATGGCGTCTGGCAGGCGGCCTCGGCACCTGTCACCGTCACAGTCAAAGATGCGCCGACGGCCCTTCCGGTCATTACCGTGGAAAGTGTTCTGACCAGCATCGACGGCGAGGCTGCCACGGCCACCGTCTCCTCCACAAATGACCTCCAGAGCCTGACGGTTTCCTGCAGCCGCCCGGACATCCTGCCCGCTGACGGGATTGCCATTTCCGGCAGCGGCGCCACCCGCACGCTAACCCTCACGCCGGACGAAGACATGTTCGACAACGCATTGCTTTATCTGACCGCCATTGACACTGCCGGAAATTGCGTGAAGAAGACCCTCTGCCTGAAGGTCATGGAGGCCGAGCCGCTGGCCTGGCACACCGACCTGGACGACGCCGCGGCGGCCGCGAATGCGTCCGGCAAGCTGATCCTCATGGTGGCAGGCCGCGACAGCTGCAGCAACACCAACTACTTCCGTCATACCGTCTGCGAATCCAGCGCCATCAAGACATTTCTGCTGGCAAACTACGAGTTGTGGTACTGCAATGTGGACTTCTCAAATGCCTGGGTGCCTTTCACCAATGGTCAAGGCGGTTATTTGCCGTTCATCGCAGTCATCGCCCCGGAGGACGTCGCCGCAGGCAAGAGCCTCCGCTACAACCTCGGACCATTGAATCTCGACGAGGCACGCGAGTTCCTAGGGGTTAAAGAAGTCGCCACACCCATCCTAAGCACCGGCCGGACAGGGTATTTCCTGGGCAGCTGCACTGTCACGGCAAGCTGCGCCACACCAGACGCCACGCTGCGCTACACCACTGACGGCACCACGCCGACCGCGGCGAGCCCCGTCTTCCCCGACGAGGGACTGACCTTGACCACTGACGCCGTCCTGTCCGTCCGTGCTTTCCACGACGAACAGGGTGCATCCAATACCGCAGTCAGCAGACTCTTCGTCCTCCGGGAGCTTCCCGAGGCGGCCGCAGTGACATCCGGGTACGGAATCACGATGTGCACACTCGTCAGCGGCACCCCCTGGTCCCTGAAAAAGAAGACCTACCATACTTCGCCTTCCGCCATGCAGTCCGGCGCAATTGGTGACGAAGAATCCACCCTTCTGATGGCAAAAGTCACCGGGGAAGGAATCTTGACCTTCTACTGGAAAGTCTCCTCCGAAGACGGTTTTGACGAGCTTTCCTTCGCCATTGACAACGTGCCCCAGGGGGATCCCATCTCCGGCATAATCGGCTGGGTCAAGAAGACATATACCATCTCCGGCGCAGGGGACCACTTTCTCTCATGGATCTATTCCAAGGACGAATCCAACTCCGACAACCAGGACTGCGCGTGGGTGGACGACATCGCCTGGGCCCCCGCCAGCCATCCCGTTTTTGAATTCCAGGTCGCCTCCAATGCAGTCTTTGCGACCGACGAGGACACCGCACTGACCATCTCCGCGACGGACAAAAACAACTTCGAGGCGCTTGCCTGGGATGACAATGCGCTCGCGCTCGTGGCAACCACCAAGGTTGAATTCACGGATGCGGTGCTGGCCGACACCACCGCTGGCGCCATCGAGGTCCAAAGCGGGAAATTGGTCTTCACCCCGACGGCGAACTGGCACGGCGCCGTCACGGTGACCGCCGTGGCGCACTCCACTGCCATCGCCGACACCGACACCGAAGTGGCCTTCACCATCACTGTGAACTCAGTGGACGATCCGCTGGCGCTGGCGCTGGTCTCCAATAGCCTGGTTGCCGTGGAAGGCGCCCCCTTGGGAGGCACCCTCGCCTTCACCGTCACAGACGTGGATGGCGGCAGATATCTGAACGAAACGGCCACGGTCGCGCTGGGCGGCACCGAAACCATCATCGTGCCGGGAACGCTGAGCCATGGCGAGGCCACGGGCGAGGCAACCACCTACACCTTCACTCCGTCAGGCTCCGCCCTCCCCTATACTGCGGTAGTTCATCCGGACACCTCCGAGACCTATGCCCTGACGCTGGCGGCCACCGAAGGAGAAGACGAATACACCTTGACGAACGCCCTGGATGTCACGGACACCGACCAGCGCATCACGGGCGTGGCCTTCGCAGTGAATGGCGAGTCGTCCGCATTGACGGTCAAGACCAACGCCGAATTGGTTGCGGAAGGCAGCGCAACAGACCCGGATGCGGAGGACACCGCCGCTGTCGGGACCTGGTGGTCCGAAGACGGTCAGGACTGGAGCGCGGTCCAGCCCGCGCTGGCCAAGGGCAGCATCATCTTCGCCAAGGGTGTGGCGAGCTCCAGCTTCGGCGACTACGAAGTGGACAGCAGCATCGTCGCCATCACCGTTGAAAACACTGCCCCGGAAGTCCCCACGGCCACAGGAAGCCTCAAGCTCATTCACGGAATCGCGACTACGGCAACCGCCACCTTCACCGCCACGGATGCGGACGGCCTGGCCGACCTGCGCGTCTCCGCAGATGGCAGCACCGCCGTGGACTCCTGCACGGTCAGCGGCACCGGCCCGATGGCGGGTTCCGCTTCCGTCAGCCTTTTGGATGGAGTCTACACCCTCGACTACACTGTGCCGGAAGGCGTGATTGCCGCCGGAGAGGACTCTGACGACGTGGTCGTCTTCTATGTGACCGCCGCCTCCGCCGAGGACTTCATCGCGATTACGGTCCAGGTGAACTATGTCACGGATCCCCCGCCGGCGCTGGCGGCCGCCGGGGACTCCACGCTGGTCACTGTCGCGGAAGTCGATGCAGAGGGCAACCCCACTTCCTTCGCCTTGACCGTGAACGCATCGGACACGGGCGTCTATCCGGCCGGCGTGAGCGCCTGGTCCATCGTCGTCCCGGAGGGCTGGGGCTACGAAGCGGCCGGGCAGGATGTCGGCTCGGTGGATGCGGGCACGTGGGAGGGCTCGGCAACCTGGACCATCGCCACTCGCGGCTACGACACCATCGCCGGCAGCCCGCGCACGGCGTCCGGCGGGTTCGCCGTGACTGTCTCGGCGACCGACGCGCTGACCGGCGAAGAGGCTTCGCTGGAATTCAACATCACCGTCGAAGACACCGACCGGCTGCCCACCGCGCCTGCCGCAGTTGCGCCGAGCCCTGCCGTGCCAGTCCACGGAGATGCGATTGTGGCGGCGGCCTCCGGTGGCGCGGACGCGGACGGCGACGAAATCACCGGCTACGCCTACGCATGGTCCTACAGTGCGGACGGCGAGAGCTTCACCCCGCTGGACGAGACTTCCGCCGCCTTGAATGACACCGAGGCAATCAGGAAGGGCTACACCGTGAAGGTCATCGCCTACGCAGGCAGCAATCCCTACGGAGAAAATGAAATGTACTCCACAGAAGGGACCGAGGCCTCGGTGGTGGTCGGCAACACCGCGCCCTGCTTCAGTGCGCTGGGCGACCAGACGGCCGCGGACACCACGGAAAGCCTGGAATATACCTGGACCGTCGCCGAGAATTCTTCCGGCAACACGATGTGCGCCATCGCCACCGACGTGGATGCGGAGGACGGCGTGGACAGCCTGGCCTACGCGGTCAGCGCGATCGACGAAGGCGTCGGCGCTCTCGCGATTGACGCGGCCACCGGCGAGATTTCCTTCACGCCGGCCGCCGACTACAATACTGCCGAGACCGGCGACATCGTGGGCTTCACGGTCACGGTCACCGATGAAGACGGCGCGGCGGCCGTGAACACCGCGACTGTCACGCTGGTCATCACCGAGGTCAACAGCGCACCGGGCCTGGCCATTGAAGACCAGGAGGTGCTATTTGAGGACCTGGGCAGAGAGCTGAGCGTCACCGCCACGGCGACGATGGGCGAGAACGCGGACGCGCAGGAGCTCTCCGAGGCGAGTGCCGAGGTCATAGAGGATGCCGATGACATCTTCGCGGTCGCGCCGGCGGCCACCGTCGCTGGCAAGGATGTCACCGTGACCTATACCATCAAGGCCGACGCCACGCCTGGCGCCAGCGCGAAGGTGAAGGTCGCCATCCAGGACAACGGCACCACCAGCGGCGTGGCCGACCCGCATGAGGCCACCGCCGAATTCACCATCACGGTGGATCGCCGTTGCGCCATCGCAATCCCGCTGACGAACGGCTGGAATCTGATTGGCATTCCGTTTGAGCTGGCGGATGAAAGCCTGGCGAGGCTGGCCGAGTACACCACGATGCGCTATGATGCGGAGTGCCAGTGTTTCCTGCCGGACACCGAGACCGTACCCGGCAAGGCATTCTGGCTCTACGAGTCTTCCGATGCGCCCGAACCGCTGGTGTTGTTTGGCATTCCGCTGGAGACCACCGCCGTCACGCTGGAGAAGGGCTGGAATCTGGTCACGCCGCTTTATGGGACCAAGGATGCGGCGGCCCTGCCCGAAGGCGTGAGCGATGGCTGGCGTTGGAAAAATGGGGTGATATTCCATCTCTTCGCCGAGGAGCTGGCAGTCCCCGGCACGGGCTACTGGCTCCATTCCCCCATCCGTATGACCATCTGGGAATAGTCTGCATTCGCATCAAAACCACCGAACTCGTCTGTCTGCGGGCGAGAAAGAACAGGGTGCTGGCCGCGCCGAAGCACGGCCAGCACCGCTCTCTGTATGGGGACGGAAAAACTGCCGGATCCTATTGGAAATTGTATCTTAATTTGCCTGTTTTCACAGCTGTCCGGTTAAAATTTGGGAATTATATCGTTAAGTTGCCTGATTTCCGGGACATCCGGGACATCCGGGACAAGGTAATCGCAAGCCACTGTCGTCCCATTTATCCAAGTAGGCAACTTAAAGATATAATTCCCTAAAATTTCCCGCGAAACACGCAAAAAGCGCACGGCCTGTGCTGGCAGGCGAAAGTCTCCCCTATTCCCTGCTTCGGCAATACTTTCCCAATGTTCTCATGACTTCCATGACTTTCCGAGAACGGGCTTGCATTCCCCGCTTCTGCGCATTAAATTTGAATGGGGTGGGTGGTCGGGGGAAACCCACCATCCATGAAAGCCAATTCTGCCGCAGCACCCGTGCCCCGATCGCCGCCGCCAATGGGACAATTCACGGATTCAGGCTACAGTATGGGAAAGAACCGACGATTCCCTTTTCTCAAAGAAATATTCACTATGAACTCCCACAAGCTCTTCCTTCTCACGCTTCTGGCGTGCGCGTGGTTCTTCTCGCAAGGACTCTGGAACCAGACCGCGCGGTATGACTCCGTCCAGGCACTCGCCGAACATGGCACTTTCTGCATCGACGACTATCTCCCCGACCCGGAGCACAACATCAACACCGGCGACTGGGCGCAAGCGGATGGGCACTACTATTCCAACAAGGCGCCCGGCACGATGTTCCTGGGCGCACTGGTCTATGCGCCGCTCTACTGGGCAGAGCGCGTGATCCTCCGCCACGCTCCCTGTCCGCGCCTCCAGGCAGTGAACTTCTGGTGGGTGAACTTCTGGTGCAGTACCGTCCCGACGGCGGTGCTTGCGATGATTTTCTTTTTACTTCTGAAGAAATGCGGGGTGTCCCCGAACCGCTCGCTCTTCTGGTCGCTGGCACTGGTGTTCGCCACGCCGCTTTGGCCCTACGCCGGAGCGATGTGGGGGCATAACCTTGCCGCGGCGTTGCTGGCGGCGGCGTTTTTTTACTCGTGGCATGTCGCCGCGAGCACCGAACCACCCACCTCTCGCCTCTCACCACCCACCCCCAACCTCTCACCTCTCACCTCTCGCCTCTCACCTTTCCTAGTGGGTTTGTTCGCAGGGCTGGCAGTGGTCACGGACTACCTTGCCATCGCGGCAATCCCCTGCTTCGCGCTCTATTTCCTCCTCCAAAAACGCTGGAAGGAGTTCCTGCATTTCACCCTGGGGGGCATTCTCCCGCTGTTCCTCTATTGCTTCTACCACTGGAAATGCTTTGGAAATCCCTTCCTTCCAGCGACTTTCTTCAATAACCCGGGTTTTCTGGATGCGGAGGCCGCCGGAGGCATCGTCGCCGGCTTCAACACCAATGTGCTGGCACGGCTGCTGATTGGAATGCCGCACGGCCTCCTCTGGTGCGCACCGCTCTGCATCTTCGCCCTTCCCGGCTGTCGGGAACTCTGGCGGCGTGGTGGCGAACGCCGTGCGCTGGCGCTTCTTGCAGGAGGCTGGTTCCTGATCAGCCTCGCGCTCAACGCCTCCTTCAACGGCTGGCACGGTGGCAGCGGAATCGGTCCACGATACCTTCTGATTGCCTTCCCCGCCTGGGCGTTCCTCGCCGCTTCTGCGCCAATGCGCGAGCGCTGGCAACGCTGGACCGCAGTGGCACTGTGGCTCCTCTCCGCCGCCAACATGCTCGTGATCGCCAGCCTCTCGCCGCTAGCCTCCGAAATTCTCTTCAATCCCTACGCCACCTACTGGACATGGTTCCTGCATGGTTTCCGAAGTCTGCCCGCCTTCGCGCAAACCGTCCGACCCGTTTCACTAGGCACTCTCTTGGGCTTCCAGCCGTGGTCGGATGTGATAATACTATTGGGAGTAGGATTCTTCGCCGCCCGCGACAACGTGCTGAACAGCCTACGCCTCGCTATCGCTCAAATTCGCTCAAATTCGCTCAAATTCGCTCAACAACACTGGCCAATTCTGCTGGCATTGGTGCTGCTCTTCGCCCTGCCATCGTATATCGGACTGATGGGCGACGAGGCCTTGCTGCAGGCACACGCCTTCGAGTCCAACCGGATGCTCACATGGGCAAAGACCGGCCTGGTCGGTTCAGTGGGGCAGGCCTATGGCCCCATCGCCATCTGGTTCTACCAGCTTCTCCAGATGGTCACGCCGAATCCTATATATATTGTAGTACTGAAAACCCTCATCGTAGGGCTTTCCTCCCTGGCGATGCTTCGCTGTCTCGCACGACGGATGGTTATCCACGAACGGCTGCCCATGCTGCTTTTCCTGCTTGCGCCATACTGCTGGCACTGGACACGATGCCTCTGGGACAACGTCTTCCAGCTGCCACTCGAACTGGCTTCCATCACTGCGCTGATGGCATATCTTGACGACGAATGCCCCGCCCGCCGACGGACGTTCCTGCTGGGTTCCTCGATCCTCTGCGGAATCCTGGCGGTCTGGCTGCACACGATGGCCCTGCCCTTCCTCGCCACCCTGCCCGTCTTCCTGCTGGTCGCGCACCGCGACCTCCTGCGCCGTGACTGGAAGCGCATCCTCGGCGTCGCCGCCGCCGGAAGCGTGCTATTGGGGCTCATCCTGATCCCGCGGCTCATTCAGACGCGGCAGGCTTTCGCGCAGCAGGACACCTTCAACCGCACCGCAAAAGTCTCCGTGTGGCAGGGCGCCAAGAACGCCTTCAACTTCCCGACACTGCTTACCAGCGCGACCTTCGAGGACGACCAAATGACCACGCCAATCGCCGACTTCCCGTCACTCTGGAAACCGCTGTGGCGCACGCTTGGCTACGCTATGCTCGCCGTGACCATCTGCCTACTGGCGGCAGGGGTGGTGACCACTTGGCAACTGCGCCGCGAACCTGACGGACAGATCGGCGTCTTCGCCATCGTCAATATCGTGATGCAGATCCTTTTCGTTCTGGCGACGCGACTGCAGTTCTTTCCGCACTACCACCAGCCCGTGCTGATCAGCACGCTTCTGCTGGCGGCGTTCGGCGCATCCACCTTGATTGACCATAAGTCTGGACGCCTTGCCTGGCGCATCTGGTGCGCTCTGGGTGCCGTCTCCATAGTTGTATTCCTAAGCCACTTGGCACTCACCGGTGGACAGGACCGCCCACCCTACGGCATGACACTCCACGAGCAGTGGGGCACCGTCCATACCATCCAACGCCATGTTCAGTCGGGCGAGCCGCTACATATCGTCGCAAACACCTGGCAATATTCCAGCCTGCCCGTCTGCCTGGGGATTCTCTCCAATCTAGCACAGACGGATATCGCCGGACGCATTCCGCCGAATCAATCCAATGCCATGATGCTCCGACGGACCTGGGTGCTGGCAAACCCCGTGGAGGGCTGCGGCTTCCTGCGCATCGCCGACACCACCAATCCTACTGCCCCAAAGGACATTCCCGTGGAGCAGTGATGGCTAGATAATCGAGTCCGGCTAGTTCGGCTAGCGCCCGCACGGGTACCCGATGTGCCACCGTTGTCAGCTGTTGCGGCGAAGCCATTCGCGAAAAACTATATTCCCTATGATGGCACTTAACTTAGCTGGTTTTTCAAGCGCAGGGGTATGGGGACGGCAGCTCCCGTAGAATTTGTAGAAGTGCAATCAGGTACCTTCTTGTGTAATAAAGCCTTAAGCTTTAAGCAAAAGTTCAGCTAGGCACCCTTGTGGGGGAACAAAGCGTTCCAGAAAAACTAGAACTCCTAGTTACTCCGGCTGATTGGTCATCAAATCCAGGACAATCGTCTCATCGCTGTCGGCGTGCAGCCAGATGCTGTCGTTGTATTCCATTCCATCGGACATCACATACGACTGGGTGTCCGCGTCATAGTGGTAGGGCTGAAAGCGCGTCAGCAAGTCCGCGCGGCTACGTTCCGTCAGGCGTCCGAAGGGGCAAGCCAGGAGGTTCCAGCCCTTGCGCAGCTCGAAGGTCGTCGGCACAATGTTCGATGGCTGGATGACCACCGTCTTCCGCACTGTCACCGGCTCGGACTCCTCGTCCACCGCAAAAGTCGCGCACAATTCCACCTCCGTTTCGCGCTCGCAATACAGCGCGGTGAGGTTTCCCGCCGGATCCACACTGGCGGCCTCGGGATTTTCGCCCTCCACCGACCACTCCGGCACCGTCACAAAGCGGCTGCCCTCCGCCATCGTAATCAAAAAGACATAGACGCGCGAACTCCCGCTGGCAAGCGTGTCCGCGCCGACAATCTCCCCCGCCTCCGGCACGAAGCGCTTCTGAAGCGTCACCTCCACCACCGAGAGCCGCTCCTCGTGTTCGGAACTCGTCGTCTCCAGCACCGTCGTCCGTCCGTCCAGCCAAAGATCCGCCAGATTCATGACAATCGGAGAACCCTGGCTAGATGGCTCGCGGCCGCCCGCATAGCCCGTTTCGGAGGCATAGAGCACCTTCGCACCATCGGCAATTACCACTTGGGAGCCCTCGGGAATCGACAGCCAGCCGTGGACCAGATGCACCTGCTCCGTGCCCCAGGTCTCGTCCTCTTCCACAATACCCTCGTGGAAGACGTACTTCGGGTCGTTCAGCACCCAGATTCGCACTGTGAAGGACTCATCGCCCTCCTGGAGGGTAAACTCGTGCCAGCCATCGGCAAGTTGCGTGGAGTCGAACATCGGCTCCGCGACGCTCCAGCCATCGGCAACCTCGCCGTCCACCGTCAGCACCGCGTCATCTCTCGCCTCCTCCGCCACTGGTGAAACCCGCAAGGTCCCCCGGTAAGGCAGCGATGCGTCTTCCGTCGGACGCACGTCCAACTGGATCGGCGTAAATTGAGTGTTCTTGACAGGCGAAAACGCCGCCCAGGCCGTCCCCAGACCGCCAGCCAGCCACACGCATAGCAAGAGAATGATGTTTGAAGAATTTCGTTTCATGGTTTTCAATTTGCAAAAAAGACTTTATGAAAATCTATCCAAGCCCCAAGGGAGAATGTTCTTTCCCCTTCAGGAAATTTGAAACTGTCCGCGATTCACAAGACGCATGTACCTTGTACCCTGTACCTTGTACCATCCCAATTGCACCGCGCCCGTCTCCCGCCCCGACGCTGCCGTTACTCCTGGGCCGCCGGAAGGCAGACGAGTCGAAACCCGATGAGGCTGTTGCGGTACGACGGGCCGTAGACGCTGCTGCTGCGGGACGCAGAACGACAGTCCTGCGCGACGTTGTTCCAGCTGCCGCCGCGTACCACCCGGGTGGAGCCCGAATCTGCCCCGGCGGGGTCGGTGACCGCATCCGTCGAGTAGTCGCCCCACCTGTCCAGGCACCACTCCCAGACATTGCCGTGCATGTCGTAGAGCCCCCAGGCGTTCGGGAGGTAGCAGCCCACCTTGGTGTGCTCGCCATACCCGCCCTTGCCGTCGTTTCGGTTGTAGTAGTACCTCCCGACCTCCGCCAGGTTCGGGCATTCGTCGGTTGCGGTCAGGTTCTTGCCGGAGTTCAGGGCGGTCGTGGTCCCCGCCCGGCAGGCGTACTCCCACTGCGCCTCCGTCGGCAGGTCGAACTCCAGTCCCGTCTTCGCGCGGAGCACCCCGAAGAAGGAGGTGGCGTCCACGGCATGGCCCTTGGCGGGCCAGCCCGCACCGCCCTCCGCCGAGGTCCCCCGCAGGTCGTCGTAGGAGACCTGCTCCACGGGGCGCGTGTCGCCCTGGTATTTGGACGGGTTGCTCCCCATCACCAGCTCGTACTGCTTCTGCGTCATCTCGAAGACGCCGATGTAGCACGGCGTCAGAGTGACCTGGTGCTGAGTCTCGTCGGCACCCCGCCCCAGTTCGTCCTTCGGGCTGCCCATGGTGAAGGTGCCCCGGGGGATGCGGCGAAGCCACAGCTCCGTCGTCCGGCAGGCGTCGTCTGCCAAATTCGGACCGATGGTGGAAAAGCGCACCGGGTAGCTTTCCGCCTCCGGCCCACCTGACAGATCGACGACCAGATAGTCCGACTGCATCTGAATACTCACGGCAAAAGCGGTCGAATTGAAATTCGGCATGTCTTTTCCTGCGTCCCAGACAATCTTGTACGGTCCCCCGGCAGCCAACGGAGCATCCAGACCATCACCGACCAGACTTGACATCGGGACGGCCTGGCTGCGGACGAAGTCCCAGCCACTCACATTCGTCCAGGCTTCAATGGAAGGATCCGCCCCACATGCGAAATCCACCGAATAGGTGATGTCCACCAGCCCGTTCCAGGGCCAACGCGGGACAACTGTCGCCCCCTGTGCGACAATCTCCGTTTCCTTCCCATCGCTTTCCAGCATCCGCGGGTGAACCAGATGGAAAAGAGAAAGCGCACCTAGCGCACTGGGCTGCACTTCGCCGGTAAAATTGGCGCCGTATGCCAGCAGTACCTTCGCGCCGTCCTCAAGCAGCACCTGGCAACCCTCCTCGATCGAGACCCATCCGTTGACCAGATGGAACTTGTCGGCACGCCAGACCACCTTCCCATCCACGATGCCTTCCTGGAAGACATACTTCGGGTCGTTTAGCACATAGATTCTTACGGACGACTCCTGGCCTGCCTCCTTCAGCGTAAAAACATGCCAGCCGTCCGCAAGCTTGGTGGAGTCGTACATCGGTTTTGTGCGGCTCCAGCCGGCGGCCGCCTTGCCATCCACCAGCAGAGTTGCGGCGGTTCCATTGCCGACCGCCTTCGGGGAAATCCGCAATGTCCCGCGAAAAGGCAGCGAAGCATTGGGTTGCCGGACATCCAGCGGGAAATGCTTCGATGACTGAGTACAAACCGACGCACCGACCGCCCAGACTATCCCAAGACTGCCCGCAAGCCACACGCATAGCAAGAGAACTAGATTTAAAGAATTTCGTTTCATGGTTTTAAGCTGTAAAGAATGACTCTTATGAAAATCTATCTAAGCCCCAAGGGGAAATGTTCTTCCCTCTTCCAAGAAATTTGAAACTGTCCGCGATTCACAAGACGCATGTACCTTGTACCCTGTACCTTGTACCATCCCAATTGCGCCGTGCCCCGTCCGGCCTGACCGAAGCCGAGGCTCCTTGTCAATCCGGAAGGCAGACGAGACGAAACCCGAGGTAGTCGTCGCGGAGCGACGGGTGGCTGTTGCCGCCGCGGTACGCGGAACGGCAGTTCCGCGCGTAGCGGTACCAGCCGCCGCGCGTCACCCGGTAGGAGCCCGAATCTGCCCCGGCGGGGTCGGTGACCGCCGACGCGGGGTAGTCGCCACGCCAGTCCAGGCACCACTCCCAGACATTGCCGTGCATGTCGTAGAGTCCCCAGGCGTTCGGGAGGTAGCAGCCCACCTTCGTATGCGCCTCAGAGTACCCGCCCCTGCCGTCGTTTCGGTTGTAGTAGTACCTCCCGACCTCCGCCATGTTCGGGCATTCGTCGGTGTCGGTGAGGTTCTTGCCGGAGTTCAGGGCGGTCGTGGTCCCCGCCCGGCAGGCGTTCTCCCACTGCGCCTCCGTCGGCAGGTCGAAGACCAGCCCCGTCTTCGCGCGGAGCACCCCGAAGAAGGAAGTCGCGTCCACGGCATGGCCTTTGGCGGGCCAGCCCGCACCGCCCTCCGCCGAGGTCCCCCGCAGGTCGTTGTAGGAGACCTGCTCCACCGGGCGCGTATCGCCCTGGCATTCGGACGGGTTGCTTCCCATCACCAGCTCGTACTGCTTCTGCGTCATCTCGAAGACGCCGATGTAGTACGCCTGCGTCAGAGTGACCTGGTGCTGAACCTCGTCGCCATTTCTTCCCAACTCATTCTCCGGGCTGCCCATCAGGAAGGTGCCGCGCGGAATCCGGCGAAGCCACAGCTCCGTCGTACGGCAGGCGTCGCCGGAGAGATTCGGTCCGCCGTCTCGGAAGTCGTAGCTCCAGTCCTCAAGATTGATTTTAAGGTAAGTCTTGTTCGTTTGCCATTTCACCAGGCGCGTCTGCAAGGTCACGGTGAAATCGGTCGAATTGAAAAGCTGACCAGCGTCCTTTCCCGCATCCCAGACGATGGTATAGGGACCGCCCGCAAGCACGGGGGTGTCGATGCCATCGCCGGTGAGTGTCTTCATCTCCACCGTTTCATTTTTGACGTAGTCCTTGCCCCAGGCATTCAGCCATACCTCGGTGGGATGGCAATCGTCCGTCATTCCATAAAATTCCACCGAGTAGGTAATGTCCACCAGACCATTCCACGGCCACCGCGGCGTGACCGTGATGTCCTTCAGGATGATTTCCGCTGCGCGTGCGCCAAGCGCCAGCAGGCAGATTGCCAGAAAAAAGCAAAGTCGTTTCGTTTTCATTTTCATTTTGTTAGGATTGAAAAGACAGATGCATTGGGATTGTCCACGCACAGTATTCACGGAGCTGGCCTCTACTTGCGCCGACTTGTCGGCCAGAGTTTAGCGGTAAAGCCTTTGAGCCGGAAATCGTCCCGTGGGACGGTTTGATTCACGAACTGCGTTAACTTCGCGGGCACATTGTCATCCACGGAAAAGTAGAACCGCTTCTTGAAGTTGTCCAGGGCGGTCTTGAGGGTATCAGGATTTACAGGCATGCCTCGTCTCTCGACGGCGGCGGTCAGACGCCCTTTCAATCTCTGGAATTCGGACGGATTCAGGTTCTGCTTCGCAACCGTCAGTGTTTTGAACCGCCCCTCCCATCGGTCAACTTCCCGTTCAGCCTTCGGCTCGGTGGGGAAATCCGGATAGGCTGGAGCAACCGACTTGATGTTGTACATCTTTACGATGTGGTAGATGCCGCAAATCTTGTAATCGTCCGTGCTGTCGATGGCAATGAGATAATCCGGACAAGTCTCGTCAGTGGCATTCAACCCCTGAATCCGCCATACGCCGCGGGCGAACTCACGTAGTATGGCATCGGATATCGGTTTTTGTTGCTGCTTACTGCGGATTACGCTGCGCACATTCACAAAGACGACGCTGATGCCTAAAGACTCAAGGGTTTCTCGAAGGGATGGCATGGGGATTTCCTCAGATTTTAAGGTTGAAAAAACGAACAAAATGAAATGCTTTGAAACTGCCCAAGAGGTCCAGTTAGCTGCCGAGTTGCTCCAGGGATAGCCGACCATACGAATCTTCGCCCCAAAGCCATGGCAGACTCGGCGGACAACCGACATTATTGGATGAAAAAATGTCTGAAAGGTTTAAAATTTTGGCTGGCGGGCGTCTCCCTCCCGGAGAAGCATCCGGCATGTGTGCAGGAATTGCCGGATTGCCCTGTCCCCGGAAAAGAGCAGCCCAAAAGAATGTGAAATGTGAAATGTGAAATGAGGAATGAGGGTCACAGGTCTCAAGTCTCAAGTCTCAAGTCCCAAGTCCCAAGTCCCAAGTCTCAAGTCTTAAGTC
>JAFPYX010000095.1 GCA_017417585.1 Victivallales bacterium
AACGGCAGCCAGTTCTTCATCCTCTTTGCGGCCGCTCCCTGGCTGGATGGACACCATACCGTGTTTGGCAAGGTGATTGAGGGCATTGAAGTTCTGGATAAGATCGAGGCGGTGGGTACCCAGGAGGGCGCTCCCACCAAGAATATCGTCTTCAATGTCGAGGTCCTTTCCAAACGCGACCACGAATACCATGTGCAAAAACTGAAGTGATTTCAAAGCATTTCGAAATAGGGATGCATTTCCGCAATTGGCTCATTTTGACCGTGGCGCTCCTGCTTGTGCTGTATGGGTGCCATAGTGTTTCTCCGCCGCCGGGATTTGTCAGCGGCGAGACTGGTACGGCTGGGCGCGTCGAATTCCCGCCGGAATTGTCGAAGGCAGCGCAGTATTCCCTGCTGGTTTGCTATGTCGACCAGGAGGGCGAAGATGCGGCGCGGTGGGCGGCAGCCACCCTCGCGGTGGCGAAGAATGCCCGTCAGAGGCTGCTGGAGGAACTTCGGGTGGAGCAGGCGAAGGCGTTGCACGAAAAGTATTCCACGGTCTTTGACATCGACGCAACGGGATGCATCGTCTGGAAGGAGAATGGCCTGGCCAGCCGTGCCGACTGGGATGAGCTGGAGACGATGTTTGCAGATGTCGAGGAGTTTCTCACTTCCAAACGTGCCGTGGTCGTCCCCGTGGCGGAAATCGAGGAGTATCTTCAGAGCCGCCGGGATGCCGCACAACGCAAACGCTTCAATGCCTGGCTGAAGGCCGGCCATGACGCCCTTGCGTTGTTGTCGGACGACACGGCTGGTCAGCTTGACATGCTGAATCGCCGACGGGCTTCCGTGCGCGCCAAACGCATTCTGCTGGAGGCGGAGAGTTCCGCGACGGCCAGCATGCAGTCGGGGCAGGGGATGGATGCGGTGGAGCGGCTGGATGCGGCGTTGCAGATGCTCGACGAAAACGCTACTCCAGAGGTGCTGGGGGACTATACGACCCGTCCGCGAATTGAGGCGATGCGTCGGCAGGCTCCGCAATTAATCGTGGCACGCGAGTTGCAGTCGTTGAGCGAATTGCCGTTGGAGGAGTGGCAATCTGGCGAGGAAAGGCTCTCCAAAGATTTGCTTGCCTGGCGAAAGGACTTCCGTTTTACAGAAGCCTTGGCGCAGAATGCCGAAGTGATCCACATGCAGGTGGGGATTTTCCGCCAGCAGCGGTTGCAGAGTGTCACTTCGCATGTCCACGAGTTGCTTGCCGCTGGCAACCTGGTGTATAGAACTGCAAGGGGATTCTTGATTGAGGAATACGGGAGACTGTGGCCACCTTGCACAGACGATGCGCTGTATTGTTATTTCGATGAAATCACCGAAGATCTGGGACAGAGTCTCTTGACGGAAATCATGGGGCTGAATAATCGTATGTTGTCCGATGCGGGACAATTCATGCTGGCGGTGCAGCAACGTGCGGACGAAATCGAAAATCGGTTCGGGCTGGTGGTTGGCGTGGATTTTGCCCTGCAGGCAATACCTGACGATTTTGACGGGGCGGTGGTCTCCAAGGAAGATTTTGCGCTCTCCCGACAGCGTGCCGCGCATGCCCGGGAGATGTTGCTGAAGCAGAAGTTCCGAAAGGCCGTGGGAGTTCGGCGCTTCTCCTCCGAATTGCCTGGAGTCGGCTTGGCGTGGCAACGTGACATCGAACGACGGCTGGATGGCTTCTTGAAAGCCTCGCCGCTGGGCAAATTCCTCCAAATTCATGGAGACTTGCCGGAGGATGGGGAACTGTCATCGGAGATTGCTTTGGCGGATGGACTGCTGGCGGACTATGAAAGCGGTTCCGCGCAGGAGCGTATTGCCACGCGGGTCTTTCGATGCGTTTCGGCACCCCATCGGGAGATTCTGAATGGTCAGCGCGCGCAGTATGTCCAGGAGCTTTACGACCAGGAGATTGTCACACGAACCATTGAACGCACGGCTCGCATCCGGCTTTCGCTGGTGATTCGTTTGGCGGGGACAGAGGAACGGCGGGTGGAGATCAACGAGTTTCTCCGACGGGAGTTTGTCGTGGAGGAGACTCGACCATTGCAAGTGGCTGGCCAGCATGTGGTGGATGACTTGACGCAGACTCTGCCCGTGGCGGTGGCACCGGAACTGCGCGTTGACCGCGTCTGGAGCGAAGGCGAGATGTTGGACGAGGCGCGTCGACGCGTGTTGGATCAGGTCCTTCTCCAGCTGCTGGAGGCCCTGACTAGTGGGCTGGTGGAAAAGGGAAATCATCTTGAAGATTGGGATTGGGAAGATTCTCTGTCGTTAAGCCAAGTGGCACAGGCGATGGATGAAATGGGTGAATTCGAAGTGCTGCTTGAACTTTGGAATCCCCAGAATCTTCTGGAAAGTCTCCCCCCGTTGCCGGAGAATCCTTCCGAGCCCCATGCCGCCATTTACCAACAGTTGGTGGAACATCTCACAGAATTGCAACGATGGTTGAGCTTGCTTTCAATGACCGCATAAAGTAGTGGCCGTGCGGGAATGCATGGCTGCCAAACCTTTTTTCAACTCTCACCTTTCCCTATCGCCGGCGAGCGCCGACGCTTCACA
>JAFPYX010000096.1 GCA_017417585.1 Victivallales bacterium
ACAGCAAGTGGAATGCCGAGACGCTGACCTACACTGACGGAGACAACTCGGTGGAGGTCTCCGGCGTCACTGCGGACGATGTCTCGCTGAAGTTCGGTGATGACAATAGCGATCAATACCAAGACCTCCTGGCGACCGGAGCCTTCGATGACTTCACCAGCGAGAAGATCTTCGAGGACAAGAACAAGGGCCTGCTGGCATAAATTCAAGGTTAGAGGGTAGAGGTTAGAGGTTAGAGGTAAAAGTCCCACGTCCGATGTCCATCCGATTTAATAACTCCAAAGTCTCGATTTCATCTATGACAATGAACATCTCACGAAAAAACTGGATTGTCCTGGCCGTGGTTCTTTTTGCCGTCTGTACGCTCCTTCAGGCGGCCGTGGTGCCCCAAGCCCCCCAGACGCTGGAGCTCAAGCCCGGCTGGAATCTCGTGACGCTGGAACACCCTATCGTCGATGACATAGAGGCAAAGTCCTTCCTCGCGCTTCAGCCGATGACGCTGGATGCCGTGGCGAAGAGCTATGTGCGATGCACAAGCCTGGCGGACCTCAAGATCGGCGCCGGATACTGGGTTTTTGCCGTAAATGAGCAGGAAATCCAGCTGACGAAAGATCAATCCCAGACCAGCTGGGAGACGGCCGCCCTAAAATCTGACTGGAACCTCCTCGGCGTGGCAGACAACTCTGACTGGCAGAGCCAGGCGGCCGCCATCTGGCAGTGGCTCAATGGACACTTCCAGAAGATATCCATAACGGAACTGACATCGGGCGAGGGGTATTGGGTGACTCCAAAACAATAGGTGTCCCACGGCCGCCAGAGTCCTACCGGGTGATGTTGCGCACCCATTGATAGCGAAAGAAGTGGGCGACCACCCAGGGGATCTTGCCGACTTCGTCCAGGCAGGTGCAGGCGTAAACGAGCAGCACCGGCCAGTGGAAATAGAATGCGCCCAGAAAGGCGCAGGGCAGGGCGATTCCCCACATGCACACGGCCAGGCTATAGACATCGAAGAAGGTGTCTCCTCCCGCATAGAATACGCCGTTGATGACAATGGTGCAGAAACTCCTTCCTATCATATAGATAGATAGAATAATGAACATCCCGACCACGTAGCTTTGCGCCTGGTCGGTCAATTTCAGGAAATGAGTGACGAGGGGGATGACGGCCAGAATGACGGCCGTGCAGGCGAAGCCGGTGAGGAAGCCGATGATGAGCAGGCGGTCGCCGTATTGACGCCCCCTGGCGAGTTCTCCTGCGCCCAGTTCGTTGCCGATGAGGATTCCGGCGGCGCCTGCGAAGCCATTGCACAGGCAGCACATCAGGTCGCGGACCACGGCGGCGACGGAGTTTGCTGCGGCCGCGTCCGGTCCCAGATGTCCCATGATGGCGGTGTATGAGGTGAATCCAATGCCCCAGAGCATACCCGCGCCGAGGATAGGCAGGGAGTATCGCCAGAAATCCGCCACCAGCATCCGGTCGAAGGTGACGATGGTCTTTAACCGCAAGCGGATGTAGCTCTTCTGAAGCGATGAGCCCACGCACCAGAGAAGCTCGATGACGCGTGCGGCGACGGTGGCCAGCGCGGCTCCTCGGACTCCCATGGCGGGGCATCCCAAAAGCCCGAAGATGAAAACTGCGTTGAGGAGGATGTTCAGGACGACTGCGCCGGAGCTGATCCAGGCCGAGCGCACGGTATGTTCGCTGACCTTCATGATCGCCAGGTAGCATTGCGAGACACCGGTGATCAGATACGACCAGCTGGCCACGCGAAGATACTCCGTACCGATGGCGACCAGCGTGGTGTCGTGTGCGAAGATCCGCATCAGCAGATTGGGTGTAAAGAAGCACCCGGCAAAGAAGGCCGCCGAAACCACCAGGGACTGGCGGATGCTGATTCCGAAGATCTTCCCCAGAACCTCCTTGTCTTTTTTCCCCCAATATTGTGCGCCGAGGATTCCGACACCGCCCACGATGGCCCAGATGACCATGTTCTGCACGAACTGGATCTGCGTGGCCAGCGAGACCGCCGCCATGGAATTCTGATCCACCTTGCCCAGCATCAGGGCGTCGGCTGCCGCCACCAGCGCCAGCATCAGGCTCTGGAAGGCGATGGGGAAGGAAAGCGTCAGGAGCTTCCGATTGAATTCGCGGTCGCTGAATAAGTTACGGAACGACTTCATGAAAAGATATTTAAGTGCGGAAATAATTCAGGTGGCACGCTGCATGGCGAGAAAATCGTCGATCATCGCGCGGGAGATTGAACCCGGCAGGGGAATGGGCGGCAGAGGACTGCGGACATCGAACCAAGTTGCCTCCGCGATTTCCTCGCCGTCCGGGTGGAGTTCCCCTCCTGCATATTCTGCGGTGAATGCGGCCAAGAGCGTATGTGGGAAAGGCCAGTTCTGACTGCCGAAATAGCGGATGTCGGTCACTTCCACGCCGATTTCCTCGTGCAGTTCCCGTCGGATGGCGTCTTCGAAGGTCTCGCCTGATTCCACGAAACCCGCGAAATTGCTGAAGAATGGCGTACTGAAGGCGCGGTTGCGTCCTAGCAGGATTTCATGGTCGCCGCGGGTGATTCGCACGATGATGGCAGGGGAGAGAATTGGGAAGGACTCGAAGCCGCAGCGTGTGCAGCGCAATGCGCCGTCGTCGGGGTTGAGCTGCATTGCGGTTCCGCAGCGTCCGCAAAAACGATGTTCCATGCGCCAGGAGGAAAGTTCCACGGCGCGGGTGATAGCCTGCCGCCAAGCCGGGGACTGTCGGTTCAGGAAGGCACGCAGGCTGGTGGTCTGCAAGGGCGGGGGCAGGGTGGTCTCGGGAGCAAGTTGCTGGACGCTGTAGCAGGGCATCCCGCCGATTTCGGCGGCCAGCAGGACGTCCTTTAGAGGAAGTCCGAGAGCCTGGCAAGTCGCGACGGTCGGTGGCCTGCCCGACTGGTCGATGAGAATCTCCCGGTTGACCGAAAACACGACAACGCCCGCCGGAGCGGGTTTGGCCACTGCGGCAGGCTTGGGGAAAAACGGCATTTCGGCCGACGGGGAGGTCATGAGGTTGGAAATCGTTGCGGCAAGGCTATTCGTCAGGCGTGGCTTCGGCGGTGAGAATCTTCAGCGTGTAGTCCGTCGGCTGTTCGCGGAATGCAACTTCAAAGTCCCTGCCGGGCTGGGGATAATTGGCGGAAAGCAATGTCCATTTCCCCTGTTTGTAAAGCGCATCGACCAGATATTGCACTCCCAGGTCATTGGTATGCAGACGCAGCGTCATGATGCCCAGCTCATCCGGTCCGGATACCTCGGTGATTTCTTCCGGGTGCTCCTGTTGAATTTGGCGGATGTGCTTCTGGAAGGAGGTTGAATTGTCGGCAAGCCAGACATGCTCGATTTCAGCAGGGAGCAGCACGACTGGCCGCAACCCCGTGTTTGAGCGCATTTCTGCACCGTCATTGGAGACCATCGCCACATCGTCCATCGCACTCTGTGAAGAGGTCCTGCGGTTCAGTTGCAGACGGCGGCTGTCAGCCAAGGAAAAGCCGGCATGGCTGGCAGAGGCGATTTGTTCGGGAAAGTCAGCCTGGCGTGGTGCCTGTGCCGAAGATGCGACAAAGGTGCGGTTGGAGTTCGGGGCGGGAGCGTAAACCAATGGCTGCGGAACCAATGCAGGTGCCACAGCGTTGGCCGAGGCCAGCTCCGATTGCATTTCCGGGCCGGGCGTCAGGAATCTTGCCGTCAAAAGCGCACTGAGCAACGCGACGACGATCAGCGTCGCAGCCATGCCCAGATAACGCCCCCAGTTGAAAGCCGCGCTGGAGCGGGGCGGCTGGTCGTCTTGTGGCGGGAACAGGGATTGCAGCAACTGATCGGCTTCAGCGCGCTCGGCCTCTCTCGCGCATCCGGCCTGGATCCGCTGGACGAAGCCGGGGTCCGGGCGGAAGCACTCCTTGCTGAGTTCATCCACCTTCCGGTAGCCATCCATGATATTCTGGCAGTTCGCGCAATTCTCGACATGGGCGGCGATTTCCGGACGGTTTCCGTCCATCAGCCATTCGCCAAGTTGTTCAGGGGAGGGGCAGTCAGATTTCAAATGGGTTCTTTCCATTTTTACTAGGGATAAAAAACGCAATGAGACTATTTCGGGGCATCCAGTTTCAATGCCTGCCGAAGCATTTCGCGTCCACGGTTGATGCGGGACTTGACGGTGCCAACCGCGCAGTTCAGTATCCTGGCGATTTCATCGTAGTCCAACTGCTGGACATTCCGAAGCATCACCGCCGTGCGGTAGCTTTCCGGCAATTGAGCCATGGCTTGCTCAAGGCGTTCACGAAGTTCCGCGTAGGCGGCCTGTTCACTGGGCGGGGCATCCGTCCCGGGCAGCTCCAGTCGCAGACCGTCATCGCCATCGTCATTGGACAGCGGTGCATCGATGGAAAAGTTTCGGTTGGCGCCGCGGACCTTGTTCCAGCGGAACTTGTTGTTGCACAAGTTCACGACAATTCGGTACATCCATGTCGAGAACTGGGCATCGCCGCGGAAGTTCGCAAGGCTGCGGTAGATGCGGATGAACGCATCCTGCACGACTTCTTCGGCGTCCTGCCGGTTCTGCAGGATGCTGTAGGCCAGCTGGTAGGCACGTTCGGAATGCCGCTCCACCAGCAAGTCAAAGGCATGCTGGTCGCTTTCGCGCTGGAATTTTTGAACTAGCTCAAGGTCTGTGGGCATCGTTCGTTAACCAATAAGACGCATCTCAAAGGAAGGAAGTTCCCAGATTCAAAACGAAAACTTGAAATAATCTGGCCGCTCTGGTCGAACTGGCCGGTTAGCAAAGAAAAGCCGCCAGGCGCGGTTGCGCGAGGCGGCCTGGATTTCCGGTATGTCGTCGTAGGGAATTTTACGCCTTCGCGGCCTGGATGAGCGCCATGAAGTCGGCCGCCTTGAGGGCCGCGCCACCGATGAGACCGCCGTCGATGTCCGGCTGCGCCAGCAGACCGGCCGCGTTCGCGGGCTTCATCGAGCCACCGTAGAGGATGCGGACGGCTTCCGCGCACTTCGGGCAATACATCTTGCCCAGCAGTTCGCGGATGAAGGCGTGGACTTCCTGCGCCTGCTCGTTGGTCGCCGTCTTGCCGGTGCCAATCGCCCAGACCGGTTCGTAGGCCAGCACGATGTTGTCCAGCTGCTCGGCAGACACATCGGCCAGATCCCAGCGGACCTGCTTCTCGATGATGGCGTTGGTCACGCCTTTCTCACGCTCGGTGAGGGTCTCGCCGATGCAGAGGACGACCTTCAGGCCGGCGGCCAGGGCGGCCTTGACCCGCTGGTTGACCGTTTCGTCGGTCTCGCCAAAATACTGACGGCGCTCGCTGTGGCCGATGATGACATGGCTCACGCCCAGCTCGACGAGCATCTTGGCGGATATTTCGCCGGTGTAGGCGCCGTTCTCAGCCCAGTGGACATTCTGTGCGCCGACTTCAATCGGCGTGCCCTTGACCGCTTCCAGAACCGCCGCGATGGTGGTGAAAGGCGGGCAGACCAGCACTTCGGGGGCGCAGTCGCACTTGCAGGATCCGTCGCAGGCGGCCTTGAGGTCGGCAATCAGCTTCGCGCCTTCGGAGGCGGTCAGGTTCATTTTCCAG
The DNA here is from genome assembly GCA_017417585.1 of Victivallales bacterium. Taxonomy (GTDB): domain Bacteria; phylum Verrucomicrobiota; class Lentisphaeria; order Oligosphaerales; family Oligosphaeraceae; genus RGIG1601. The sequence goes on from JAFPYX010000096.1 coordinate 5,633, forward strand.
TTGCCGGCGATGAGTTTTCTACGTGCCATAATGGTATTTCCTTGAGGTAATGCCGTGCCATGGAAAGCACGGCTTCAATCCAACTTCAAGTAACTAACAAATGAAATTGCTAATTGTTAATTACTAATTTCTAATTATTTGTCATCGAGCGCGGCGACACCGGGCAGGACTTTGCCTTCCAGGAACTCCAGGGAGGCACCGCCGCCAGTGGAGATGTGGCTCATCTTGGGGGCCAGACCGCTCTTGTTGACCGCGCTGACGGAGTCGCCGCCGCCGATGATGGAGATGGCGCCGTTCTTTTCGGTCGCATCGGCGACCGCCTGGCAGATGCCCGTCGTGCCAGCCGCGAAGTTGCTCATCTCGAAACAGCCCATCGGGCCATTCCAGACGATGGTCTTGGCCTTCGCAAGGATGTCGGCGTACTTCTTCACGGTCTCCGGACCGATGTCCAGGGACATCAGGTCAGCCGGAATCTCGTGGCTGGAGACGACCTTGCGTGGCGAGTCGTTGTCGAAGGCCTCGGTGACCACGTTGTCCACGGGCAGTTCGAAATCGACATTGGCGGCCTTGGCGTCGGCAAGCGTCTGCTTGGCGGTTTCGACCAGCTCGTCTTCCACGATGGACTTGCCGATTTCGTAGCCCTGTGCCTTGAGGAAGGTGTAGGACATGCCGCCGCCGATCAGGATGGCATCGACCTTCTTCATGAGGTTCTGGAGGACCTCCAGCTTGCCGGAGACCTTCGCTCCGCCGATGACCGCCACAAACGGATGCACGGCGTTCTCGACTGCGTTGCCCAGGAAGTTGATTTCCTTCTCCAGCAGGAAGCCCGCCGCGCAGGCGCCGCCCTTGGCCTTCATGTATTTCGCGATGGAGGCGGTGGAGGCGTGGTCGCGGTGCGCGGTGCCGAAGGCGTCGTTCACATAGACGTTGCCGTAGGTGGCCAGTTTCTCGGCCATCTCCTGCTTCTTCGCCTTGAGCTCGGCCTTCTTGGCGGCGTACTCTTCGTCGCTCATCTCGTCGGTCTTCTTGACCTTGCCTTCCTCGGCCTTGTAGAAGCGGGTGTTCTCCAGCATCAGGATTTCGCCCGGCTGCAACGCGGCGGCCGCGTCGTCGGCCTTCAGGCAGTCCTCGGCAAACTTGACCTCTTTGCCCAGGTCCTTCGCGAGGTATTCCGCAACTGGCTTCAGGCTGAAGTCCGCCTCGTAGCCCTTGCCCTTCGGACGACCCAGGTGGCTCATTAGAACCAGCGCGGCTCCCTGGTCGAGGACATACTTGATGGTCGGTTCGGCCGCCTTGATACGGGTGTCATCCGTGATGACGCCTTCCTTCAGCGGGACATTGAAATCAACGCGCATGACCACTTTCTTGCCTTTCAGGTCGATGTCGCGGACGGTCTTTTTGTTCATGGAATTTCTCCGAATACAGGGTTGTGGTTGGGGGTGAAAAAGACAACTCCTTAATATAATGTATGAAAAGGCGATTTCATCGCCGCTTCTGGAAATTCCCCCCAAAAGGTGTCCCCCGCCGACAGGCGGGACGTCAGGGGCCTTCGCGCCCGATGGCCGCTACGGCTGCCCAAGGGAACGTCAGACGACGGACGTCAGGCGGAATGGGAGGGCCGCGCTCCAACCTTCGCCCAAGGGCTTCGGCTTGGCAAGCCAGCGCGTCCCTCAGCGATATTCTTTGAGCGCTTTGATTTCTTGGATAAGCGCGGCACGCAGTTCGCGGAGTTGGGCGTTGGAGACCTGGCGGTTGAGGCACGTCCAGGGAATGGCGTCCATCAAGACCTGGATGCGTTCGCGGCTTTGTTGGGCGAGGGCAGGGGAGGCTTGTTCGCAGAGGCTGTTCCAATAGGCCAGATAGCGGTAGTCGTAGTTACCTTCGCGCAATGCCTCCCACTGGAGCGTGGGAATGAGACCATTGCCCTGCGGGGCAGGATAGCAGATGCATGCCTCCTTGGCCTCGTGAGCGGTGTTGCCGTCGAAGTCGTTGTAGGGATTTTCGTTGACGCGCAGGAAAGTCCAGGTCCAGGCTCCAGTGGCTTTGGTGCGCCAATTGAAGAGTCCGAGCATGAAGCGGTTGGAGTAGATATTGCCGTCCTGCTGGAGTCCGCCGTTGGTGTAGCAACCGGTTCCATACCACCAGAAGTGCCTTCCGGCATCGAGAGACTCCTGGCGGATTTCGTCGTTGCGCTTCTGGGAACTAGAGGTCATTCCGGCGAGGTTGTTGTAGCATCGGTAGTCGAGCCACTGGCCGATGTGCGAGCGCACGAAGTCCACATAGCAAGTGTTGAAGGTCTCGAAACCGGCCTCCTTGACCCAACGGAGGGTGCGGACGGCATCCTCGGCGCCGTGCGTGGCGTCCGGCTCGTCCACGGTGTGGATACAGTAATGCGGCCAGCCGTCCTCCTCGGCCATCTTTCGGATGGTCTCCAGCAGCGCGAGGAAACCCGCATGGTATTCCGGCGAGTCCTTGCGAACATCTTTTCCCAGAGCGTGGCGCAGGAAGGAATCGGCGTGCTGGAAGGAGATGACCGCCACGCCGGGGAAGCCGACCTGGGTGTAGAGTTGCATCTCGTGGCGGAACCGCCCCAGATTGATGTCGAATTGGCCGTCCTTGTAGGCGATCTTTCCATCCGTGAAGGGGTAGAGCATAAGTGCGTTCATCCCGTGCGCACGGAAGTCACGCATTTCGCGGAGGATTTCCGCATCGGTGTAGTTCTGGCGCGTCCAGCGTTCGCCATCCGCATAGAGCCCGAAGGTCATGTTTGGCACTTCCGGCAGGGTGAAGTCATTCACAGTGAGCTGATAGGTGGCGAAAGGCTTGCCGTTCAGCAGGATGGGTGCCTGGTAAGTGCCCGGAGCGGTATCCGGCGGAATGGCGACCTGGAGGCAGAAAAGGGCAGGGGACTTCGCGGCGAGTTTGACCGTCGTGAACTCCTCCAGCAGTTCTGGAATCACGACGTAGGTATCTGAATTCCAGTCGGTTCGCTGCGGCCACATCCGCGCCTGACGCAGTTCAATGCCTGACGGCTCGATTTGGCAATTTTCGGCATTGACCAGCGGACCGATTTCAATTCGGTTGTGCGAGAGGTTGCGGAGCGGATAGAGCGCGAAGAACTCGGTGGTGGTCATGCCGGGCGAGGCCTCGGCGGCAATGCGGTCGGTGATTTCATCCACATGGGGGAATGCGGTCGGCCGCACGTCGCCTGGCTCGGCACGCTGGAAAACCTGGAAGCTGCGCTGCTCCTCCTCTGGCGTAACGGGGGCCGACTCGCTTTTCTCCACCCATGGAACCTCCGTGAAAAACTTGCCCTGGCAGACCGCGACGGGGACCTCCAGGCTGGCAATCCGCGAGTTATCGTCCAGGGAAAAACGCTCCAGAAGGAATTTGCCAGAATAGAAATTATCATCGGGCAACGGCGTGAACAAGCCACACCAACCCATTGGTGTATCGGAATTATCGTAGCTGCAGCTGCCCTCCGCTTTTCCGACGAGTTGCATTGACATGGAATTCAAGGCACTCATGTATAGCGAGATACTATACTTTTCGCTGTCATGACAGGCAAATTGTCCAGTAAGCAACCAACTGAAGTCGTCATCTTCGATTTTGGTGCAAGTGATTGCGTAGGGCGGGCGGGTAAGTTCCTCTGGTGCGACGGCGACCGTGGGTTCCGCACCCTGGTCAAATTGCAATTGGACATCCTCGAAGCCAATGCCGGGCACTTTGGAAATCTCCGCACTCCAGACTTTCCCGAACTCGCTTTCAGGAATCGGAATGGAGAACTCCAGGCGGTTTTTCGTTTTGCCAGTGGTATCTCCCTGGAAGACCACTTGCCCGGCGGAATCCCGCAGGGTAAGTGCCGCATGCTCCGCCGGATAATCGCCGCAGATTTTGCCGATGACGGTCGGGACATTCGTAAGCGAAGCCGCCTCATGCTCGGAAATGATCTGGAAATAGACCGTCGGCTGGGTGTCGATGAGTTTCAATGGCTTTTCGGAAGTCGCCGGAACGGAGAATCTCCCGGCTTTCATGGTGACTTTCGCGGCATTCTGCCCCGCATCGTAGTACAAAGTATATACTCCTTGCGGAAGTTTCTCCATCGCAAAGGATTTTGTCTGATGCAACGCGATTTCTTCCAAAGGAATAAGGTCCTTGCCATCCAAACTGATCAGATGATACCACAATATCCCTGGATATCTGCCAATCTGCACGCTGGTGAGGTCGAAGACCAGTCGTCCCGCTTCATCCGGCGTGAGATACGCCACCGTGCGACCACGTGTCTGCAATTCACTAGCGGTGAGCAGGCAGGAGAAGATGGCAAGAAACAGCAGGAAGAATTTATGTACCTTTGTCATGATTTGTCTATAATTGTCAATGAGTTATCGATTTTTCAGAATCTTTAGCAAGGCATCTTGGTCGAGGGAATTGTTCTCGACGAAACTGCCACGCGAGTAGTCGTTCCAACTATCCAGCAGCAGAACCTTCGCATCTAGCAAGCGTGCTTGATCCAATTGGCGCTTAAGCGGTGCGCCGTTGCGACGGCGGATGGTCCAGTCGTCGGTCGGGCGGGCGCGGTTGTATGGTGCGCAGCCGGTGTTGTCCGCCGCCCGAATCCACAGCACGCCTCCAGGCGAGGGCTGCATTGCCGAAATGTCCAGTGGACCGGAGGGCAGGGCGGGAAGTTCGTGGCCAAGTTGCAGGAAACAGATCGTCTGGTCAAGTTCGGGGGAGGGCGCATCCAAAGCGAACTCCTCGGCAATCAGCAGCAAGGGGACGCCATCGCGGTTCCGTAAATTGCATTGAAAGTCAAGAAATCCTTGATTTTCTAGATATTGTGCGATATTCTTCCGTTCCAGGGATGGCGCCGTTTTCTGAGTATTAACAAGCAGTAACGCAATCTGGATGGAATGCCGCTCTGCCACTTCGGCAAATTTTCGGTATCGCTCATGAAACTCCTCGGTAAGCAGTTGAATTGGCGTGACAGCGACCAGAGCGGCGGCAATTTGGACTTCGGCCATACGCTCCAGATCGCGTTCCATCCGCAGATTCGTCCACCCCTGATGCGGAGGAATCGGCCGAATCGTTCCTTTTGGTGGAATAACGGGAATCGGCAGATAAACCGCCCAGATCGGCAAAGGCGCCGGTAGCGTCTGAGAAGCCGAATTCGACTGGTAAACAGTGATGCAACCGCTTGCCAGAAGCAGACAGCAACAGATATAATATGGAATAATATGGCAGAATCTAGGATTTTTCATCGGTTGGTAGGCAGAAGTGTTCGCAGATGCCCATGGGTTCCACATCACGCTTGTGCAAAAGGCACCGGCTCAGAAACGGAGATTTCAGGTAATGGCGGCAGTTCTTGCAGAATCGAGTCGTGTCGGTGTCCGAAAGCATTGGACCATCGTCAATCGGCGTTTCGTCGCCAAACAAGGCTTCCAAAGCCGAATTGTCTGAGGATTGGCGGGAATCCGCACCCTTGACAGGAGCCTCGATTTGGTTCTCGGGAATTTGCCAACCACACGAGGAACAGACATGGCGCTTGCCGACGACCTCGAAGAGCCCCTCGACAATCTCTTCCTCGCGCACTACCGCACACATCCCACATTGAGGACAGGTGAATTCCTGTCCAAGACGATAAATTGGCTTGTGGTTGCTCATCGGGCAAAAAAAGTCGGGCAATCAGTTCAGACTCTCAGACAATTTAACATAGTATAATGTTTGACGTTTGATTTGCCCAAACTTGGCCGGCTTTCATCTCCGTTTCAAGCCACATGTCCATTTTTGACCGAAAAGCCGTCCCGGAGCAGCGCATTAATTGCGTCGCATAATCGCAATTACGGGCTTGAAATTGCGGCGGTTCCAGGGAGAAATCGGACTTTTTACAGAATCATCCTCCCATTGTCAGTCGTTTTGCACTTCGGGATTTTTCGCAAAATAGATTCCGATGCTCATGGCAACCGGACGGCAGCTTCCGTCTTGCGAAGTCGCATGGCTTAAGACGACAGGCTTGTTACGGCTCTGGTCCCAGTAGCACAGCGTGGTGGAGCCTCCGCCGTCGAGGTTGATTGCCTCGGCGGCGCCTGCCTCGAGGAAGATTGCGTCCAAATCGTCGTAAGTTGCGCCGTTGCTCCATTTGGGCTGTCTTCCGTCCACCGTAAGGATATATAGATATTGGTGGTTGGCGGAAAGTCCGTAGGCGGCTCGTGGATGGCGTGACTTGTCTGCGCAGGCAGGCGTGGTTTTGCCGTCCCGCAGGATAATTGCGAATCCGCTGGCCGCCAGCCAGATTTCGGGGAATTTCTCCGGCGGAATTTCGTCCATGAGGCTGATTTCGCCGTTTTTCCAGACTACGAAATGCGCCTTGACGCGGGTGTTTTCGCTGACCACCACGCCATCGGAGATATTGACCCCCGTAGGTTCCGCGTATCGGTGGCGGTACGGCCATTCCCAAGGCAACCATGGGCAGGAATTGACGGCGACCACCATGTCCAGTCCGCGTCCGCCTTGCTCCACGGGCTTCCGGCACTCCTTGAGAAACGCCGGCGTGGCCAGGCGCCGGGTGCGGATCAGAAATGGCTGCTGACCGTTTTGGGGCACGTGGTCGGGCATCGGCTTGCCCCATTCCGGATCCCGCCCGGTTGCGGTGAAGCGCAGCCCCGGCGTCCTGAGGTCAATCCGCAAGATGTTGCCCTTCAACAACAAGTCGCTTCCATTTGCATCCTGGATCTTGCGGTCGATAGCCAGGTGGACAATGCCTTCGTGGAGCACCTCGCCCTGCCCCCAGTCCAAGGTCTGTGCATTGACAAGGCCAGCAGCCAGCAGCCCGACGATGGCAAAAAACAACTGGAAATTTCTGCGTTTCACTGGTGTCTTACTTTTCCTCTGTCAAAAATGAATGTGCTTTACTATAATATGGATCCACTATAATGCGGACTGACGGGAGGTTGTTCCGTTCTGTTATGCACTCAACAACATATTCTCGAATTTTCACTTTCCATCAACAGAATTTCATTCAGCAACTACATTAAGACGGTTGGCAAATCACCTTTCTTCAATTGCAAATATTTTGTTGCGAATAAATTGAATAGCAATAATTTCAAAGATTCGGCTTGAGCTTCCATGTCGTTTTTGCTTGGTCAACTTAAAGAAGTCATCATCGCCTACGGGGAAACGGAATGCAAGACTCTGCGGGGGGATGCCCTTGCCTGGCAGGATATTCAGGCGGAATTGACAGAACGGGACGGCGGACTGGAGATTGCGCTCACGGCCTCCGAGACGCCGGTGCGTTTCCTGGCGCTGCGATGGGCCTTGCCATTGCCAGAGGACGCGCTTTTCCTGGGCGATGCGTGGGAGCGTTCCTATGGCGAATTGCAATGGCGTTCGATGGCCCCCGCACGTCTGATGCCATGGTATTTCCTGATGTTGTCACAGTCCATCCTCACTGGCTTTGGCGTGAAGGTCCGCCCATCCGCCTTTGCGCAATGGAAGGTCGATCCCAAAGGTGTCACCCTGCTCCTGGACTTGCGCAATGGCCGCTACGGCGTCCGCCTGGACGGTCGGCGGCTCGTGGTGGCGACTGTGGTCACGGAGCGCTATCCACTGGAGAAGCGTTCCGCGCTGTCCGCCTCGCATGAGTTCTGCCGCCGGCTGTGCGATGACCCGCTGCTGCCCGCCGGACCTGTCGTCGGCGCCAACAACTGGTACTACGCCTACGGCGATATCTCCCGCAAGTCCGTCCTGGAGGATTGTCGGTATTTGAAAAATATGACCGACGGTCTTCCCGTTACGCCGTTCATGGTCATTGACGACGGGTGGCAGGCAAAGCATTCCGCGACGTACAACGGCGGTCCATGGGACTGTGGAAACCGGCGTTTCCCAGATTTTCCCAGATTGGTCAACGAGATGAGTTCCCTCGGCGTGAAGCCCGGAATCTGGCTACGGCCGCTGCTTGACTCCTCCCCTGCCCTTCCCCAAGAATGGCGCATGCCGATTCGCGATGCGGACGGACGAATCTGCGGACAGCGCGAGGCACTGGATCCGTCGCGCCTGGAGGTCCTCCAAAAGGTGCAGGACGACATACGGCGAATGGCCTCGTGGGGCTTCCAGCTTGTCAAGCACGACTTCACCACCTATGACATCTTCGGGAAATGGGGCTTCCAGATGGGTAACTGGCCACAGGACGAGGCATTCTCCGGCTTCGCCGACCAGTCGAGGACCGCGGCGGAAATCGTCGGAGCGCTCTATCGCTCAATCCGCGAGGCCGCCGGCGAAACACTCATTCTTGGATGCAATACCATCGGACACCTGGCCGCCGGAAGAATCCATATTTCACGCACCGGCGACGACACCAGCGGATACTCCTTCGACCGCACCCGCCGGATGGGCGTCAACACCCTCGCCTTCCGGCTCTGCCAGCACAACGCCTTCTTCGCCGTTGACGCAGACTGCGTGGGCATTCTCGACGACAGTCACACCATTCCCTGGGAATGCAACCGCCAGTGGTCAGAACTTCTGGCCGCCAGCGGAACCGCGTTTTTTACTTCGGTTCGTCCAGATGCGCTTACCACAACAGAACTAGACAAAATGCGACAATTCTACCGCATGGCAACCAGCCCCACTTCTGCAGAACCTCTGGACTGGCTGCATAACAATCTTCCTTCCCGCTGGCTTATCAACGGTCAGGAGAAAACCTTCGACTGGTTCCTGGACCGTCTGGAAAAATCCGATGCCCTTTCATAGGAGGAAACTACTCCATCGAACTTTTCGCGCCGGCGGTTTTCGCCCGGCTACCACCCTGCCCCAACCTTTAACCAAACATTCCCATGACCAGAGAAGAAGCCTGGAATTTGCTGACCGAGTTCAACCGCGAGTCCTTCCACCTGCACCACGCCGAGGTAGTCGAAGGCCTGATGAAATACTTTGCCGTCCAGGAGGGCTTTGCCGACGATGCGGAGTTCTGGGGCATTGTCGGGTTGCTGCATGACCTCGATTTCGAGCAGTTCCCGCAGGAGCACTGCGTCAAGGAGCAGGAACTCATGCGGGAACGGGGCGTGGACGAACGGATTGTCCACGCATGCGCCAGCCACGGCTACGGCATCGTGGATGCGGTTCCCGAACCTACGCATCGGATGGAGAAGATTCTCTTCGCCGTGGACGAACTCTCCGGGCTGATTGGCGCGACCTCGCTAATGTTGCCCTCCAAGGCGGTTGCCGACCTCCAGCTCAAGACACTGCGCAAGAAGTACAAGACGCCGTCCTTCGCGGCCGGATGCTCCCGCGAAGTTATCGCACAGGGCGCCGAGATGCTCGGCTGGACGGAGGACGAACTCCTGGAGAAGACACTCGATGCCATGAAGGCACTCGGACCGCTTGCAAATGCCAAATAACCTCTTCATTCCACTATGTTTCTGCTGTTAGACACCGCCAGCCTTCCGGACATCCGGAGGGCGCTTGAACTTCTCCCCTTGGCGGGGGTTACCACCTGCCCTACCATCATCACCCACGAAAAACGCCCCTTCTGGGAAGTGCTGAACAACCTCCGCACCCTCATCGGCAACCGGATGCTTCATGCACAGGTCCTCGGACGGACTGCCGAGGAAATCCTTCAGGATGCGGTCGCGCTTCACAACCATTTCCCCGACAACTTCTTCGTGAAAGTTCCGGTAACCGCGGAAGGACTCAAGGCGATGCGCCTGTTGCACCGCGAAGGCATTCCCTTTACCGCCACTACCATCCATACACTGACGCAGGCGTTTCTGGCTGCCGATTACGGCGCGGCGTTTCTGGCCCCCTATATCAACCATATCGAGGACGAAGGAGTTGCCGGAGCCGAATTCATCACCCAACTCGCGGATTACCTCGAACGCAACTGCCTCCCCGCCAAAATACTGGCAGCCTCCTTCCGGAACACCCGCCAGATTCAGTCCGTGCTGACGGCGGGGGCGCACCATGTCACTGTCGCACCGGAATTGGCATGGAAACTTGCCGACAGCCCGATGACCGACCAGGCCGTGGCCAAATTCCGCCATGCCTGGGACGAATGCTATGGACCGGACAAGAACCTCGCCAATCTCGATCGATAGTCCCCCCTCACGAAACGGCCGGGGAGAGCTTTCTGGCCGTTCACTTGCCAATTTCCAGAATACGGAAGTCCTGGCTGTCCAGCGCGAAGGGCGCGGGCACGGCGAGGTCGTCGCGTCGGGCGGCAAGCTCCACGGTCTGGCGTTCCTCGGTGAGGTTCGACACGACTGCCACGACCGAGTTGTCCTTGCGCACATAGCAGCTCACATAGACGCCTGGCTGCTTGGCGACCACCGGGCATTCTTCCTTCCAGTAGCCGACGAACTGCGCCTCGTCCAGCCCGAGGGTTTCGCGCTGGCGCCACAGCGCCGCGACATCGTCGATGTCCTCGTAGTCGTGTGCGCGGATTGGCACACCGTGGACGATGGCGAGGGCGAGGCAAGCCTCGAAGGTGGTGTCGATGCGGTAGTGCAGCAGTTCGTCGGGCACGCCGATGTTGACGCCGGTGTAGCCCATGCGGAAGTGCAACGGCGGCAGTGCCTTGAAGGCGTATGGATCGGGCAGGAGGTGCTCGCCGCTCCACAGCGAGGTCGCCCAGGCGGCGGCCGGCGCGTTGAAATCGACGGAGAAATGCAGGTCCACGATGCCGGCGTCGCCCTTCAGCTGGTAAATCAGCGTATGCAGGCGCTTGAGCAGTTCGCGGTTGCCGAAGACATTGTAGGTGCCGCGCCGCTGGCCGTCGCGGCCGATGTAGCCGCAGCCGTGCAGCTCGTCGGTGCAGATGCGGGTATTGACGGAGCCGTCCAGATAGACTCCGTCCATGTCGGTCTCCAGGATGGCCTCGCGGACCCGGTAGAGCATGAGGTTCTGGAAGTACTTGCTGTGGTTGCAGACCTCCCAGGTGTGCTGGGTGTGGCCGGTCTCGGTCTCCAGGCCGCCGCCCACGAGGTAGAAGTCGGTCTTCGGGGTGCGGATGAAGAGGCGCGATTCGTTCCATTCGGGGGCCAGGTCGCTGAAGAGATATCCGACCGCATACGGGAAGACCCGGAGGCCGCGCGCGTGCGCCTCCGCCACCAGCGCCTTGACATTGTCGGAATACGCGGTCCCGGGGATGGGCGGATAGCCGAAGGCCTTGCCGTTGCGCCAGATGATGAACGCCTTCATGCCTGCGTCGGTGTAGTAGTCGAGGTTGGTCTTGCCGCCACGCCGACGCCAGTCGATGGTGCTGCGGAACTCGCGGCAGTAGGGGCGGATGTTCACGATGCGCGCTTTCCAGGCGTCATCCGCCATCGGGCGAATCGGCGTGGCCGTCAGCGCGAACTCGTATTCCAGGCTCTCGCCGGCCTTCAGGGCGAGCGGTGCGTCAATCGGCCGCACCTCGAAGACGACCGTGGCGTCGTCGGCGGGCTTGACCGCCAGCGCGGCGGGATGGTCCACCGGGAACCAGTTCTGGTCGGAGGCCGCCAGGTAGCTCAGGCCGCGCTCCTCGTCGCCCAAGAAGAAGACCGGCAGGAAGCCAAAGCGCTGTTCGCCGGAGATTTCGACGGCGTCGTTGATGGTCTGCATGGTCGCCTTGACATACTTGCGGTTCAGCGGGTAGGCGAAATGCAGCCGGTCCACCGTGAGGTCGCGCTTGGCGGTCAGCTTCACCTGGATGCGGTTGAAGCCGTCGTATTCGATGTTGTGCTGTGCGCCCAGCGCCGCAGCGTCGTTCTCGGCGGTCTGGAGCAGCACCACCTTGGCGGGCGTGGCCGTGAGGACCTGCAGTTTGCCAGGCGCGAGGCGGGCGTCGGCGCCATCGATGGAGAGCGCGTAGCCGGAAACGCCTGCGGAGAGTTGGGCGCCGGAATAGATTTCACACGCAAGCGGCTCGTCGCCAAAGGTGTAGGTGCGATTCCACAGCGCCACCTCGGTATTTTCGCCTCGCTGGCTGACCGCGATGGGCGTCCACGGCGGCAGCACGTCGTCCGAGATGCCGATGGTATTGTCGAACATCTCGCTGCCGGCCATCTTGCGGGTCTGCCGGGGTTCGACGTAGCGGTAGAGCACCTTGCCGTCGGCGTCCAGCAGTCGGAACTCCAGCTTGTGGCGGCCGTCTTCTAGGCCGGACATGTCCAGTTCGCCCTCGGCGCCGAGACGCGCGTCCGCCACCTCGGCGGCCGCGAGGTCTTTCCGCCAGACCTGCTGGCCGTCCACCAGCAGTTCCAGGGCCTTGGCGTCAAGCGGGACGTTTTCGAAGGCGAGGTGCCAGTCCAGCCGTTGCGTCAGATTGGAGTGATTGAAGGTGAAGGTCCCGTAGCACTTTCCGCCATGCGGGTCGGTGATGCCGGCCAGCGCCAGCACCTCGCCGTTGTTCAGGGAACAGTCGAAGACCGCCAGCTCGTAGAGTTCGCCCAGGAATGCGCCGGCGCCCCAGGTGCCCAGCTGCAGCTCGGGGCCGCCGATCTTCTGGTCGGGCATCAGATTGGAGCCCTCCTCCCGCAGTACGCACTTGCCGTCGCAGTAGGCCAGCACGGCGTGGTCGATGACGGTGAAGACGACCGAGTGCACCTTGCCGTCCGCAATGCCGGGCACGGCGAAGGTAAATGCCTCGGTGCCCTTTCCGATGTTGAGGGCGAGTTCGTTGCCGTGGTCGAAGAAGAGGGAGTAGTTGCGGTTGACGCCGCCGCCATCCACCGAGCCGAAGACCAGCGGCGAAGCCGGTTCCATCCGCTCGCCCCATTCCGGCTCGATGCGGAGACGGAGATAGACCGACATGCGCCCCGTCATCTTCAGCGCCGCGGCGTCCGCCGGAACAATCTTGGTGTCCTTGCCATTGAAGAACAGGCCGTTCTGGTCGGCGTAGTACGCCTCGTCAAAGCCGCCGCTCAACTGACCGTCGTGACCATTGTCCGAAAGGTCCTTCAGCGTTCCGTCCTCGTTGAAGGACGTGAAGTCGTAGAACAGCTTGGGCCGCGGGCCGGAGAGCGAGGTCAGCGCGGCGTCAAAATCCGCCGCGCGCCCCGCCAGCGCAAGCAGGGAGGAGACCACAGCGACTAGAAGCATCCGGGATTTCATCTTCATTCTTGCTATGACCAATAATGGATGGTAGTTTCGAGTACAGGAAAAGGCGAAACAGTAAATCTCAGTTATTGTAATGCGTCATTATTATTTTTCCATGCGTACTGCAATACTTTTTGTGAAATATCACTAGTGTCCCATAAAAGTCAAATCATGTAGATCAAAAAAACTAAAAATCAAAGATTTAAATGGTTAAATCCAGGCGCGAAGATTTGAATCTGTCATCTTTGCAGTCCTACGGGAAGGCTGCCCATGAACAGAGACAAAAACGTGTTTGCGCAGACGCAGAGTTTCTTGACCGCGACAAGTTCAGACGGCTGGTCGACAAGTTCGCCGGAAATTCCTGAACCGCAGCGTGTGCGCCACGCCTTCACCTCCTTCTGCTTCGTGAATCTCTGCAACCGCGAGGGCTTCCCCGCCATGCCTTTCCGCTTCGACACGCCGGAGTGCGTAAATATATTAGTAAATTATTAAATATAAAGTAATTATATCATTTGTTGTCCTGGTGAATGCTTTTGGGACGCATGAGAATCGTAGGACATTATGGGACATCTGTGACAAGGCAATTCAAACCACCGTCCCGTCCGTCCTACGGGTCCTAATCGTCCCATTTATCCCATTGGGCAAGTTAAAGATATCGTTCCCGATCGAATGGCCTGAAGCCTGAGTTGCCGTCACTTGCCGAGTTCGACTAGGCGGAAGTCCTGGCTGTCGAGCGCGAAGGGGGCCGGCACGGCGAGGCCGTCCCGTCGGGCGGCAAGCTCCACGGTCTGTTGTTCCTCCGTGAGGTTTGAGACAATCGCCACGACCGAGCCGTCTTTGCGCACATAGCAACTGGCATAGACGCCAGGCGTTCTGGAGACGACGGGGCACTCTTCCTTCCAGTAGCCGACAAATTGCGCATTGTCCAGTCCGAGGCTGTCCCGCTGGTGCCACAGAACCGCGATTTCATCGATGTCCTCGGCGTCATGCGGACGCACGGGAACTCCGTGGACCATTGCGAGCGCGCTGGCTGCCCGGTAGCTCGTGTGCATGGTGAAATGCAGCAGTTCGGAGGCCACGCCGATGTTGGCTCCGGTGTAGGACATGCGGAAGCACTCCGGCGGCAATGAATTGAAGGCGTATGGATCCGCCACCAGGTTCTCGCCGCTCCACAGCGAAGTCGCCCAGCCTGCGGCAGGAGCATTGTAAGAGACGGAGAAATGGAGGTCCACGACACCCCGGTCGCCCTTCAGCTGATATACGAGGGTATGGATGCGCTTGAGGAACTCCCGGGTGGCAAAGCCATTGTAGGTCCCGCGGCGATTGCCGTCAGGGTCGATGTATCCGCACCCGTGCAGTTCGTCCGTGCATTTTCGGGAATTGACGGTGCCGTCCAGATAGACGCCGTCCATTCCGGTTTCGCGAATGGCTTCCCTAACCCTGTAGAGCATCAGGTTCTGGTAGAACTTGTTGTTACAGACCTCCCAAGTATGCTGCGGGAAGCCCGTCTCCTTTTCCAGAAAATCCCCTGCCGAAGCGAAGTCCTTTCCAGGAGAGTAGGTGAAGAGCCGCGACTCGTTCCACTCGGGGGCGAGTTCGCTGTATAGGAATCCGATTGCATATGGGAAGGCCAGAATGCCATGTTCGTGGGCTTTAGCCACGAGGTTCTTGACGCCGTCGGAATACTCCGTGCCCGGCAACGGCGGATATCCGAAGGCCTTGCCGTTGCGCCAGATGATGAAGCTTTTCATGCCGGCGTCGGCATAGTAGTCGAAGATGGACTTGTCGCCGCGCTGGTCCACGGTGCAGGTCATTTCGCCGCAGTAGGGACGGATGTTCACGCAGCGTTTCACCCAGGCGGACTCCGTCATGGGGCGGATCGGCGTTGCGGTCAGCGCGAACTCGTATTCCAGGCTCTCATTGGCCTTCAGGGCGACATCGGCGTCAACGGGATGCATTTCAAAGACGACCGTGGCGCCATCGGGCGATGGCTTCACTTCTAACGCCTTAGGATTGTCCACAGGGAACCAATATTGGTCGGAGTCCGCCAGGTAGCTCAGTCCCCGTTCCTCGTCGCCCATGAAAAGCACTGGAAGGAAGGCGTAGCTTTGGTTCTCTTGGATGGCAACCTCCTCATTGAGCGTCCGCAATGTAGCCTTGATGTATTTGCCATTCAAAGGGTAAACAAAGTGCAGGCGGTTCACCGTAAGGTCGCGTTTGGCGGTCAACGTCACTTTGATCCGGTCGAAGCCGTCATACTCGATGGTATGCTGAGCCGTCAATTCCACGTCCTCATTCCCTGCCGTCTGGAGCAACACTACCTTGGCGGGCGTGGTTTCAATCACTTGCAGCTTGCGGGGAACAAGACGGAGGTCGTCGGCGCCGCCGTCAATGTCCAGACGATAGCCGGAGGGAGCGACGGAAAGCGGTGCGCCGGAATCCATTTCGCAGGAAAGCGGTTCGTCACCAAAGGAGTAAGTGCGATTCCATACCGCGACAGCGGTCATGTCGCCACGCTGATGGACCTCCATGGGCGTCCAAGGCGGCAGCACCTCGTCCGTGACACCGATGTCATTCCGGTACAACTCCTTGTTCTCCACTTCGCGGACTTCAAGCGGCTCAGTCTTGCGGAAAACCGCATTGCCGGTGGCGTCGAGAATGCGGATTTCCAGGTCGTGGCGAGCAGGCAACAAAACAGAGGTGTCCAGGTCGGCATTCATGCCAAGCCGCTCGTCAGAAATCTCCTCCTCATCAAGCTCTTTTCGCCATGCTGTTGCGCCATCCACCAGCAATTCCAGCGTTCTTGCGGAACGCGGGACATCCTCGCAGGAGAGAATCCAAGTAAGCCTTCGCATCAAGTCTGAGTGCTTGAAGGTGAAGGTTCCGTGGCATTGTCCTCCATTTTCATCCTCCACACCGGAAAGCGCCAGTACTTCGCGGTTGCTCAGGGCGCGGTCGAAGAGCGCCAGTTCATAGAGTTCGCCCATGAAGGAGCCGGCAAACCAGCTCCCCAGCTGGACTTCCGGCAGACCGATGTTCTTGTCGGGCAAGACATTGACGCCGTCCTGCCGTTTTACGCACTTGCCGTCGCAATATGCGAGCACCGAGCCCTTGGTCACCATGAAGACAAAGGAATGCAGCTGTCCGTCCGCGATGTCGGTCACAGCAAGCGTGTAAGCGGAGCCTCCGTTTCCGATGTCGAAGGAGAACTGGTTTCCGTGGTCAAAAAAGAGAGAGTAGTTTCGTTGCGCGCCCAGCTCGTCCACCGAACCGAAGACCAGCGGAGAAAAGGCCTCCATCCGCTTTCCCCATTCCGGCATGATGCGCACTTTGAGATAGATGGACAGCCGCCCCATCACCTTGAGACCAGCAGCGTCATCCGGCACAATCACGGTGTCCTTGCCATTGAAGAACAGTCCGCTCCGCCCGTCATATTCCGCCTTGGTGAAACTTCCGCTCAAATGTCCGTCATGGCCATTGCCGGAGAGGTCCTTCAGCGTGCCATCTTCGTTGCAAGTCTTGAAATCATAGAAAAGTTTTGGCATGGAACCGGAAAGGGTATTTATTGCACCGTCAAAATCCACTGCGCCCAAACCCATCATGAACAGGAAGGTCGCACCGACAAAAAGCATCTTGGAGGTCATTTTCATTCTTATTTTGCCAAATATTGAATCGTGGTCTGGAATTCCTTTTCTCTGCAACACTCATACCAGCCACAGCAGCCCTCGATGGCTGATGAAAAGGCGCGGAACAGTAAATGTCATTTATCATAATGTGTAATTATCATTTTTCAAGCAAGAACCTATCGCCAAATACGATGAAGTGCGGGACAGTTCTTTCAAACTGCCCGCACAACATACTGATTGTCTAGTAGATGGATTCCGGGAAGTAGAACTCTGCGGCGTTCTCCGGGGTGATGACATCCGCCGGGACCACGACCTTCTTGGGCAGGCCATCGGTCGCACCGTTCAATGCAGCAATCGCCTCTTCGACACCTACATAGATCATCTTCGGCGGGTAGGTGACATTGACTGGAATCAAAGGATCGCGGTCCAAGACCTTCTTGTTGATGAGCTTGTTTCCGCCGCCGCCGATGAAGCACTTGACATCCGAACGGCCGGACTCCTCGTAGGCCTTGAGGGCTCCGAGCAGAACATCGTCGTCACCAGTCCAGACCGCGTCAATCTTCGGGTATTTCTGGAGGAATGCCTCCATGACCTTGAGCCCTTGCGCGGTGTCCCAGTTGGCGGGCTGGGAATCCAGCACCTGGATGTCCGGATAGTTTGCCATGACAGCCTTGAAGGCCTCCACCCGGTCGGTGTTCACCTGGCAGGGAACGCCTTCCATGACGACGACGGCACCTTGCCCGCCAAGGACCTTCGCCAACTGTTCGCCGCAGATGCGTCCGAAGCCGGGGTTGTCGCCCACAACCTCGATGTCCGCAATCCCGCGTGCGGCAAGTCCGCGGTCCACCACTACCAGAAGTTTCCCTGCGTTTTTTACGCTTTGGCAGACGTTGGTCAATGGTCCTGGTTCGTGCGGCAATATCACCAGTGCGTCAATGCCCTTGGAGAGCAATGTCTCAATCTGGTTGACCTGCTCGGTGGAGTCCTTTGCGGTCACGATTTCAATCGACAGGCCGGGATTCGCAGTGGCCAATTCGGCTTTCGCGCGTTCCGCCCACCAGACCACGCCACCCGTCCAGCCATGGTCCGCACTCGGGATGGAGATGCCGATACGACGAATGCCATCGCTTTTCTTGCCACAACTATTCGCAAGTACAAAGCAAGTGCCGGCAACTGCCGCGCAAATCAATGATTTAATGATGTAATGCATTTTAATAAGGTTAGAAGGTAGAGGTTAGAGGTTAGAGGCAAAAATCAGGTTGCTGGTTGCTGGTCGTACCAGCAAGATCTTCAGTCCCCAAGTAGCTGTTTGGTGTTGTTCAGGCACTTCTCGACGGCCTCCAATGGCGGCAGCGCAGGGCATTCGTACTCAATGATGTACCACTCCGTAGCACCTGGACCTGCGCAGAAGTCGAAGATTCCCTTCCAGGGGGCATCATCTTCGCCAATCAGCGGCTCGAAGCCCTTGGTTTTGCTCCAGGGCTTGAGATGGATGGTCTGGCAGCGTCCGGGATGCGCTTTGAGTTCGGCAAGGACATCCGCCCCACCCTGCATCGCGTTGCCGACATCGAGCTGGAAGACGGTTCGTTCGCTGGCGACAGCCATGAAGGTGTCCCACGGACGCTTTCCGTCCAGCAGTTGGAAATCTCCTGGGTGGCAGTGGTATCCGGTCTTCATTCCGTAGTGCGCCAGTTTTTCGGCGACCGCGTTGAGTTCCTCGGCGCGCTTCGTCCATTCGTCATGGCTTTCGGCGTGGAGCGCGGGGATGATGACGTATTTGTTTCCAACCGCCAGATTGAGTTCGATAGTCCGGTCAATGGTGTCGGGCTGGACATTTTCCCAGAGGGTATGCCAGCCGCAGCAGACCAGACCGCTCTCCTTGAGCAGAGCCGCGTAGAACTCCGGGCAGAACTGCGGTCGGCCCGCAAACTCCACGCCCTCGTAGCCCATCGTCTTGACGGCCTTCATTGTCGCCCAGGGGTTTTCGGCCAATTCTTTATGTACGGAGAACAACTCCAATGCAACAGGAATGTATGTCATTTTCAAAGGTTAAAGGTTAGAGGTTAAAGGTTAAAGTCTTACCTCAAGTCTCTGGTCACGCCAGTCAGAATCAGCGGTAGTTGGTCGCGGTCTGTACACGGCCGACACTCCACGGCACTTCCACCAAACCGGAGAGGTCGCGGCGTGCTTCGAGTTCCTCCAGCTTGTCCACCCGTCCGGCGAGGTAGTCGGTGATGCGCAGGGCGAGGGTGTCCAACCGTGCGGAGAGCGTGGCGATACGGCTGTCCACGACCTCCACTCCGAAGGGCTTGGTGGTGGCGAGCCATTGCTTGCGTGCGCTCTGTGCGAACTCCGCCAGCGCGGCCTGGAGGTCCTTCACGCCGGAGGCGGCAATCCGGCGCAATTCGCGCTTGTCCTTCGCGTCGTAGGCAGTCGTGAGGCGTTGCCGGAGTTCCACCTTTAAAATCATCGCCCGCAGGAAGTTGTTGAAATTTGGAAAGTCCCCCGCTGACGTCGAGCGGAAATGGCGCAGATGGCTCTGGAGCTTCTTCATTTCACCGAGCATCTTCTCCTCGACATCGGCATCGCCGACAGCGGCCTTGAAGGTCTCCATGCCGATGCCCAGCAGCGGGTCGTCGAAGAAGAGCAGTCCCGCAGGCGCTTCCATGAACTCACCCTGAGGATTGCGGAAGCGGAATGCGCGGTCCTGAAGTTCGGCGGCCAGCTGAACCCCTTCGTAGTTGGCTCCGCAGACGGCCTGGAAGCGCCGCGCGGTCTCCTCTTGGGCAACCTCCTCGCCGCAGTATGCCACGTCCGCGCATCGCGCCAACCCCGCCAGTGCGGAGTCGTAGTCGCACATCGCGCCGTCGTCGCCCCACATGGTGAAAAAGACCTCCTTGAGCTTGGCTTCACGGGCGGCCGCCAGGCCAGGGACGGCGGTGCGGTCGGTGCGACCGCGGTTGTACCAGAACATCGGGCTCCAAGTCCAGACGCCGGAGCCCAACGGCGGCTCACACCCCATGTCCCGATGGTGCTGGATCATCTTGAGATAGGTCTCCTTGTCTTCGTGATAGTAGTCCCAATAGACCAGCTGGACATCGCGCGGGATTTTCGCTGCGACCTCGGCGGGGATGGGGAGGTCGTGGTAATAGCCGTGGTTTTTGCGATCGGCGATGCGGAAATACATATCCGACCAAATCATCGCCTTGAGGCCGTGCGACTTGCAGATTTGGTTCACCTTGCCCAGATGGCGGTTGAAGAGTTCGAAGTGGTCGGCGGTGCCGTGCAAATCCCAGTACTTTCCACGGCCCATGTCGTGCGCCTCGTCCATGCCGATGTGGATGCGCCTGCTGCGCAATGCCCTGCCCCACATTGCGATGGCCTTGTCGATGAATTCGTAGGTCTTAGGTTCGTCGATGAGCATCACCTCGCCAGTATCCTTGATGTCCGCGTAATGCCACCACTTGAGGAACTGGTTCCCATGACCGAGCAGTTCGATGCATCCGATGACCTCGATGCCGAGACGGGCCGCGAAATCATCGATTTCTTTCAGTTCAGCCTCGCTGTAGGCGCCACGCATGTATCCGAAAAGCGGTTCGCCGGGCAATTCGTAGGTGTCCTCGCAGTAGAGCAGCGCCTGGTTGTAGCCCATCAGCGCAAGCTTGGCCAGGTAGCCCTTGAGATGCTCCACGGTCATCACGCGGTTCCGCGAACAATCCAGCATGATGCCGAAAGAGGTAAAGGGCGCCTCGGAGACGCCTTCCACTCCACCCAGCGCCGAGCCGACGCCGCGCAGGGCACCCGCCAGACCGCTGTAGCGCACGTTGAACCCATCGTCCTGCCGTGCAACCTGGCAGGCGGTCGCCTCGCCGGAAAGTGCCTCAAAGTGGAGCGTGACGCCAGTGGTCCCGGCCGGCGCCTCCATGATTTCGGGATAATAGGCACGCAGTGCACGCAGAGCTTCGCACAGTTCGACGGACAGGCCGTCCGCCTGCCAGACCAGTTGGGAATTGCGTTTCAGTTGGAGAGTTTTCATTGGCTACTTATTCCTCTTATATTCTTCCAAAAGTTTGGCAATGCGCTCGCGTGTATTCAAAAGCACGTGGGGATTGAAGGTATAGTTGCGCATGTCGGTCATCAGCGCGGGATCGACTTCCAGAATGGCGGTCGCCTCGCCAACCCAGGCCTTGGGCATCCCTGCGGAGTCTTTCAGCGCCTCGTCGAGCAGTTGGTAGTAGAGCGCGTCCTCAATGCCGTCTGCACTCATCTTGAAGCGGATGGAGGGCACGACGCCCTCGGGACAGGGATAGAGCAGGCAGCCGTCGCCGTTGTAGTTCTCGAAGGAATTGCCCTTCCAGTTGGTAATCACAGGCGCACCTTTCATTGGCTCGGTGCGGTAATGGTCGTCCTCATGCCAGTAGTTCGCGCAGTAGTAGAGATAGCCGGCGGGCTTCTCCTTCCAGGCCTGCACGCCCATCAGCATGCGCCCCATCAGCGGGGGATACTCGATGAAGGCGTTCTCGGCGAGTGGGAGGATCCATCCGCAGGAAGTGTACCAGGCGACATTCGTGGTGTTTTTGGAGACACGCAGGCCCCGCTCGATGTTGCTGGCCCCCAGGAACCAGGTGTCCACAAACTTGTCCATTCCCGTGTAGCGTCCGCACCAGGCGTCACCAATGGTGCAGTAGAGTGGCAATTCGGGATATTTGTCTTTGAGAATCTGGAGCTGCTCCTTCATGATTGGCAAGTCCTTTTCCGGTGCCTCGTCGCTGATGTAGATGTATGCCTTGTCGTAGATGCCGGCGGCCTTGTACTCGGCGATGGCTTTGTCGATGACCTCCAGCAGCTCGTCGTCGAAGAACCACCACGCCACATAGATGATATTGAAGCGATCGGCACCGTGCGCGAGCATCTCCTTGGCCTCCTCGACGGGGGTGGGATCGTGACGGTAGATGAGGTCGGGCGTGAGGCGATGGTCGAACATCATCTTGCGAATCTGCTTGCGCCAGGCCTCGCATTCGGCGGGGTCGGTGGGATAGAGATTCTCGCCCCGATCGCCCATGGTGTAATCGAAAACCGAGATGTGCATCGGGATGTTCGGCGCGTCCTGCAAGGTGAAGTCATTCACCGTGACCTCGACAGGCACCGTGATGGGGTTCTCGCGCCCCTCCCAGGTCACCTGGAGTTCGCCCTGATAGACACCCGCGGGCTGGTCCTTGGGCGCATAGAACTCCACCCACCACGGCTGGAAACAGTTCGCATCCAGATCGATGATCTGGTTGTAGGTGAGAAGCGGATCGGGGAAGAGGCCCGTGACATCGGGGAGGTATTGCGAGGGCGGGCACTCCATGTAGCCCACTGGGGCCAGGTAACATTCCGAGGCCTTGAGCACGGCGCCGTCCGGACCAGTCAGGTCGCCCGACAGACGGACCGTCAGCCCCTTAAGGGGAGTATCCCCGCCGTAGATGACCACCTGCGCGGCCTCGCGCTCATTCTTCGCCAGCGACAGCCTGACCTCCTTGCCGGGCTCCTCGAAGAACTTCATCCGCTCTGGTTCGCGGAAAATCTGCTCGCAGGAGAGCGCCACGCCGACATACGCGCCCTGCTCTCGCGCCTGATTTGCAAAGTGCTGCTGCAATTCCGAACGCTCCGCCTGTTTCCATTGCGCAAGTTGCTTGAGGCATTCCTCGCGTTCACCATCCTGTTCCAGGGCGTTGCGAACCTGGGCCTGCAGCCCCCGCAACGACGGGAAACGCTGGAGGTGCTCAAGATACTCCCGCAGCATTTCCTCCCGCGTGAGGACATCCGCCGTCAGCCGCCCCATGTAGAAGACAATCTCCTGCTCCGGACGGCTCTGGAAGATGGCGAAGGCGGGGACCGTGCTCATTGCGGCGTACCCGCTCTTGCGGAGGGTCTCCACCGACATGACCACGTGGTTCCAGCCTGGCTTGAGTTCGATGCGCTCGTGGAAGCGCACGCGCTTCATGTCCCAGACGATTTCCTGATAGGTCTCGCTGTAGATATCTGTCTCCAGTGCATGGACATAACTCAGGTTCTGGAGTTCCTTTGGCAGCGGAATGAGAATCTGGGGCCACTGTTCCATGCCCTCCTCCCACTTGGGGAAGATGGTCTTGAGGACCTGCCCGTCCATCCCATCCGGCCTGGGGCTGATGGCACCATAGCCGCCTTCGTAGGGATAAAGGCTGCCCCGCAGGGAGGGGCTTTCCGGATCAAAGAGCGTAATGCGCTCGGCCTTCAGCAGACCGGGAAGCGCCACGGCAACCAGCAGAATCGCAAGGAGTTTTTTCATGAGATGATCAGCAGTGATTGGAAAGAGGTTGTTGATTGATATTAGCCCATTTACAAACCGTTTCAACCAAAAGAAAAAATACAGTTCATTTTCAATTTTTCTGGGTAAACTTAAAATTATAACTTGCCAAAATGTCAAAAAAAGGGCGATTTTGGCAAGTTATAATGGATTGGGGAGGGGCTTGGGGACTTGGCTATTGTAACTTCAGAATCCAGCCGATGATTTCCTTACGGAGTGCATCGAGGTCTGCTTCCTCGCCGGTGACGGCGTCCAGGAAGGCCTGGGCAGCGGCGGCCTGGGGATGCGTGGGATTCTCGCGGATGGCCAATGCGAGAGTGCAGGCGTAGCGAATGTCGTCCACGGCCTCGCGGTAGCCCTCCCAGGCAACAGTGTCGATGACGCCGTTGGCGGTGGGATAGACGAGGTTGTGGTCGCGGTAGTCACGGCTGTCAAAGTCGTCCCAGGGATGTCCGAAGGCTTCAAAGTAGCAGTAGGTCGCGAAGCCGTCATAGTTGTGCTTCCAGAGGCGGATGCCGAAGTTGCGACGATAAATAAGTGGGTTCTCGACACCGCCCTGGGGATTACCGTAGCTGTAAATCAGCCCACCTGTGGCGTGGCGCCTGGCGGCCAATTCGGCCGAGGAGTCGCGGCACAACGTGAGGAGGTCCAGCAACTTGCCGTCAAGGTCCGCGCCAAAGCAGCTGATGGAGCAATCGGAGGTCAGAACGCGCCCGCCCTCTTCGTGGATGGCATCCCACAGGGGCTTCTGCTGTGCGACCTTCTCGGCAGTCGCCTCGTCCACCCCGTAGAAATAGACCTCGGAGTGTCCACACTCCTCCTGGACGACGGCGATGATGTCTCGAACCTTCTGGCGCAGATCGGCGATCGCCTCGGGAGAAGCGTCGTAGCCTTTCATGAGGTTTGCCTCTGGACCTGAAAGCAGCGCAGGTCGGTTGGAGAGACCAGCGGCGGCACGCATCCGCAGCATCTTGCGGAAGAGGTCAATGTCAAACGGCGCGGTCTGAAGCTGATAGTTGAGCGGGTTGTCGAAGCCGTGCGCCTTGAGGTTGGCCAATTCGACGGCCAGCTGCGCCTCGGTGCGGCGCATCGGGTTGAGCTCGCAGGAGCCTTCGGCGTCCATGCCATTGGTGTAGTAGAGCGAGGTCACGAAGGGCTGGTCCAGGTCGCGCGCCAGGCGCGGGGTGGCCAGCCGGAAGGGCAGCACGGTGACCTTCAGGCTCACGGAATTCACCAGCATCCCGCTCTCGTGGAACTCGATGCGACCGACATACTCGCCCGGCGCCGCGTCCTCCGGAGCATGGACGGTCACGAAGAGCTCGCGGGTCATTCCGCGCTGCAGGCTGAAGGGCAGGAGCGACTCCGCGTCCCGGATGTCGTTGTTGTCGGCGACGGGATAGCGCAAGTTCCATCGCGAACCATTGATCTGCTTGCGGCTGTGGACATTGCGTGCCAACACCCCCTCCGGACCGCCCAGCTTCACATACTGGTTGGCAGTGGCGTAGTCCACCATCACCAGCTCCGGGTCGTTGACCAGCAGCTCCGGAACCAGCTTGGCGACGTTCATCTCGGGGCCGACGCCCACCCAGGCGCTCCCCGCCTGGAACCAGCACTGCACATACTTGAGGTCGATGGCGCTGGCCGGCAGCGCCGCGCCGGTTTCGGCGTTCACGGGCTTCTGCGTCAGCACGACCTGGATGGACTGGAGGTTTTCGGTCGGAGCATGCAGCGCCAGCGCGCCCGGCTCGTATTCGCCCGCCGCCAGCGTGACGGACAGTTCGTCGGCCTGCGGCACGCCATCAAACTGCGTCTGCGGCAGAATCATCCCGTCGCCCAGCGGCGCCGACACCGGATAGACCGCCAGGAGGTCCCGCTGCGCCATCGCCTCGGCACGCTGCGCGGCGACTTCCGGGAGGGGGTTTTCGTAGAGCGCCTGGACTTCCTCGGCGCTCAGGGCGTGGTCGAACCAGCGCAGATCCGCCACCTCGCCGTCAAAGGGGTTCCAGTTCTCGGCGGACTGCCCGACGGTCAGCTTGCACCCCGCCGCCTGCGGCCGAATCGGGCTGATCCCCAAGTCGTACTGGCTCATCTTGATGCCGTTCAGGTAGGTCGCCAGCTGCTGTTTGCTCACCGAGAAGGTGGTGACCACGTGTGCCCAGTAGCCCTTGCGCAGATGCGCCTTGGCCAGGAATAAGTCCTCGCGGTCGGTCATGCAGTAGAAGTTGATCAGCTCGCCGCCCGGCGTGAGACGCAGCTCCTGGCTCCAGCCGCGGCTGAAGATGGAGGCCTGGTGGCGGTGGTCCGCCATCCGCTCCACCGGATACTCCCGCACGCGTACCCATACCGAGGTCGAAAACTCCGCCAAGCTGTCCACGGCCTCGCCGGAAAGCGGATAGCTCTCCTCGTGCGTCAGAAACCAGTCCTGGCGGTTGTCGAAGGTGCGCACGCCATCCAGCGGCACGCGGTACTCCGCCGCGACTGCCGTTAACGTCAACCAACACAAGAAAGTGACAAGAAAAGTTTTACGCATAAATAAAAAGGAAGGTTGGTGGTTTCTAAGAAAGATGAAATTGAATGCTTCTAATTTAATTCATGAGAAGTCTTTTGTCCGAAGAATGAAAACAATTCCAGAGGAAATGCGATTTACACCCACCGCCATTCCGTCTCCAGCGTGATGCCAAATTGCTTTTGAACGCGCCGTCGCATCTCCTCGACCAGCTGACGGCAGTCCACCGCCCTCCCCGGCTCATCCCCCTCTTTCACAATCCAGTTGGCATGCTGCTCGCTGACACGCAGGTTATTGACGGAGAGTCCCTTGCAACCGCACTGCTCCAGCAGCGCCCCGGCAAACTGCCCCGGCGGATTCCGGAAGACACTGCCCGCCGAACGGCCGCGTGGCGTAACACGGGATCGCCTGTTCAATTCGGATAAAATCAACTCATTTTCTTCTGCGGTAGAAACTTCCTGCAATTTCAACACAATTTCCGTCAGCACCACACCAGATGGCAAATGGCAACGTCGATATTCCCAATCTGACGCAGTTGGCTGCCATGACCATTC
This sequence comes from Victivallales bacterium, assembly GCA_017417585.1. Classification (GTDB taxonomy): domain Bacteria; phylum Verrucomicrobiota; class Lentisphaeria; order Oligosphaerales; family Oligosphaeraceae; genus RGIG1601. Next base: position 31,712 of record JAFPYX010000096.1, read on the forward strand.
TCGGCCCTCCAGAAAGCCGTGCAACTCCTGCACGGACGGACCAATCTCCTGGCCGAGCGCTCCGGCGTTCATCGTCACCACGCCACCCAATAGACCGGGAATGCCGCAGAGCTTCGAAATCCCGCCATAACCCTGCTCCGCAGCATACTTCGCAAGTCGTAGCAACGGCACCGCCGAACCCACCGTGAAAATTCCACCGTCCTGACGGATTTCCCCACAGCACTTTCGCAGGTCCAGGACTACGCCATCAAAATCCTCATCACTACCAATCAAATTGCTCCCTGCGCCAATTACTATATAATTAAGTTGTTTATTATAAATAAATTGTAATATATTTTTTAAATCAAGGAGCGTATTTGGCGAGATCCGATAGAACTGCCCTGCCCCGACACCCAGCGTAGTCACGTCCGCCCAACGGCACCGCCGAACTTCGGCATCGCCCTGCACTTCTATCGGCAATTGTCCAATCCTGTCCAACGTCATGATTCGATTTCGCTGGCCTGGATGCCAAGTGCATTGAGTTTGGGAATCAGGTTGCTGTAGCCACGATAGATCATCTCGGCGTTGTAGATGGTGGAGACGCCTTTGGCGCAGGCGGCGGCCACGACCATCGCCATTCCGGCACGAATGTCGGGGCTGGACATCTCGACACCGTGCAGTCGCGCACCGCCGGAAATCACCACGCGGTGTGGGTCACAGACCACGGCATTGGCGCCCATCGCCACCAACTTGTCCACGAAATACAACCGGCTCTCGAACATCTTCTCGAAAAAGAGGACCGTCCCCTTCGCCTGTGTCGCCACCACGACCATGCAGCTCATCATGTCGCTGGGAAACTGCGGCCATGGTCCGTCCGCGATGACAGGGATGGCATTTCCGAGGTCCTTGACAAGCCGGGGCGGATGATGGACCTTCATCGAGATGCAGTCAGGGCGCAGGGTGAAATGGAGGCTGAAACGCTCGAAGACACGGCGTGTCATCCAGTAGTGGTGCGGTTGGATGGTCCCCCGCAGTTCCAGTTGTCCGCCAGTGACCGCGCACAGCGAGAGGAAGCTGGCGGCCTCCACATGGTCGGCACCGATGGTCATCTCCGCTCCATGCAGGCTCCGCACGCCCTCGATGACCAGAATATTGCTCTCCAGTCCGTCAATCTTCGCGCCCATCGCGTTGAGCAGCTGCGCCAGCTGGGTGACATGCGGCTCGCACGCGGCATTGCGGATGACGGTCGTGCCTTGCGCCAGCACGGCCGTCAGCAGCAGATGCTCGGTGGCCGTCACGCTCGCTTCGTCCAGGAATATCTCCGCGCCACGCAGGCGCTTCTCTCGGCGGAATTGGAAAGCGTATGGCGTGGCCTCGATTTTCACGCCAAGTTTCTGGAGTCCATAGAAATGCCCATCCAGTCGGCGCCGTCCGATGACGTCACCGCCGGGTGGCGCGAGCCGTGCCTCTCCGCAGCGTGCGACGAATGGTCCCGCGAAGAGCAGCGAGGTGCGGATGGATCGGCAGAGCGCAGGTGGCAGCGTCGTCTCATGCAACTCTTTAGCACAGAGCACCACCGTTTCTCCTTCCTGACGGACGCTCACACCCAGCGCTTCGGCAATCCTGAGCATCTGACACACATCCAGGATATCGGGGACATTATGCAACACCACCTCGTCGCGGGTGAGAATCGCCGCCACAATCATCGGCAACGCCGCATTCTTGTTGCCCCCCAATGTTATCTCGCCATCCACAGGATGGCCGCCTTCAATCCGTATCGCCTTCATAGTCACAGTCGTTTCTGGAAAAACTCATTTGGCATACTATAATCCGTGAGCAGGAATTCCGATGAGCCGTGCGACAACACCATATACGCGAAATATACGCGAGAGGCAATTGCCCCGAGGATATGCGAAATTTGAACTATTTCCTGCCAATTCGGCATTATCTTATAGGGAAGCGACCTGGCATCCCCAAAATCTCCACTTCAAATGAACCAGCTTTTTGCCATCAATCCATTCATCGGCTCTGGAATCACCGGAGAAGGCGACTTCCCTACCCCCGAATCTCTTCTGGAACACCTGGACTACCTGGGCATCGACCGCTGCCTGGTTTCCTCATTGACCGCACGGGACTACGCACCTGCCTGCGGAAACCGCGAACTATTGGAGGTTATCGCGCCCTACCGCAATCGGCTGCTGCCATGCCTGCTCCTGACGCCGTCAGCCTGTTACGAGGAAGGTGAAATCGACTTCTTCCGCCAGCAATTGGCCGACGGGAATCGCGCACTACGGCTTTGCCTCACGGAGATGGAGTTCCAGATGCGGGATGTCGAACGGGCGATCTCCCTGCTAGCCGACCTCCGGCCCGTCCTCTTCTTCGACTGCCCCTTCAACAGCGACTACCTCAATATGCATGACGTGGCAGAGATTGCCACCCGCTACCCCGACGTGACTTTCGTTTGCACCCAGCAGATGTGGGGGCGCTTTCAGACCACTCTGGACTTGATGTGGCGCTGCCCGAACGTTCTGGTCGATACCTCATGGCTCCACATGAACGACACGATCGAGATGGTGATTCGGGATTTCGGCGAGGACCGCCTGGTCTTCGGCATCGGAACGAAGTCCCAATACGGCGCCGCCATCGCCGCTCTGGCTCATGCACGCATTACCGACGCACAGCGCGAAAAGATCGCCCACGGCAACCTGGAGCGTATTCTCGGAGTGGCTCCACTCACAAGGCGCCTCGCCAAAGAACCCTCGCTGCTGGAGAAAAAGCCCGTCTGGAGACACTTCCGCGAGGGGAAGAGCATCAAGGAACTCGTGCCCGGAGAAATCGTCGACATCCATGCCCACACTGGCTCCTTCACGGGTGGCTGGTGCATCCCAAACTACTCCGCAACGCTTCCGGAGCAGTTCCGCCACTTCGTGGACTTCATGGACCGACATGGTGTCACGCGCATCATCGACGCCAATGCCCGCGGACTCTTCGGCGACTCCATACGCTGGAACCGCGAGGCCGAGAAGTGCGCCGCCGACCACCCAGGACGCTTCAGTGGCTGGCTCAGCTTCAATGTCCATTATTCACACACCTTCTCCGAGACCATTCTCGACGACTTCTTCAGCCGCGGGTACTTCGCCGGCATCAAGTTGCTGCCTTCCTACCAGGGCGTCCCCGTGACCGACCCGCGATACCAAATCGCGTGGGAATACGCGAACAAGCACCGGTTGCCAGTCCTCTGCCATACTTGGGGCGACCGATATGACGCGCCGCGCCTCTTCCGCGACATCGTCGCAAAATATCCCGACATGCGCCTCGTCATCGGGCACTCCGGCGGCGGTGGTGTGCAGGACCGGCTGGACGCGGAGGACCTCGTCCGCCAAAATCCCAATGTCTATCTGGACTCGTGCGCCATCTTCTGCTGCCCGCGCCCGTGGCAGGAGGCCATCCGACAATTCGGCAATACGCGTTTCCTCTTCGGCTCCGACGCCGGCGGGCACAACGAGGCCTACGAACTCGGCAATGTCCTCTCCCTGCCGTTGCCCGATGAAGAACTGCTGCCCATTCTCGGTGAAAACTGGCGACGCATCCAGTCGCAGGTCATCCGATAATAACGACAAACAAGTCCGGGGGAAGAAAAAATCCGGCATTCGCTTGACAAGGCTGCAAACAACTGCTACATTATACCTAAATTGTTTGTCGACACTGACATGTTCCGCGCCCGGCAGGAGAAGACGACGATGCTTTCCCCCGACCAGGACGGCGATGGGCTTTAGGACGGGTGGGAGACCGCGCATTTCAGCTCGCTCGCCCGTGACGGATCCGCCGACTGCGACTCCGACGGGCTCTCCGACCATCTGGAATTCCTTCTGGAGGGCGACCCCGCCTCCGCCGCGGTTCCCGCGACCGCCGCGCAGCTCCTTCTCGAACTCTACACCGTCCTTGCCAACCTTCACTGACAACAGGAGAACCCATGTCCAGGAACGCTGCCATCGGCCTGTCCATCCTTGCGGCTCTGCTCTGCCTGGCGATGCCTGCCCCCGCCGAAGAGTCGCCGGACGCCTACGTCGAGTACACCCGTGCCCGCATCCGGAAGACGGAGGCGGCGCGTGCGGAGAAGGACGCGGCACGGCAGGAGCGCCTGGAGCGTCTGGAGGAGGCTCGCCAGGCCTTCACGCAGCCGAATCGGGACGGCAGCTCGGAACGGCCGGACCCGGAGGCCTGGAACGCGGCGGTCCTGGCGGTCTATGACGCGGACGGCGACGGGAAGATAAGCCATGTGGAGCTGGAACTGCTTCAGCGGGACCGCATGGAGGAGCTACGCTCGAAGCGGCCCCCGGAGGGCGAATCGCGGAGGAAGCGCCGCCTCGCGGAGGAGAACAGGGCGAAGGCCGCAGCTGCCGAAGGCCAGGAGCCGGCCGAGACCACGGAAACCACGGAGGAGGATGCCCGATGAACCGCCAGTCCAGAGCCTTTTCCCTGATTCCCACGCTGCTGGCGTGCCTGGCGGCCGTGCGACTCCTCTTCGCCGGCAATGTGCATGAATCCGTTCAGCCAGTCGTCAGCAATACCTGCGCCATGGGAGACCCGGAGATCATGGCGGAGATCAAGGATTTGTTCTCGCACATGCAAGCACACCTTGAAGCAGAGCTGGACTGCACGCATCCGCCAGATGTGCCGGTCGAAGACGACAGCCCGAACACCTATACGGTCACGATGCCGGATTTCTGCGGCTATTACAGGGTGTTCCTCACGCTGGATGCGGAGGTTCCGGCCTACTTCCACGCCAATCGCCTGGGCCCCAAGGAGAGCTTCGGGCTTCGGAACGGCATCGGCCGCGTGGATTACACGATTCCCGAAGAGGGCGAAGTCATGGTGACGCCCTATGACGACGGGGCCTGCGCCCTTCAGACCGTCGGCGACCATGCGACCCTGATTGTCAGCGGAGGCATGACGGTCGTTCTTAGTCCTTTCAGCCCTCTCTGGTATCCGCTGGCCAAGACTTCGGTCAGGGTCACTCATGTGGAGGTGGAACCGCTGGATTCCTGCCGCGGCGGGATGCCCATGCTCTATGAATTCACCGCCGAATGCGCACGTTTTCATGCGAGGCTCGGACGCGATGCGCTCGGCCATTCCGCCGGTTCCATCTCCTTCGAGTTTGACGAACCCAGCGCGCTGGCCTTCTCCCGCGCCGGACTCTCCGTCACCCGGAATCCCTCGGACACCGCCGTGCGCCTCCTTTTCGAGGACGCAACCGGTCGGCTGGCGGAATGGTCTGCCGTGGGAGGAGTCTTTCATGCCCTGGACAACCTGGCGGACGATTTGATTGGACCGTATGCCCCGCGCCGCCTGACGATGCATGACTGCGTCGTGGACTGCGTGGACATTGCCGATGGCTACGAGATAAGATACTATTTCCCGGAGCAGCAGCCCGTCTCGAATTCGCCGCTGCCCGCGCTCTCCGGCAATCCCTTCCGCGTGCTGCGTGTCAGGAACCCGTCCAGCACGCCAGGCGACTGCAGCCGCATCGAAGTGACGGAGATTGTCGGGGGGACGACAGTATCCATGATTACGCTGGCGTACGATTCCACCACTGGCGACTGGACTCGCATTTCAGGCACCGGCGCGGACGAGATCCACGAGACGGTCGGCGCCCGCGCCGAGAACGGCGACACGGCGCGCTTCCGCGAATACGCAGACGCCTCGGGCACTCCCGTCCTCCATCGGGAGAACCTCTGCCATGAGTTCGACTGGGGTTCGGAGGTGGTCGAGGAGCGCGTGGGAACTGTGAATCCCCGCGTGACCGTCCACGAATACTACGACGACGAGGACCACGACGGCGACAACTACGGCCTCATGAAATTGACCGTGCGGCCCGACGGCTCGTGGACCCGCTACACCTACGACGGCCAGGGGCGCGTCCTCACCGAGGCCACGCCCTGGCTCGACGCCGCGCCCGACGCGGCGGACGCCCTGTGCCGGGTGGTCAGCTACACCTACTCCGACAGCTTCCCGCAGACCACGGCGGTCACCCGCGTCCTCGGTGTGGAGGTCTCGCGCACCTACACCGGCGAGTTCGACGACGAGGAGGAGGAATACATCGAACACCACGTCATCCGCGCGGCTTCCAGCGGCGCGGCCTGGAACGCGTCGGGGAACCTGCGCTCCGTCACCCGCACGCTGAAGGACTGCGACTCGCCTTTCCTCGGCACGACGCTCCTCTCCGTGAACCCCGACGGGACGGGCCTCATGCGCACCATCGTCACCTCCAACGGCCAGTACACCGTGACCACGCGGGAGGGGCGGCTCCAGAACCCCTGGTCCTCCCCGTCGGTGGTCTCCGGCACCCGCACCGTGGAGGTCTGCGACCCGACCGGCCAGCCGCTTTCGCGGGAGGTCTATGACATCGAAAGCGGCATCCTGCTCCATTCCGCCGTCTTCTCCTACGACGCCTTCGGGCGGCAGACGGCCGTGGAGTACAGCGACGGCACCGAAGAGTTGACCGAATACGGCTGCTGCGGCCCCGTCCGACAGGTCGCCCGCGACGGCTCCGAGACGCTCACGGGCTACGACGCGGAGAAGCGCGTCTCCTTCCGCACCGCGAATGGCCTCACCACGCTCTTCACCTACGATGCGGCGGGGAACACCCTCCGCGAGACGCTCCAGGGCGCCCTCGGCGGGACGCTGGCGACGAACTACGAATACAACGAGTACGGCGAGCGGAGCGCCGCGGTCTCCCCCGGCGGACTCCGGACGGCGTATTCCTCGGGAATGCAGAACGGCCGCTGGACCGGGACGACCGTATATCCCAATGGCGGCACCGAAGTCACCGCCCATTACCGCGACGGCGGCGTGTACACCGTCTCCGGCACTGCAGTAACTGCAACCAAATATCTCCACTCCATCGTGAACGGCCTGCGCGTGACGCGCACCGTCTGGCCGGACGCCCAGGGCGGCGAGACGGAATGGGAGGAGACCACCCGCGACTTCCTGGGGCGAACCGTCCGCACCGGCTACCCCGACAACACCCATTCCCTGCGCGAATACGACGCCCAGGGCCGTGTCGCCCGCGAGGTCTCCCCCGCCGGGCGCGTGACGCTCCACGGATACGACCACGCCGCCTACGGGGACATCGCCGCCATCGACATGGACGCCGACGGCGTGATCGACTATGCCGGACCCGACCTGGTCCAGGCCTCCCGTTCCTCATACGCGCTGCTGGACGGCGCCCGCCCGGTGCGACGCGTCCAGTCGTGGGGCTTCACCGGCCCGGACGCCACGCCGCAGCCGCTCTCCCGGACGGATACCGCCGTGGACGAGCTGCTCACCGTACAGACTTCACTAGGCCTCGCCACCCGCGACGAGGTCTTCTTCCGGAGCCGCGGCCGCGTGCTGCACACCGTCACCGCCCCGGACGGCAATGCCGCAGAGCAGGAGTGGCTCCACGGCAGCCTGCGCAAGACCGTTTCTGAACTGGAGGGCACGGTCGAGTACTTCCCCGACCAGTTCAACCGCCAGACCCGCGTGGCCACCACCCGGAACGGCGTGGCGACGCTGGCCGTGACCACGCTGGACGCGGACGGCCGCGCCGTCGCGCAGTCCCTCTCCGCCGATGGCTCTCAGCGCACCACGCGCTATGAATACGACGCGGCGGGAAACATGGTGCGGGAGACCAGCCCGGACGGGACTTCCGTCCAGTATGAATATGACTTGAAGGGCAACCTCACGCTGGAATACGGCGACACGTACCGCGTGGCCTACGCCTACGACCACCGTAGCCGCCTGGTCGTGATGACCACCTGGCGTACGCCGGACGGAAGCGGCCCCGGCGACACGACCACCTGGTCCTACGACACGCGCGGGCGGATGGTCCGCAAGACCTACGCCGACGGCTCGCACGTGGACTACACCTACGATGCGGACGGCAACGTCCTGACCCGCACCTCCGCGCGGGGAATCATTGCGACCTATACCTATGACTTGGCCGGAAGACCGACCGGCATTTCGTTCTCCGACAACGCTACCGCCTCCCTGTCGTACGCCTACGACCGCGCCGGCCGTCTCGTCTCCGTGACCGACGCGGCGGGCACGCGCTCGCTCGCCTACGACGCCTTCGGCAACTGCCTCTCCGAGACCGTCCCGCAGGTCGCGGGAAAGACGATTACCCGTTCTTTTGATTCCTTGAACCGCCGTACCGGCCTCGCCCTGGGCACGGACTACTCGGCGACATATGCTTATGACAATTTCAGCCGTCTGGCGTCCATCGCCTCCGGCGTGGACACCGTCGCCTTCGACTACCGCGCGCACGGAACCGCCTTGGCGGGCAAGCGTTGGCTGCGGAATGATGCGGCCGTGGCGGCAGTCACGGCGACCTACGATGCCTGGGACAACATCGCCGAGATCGAATTCGGCGCGCCTGGAAACCTCCATTCCCTAGGCTATCTCTACGACGTCGCCGACCGCCGCACCCAGGCGAGCCTCCCCGACGGTACCAAGTGGCTCTACGGCTACGACCGCCTCTCGCAGGTGGTCTCCGGCGAGCGCGTGGACGCGCAGGACGCCCCCGTCTCCGGCGGCTCCTTCCGCTACGCCTACGACGGCATCGGAAACCGCGTTTCTGCACAGGAGGGGTCGTCCGCGAATCTCTTGCGCTATAGTGCAAACAGCTTGAACCAATATACCTCCATCTTCTCGCCTGGCATCATCCCGATCCGCGGCAGGGCCGACGCGGACGCGAAGGTCGCCGTGACCACCACCGTCGGCGGCGTTTCCACCACCTACGTTCCCGACCGCGACGGCCAGGGCTTCTCCATCGACATCCCCGTGGACAACTCCGCCGGCGCGGTCACGGCGGCCGTCCAGGTGGACGCGCTGAAGCACGACGGCACGCTGGACGTGGACCTGCACCGCAGGCTCTCAGGGGACTACACTGTTCCTGCCGCTTCTCCAGAACAGCCGACCTACGACCTTGACGGCAACCTGCTATCGCACGACGGCTGGACCTACGCATGGAACGCCCAGGACCGCCTGGTCTCCGCCACGAAGGAAACCACGCGCCTGGAGTTCGCCTACGACTATCTTGGCCGCCGCTTCGAGAAGAAGGTCTATGAAAGCAATGCGCTCGTGAGGCATCAGCTCTTCGTGTACGACGGCTTCAAGCAGATTGCGGAGTACGACGCCTTGAATTCCAATGCCCTGACCAACACCTACCTCTGGCAGCCCGTGGGGCTTGACGTGCCGCTGCTGCGCAACGGAAGCGAGTTCTTCGTCTCCGACGCCAACAAGAACACCGTCGCGCTGCTGGACACGACCGGAAGCGTGGCAGACACCTACACCTACGACCCGTTCGGCACCTGTACGCACGCGGGCAATTTGACAAATCCCTTCCGCTTCTCCTCCGAATACTTCGACGCCGAGACAGGGCTGGTGTACTACAACTACCGATACTACAGTCCTACGCTCGGTCGCTGGATTTCCCGGGATCCGATTGGGATACAGGGCAGTTTGAATGCTTTTATATATTTAGGAAACTTATGCATAAATTCTGTAAATCATTTAGGATTAAAAGAGAAAATTTCGGTTGGCAAATGCGAAATACTTATTATTTACGGGCATTATTTCCCATCTGGAAGCTCTATCAAGGGCTTGCAGGATATTGATTTTCAGGTTGATGATTGTGCCTATATTGTTCCCATTGGATGCAACACCGATGAATTAAACCATCCTCGTAAGATGCCTGGATTTGATTATCCGGATACGCAAATTGGGTGGTATTATAGTCAGGATGGGACACAAGATAGAACAAAGAGCGTAAAGGCCTATGTTGCCCGAGCCAAACAAAAAGCAATTGCAATTGCCGGCATAGCTTTTGGACCTAGACCTTGCTGTTGTAAAGAGGTAATAATTAAAATACAGGCATATCATTATAACACTGAACTTGAGGAAGAGATAAAACGCCCAATACCCACATGGCTAAATAAGAAGTAGAGGAGTTTTGAACAATGTTGAGAAATTGTTTTAACAAATTACCGAGAAGAGTTCATTATATATTTAAAGGAATTTTATTTCTAAGTCTCTATATATTATCTTGCAATATATTAATTTCTTTAGTCGCACAGAATTGTTATCATTTTACCGACACAGAACCAAAAATTCTTTTTTCATGTATTTCAGCTAATTCTTATCATTTTTTTATTTCATTGCTGTTCATATCAAGTCTTGTCCTTTCTCTAAAATACAGAATTGTCATAGAAATATACCTTTTCTTCCTTTCATTTTTATCCATCATAAACCTTTTTTATATTTGGAGAGAAATTACAAGGATGTTTTTCTATGTTTAAGCAGTAGTTGGATTCGAGAACTTTTTTCGCTGAAGGTGACTTTTCCAAGGGAAAAGGCCTCTTGCTGCCATTTCATCGGTTTTTCCGGGGCGGCGACAGGCGTCAAAGCCGTGCCTCCGCCGGAAACACTGTCGCCTTCGACTACCGTGCGCACGGAACCGCCCTGGCGGGCAAGCGCTGGCTGCGGAATGATGCGGCCGTCGCCTCGGCGACGGCGCAGTACGATGCCTGGGGCAACATCACGGACATCTCCTTCGGTGCGCCCGGCAGTCTCCATTCCATCGGCTATCTCTACGACGTCGCCGACCGCCGCACCCAGGCGAGCCTCCCCGACGGCACGAAGTGGCTCTACGGCTACGACCGTCTCTCGCAGGTGACCAGCGGCGAACGCGTGGACGCCACCACGAATGCGCCCGTTTCCGGCGGCTCGTTCCGCTATGCCTACGACGGCATCGGCAACCGCACGACTTCGCAGGACGGCTCAAATGCCGACCTGCGTAACTATACCGCAAACAGCTTGAACCAATACACTTCTATATTCTCGCCGGGCATCATCCCGATCCGCGGACGCGCCGACGCGGACGCGAAAGTGGCGGTCACCACGACCATCGGCGGAGTCTCCACGACATATCTTCCCGACCGCTCCGGACAGGACTTCTCCCTCGACATCCCCGTGGACAACTCCTCCGGCGCGGTCACGGCGGCCGTCCAGGTGGACGCCCTGAAGCACGACGGCACGCTGGACCTCGACCTGCACCGTCGCCTCTCCGGGGACTACACCGTCTCCGCCGCCACGCCGGAACAGCCCGCCTACGACGCCGACGGCAACCTGCTGACCTGCGACGGCTGGACCTATACGTGGAACGCCCAGGACCGGCTCGTCTCCGCCACTAGGGAAACCACCCGCCTGGAGTTCAATTACGACTACCTGGGCAGACGCTTCGAGAAGAAGGTATATGAAAACAACGTCCTTACGAAGCACTCCCTCTTCATCTACGACGGCTTCAAGCAGATTGCGGAATATGATGCCTTGGCCGCCAACGCGTTGGCCAATACCTACCTCTGGCAGCCCGTGGGGCTGGACGTCCCCCTCCTGCGCAACGGCGGGGAGTTCTATGTCTCCGACGCCAACAAGAACATCGTCGCGCTGCTGGACACCACCGGGCAGGTCACCGACACCTACGTCTACGACCCGTTTGGCAATTGCACGCATTCGGGCAGTTCCACGAACTCCTTCCAGTTCTCCTCGGAGTACTACGACGCGGAGACCGGGCTAGTGTATTACAATTACCGCTATTATTGCCTAGATCTAGGGAGGTGGATTAAGAGAGATGCGATAGGAGAATCGGGTGGAGAAAACCTCTATGGAATAAAGTATAACTCCACTCCTAATTACTTTGATTATTTAGGTTTTTGGCTGCCAAAAGATCATCGTCTAATAACTCAAATAGCACTCGTGTATATTCAGCATAGTTTTGACTCTTTTAATGTTAGCCAGAAAGCAACTGATAAAATATACAAGACAATAGTAGAAGCAAATATTGATACAGATTCAGGATCAACCAAAGACAACCAAGCATATCATTATTGTACTGCCTATAGTTCAAATGTAATTAGCAGAGAAGAATCGATTATGTTATATTCAAACACACTACAAAGCAAATTCGATGAGTGGAGGAATAATATTATTAAAGGAAATTGTGAAGAGGCACTGAAAGTTCTTGGTATTTTGTCCCACATGTTGCAGGATTATTATGCACATGGCGTAGAATATGATAAATTTCTTCATCAAGACTATGAAAAAACAAACGATATTCCAGGCAAAGACAGCATTATAGGAAGAATCCGGGGCAATCCTGATAATCCAGTCATGGATCCTGTTACCTATGAAATCAATGGCTTTAGAGGCATGCACGGGGGAATTTTCAAAGTTCTTTTATCTTCTGACATAAACAAAATTGAACCAGCATATCGAGCTGATGATTTAGGATACCGACGGCAAATGGCTATTGAATTTACAACCACAAAATTCAGAATAATGTTTCCTGTTTGGCTTGCAAAGTGCAAATGTTTTTATCAATGAAAAGAGGTGAAACCATGGTTAATGTTGGGTGTTTCCCCACTTCTTTCCAATCGTTTCTAGCGGTTACCCGCTTTGTGCGAAAGTTTTGCCTTCCGCACCAAATGCCCAATTCACTCATGCCTAAGAATAGGGAACAGACGGGGAAAAGCTACATCATGTTTTTTATAGATTGGTGAAGAACCATTTTTTCTTGCCTCGTGTGTGCCTTGCCGCTTTTCTACCTTCATAAACTACCCTTTTAAGGGATATGACGTTCTCAAACGCACATTAACAAAAAATGAAGAAAAACATGAAGAAAAGTCTTTGCATTTTGTTTATCGCATTGCTTGCATTATTGTGCTATTGCCTTTATTGCATTGGTGGAAATGAAACATTTGCGAAGAAAAGCCTTGAATTTGAGGTCATTTGTCCAAACGACGCACGAATCGGCCTGGGGATAGGAATATGTCTCGCAGAGCATGAAGGACGGGAGATTATTGTCTGTTGTTTCCTCGGTGCCCGCAAGAAATATCTTCTTCAAGCCTATGACATGGTAGGGAATCAGTTACAGATACCTGAAAATATACTTGTGGAAAAAGCATCCGACATGTTGAATGCCAATCGGGTTGGTTATGATTTTTATGTGAAAGCATCGAAAGATTCTGAGGAATTGACAATGTATCGAGAATGGGATGACAGCGGTAGGCATTTGGACAAAAACGATTCGGCATGTATAGTCTGGCGAAGAAACTTTTCAGACTATACGGATTTTGACGAAAAATGGGCAGACATTTTGGAACATGCGTGGGTGCATTCTCTTCATTTTCGCATAAGGCCTCTTTCTTCTCTAGACAACCTTTCCTCGGCAGTGGTGCCTCTAGTGGCTCAATGCTACCAATATATGCAGATATGGGGAGTCAGTTGTGAAAACGGCGAAGAAAAGTTCACTGTCAGTACTCGCCTTGAAGATGTAAGCATCCATGAGTTGTACTTCAATTCAAGTCTCCAGCATACGGTGGCGGGGCTGGAACATCAAACAGGGGTTTTAGATTCGTATTCGTTCTTCCAGACACGGGACGATTTCAGTGCCAATACCCCCTTGATGGACTATAGACTCCAGCCAATCACTTTTAATACTGAAGGTTATTTTGTGACTGACGATGTTTTTTGCTTTGGTGGTCGACACAATAGTTTTCTATCTCAGGAATTCTATGCTGTCATATATAGTTTTTCAAAGAACAAAGTCATTGCAAAAATCCGATTGGGGAGTTTTCTTTCCATGCACTGCGAGCCCTGGGGGTTTCCCTGGTGCGCGATTTCCAAGGATGGCAAAAAACTGGTTCTCGGTTATCTCCGCTCTGCACGCTTATCGTCCTCCGACTTCAAGAACTTCATTCGGGTGTATGAACTTGAGAAATGATTGAAAAATTGCACATTATGAACACTATTTTTACCAGTTACGACATCGCCAACCGCCGCACCCAGGCGAGCCTGCCCGACGGCACGAAGTGGCTCTACGGCTACGACCGGCTCTCGCAGGTGACCAGTGGCGACCGCGTGGACGCCGCCACCAACGAGCCTGTCGCCAACGGCTCCTATCGCTATGCCTACGACGGCATCGGAAACCGCACGACTTCGCAGGACGGCTCAAATGCCGACCTGCGGAATTATACTGCAAACAGTTTGAACCAGTACATTTCTATCTTCTCTCCGGGCGTCATCCCGATCCGCGGACGCGCCGACGCGGACGCGAAGGTGGCGGTCACCACCACCTTCAACGGGATTTCCACGACATATTTCGAAGGGCAGGACTCGCCTCTCACCTCTACCCTCTCACCTCTACCCTGCCTGATTCGGCGCTCCGGACAGGACTTCTCCCTCGACATCCCCGTGGACAATTCGCAGGGCGCGGTCACGGCGGCCGTGCAGGTGGACGCGCTGAAACACGACGGCACGCTGGACCTCGACCTGCACCGTCGCCTCTCCGGCGACTACACCGTCCCGGCCGCTTCTCCAGAACAGCCGACCTACAACGCCGACGGCAACCTGCTGACCTATGACGGCTGGACCTGCGCCTGGAACGCCCAGGACCGCCTCGTCTCCGCCACCAAGGGCGATGTGCGCCTGGAATTCAATTACGACTACCTGGGCCGCCGCTTCGAGAAGAAGGTCTATGAGAGTAATGCCCTCGTGAAGCACCTGAAGTTCGTGTACGACGGCTTCAAGCAGATCGCCGAATACGACGCGCTGGACTCCAATGCCCTGGCCAACACCTACCTCTGGCAGCCCGTCGGGCTGGATGTCCCCCTGCTGCGCAATGGCGGGGAGTTCTTCGTCTCCGACGCCAACAAGAACATCGTTGCCTTGCTGGACACCACCGGGCATGTCACTGACACTTACGTGTACGACCCGTTTGGAAACTGCACCCATACCGGCAACTCCACCAACCCCTTCCGCTTCTCGTCGGAGTACTTCGATGAGGAGGCAGGGCTTGTCTATTACAATTATAGATACTACTCTCCGGACTTGGGAAGGTGGCTTAAGCGAGATATGCGCACAGAAAGAAGAGGAGATGTACATGTCTATAGTCTTACCGCTAATGATAGCATTAATTTGTTTGACATATTAGGCATGACTGGTATTAATCTCTATGGTATTTATGACATGATGATCAATAATAGTAATCCATATTTTATCCCCGATCCATATAATCTATCGCAACGATATCCTGATTTTACAAGCGATCCCAATGTAAAGCGGATCATTCTTAGAATTTCTTCTTATACAAATGCCATTCGGAAAACTGTTAGCGAAGAATTACAAAATGAGAAAATGACTTGTAAAAGCAATGCAATCGCCAATGCTCATGCCAAATGCACTTCATGTGGTGTTCAAACTGGGGAATACGAAAAAAAAGACTTTCAGACTGTTGCTTTCATGTATTGGAACAAGTATTCTCCCTTCTTCTTTGGAACTTTTCCATTAGGACAGGTACTCGTACACTGTGACATTGCAGCTAAATGCACATACAACTGCGAAACAGGTGAGCAAAATTGTAATACATCGGCTTCATGTAGATATGATGATCCTTTTGATTTCAGCTTTTTCGGTTTGACTTTAGACACTTATATTTCTTTTCAAGGAGAATGGAATGAATAAGAAGTGGCTCAATGATTTGCTTGCGTTGTCTTGCTTGGTTATCGGAGGGATTATTATTTTTGAGGCAAAAGATTTTATTTGGAAGCGTTGCATTGAGGACTTTGCATCTCTGTTTTTTTTGTGGTTCATTGGGATTAATCTGCTTAATTATTATGCCCATAAAAAGGGGGAAAAATATTTTAACAGTGGTTTTATTATAATTATAAGACTTGTTTTTTTTACTCCACTTGCTTTGTTAATTCTGACTTTTAGCGGTGCTGTAATATGTAACTTAATTGAAAATACCAGATGAAAACAATAATCGGCAACCGCGTCTCCGCGCAGGAAGGCTCGTCCGCGAACCTCCTGCGCTATTCCGCAAACAATCTGAACCAATATATTTCCATCTTTTCGCCTGGCATCATCCCGATCCGCGGACGCGCCGATGCGGACGCGAAGGTCGCCGTGACCACGACCATCGGCGGCGTCTCCACCACCTACTTTGAAGGGGAGGACTCACCTCTCACCTCTACCCTCTCACCTCTACCCTGCCTGGTTCGGCGCGACGGCCAGGACTTCTCCCTCGACATCCCCGTGGACAACTCCTCCGGCGCGGTCACGGCCGCCGTCCAGGTGGACGCGCTGAAACACGACGGCACGCTGGACGTGGACCTCCACCGCAGACTCTCCGGCGACTACGCCGTCCCGGCAGCCACGCCGGAAGCACCGACCTACGACCTTGATGGCAACATGCTCTCGCATGACGGCTGGACCTATACGTGGAACGCCCAGGACCGCCTGGTCTCCGCCACCAAGGGAACCACCCGCCTGGAGTTCGCCTACGACTACATGGGCAGGCGTTTCGAGAAGAAGGTCTATGAAAACAACGTCCTTACGAAGCACTCCCTCTTCGTGTACGACGGTTTCAAGCAGATCGCCGAATACGATGCATTAAATCAGAACTCCCTTGCCAATACCTATTTGTGGCAGCCCGTCGGGCTGGACGTGCCCCTGCTGCGCAATGGCGGGGAGTTTTATGCCTCCGACGCCAACAAGAACATCGTGGCCCTCATCGGCGTAACCGGAACTTTCACCGACTCGTATATCTACGACCCATTCGGCAACTGCGCCCACGTCGGCACCTCCGCCAACCCCTTCCGCTTCTCATCGGAGTACTGCGACGAGGAGACCGAGCTGGTGTACTACAACTACCGATACTATGCGCCTAGTATCGGCAGATGGATCAAGAGGGATCCGATTGGAGAAAAAAGGGAAAAGAATTTAATGCAGTTTTGTTTGAATTCGGTCGTTTCGTATTACGACAGGTTTGGACTTGCTTTATGGGCTATTGACGGTACTGGAAATCATAGGGAAATTCAAAAAACGAATGTTGCTCGATTTGTTGCTCTTTATAGAGATGGAGATGTTTATTATTTTGGAGGCGTCGGAAATGCTATTGATTATCCTTGGTGGCGTATTGTTGAGCGAGTCGCAGGACTCGCCTTCGGTTATGGTGCCATTGGCATAAAGGATGAATGCGTAAAAGAAATTTGCAATTATTATTGTAGTAATAAAGGGACTCCAGAAGCAGAAAAAATAGATATTGTTGGTTTCAGTCGTGGCGGAGCAATAGCGAAGGAAATAGCGGAGGAACTTGAAGAGCGTGGATGCTGTTGCGTAAAAAAATGGAAGACTATACATCATCGCAATTCCAGCGAAAGAATCAATGTTGGCAAATATGAAACTGTGAAAGTACGTTTTCTGGGGTTGTTTGACCCTGTGTATTCAATGCCATGGTTTTGGGATGAAAATTCAATAACGAGTAATGTACAAAATGCGTTTACGATTCTAGCTAACAGTGAAGATAGGTATTTCTTTTATTATGCTGATAGTGTCCAAAGGCAAGCATATAATTCGGTAGTTGTTAGGATGGATGGAATTCATTCCGATATTGGCGGATTCTATGACAATGGAATTGCAAACCGGGCATTAATAAATATGGTATCACGGGCTCAGGGTGCAGGAGTAAAAATAGATGATGTTCCGACACTTATGAATAATCCATCTTATGTTCCATCATCAAATAAGGAAAATGGTAATTTCTCCTGGTGGTGGACTTGGCATGGAACACGGATCTTTGATCCAAGCATTTTGGAAATAAAATAATGTGTAATAGGTGTTTTTTCATACAAAAAACAAGCAGGGTGTTTTTTGCCTCCTCCTATTATAGCCAAGACTCATAAACACTGATAGCAATAAGGAGAAATATGACAATGCCATTAAAGACTCGCATTAGGCAGGCATTGATTATATGCCCGATGTTGATAGGACTTGTGTTTACAACCGCATGTTCATCCTGGACAATCTGTAGAATGGGAACAGTTGTGCCTGCAGTTAAAAATTTTAAATTTTCCTTATATCCATCTAATGTAACTTGGGAAGACCGGGAACTTCGGTCTGGAAGTTGTTTTTCCTATGGCTTTTACATTGCTCCAAAGCATCCAACCAAGGCATTTGTAGAGTTTGACGATGAAGGCGGAAAACACCATTCCCTTGCGGCTTCCATCAAACTTCCCTGGTTCTTTGACGGAAAGATTCTATTGCTGCTCACCAGGAAAGAGTTTTTAGGCAAAACAGGTGATATTGCCAGTATAGACAGAGTGAAATTGCAGGATTATGGCCACGGCACAGGCTGCAAGCCAAGAACGGTCACAATGCTTGAGGAGGGCGAGGAAAACTATGACGATGAGTATCTTTTGAAAGTGTATCTTGGCGACCAGCAGGATTTTGATGACAACAGAGAAAAATTCATCTATTCGCTTCAGCGCGAGGACGAACACTGCATAAGCAATATCATCTTTCTGGTGCGTGACATTCCAGAGGAATATGAAATAACACGTGGTTTTAGTATTGGGATTAGCGGAGGATATTTTATGCCGATTACATCCGAGAGCGGCAAGCGTCCCGATAAGCAACGGAATGAACGGGATGTTTATCAAGGAGCGAAGGGAGAACTGCTTTGGCGACGCAATGACATCTCTTGGAGTCCATTGAGCCGCGTGGAGATAGGCATATTGTCCAATGGGGAGAAAATAATGAATTTCGATGCCGATGATTTTGGTCTGCCTGGTAATTTCCGCGGGGATATCGCCGTATTCCTTGTGCGCGACGGAGACAGCTACCAACTCCGAATCTTTGTTGACAAGCCTGGCTCTCTGGTCGTCTATAAGGATTATCATTCACTTTGCCATGCTCTTGATGAACGGTATGATAATTTCCCAAGACAAGATGTAAGATTTGACTATGGAAATTCCCAGTGGATAAAACCACCAAAGGGTCAGGGAATGTGTTATTTAATCGACTCGTCTGGCGTCTGGCACTAATATAATCCTTCAGAACTCAAATGGCTGTTTTTCGAACAATAGGCGTATTGGCATGCCTTATGACTACGGCAATCTTCGCAAAGGGACTGTCCGTGTCGCCAGTTTCTTTTGACCTAGGGCGGTTTCCCGCCTGGAAGACCCAGGCACAGACATTCACCGTCGGGAACACCGGCGAGTCCACTGTGAACCTGCTTCGCGTGCGTTCGTCGTGCAGCTGCCTGGCCGCGGACTTCCGGCCGTGCGCATTGGAGGCGGGGCAGGAGACCTCGCTGACGGTGACCATCCCCGCCAACTCCGTCTCAGGCGATTTCTCCGAGGCCGTCTTCCTGGAGACCGACGCACCGGGGCAGGAGTTCCTGAAGCTGACCGTCTCCGGCACGGCCATTCCTGCGGTGGAAGTCCAGCCGAAGCGGGAGGTCTATCTCGGACGCCTTGAGGCGGGCAAAGAGCGAGTCTGCGTCTTCCACCTCATCCCGGCCAGTCCCGAAATGTCCCTCCGACTGCTGCCCGAGGCACCGGATTGTGCAAGCCAATCGGAACTCGTACAGGAAGACGATGGAACCTATCGTCTTGAACTCCATATCCGCCCCGACGCCTCGCACCGCTTCGTCCTGCTTCATCGTCAAATCGCCATCGACTGGCAGGAAGAAGCGCTCCCGCCGTTGGAAATCAAAATCCGTTTCACCGTGGCGGAGTTTTTTTAGCTCCAATGTGGCTCTGCGGAAGCCATTCCCGATATTGTCTTGAGGGACGTATGCCCTTAATCGACTCCAGGAGGCCCGCCACAGGCACGAAAGGTCTCTCAGGCATATATCCACGGACGACAGGAAATCCCGAAAACGGGGGCAAAAATGCGATTTTCCTGATTTGAGGAAGTTGTTCATGGCCCGGGACAAAAGAGGACAATTCGTGACAGGATTCATTGAATGCAAAGGGAATTATATCGTCAAGTTGGACAATCGTTGATGGTGATGTGGGAGGGCCGCGCTCCAGCGCGTCCTACATGGCATAATGCAAATTCCCATGTCCGACAGGAGAGATACAACAATTGTGCCGTCCAACGATACGGACGGCACAACCTAGAGGTCTAGTTCTATAAGGGGGGTGTTACTTACGCCTACTGGTGGATGCCGAGCACGGCGCGACCGGAGGGCTCGTTCATCTTGCGGAACGCCTCGTCCCACTCCAATGCCTTTGCGGTAGAGCACGCCACGGAGGCCTCGTGTGGTACACAGGCGGCGGCCGCCTCGGAGGGGAAGCACTCCGCGAAGATGGCACGGTAGTAGTATTCCTCCTTGGTGGCGGGCGTGTTGACGGGGAAACGGTGTGCGGCTGCGGCGAATTGCGCGTCGGTGACCTCGCGGGCGGTCATCTCCTTGAGCGTGTCAATCCAGGAGTATCCCACGCCGTCGGAGAACTGCTCTTTCTGCCGCCAGGCGATTTCGGGCGGAAGCATGTCGTGGAATGCCTCGCGTAGCACCCACTTCTCGATGGCGTCGCCACCGTGTTCGCCGATAGTGGAAGGCAGGAGCCGTCCCCGGCACATCTTGTCGGCGGGGTTGAGCCGCATGGCGACATCGAGGAACTCCTGGTCGAGGAAGGGCACGCGCCCCTCGACGCCCCAGGCGGCCAGCGCCTTGTTGGCGCGGAGGCAGTCGTAGAGGTGGAGCTTGCCGAGCTTGCGCACGGTCTCCTCATGGAACTCCTTGGCATTCGGCGCCTTGTGGAAATAGAGGTAGCCGCCGAAGATTTCGTCGGACCCCTCGCCGGAGAGGACCATCTTGATGCCCATCGCCTTGATGGCGCGTGCCATGAGGAACATCGGCGTGGAGGCGCGGACGGTGGTGATGTCGTAGGTCTCCAGGTGGTAGATCACATCCGGCAGGGCATCCAACGCCTCCTGGATGGTGAAGTGGATTTCGTGGTGGACAGTGCCAAGGAATTCGGCGGCCTTGCGGGCGGCCTTGAGATCCGGCGAGTCCTCCAGGCCAATGGCGAAAGAGTGCAGGCGCGGCCACCAGGCTTCCTGCGTGTCGCCCGTCTCCACGCGCCGACGTGCGAATTTGGCGGCGATGGCTGCGATGACGGAGGAGTCCAGTCCGCCGGAGAGCAGCACGCCGTAGGGCACATCGCTCATCATCTGGCGTTTGACGGCACTCTCCAACGAGGTGCGCAGTTCTGCGATGGAGGTCGCGTTCCCCTTCACGGCATCGTATTCAAACCAGTCGCGCTGATACCAGCGAACTGGCTCTTTATCACCGTTTTGGAGATAATGCCCCGGCAGGAACTCGCGCAATGTGCAGCAGACGCCCTCCAGCGCCTTGAGCTCCGAAGCGACATAGTAGTGCCCGTCTGCGTCCCAGCCCTCATAGAGTGGAATCACGCCAATGGGGTCGCGTCCGACCAGGTAGCGGTCTTCTTTGGTGTCATAGAGGGCGAAAGCGAAGATGCCCTTGAGCATGTCAAGGAAACCTGTACCATATTTGATATAGAGGGGGATGAGCACCTCGCAGTCCGAACGGGTTTGGAAGTCGTATTCGGCGGCCAGTTCCTTTCGGAGTTCCTCATGGTTGTAGATTTCTCCGTTCACGGCGAGGACATACCGTCCGTCTGGGCTATAGAGGGGTTGTTTTCCGGAGAGCGGGTCGATGATGGCGAGGCGCTCATGGGAAATCAGTGCGTGTTCACCCTCGAAGACGCCTGACCAGTCCGGTCCGCGATGGCGAATCTTTCGCGACATGGCAAGCAGTTGCTTCCGCAGGGACACCGCTTTGCCTTCCTGCAAATCGAAAATTCCAACAAATCCGCACATGGCAAAATTCTCCTATCAGCAAAGAGTGGTGGCGCATTTCAGGCCATCGGCGATGGCACGCACGACCAGCGACGGTCCATTGGCTGCATCGCCGGCAATCAGCACATTCTCTTGGTCTGGAAGGCCGAGCGCGGCCAGAACCTCCTCGCGCTTCTGACGCAGGAAGCCCATCGCCAATACGACCAAATCGCACGGAATCACTCGCGCGGGGCCTGCCACCGCGAATTTCGCAGGCTTGCCGTTGGCGGCAAACTCCCACTTCACGGGCACGACCTCCGCGCCAGTGACCTGACCATTTTCGCCGATGAAACGCAGGGTGTTGAGTCCCCAGAAGCGCTCCAGCCCTTCGTCCACCGCATAGGAACCACGCAACTGGTATGGCCACATCGGCCAGGGCGTGTGTTCGGAGCGTTCGGTAGGCGGCTTGGGCATCAGGTCGATGGACATCACGGAGACCGCACCTTGACGAAGCACCGTTCCACCGCAGTCGTTGCCAGTGTCTCCACCGCCAATGACCAGCACCTTTTTGCCTTTCCCTGAGACCGTTGTGGCGGAGAGTTCCTTGGTGTTCATGCGGTTCATCGCGCCCAGGAGATCCAGCGCCTGGAAGATGCCTCCCAGTTCGCGGCCCGGCACCTTGAGATCGCGCGGAACGGGCGTGCCGTAGGTCACCACCACTGCGTCGTAGTGCTTCATCAAGTAGCTTCCGGCGACATCCTTACCGATTTCGGTGTTGCCGTGGAATTGGATACCAGCCTCCTCCATCAAACGCCAACGACGGTCGATTAGTGCCTTGTCAAGCTTGAAGCAGGGGATGCCGTAGCGAAGCAGACCGCCGGGCTTTTCATTGCGGTCATAAAGGGTTACTTTCCAACCTGATTCGTTCAATTTTACGGTGGCTGCCAACCCAGCGGGACCGGCACCGATGACCGCCACGCTTTTGCCGTTGCGGAACTTCGGAGTGCGCGGCTTCACCCAGCCTTCGGCAAATGCCGTATCGACAATCCTCTTCTCAATCTGACGGACATTGGTGGCGCCGAACCCCGTGCCTTCCAGACAGCAGGACGCTTCGCAAAGCGCGGGGCAGACCCGGCTGGTGAATTCGGGGAACGGACTGGTCTCGGAGAGCCGCTCCCAGGCGTCGTGCCAATTCCCCTGCATTACCGCGCGGTTGAAGTCCGGTACGGCGTTCTTCAGCGGGCAACCCATCGCATGGCAGAAGGGCAATCCGCAGTTCTGGCAGCGACTCGCCAGGCGCTTCACTTCGTCCGACAAAACCTGCCCTTCGACTTCACTGTAGTCTTTCAGTCGTTCTTCTGTCGGGCGATAGACATGCTCCAGACGGGAAATCTCAAAGAAAGTCCTGCTCATGCTTGAGCCTCCTTCCGGAGAATCTTCCGGTATTCGACGGGCATCACGCAGACGAAGCGTCCGCGGTAGTCATCCCAGTTTTGAAGAATCTGCTTTGCCTGTGTACTTCCGGTTGCTGTCTCATGACGCTCCAGCAGGCTCAGCAGCTCTTGCTCCTCCGGCGAACCTGCGTGGATGGATTCCAAATCGACGGTGTCCAGGTTGCACCGCAAGTCGAAATCGCCATCCACGTCAAAGACATATGCCACTCCGCCGGTCATGCCGGCTGCGAAGTTCACGCCGGTTTTGCCGAGCACGACGACGCGTCCACCGGTCATGTATTCGCAGCCGTGGTCGCCGACGCCCTCCACCACGGCGGTGAAGCCGCTGTTGCGGATGGCGAAGCGCTCGCCGGCCTGCCCGCCGATGTAGATTTCACCTGAGGTCCCGCCGTAGCCTATGACGTTGCCTGCCAGCACATTGTCTGCCGGCACGCATGGCGATTTGGCATCTGGCACGATGATGATCTTGCCGCCGGAGAGTCCCTTGCCGGCATAGTCATTTGCCTCGCCTTCCAGACGGAAGGTGATGCCGTGCGCAAGGAAGGCACCGAAGCTCTGACCCGCGATGCCTTGAAAAATCACCTTCCAGGTGTCGTCAGGCAGCCCCGCTTCGCCTTTGGCCAAGGCGACTTTGCCGGACAGACGTGCGCCGACCGAACGGTCGGAGTTTCGGATTGGCAGGTTTACCACCGTCGGCTGGAAGGTCTCCAACGCCTTGCCGAACTTGGGCATCAACTCGTTGTCGTCCAATGTCTTCTGCGCATGCCTCATGCCTTGCCAGCGGACGACATCGCCCGCCACGCGATGGAGCATCGGCGCAAAATCCAACGCGGCGGCCTTGCCAGTCGCCAAGACGGGGTTGACCTCCAGGAGGTCGCTGCGCCCGACCGCCTCGTCCAGCGAACGAAGTCCAAGCGTGGCAAGGATTGAGCGAGTTTCTTCGGCGATGAAACGGAGGTAGTTGATGATGTGTTCCGGCTTGCCCTGGAAGCGCTTGCGGATTTCGGGGTCCTGGGTGGTGATGCCGGCGGGACAGGTGTTGTCTTGACACTGGCGCAGCATTAGGCATCCCAGCGAGAGCAAGAGCGAGGTCGCGAAGCCGAACTCTTCGGCGCCCAGGAGCGCTGCGATCACGATGTCCCGTCCGGTGCGCAGCTGTCCATCCACCTGCAACTTGACCTTTCCGCGCAAGTTGTTCTTGACAAGGGTCTGATGCGCCTCGGCAAGGCCGATTTCCCACGGCATGCCCGTGTGTTTGATGGAACTCAGCGGTGCGGCGCCAGTGCCGCCGTCATGGCCGGAGATGACCACGACATCCGCCTGAGCCTTGGCGACTCCGGCGGCCACGGTTCCCACGCCGCTTTCGGAGACGAGTTTCACGGAGACGCGTGCATCGGCATTGGCGGAACGCAGGTCGTGGATCAGTTGCGCGAGGTCCTCGATGGAGTAGATGTCGTGGTGCGGTGGCGGAGAGATGAGGGTGACCTTGGGTGTGGAGTGGCGAGTGCGGGCAATCTCCTCATTGACCTTTGGACCGGGCAACTGGCCGCCCTCGCCGGGCTTGGCGCCCTGCGCCATCTTGATCTGAAGGTCCTTGGCATGCGCCAAGTAGTTGATGGTCACGCCGAAGCGTCCCGAGGCCACCTGTCGGATGGCACTGGCTCGGCATTCGCCATTCGCGTTCGGGAGGTCTCGCTCCGGGCCCTCGCCGCCCTCGCCGGAGTTGCTCATGCAGCCAATGCGATTGAAGGCCACGGCGATTGCCTCGTGAGCCTCGGGACTCAATGCACCCAGGCTCATTGCACCACCGACAAAGTGGTGCAAGATGCTGTCGGTGGACTCGACTTCCTCCACGGGAAGCGGTTTCTCTGTGCTACGGAAGCGCAGGAGGTCACGCAGGCGAATGGGCTGAAGAGGCTCGTTAAGTCCCTTGGCGAAAGTGCGATACTGCTCCGCGTCATTCTCGCGGACCGCATGATGCAAGGCGCAGACGGAGGGTGGAGTAACCAAGTGCGGTTCGCCGATGGTCCGCCAGCGGTAGTTGCCACCGACTGGCAATGGACGGTCCGTGGCAGTTCCGCAGGCGCTAGACACGCGTGCGCACACCTCTTCCGCGATTTCGGCGAGACCAATTCCGCCGACCGCCGAAGGCGTGCCAGGGAAATAGCGCCGGATGACTTCCTCCCCCAGCCCCAGTGCCTCGAACATCTGCGCGGAACGATAGCTGCGAAGAGTCGCTATCCCCATCTTGGACATGCACTTGAGCAAACCCTTGTCAATCGCCGTGATGTAGTTCTCCGTGGCTTTCGCCGCATCGCCGTCCGCTGCCAGGCTGGAGACCGTCTCCAGTGCCAAATACGGATGGATTGCCGTGGCGCCGTAGCCCAAAAGAAGCGCATAATGCATGACCTCGCGGACTTCGCCGGATTCCACGATGATGCCCACCGGCGGACGAAGACCTGCCGCCGTCAACGCGCGGTTCACGGCGGAGACTGCCAGCAAGGACGGGATGGGCAATTCGCCCGGTGCCAGGCAACGGTCGCTAAGCACAAGAACGCCAATGCCTTGTAGTATATATTCAACTGATTGTTTTTCAAGTAATTGTAATGATTTTTCCAGGTCGTCTCGCCAGCCAATGGGCAGTGTCTTGACCTGCATGCGAGGTTTTTCCATGACCATCAGTCGCGCCAGATCGCCGCCGGTGAGGATGGGGCGCGCGAGCCGGATGACGCTGGCACGGTGCGCCTCTTCGGATAGGATGTCCCCGCAGTTTCCGATATAGGTGGTCAGGCTCATGACCAGTTCCTCGCGGATGGGGTCGATGGGCGGGTTGGTGACTTGGGCGAAGCGTTGCTTAAAGTAGTTGAAGAGCAACTGTGGACGTGGCGAGAGGACTGCCAGCGCCGCGTCATTGCCCATCGAGCCGATTGGTTCGTGGCCGGTCTCGACCATCGGACGGACGATGAGTTCGACGTCCTCCTGCGTCCAGCCGAAGAAGCGTTGCCGTTCACGGAGGTTTTCGGGGACTTTGGCGGCGGCAATGGTGTCGAACATGCCCGCCACGGGAATCTTGTTCTCCTGTGACCAGCGGCGGTAGGGCGCTTGGCGGGCGATGGCGTTCTTCAGTTCCGAATCCAGCACCAGCCGATGCGCCTGGAGGTCACACCACAGGATTTCGCCGGGCTTGAGACGGCCGCGGCGGACGACCTCCTCCGGCGGCAAATCCAGCACGCCGGTCTCGGAGGCCAATACGAAGAGGCCGTCTTTGGTTAGCGAGTAGCGCGCGGGGCGCAAGCCGTTGCGGTCGAGCATGGCACCGCAGCCGACGCCGTCGGTGAAACTGACCGCCGCCGGGCCGTCCCACGGTTCCACGAGTGTGGAGTGGTAGTCGAAGAAGCCACGGATATCCTTGGTGACGTGGTAGTTCGTGCCCCAGGCCTGGGGGATGAGCATCATCATTACGTGCGGGAGGGAGCGTCCGGTCAAGGCAAGCAGTTCCGCCATGTTGTCCAGGCATGCGGAGTCGCTCTGCGCCTCGTCAATCAGCGGCAGCACTTTTCGGAGGTCATCGCCGAGGAGCATACTTTGGAGGAATGCCTCGCGGGTGCGGGCGTGGTTCAGGTTGCCGCGAAGGGTGTTGATTTCGCCGTTGTGGGCGAGCATCCGGAAGGGCTGCGCCAGTTGCCAGGTCGGGAAGGTGTTCGTGCTGTAACGCTGATGGACCAATGCCAGCGGCGAGACGAATGCATCGTCTGCCAAATCTGGATAGAAGGCCTCGATCTGCGTGGCCAGCATCAGGCCTTTATAGACAACTGTACGAGAACTGAAGCTGGGGAAATAGACGCCTTTGAGTTCACGCTCCAGCCGACGGCGAATCACAAAGACCTTGCGCTCCAGTTCATCGGAGGAAATGTCCGTGATGGGCGCCACGAAGAATTGGCGGATAACCGGACAGCACGCACGGGCCTGTTCGCCCAGCTGCGACGCATCCGTGGGAACCTCGCGCCATGCGAGGACTCGGCAGCCCTCCGACTCCACGATGGACTCCAACGAGGACTCCTCGCCGACACCGTTGAACATCATGCCCAGGGCATAGTGGCCAGCCGGGGGAAGTATCCCCCCAAGTTCACGTTGGAAAAACGCATGCGGAATTACACACAACAATCCCGCACCATCTCCCGACAACGCATCGCCGCCAGCTGCGCCGCGGTGCAAAAGGCGGCGCAATATCGTTAGCCCATTGGCGACAATGGCATGAGTTGCCACGCCGCTCAGGTTGGCTACTAGACCGACACCGCAGGCGTCGTGCTCGTTGCTGAAATGGTACAATCCTTCGTCCTGGGGCAGCCCCAGGCTTCGCTGTCGGACGGGTTCTTGCTGT
This sequence comes from Victivallales bacterium, assembly GCA_017417585.1. Lineage (GTDB taxonomy): Bacteria > Verrucomicrobiota > Lentisphaeria > Oligosphaerales > Oligosphaeraceae > RGIG1601. The sequence goes on from JAFPYX010000096.1 coordinate 59,219, forward strand.
TCCATAGATGTTTTCGGGTGTTGGTTTCAAGTGAAGGCGTTTGGAAGGCATTAGCAAATAGTGTGCCAAGGATAGGGCACTAGGCGCACTAGCCGCACTAGCCGCACTAGCCGCACTAGCCGCACTAGCCGCACTAGCCGCACTAGCCGCACTAGCCGCACTAGCCGCACTAGCCGCACTAGCCGAACTAGCCGAACTAGCCGAACTAGCCGAACTAGCCGAACTAGCCGAACTAGCCGAACTAGCCGAACTAGCCGAACTAGCCGAACTAGCCGAGTTTGGTTTTTTACAAAATTGTACATTGTACATTTTTGTTGCTACAAAATTTGCCGGAGTTTGGCATTCGGCGATGGGATTCCGTGGTATTTGTCGTTTTGGCACGGGGGTTGCTATTATGCATGCGTGAGCCGACATTCCGTCGCTCTTGCTTCACAACACCTACAGGAGACATCATCCATGCAAAAGAGATTTGACGCCGTGTGCCGGATATCCGACCGCCAGACTGCACCTGCGGAGGCGCAGGGTGCGAAGGTCCTTGAATACTTTGCGGAAGACGTGTTCGACATCGAGAAGATGGCGGCGCATCTGCCGAAGTCCGCCTACAAGAAGCTGATGGCGACCATCAACGGCATGCAGCCGCTGGATCCGTCGATTGCGGATGACGTGGCGACGGCAATGAAGGAGTGGGCGGTTTCGCGTGGCGCCACGCACTACACGCACTGGTTCCAGCCGCTGACGGGCGGCACCGCCGAAAAGCACGACTCCTTCCTGGAGTTCTCCGGCGGCAAGGCCATCTTTGAATTTTCCGGCAAGACGCTGACGGTTGGCGAGCCGGACGCCTCCAGCTTCCCCTCCGGCGGTCTGCGAAGCACCTTCGAGGCGCGTGGCTATACGGCGTGGGATCCCACCAGCCCCGCTTTCATCAAACGCCATGACAACGGCGGAACGCTTTGCATCCCGACCATCTTCTGCTCCTACACCGGCGAGGTGCTGGACAAGAAGACGCCGCTGCTGCGCTCCACGCAGGTTTTGAAGAAGGCGGTCGTGCGCCTGATGAAATGCTTCAAGCAGCCCGAGGAGCCGGTGAAGGTCACGCTTGGCGTGGAGCAGGAGTATTTCCTGATCGACAAGAAGTTCTACTTGCAGCGTCCAGACTTGCTGCAGACGGGCCGCACGCTCTACGGCGCTCCGCCGGCCAAGCATCAGCAGCTGGAGGACCACTACTTCGGCAGCATCCCTCCACGCATCCTGGCCTTCATGACCGACGTGGAGAAGGAACTCTGGCGGCTGGGCATCCCCGCCAAGACTCGCCACAACGAAGTTGCCCCGGCGCAGTTTGAACTGGCGCCCATCTTCGAGGAACTCAACCTGGCGGTGGACCACAACATGCTGGTGATGGAAGTGCTGCGTCAGGTCGCCGACAAGCACGGGCTGGTCTGCCTGCTGCATGAGAAGCCATTCGCGGGCATCAACGGTTCCGGCAAGCACAACAACTGGGGCATCGCCTACGGCAAGCGGAATCTGCTCGACCCGGGCAGCAACCCTGCCGAGAATGCGGTTTTCCTCACCGTGCTGACGGCCGTCATCCATGCACTTGATGCACATAGCGACCTGCTTCGCACCGCGACCTCCGGCATCGGCAACGACCATCGGCTGGGTGCCAACGAAGCCCCGCCCGCCATCATCTCGATGTTCGTGGGTGAACAACTGGAGGAGGTCATCAACCAAATCGTGAAGGGCACATCCACCCATGCGAAGAAATCCGCCTCACTGCGTATTGGCATCGATGCATTGCCACCGCTGAACCGCGATGCGACCGACCGCAACCGCACCTCGCCTTTCGCCTTCACCGGCAACAAGTTCGAGTTCCGCGCACCGGGTTCCTCGCAGTCCTGCGCCGAGGCCAACATGATTCTCAATACCATCGTCGCCGAGGCACTTGACGCCCTCAGCGACAAAATCGAGGCCTTCAAGGCCAAGACCTTCAATGAGGAACTCCAGGCGTTGCTCAAAAAGGAGATCGCCGCGCACCAGCGGGTTGTCTTCAACGGCGACGGCTATGCGAAAGAGTGGGTTGCCGAAGCGACCAAGAAGCGCGGACTGCCCAACCTGACATCCACGCCAGAGGCAATTAAACCATTGCTGGTCAAAGAGAACCAGAAACTCTTTGAACGCTACGGCGTGCTCACCAAGACGGAGCTGGAATCGCGCTACGAGGTCTTCCGCGAGGATTACGAGCGACGCCTGGAGATTGAAGGGCGGATTGCCCTGGAACTCGCCAAGAGCGTAATTCGACCGGTCGTCATCAAGGAGTACCTTGCGATGGGAGCATCGAAGGGCTGCGCGGCCGTCTCGTCCGTCCAGCAGGAACTTGAGACCGGTCTCAAGGCGATGAACACCGCCATTGACACACTCCAGAAGGCATTGGTCTCCGGTAAGTGCATCAACCCCGCCAGCGCGGCGTTGCGAAGCGCCGTGGACGCCCTGGAAAGCGTCGTGGACGATGCCGTATGGCCACTGCCGAAATACCGCGAGATGCTCTTCATCTACTAAGCCACATCAAAATTTGATTCAATCCGCCGGGGGACGCGGCAGGCCACCTCCGCGTCTCCCGGCTTTTTTTGTTGAAACACCATGAAACTCATCATCGCCTATATTCAGCCCGACCGCCTGAATCCAGTCAAGCAGGCACTCTATGCCCGCGAGGTCTATAAGATGTCCGTGACTAACGCCTTGGGGTGCGGACAGCAACAGGGTCACCTCCAGACCTGGCGCGGAACCGTCCGCGAGGTCAATCTGCTCAAGAAGTTACGACTGGCGATTGCGGTCAATGACGATTTTGTCGAAAAGACCGTCGAGGGCATCTGCGAGGGTGCACGCACGGGGAACATCGGTGACGGGAAGATCTTCGTGCTGCCGATGGAGGAATGCATCCGCATCCGCACCGGCGAGCGCGGAAGTTCGGCAATCGGATAGGAGGCAACGACGATGAAAATGAAATACAAGACCCTTTTGTTCTGCTTGTTCTTGGGTTTGGCGGGAACGCTGGCCGCCGCTGAGCCGTCATCGGATGTGGCGCAGGTTCAATTCAACCTGAATGTCGTCTGGACCATCCTGGGCGGCATTCTGGTCTTTGCAATGCAGGCGGGCTTCGCGATGGTGGAGACTGGCCTGACCCGCGCGAAGAATGCGGCGAACATCATGATGAAGAACCTGATGGACTTCGCTCTGGGCTCCCTCGCCTTCTTCCTGGTTGGCAGTGCCTTCATGTTCGGCAAGACCGCCTGGGGCATCATCGGCACGGACGGCTGGTTCATGACTTCTCTCCACGGCGCTGCCGACTGGGATTGGACTTTCTTCTTCTTCCAGACGATGTTCGCGGCGACCTCGGCGACCATTGTCTCCGGAGCGGTTGCGGAGCGCACCAAGTTCTCTGCGTATCTCATCTACTCTGTGATCGTGAGCGCATTCATCTATCCCATCTCCGGAAAGTGGGCTTGGGGGGCACTCTACAACGAGGCGGCGGCGGGCTGGCTGGGGAACTTGGGCTTCTGCGACTTCGCCGGCTCCAATGTCGTCCACAGCGTGGGTGGGTGGCTGGCGCTGGCGGGAGCCATCACGCTCGGACCGCGACTGGGCAAATACAACCCCGACGGCAAGCCGAACATGATACCTGGCCACAACCTGGTCATCGCCACGCTTGGCGTGCTGATTCTCTGGATCGGCTGGTTCGGCTTCAACCCTGCCTCCACCACTGCCGGCATCGGCGACATCGGACGGATTGCACTGGTGACCAATTTTGGCGCTGTCGCTGGCATGACTTCCGCGATGATCACGGCGTGGTTCGTCATGAAGAAACCAGACCTCTCCATGACGCTCAACGGTGCCTTGGCAGGACTGGTCGCCATTACCGCGCCATGCAACACCGTCACACCCGTCGCGGCAATTCTCATCGGAACGATTGCGGGAGTGCTCGTGGTCTTCAGCGTCTTCACCATCGACCGTCTGGGCATTGACGACCCGGTGGGCGCGGTAAGCGTCCATGCGATGAATGGCCTCTGGGGCACGCTTTCCTGTGGGCTCTTCAATGCCGAAGCGCTCCTGGAAGTGGGTCCGGCCAACACGGGACTCTTCTACGGAGGTGGATTCCATCAACTTGGCGTGCAGGCTCTTGGAGCTCTCTGCACCTTCGCCTGGGCCTTCGGACTGGGCATGCTGATGTTCTACGTCATCCGAAAGACCATCGGCTTCCGTTGCTCCGCCGAGGAGGAGTTCAAGGGCATGGACCTCGTGGAACATGGCAACGATGCCTACGCCGGTTTCCAGATCTTCCCGAATGAATAACCGGTCGGGGTCAGGCTAGCCCGATACCATGTGTTCGATTGCAGGAATCATTCATCCACAGTCGATGACGGTCGCGGTGCAGATTGCCGAGGCGATGAACCAGACGCAGTTCCACCGCGGCCCCGACGGCGGCGGCGTGTGGCACGACGAACAGGCCGTGCTGGCACACCGTCGCCTCGCCATCATCGATTTGGACGGTGGCGCACAGCCGATGGCCAACGAAGACGGCACCCTCCATCTCGTCTTCAACGGCGAAATCTATAACCATATTCAACTGCGGAAGAGGCTAATACAAGCCGGACACCTATTTCGGACTTCCTGCGACACCGAAGTGCTTCTTCATCTCTACGAAGAGAAAGGCGACAATTTTGTCCAGGACCTCGACGGAATGTTTGCCTTCGCCTTGTGGGACGCGACACGGCAAAAATTGCTGCTTGGGCGCGACCGTGCCGGTCAGAAGCCGCTGCATTACTTTCTCAAAAATGGCACACTGGTGTTTGCCAGTGAACTGGCGGCCTTGCATCGCCACCCGGAGTTCCCCGTGGGGCTTTCGGAAACCGCCGTGGCGGACTTCCTCTCGTTGCAATATGTCCCCTCGCCGCACACCATCTACCGTGAGGTCCACAAGCTCCCGCCTGCGACGCTGATGCGGTTTTTCCCAGATTCGGGACGCGTAGAACAGGAAAAGTATTGGCAGCTGGACTTTTCACAAAAATGTAACATGACCTTCCCGGAGGCGAAAGAACGCCTTCGGGAAGTCGTCATCAAGTCCGTCCGCAAGCGCCTGATGTCGGATGTCCCGCTTGGCGTCTTCCTTTCCGGCGGCGTGGACTCCGCCATCATCGCCGCCGTGGTAGCAAAATTATGTGCCCCCGAAAAGGTTCAGCTTTTCACGATTGGCTTTGACGAAGGACGTTACGATGAACGCGGTCAGGCGCGTGCGACATCTGACTGGCTCCGCTGTCATGGTTGCGGGAATGTCGAGCATTTTGTCAAGTCATTTCCAGGGAATGACTTCGGTGAAATTCAACGGTTGCTTGGACATTTTGGCGAGCCGTTTGCGGACGCCTCAATGTTGCCAACGTTGCTCCTGAGCCGATTTGCCCGCCAAAAGGTCACTGTCGCGCTTTCCGGCGATGGTGCAGATGAACTTTTCGGTGGTTACGACCGATATTTGGCAATCCGTCTGAGAAGGTTGTCCATTCTGCCAGAAAAATGGCAACGATGGTTCTTTCGGAAAATGGCAGAATGTCTTCCCGATACAGGTGAACGGACGCTGGCGGGACGGTTGCGGCGGTTATGCGGGATGTTGGCGACGAACCGCAGCCATGCCTACTTTTCCATCCTCGACCGCTGCCCGCCTCAACTCAAACATGACTTGGCGGGCGAACGCCTGCGGGAAAGCGAGAACGCTTCCCGAATCTTCGATTTGCCTTTTACCGCGAAGGATCAGGTGGAACAGTGCCTTGAGGCAGATTTTCGCCTCTACTTGGAGAACGACATTCTTCCCAAAGTCGATCGCACTTCGATGGCCGCTTCTCTCGAAGTGCGCAATCCATTCCTCGATCGCGAACTCGTGGAATTCGCCGCCACACTGCCATTGTCCTTCAAATTGCATGGAACTCGGAAGAAATATATCCTGCGCGAAACCTTTGCCGACTGCCTTCCACCCGCCGTTTTCTCCGGACGCAAGCGTGGCTTTGGGGTGCCGATTGGTCAACTGCTGCGGAATGAATGGCGTGACTCCGCACGCGAGGTGCTGTTCGCACGAAAATTCTACGAGGACGGCTGGCTTTCGCGACCGGCAGTCGAACAACTGTGGAATGACCACCAGAACGGATTGCATGATTATAGCTATATTTTATTTAACATTATTATATTAAGTTTATTTCCTGAATCCGTGAATTGTAAGTAGATGTACTGCCGGCGCCCTCGCCGACAGAAGATGCGTTGTGCTGGCGCCACGCCAGAGTCTGGGCGAAGACTGCCGTGGTCGCGAGGCAAATAAATATGCGTATTGTCCGAAAAACAGTCATTTGGGCTCTGGATGAATATTTGGAACAGATGGGGTGCTCTCAAAAGTCTTCATGATTGCAATGATTGCAATAAAAACAGCGATGCCGCAAAAGCATGTCTTCATGATTAAAAGAAAGATGATAACCATAACATATTGTGGATATCTAATCGTAAAGTTATTGTCATGATTTCCATTTGTCGGATAGAAATTGGGATGGTGAATCCCGTCGACTCCATCTGGAAAGAAGTAACAATATTCAGCCCTTCCCAAATCAATTAAATAGAATTCATCATAAAAAAAAGTCTTTTCCCCATGAAAAACAGACTTGTCGTTTTTCATGGAATTCAGAGTTTTTTCAATTGTCTCCGGTTCATTCCAATTCACAGATTTCATGACTTCGTTTTTTGGGGTTAATTGTTCCCGAAGCGACGAGAAAGACGGAAGTTCTACTATGACTATGCACAATAGAATTTCAATACAGAAAATACTCAGTATGTTCATACGCTTTTTTATTATTTTTTTCATGTTCAGAAGAACAAATGCCATGACCGCTGCTAGAAATAGAAGAAAAAAACAAAAATAACCTTGTTGAGGCATTTTTGTGCAAATGATGTGCAACCATCTGGGCTGAGCATTGCTTTCTTCATCTTCATCAATGTCGGACAAATTGCTTTCTTCATCTTCATCAATGCCGGTCAATTTTATATATATACCTTTTCCATCTGGGATATAATATGCCTTTCTAAGTCTGCCTAAAAAAGGTTTGGGTCTACAAAAGTATATCGCCTCTCCTGGAATTCCTGGCCAAGAGAAAGAATGAATGGGAGCGATTGCATCTCTGGCTGTTTCATTGTGATGTGCTTGAAAAAAAGCATATCCTCCGCCATTTAGCAACATCTGTTCTTCATGATCACAATGAATCATTAATTCCAAATTCATTGGACTTGGATCAATGACGCAAATCATTTGGGCGATTAGCCAAATAATAAGCAACATAAAAAAAGGAAATTTTATTTTCATTGTTTCGGATAGTCGCTAAAAGAGTCTGCGCCTGGCGGGGACTTCGCGGGGGCATGTCTCCCACGGGCCGGCGGAGTTCGGGTGATGCTGCCGGAACAGTATAGTCCCCAGAGAGTCTGCGATGGAGATCGATGTCCAGCGTGCCGTCGTGTTTCAGTGCGTCCAACCTGCACAGCCGCGGTGACCGCGCCAGAAGAGTTGTCCAGGACCAGAGAGGTGAGAGGGTAGAGGTGAGTCCTGCCTTTCGAAGTAGGTGGTGGAGACCCCGCCGATGGTCGTGGTCACGGCGACTTTCGTATCCGCTTTCCTGGTAAAAATAGTGTTCATAATGTGCAATTTTTCAATCACTTCTCAAGTTCATATACCCGAATGAAGTTCTTGAAGTTGGAGGACGATAAGCGTGCCGAACGGAGATAGCCGAGAACCAGTTTTTTGCCATCCTTGGAAATCGCGCATCTTTCGGAGAAATAACCTCAAATTCAAGGCTTTTCTTTGCAAATGTTTTATTTCCACCCAAACAGTAGAAACAATAGCACAATATTGCAAATAAAGCGATGAACAAAATGCAAAGACTTTTCTTCATGTTTTGTTAATGTGCGTCCTCGCGTGGTTTCATTCGAGATGTAATGTCGTGGACAGCTTTACTATAGCGCAATTTTGCGGGAATGGTGTCTGCCCCATAAAAAACAGGGCGTGATCGTGATGATGGTCGGAGAGAAGATGAAAGTGTATTGGTTCAAGTAGTTTGCAGAATAATTTCATTGGTTGGTACTTGAACCCTTCTGTGCATCCATGCGGTTGCCGATGCCGTGGTAGCCGTAGAGCCACTTCGTGCCGTCGGGCAGGCTCGCCTGGGCGAGGTGGTCGGCAACATCGTAGATGTTAAAAATAGTGTTCATAATGCGTAAATTTTGGGAATGATACAGTTGACTTGCCTACTCGGATAAATGGGACGATTGAGACCCGTAGGACGAATGGGACGATGGTTTTCGATTATCTTGTCCCACATGTCCCACAAATCTTTCGGGAATCAGGTAGGTTAAAGATATAAATCCCATTCGCCCTCGTTTAATATGCCCTGGTGTTGATATTTTCGACGTAGTTGACCAGGGCACGGTTGACCACGCGGTTCCCGCCAGGGGTGGGATAGTCACCCGTGAAATACCAGTCGCCAGTATGGTTCGGACAACACTCGCGCAGGCTCGCATTGCTCTGGAAGACCACCTGCAATTCTGCCTTTAGGTCTTTGGGACGGAGAAGCCTGCAGATTTCGGTCTCCAGTTCGGCATCAGAGAAGGCCTCGTAGAGTGGCTTGGCGCGGTTTTTCATCTGGTCATCGGGCTTGGCGAGGTCCTCCCGTGCCAGCTCGACACAGAGTCGGAAGAGCTGGAGCTTGTCATGCTTTTTGAGGAGGGAGACGAGCGCCTCGAAGGCGATCAGATCGCCGAAGGAGGCCATGTCGATGCCGTAGCAGTCGGGATAGCGGATGGGCGGTGCCGAGGAGACCACGACGATTTTCTTTGGCTGGAGGCGGTCGAGGATGGGTAGGATGGCATTGCGCATGGTGTTGCCACGCACGATGGAGTCGTCGATGATTACCAGGTTGTCCTGTCCGGGGCGGATCACGCCGTAGGTGACGTCATAGACATGCGGAAAGAGATCTTTGCGGTGCTTGGCATCGGTGATGAACGTGCGGAATTTGGCGTCCTTGACGGCGATTTGCGCAAAGCGAACCATGTGCCCCATACCGCTCTCGCTAAGGCGAGTGAGCATTCCATGGTAGCTGATCAGCGCAGTGTTCGGGATGTAGCTGAAGACGGTATTGCGGTAGTCCTCGTGAATGGCCTGGAGGACGCGTGGCACCAGTGCTGCGCCGAGCGCGCGGCGTTCCCGCTGGATGTCCGCGTCGTTGCCACGGCTGAAATAGATGCGCTCGAAGACGCAACGGGTGACGGGGGCTTCAGGAAGGCAAGGCGAGAGGCGCGTGTCGCCGTTGACAAGAATTGTCAGGATTTGTCCCGGCGGCAGCTCCGGAACTTCTTGCGCCGTGAGATTGAAGGTCGTCTGGATGGCGACGCGTTCAGAGGCGACGACGGCCACCTCGTCATCGACATGGTAATACATCGGGCGGATGCCATGTGCGTCACGGAATGCGAATGCATCGCCGTTGCCGAAGATGCCGCAGATGGCGAAGCCACCGTCCCATGGCTGGGCGGTTTCAGCGATAAGGGATGCGATTTCGTCGTGGGAGTATCCATCGGGGGAGTGGGCGGTCTGGCCTAAAGAATGAACGAGGTTCATCAGGAGCAGTTCGGAGTCCTGGTTGCTGTGCGGATGGTGTCCCTGCTTGACCAGCTGGTCGAAGAGCTGGTGGGTATTGGTGAGATTGAAGTTACCCGCCAGAAGGATGGTTCGGTTGCGCCATGCGCTGTCATAGACCAGCGGCTGGCAGGCGGCGAGATTGCGTCCGCCGTAGGTCCCGTAGCGCAAATGCCCCAAGTACAATTCGCCGTAGAATGGATGTTCCAATGCATCGGACTGCGCAGTAACCTCGCCGGCAGACTCGATTTCCTCTCCAATATGGCCAAGAAGTTCTGCCAGAGGGAGTTGTCCGGAACAAGACTTCTCCAACTGGTAGAAGGGACGGCCAGGTGGAACTGCCAGACCGAGGCACGCGATTCCTGCGCCGTCCTGCCCGCGGTTGTGTTGTTTTTCCAGCAACAAGGACAGTTTTTCGTAGCCGTAGTAACCCGTGCCGTAGCGTTGGGCATAATATGACAGTGGCTTCCGAAGTCGCAACAGCGACACCCCGCATTCGTGTTGGATGGAGTCTGACATAGTACTATTGAATTTGAGCATAAACTATGCCATTCTAGCCGGACTAGGCAGACTAGCCGGACTAGCAGCCCTAGCCGGACTAGGTAGACTAGCCGGACTAGAATTACTTAGGTATTCTTGAACAATATTGTTGTTTTTTCAGGCGATTTTATTACAAAAATGTACTTTTCCCGGCTCTTTTCCGCACCATCAGAATGGCACGGGAGTTGCTGTATCACAGATTTGGCAAACTACCATGGAGAAAGCGACAATGTCTTCACAAGCATATCTAGCCTTGGCGGACGGGGCGGTATTTCCGGGCATTTCCGTTGGAGCGGCGTGCGACCTTCCAGGCGAGGCGGTCTTCAATACGGGAATGACTGGCTATCAGGAGATTGTCTCGGATCCGTCGTATTTCGGCCAGATCGTGGCGTTGTCCACTGCAGAAGTCGGCAACTATGGATGCAATGACGAGGATATGGAGTCGCGTGGAATCTTCTTGAGCGGTCTGGTGATACAGAATTTGAATCCGCCGTCTTCGTGGCGGAGCCAGCGGAGTTTGGATGAATTGCTGAAGTCTGCCGGCAAGCCGATTTTGGCAGGAGTGGACACGCGTCGGCTGGTGTTGCATTTGCGCGAGGCAGGCACACAACGGGCTTGGTTGCATGCAGATGGCACGAATTTGTCGATCGAGGAAGCGGTTGCGAAGGCGCGGGACTGGCCGGGTCTGGATGGGCTGGACTGCGCAGGGCGCGTCACTGCCAAGCAGTCTTTCACCTGGTCGGAGTCAGGGGACAAGACGGTAGTGGTTCTGGATTGTGGGGTAAAATACAACATCTTGCGGCAACTGGTCGAAAGCGGCTTCCGGGTCGCCGTTGTGCCCTGCTCCACGAGCGCGGGGGAAATCCTGTCGATGAAACCTGCGGGCGTGCTGCTGTCGAATGGCCCAGGCGACCCGACGGGTGTGACTGGCGTGATCGCATGTGTGCGAGAGTTGTTGGGGAAGGTGCCAATCATGGGCATTTGCCTGGGCCATCAGATACTCGGACTGGCCTGCGGGGCGAAGACAGGGCGGCTGCGGTTCGGACATCATGGCTGCAACCACCCCGTCAAGAATCTTTTGACAGGAAATGTCGAGATCACATCGCAGAACCACAACTTCGCGATACTGCCGGAGTCGTTGCCACCAGAACTTGAGGTCACGCATTTCAATATGAATGACGGGAGCATCGAGGGCCTCCGCCATCGGGTTCTTCCTGCCTTCTCCGTGCAATATCACCCGGAGGCCGCACCTGGACCGTTTGACGCGCGGTACCTCTTTAAGCAGTTCCGAGACATGATCGAGAATTTCTAGTCATTCATGAGCAAGCACATCTTCATCACTGGCGGAGTAGTCTCCGGACTTGGCAAGGGCATCACCGCCGCAAGCCTGGCCTATTTGCTCAAGTCGCATGGCTATACTGTCGCCATGCAGAAATTCGACCCGTATTTGAATGTCGATCCAGGGACGATGTCCCCCTATCAGCACGGCGAAGTCTATGTGACTGACGATGGCACGGAAACCGACCTTGACCTTGGACACTACGAGCGTTTCGCAGGGGTGAAGTGCGACCGCCACAGCAACTACACCAGCGGCAAGATCTACAGTTCGGTCATTGCGCGAGAGCGCGCGGGCGAGTATCTGGGCGCGACGGTCCAGATGATCCCGCATATCACCGACGAAATCAAGGCGGCCATCCGCAGTGCCGCAAAGCCCGATATCGACATCGTGATTTCGGAAATCGGAGGGACGGCGGGGGACATCGAGTCGCTGCCCTTTCTGGAGGCCGTGCGACAATTCAAGAACGAGGCGGGCCTGGGGAATGCAATCGTGATTCACCTCACGTTGGTGCCCTACATCAAGTCGGTTGGCGAGATGAAGACCAAGCCGAGCCAGCAGTCCGTGAGCATCCTTCACAACATCGGCATTTTCCCCGACATGCTTGTTTGCCGTACCGAGAATGCAATGGAAAACGAGCAGCGCCGTAAGCTCTCGCTTTTCTGCAATGTCCCCGACGAATATGTCATTGAGGAACGCGATGTTCAGCATTCCATCTACGAGGTCCCGCAGGAATTGGCGGAGCGCCAAATGGATTCGAAGGTCCTTGAATTGCTTCGCCTTCCCGTTACCGAAAGTCATTTTGACGACTGGCGAGAGCTGTTGAACCGCGTGCTTCATCCAGAGCGGACGTGCCGGATTGCACTGGTCGGCAAATATGCCGGCCTGCGGGATGCCTATAAGAGCATCTTCGAGTCCTTTTCGCATGCGGGGATTGCATTGCGCACCAAGGTCGTCTGCGACATGATAGAGGCCGAGGAACTGGAAACGGACTGTTCGAAGCTGGAAGCATACGACGGGCTTCTCGTGCCTGGCGGTTTCGGCGCACGAGGCATTGCCGGAAAAGTCGCTGCGCTGAAGTATGCGCGGACGCATCGGATGCCGTGCCTGGGCATTTGCCTGGGCATGCAGTGCATGGTCATCGAATACGCGCGAAATGTTCTGGGCTATGCGGATGCTGACTCGACGGAGTTCAACGCGGCGACCTCGCATCCGGTGATTGACTTGATGCCGGAGCAACGCAAGGTCGTCCAGAAAGGCGGCACCATGCGGCTTGGCGCATATCCCTGTCAACTGGTGGCGGGAAGTCGTGCGTCGCGGTTGTATGGCAAGGAATTGATTTCGGAACGCCACCGCCATCGTTTCGAGTTCAACAACGACTACCGTGCAACGCTGGAGGGTGCAGGACTCAAGGTCGGCGGAACCAGTCCAGACGGCACGCTTGTGGAGATGGTCGAATTGCCGGAGCATCCTTTCTACGTCGGCTGCCAGTTCCACCCCGAATTCCAGTCGCGCCCCTTCACCCCGCATCCGCTCTTCGTCGGACTTGTCGAAGCAAGTTTGAAGGTTAGAGGTTAGAGGTTAG
>JAFPYX010000097.1 GCA_017417585.1 Victivallales bacterium
ATTCCGCTATTGCCGCCCTTATTTTCGGCATGCCGTCAGTGCCCGACTGGCCAATTCTGCTATTCTGCTCTGTTTTCTTGGAACGAGGGTGTGTCACCTTCCAAATTAGACACACCCCATTTTACGCACGAAATCCATCCTGACCACCTGTGTATTTCGATTTCAGCGGGACTGCGAACCATTTGAACGAAAAAACACGAGTTTTTCATCAACCCGATTTGCAATCCTCGATTTGTTCATTATCTTATAATTGTTCAACAAAGACGAACAATGGGAAAAATTATGAACAATCGACAAGACATCATAAGCAAGGCACTGGACAGACTGAATGGCTTTCTGGCGGAAAATGGTCTGCCAAAGGCGAATTGTGTCCATTCGTCCAAGGAAACACTTCCAACGGTCGAATTCAACAGTGGCAAACGCCTTTTCATTTTGGACGCCACGGCGATACCCGCCACAAAAATAGAGGAGGAATGTACATTAAGAGGGAAGGAGAGCATACTTGCAATCGCCCCCTTCTTTCCTCCGACGACGGCGGAACTGCTTGGCGCGGCACACGTCAACTACATTGATACTGCTGGCAACCTTCTATTGCGCGTCAACGGCAATGTGCTCTGTGTCAGGAACTGTCCCCGACCTCCTGAACTGATTCGCCGGCTCACTCCTGGACGCTGCTGGAATCCCCAGGGGCTGAAGGTACTCTTCCTGCTTCTGACAGAAAAGGATGCATTGAACTGGACATACCGTGAAATAGCCGCTGGCTGCGGCGCAAGCCTCGGCACGATCAACAATGTAATGCGGGAAGCGCAGGAACGCGGCCATCTACTCAAATGGGGCAAAGGCTTCCGCTGGGGAGACCGAAACCGTATGATTGACCTCTGGGCTGCCAACTATGCTCTGCAGCTCCTGCCGAGGCTGGAGATTACGAGATATCAAGGCGAGCCTATCCCGACAGATGGAAAATGCCCACTGATCGCCGGCGGCGAGACGGCGGCTGCGGAAGCAGGTCTTGCGGGGACAACTTTTGGCGAATACTGGCGTCAAGGCAATATTGCACCTGTCATCGCAAAGGCAAGATGGCGTATCGCGGATGACGGAAACATCACTGTGAAGAAGGCATTCTGGCCTGAAACAAGAAGCTTCAAGGGACATGTCCACTGGCTTCTGGTCTACGCCGACCTGCTCTCAAAGGACGACAGCAGATGTCAGGAGATTGCCGCTGAAGTCAGAGCCAAGTATCTGGAGGATGAACCATGAATGCAGCAGAGGAAATTCTCGCCATCATCGCAGATACCGTCAATAAACTGGACGGGCAGCTGATGCTGGTCGGTGCGTATGCGAGGGACTACTGGATAAAGGAACGCAGAGTCATTGGTAATGCCCGTGTGACCATGGACGTGGATTTGGCATGCCGTGTCTTCTCTTGGGAGGAATACAACCGAATTGTGGATGGTCTGAAGAGAGAAGGAGGTCTACGCCAGGACGCTAAAATTCGCCACCGCCTCTGGCTGCGCGGCGAGATATATGCTGACTTTGTCCCGTTTGGAGGAATTGAGGATGGAAACGGCGATTTCGCCTGGCCACCTGATTTCGACGTGTCCCTCAATGTCCTGGGATACCGCCTTGCATACGAAGATGCAGAGACTATGACCATAGGGACGGCAAGCATGAAGGTCATCAGCCCATGCTGGCTTGCCATGCTGAAACTCAAGGCATATACAGACACGCCAGAACGCACCAAGGATCTTGTGGATGTGTATTTCATCATCGACCACTACCTTGACTTCATCGACGAGGACAAGCGGCTCTACGGTCCCGATGCAACAGATGCGGATGTGTTCTCCATTGAGCCGTTTGACACTCGTGTGGCAGGTGCTACCCTGATAATTCGCGACTGCAATGTTCATGGAGGAGAAACGCTTCGTGACATTCAGGCAACCCTTCGCGCATTTGATGCCAATGAAGCCATGTCAATCGTATTTGCCCGTGTGAATTCTCTGACGCAGGAAGTCGCCAGGCAACTGCTCGACATACTGTTCAAGCCTATTGAAGAGCACCACGGGAATATCGAATGAAATGGGTAGCCGCGAACAGCAATTCCATGAGGAGCGTCCCTGGTACGAATGGTACAATGCGCTCGTACAGTCGATTCCCATTCTGACGCAGGAAAAGTACG
>JAFPYX010000098.1 GCA_017417585.1 Victivallales bacterium
AACCTCTAACCTCTAACCTTTAACGGCGGTGCCAATCAAGATCATCCTCATTCTCGGGTTGGTTGCGCTCACATTGCTGTGCTTCACAGTTTTGAAGAGCCGACTGGCCACACGTCTCTTTGTCTTGGCGCAGCTGTGCGTGGGCGTCGTGCTGGTGATTTTTCCGGACATCACCAACTGGATTGCGGATCTCGTGGATGTCGGCCGTGGTGCTGACCTGATGCTCTACCTGTTGATTTTGGCTGTCTATGCCGGCGCACTGCTCATTCTGGCGAAATTCCGGCGGCTGGAACGCCAGATTACTGAACTGACCCGCAAAATCGCCATCTACGAGGCAGAAAAGAAGGAATGACCACGCCCACACTCAGCCTCGTGACCATCTGCTGGAACGCCGCCAAGACGCTCCCGAAGACTTTGGACGCTGTGCTGGCACAGACCATACTGCCGAACGAATACCTCTTTGTGGACGGTGGCTCCACCGATGGCACGCTGGAATTGTTGGAGCAATACCGTCCGCGTTTCGCTGAACGCGGCTGTGCCTTCCAGGTCATTCCGCAACGACGTGTCTCCGGCGAGGCGGGAATCCCTTCTGCTTGGAATCAGGCCATACCCCTTGCCAAAGGAGAAGTCGTGGCTCTGCTCAATGCGGACGACTGGTATGAGCCGGATACGCTGGCAACCGTCCTGGCCGCCTTCACTCCTGAAGTGGATGCCGTGTCTTCTCCCGTCGCGATGCATGCTGAAAACCCCGCCGACGACTGGCTTTTCACACCGCAGCCTTTGTCAAAATTGCCCTGGAAGATGGCCGTTCCACATCCAGGCACTTTTTTTCGCAAGCGTGTATATGAGCACATCGGGCTCTACGACACGCATTACCGCATCTCCGCCGACTATGATTTCGTGTGGCGTTGCCACAAGGCGCACCTGCATTGGAAATACCTCACCGAGCGACCGTTGGTAAACATGCGGTTAGGCGGTCTGGCCAACTCCTCCCGCGCACTCGCTCGTCGCGAGACCTACCGCATCGCCCGCAGTCACTGCGCTTGGTACGACCCGCGGCCACTTCTGGCCTTCCTGGGCCGCGCCCTCACGGGGCGGTAAAGCAATCATTTCTCTTTTCCCCGCAGCATGTCGCCGTGGGCACCAAACTACTCATTCCTCTTTATTGAACGATGTCCGAACTCTACATCCGCAGCCATGTCGCCAGCGGCCTGCTGGTAGTTACCTCCCCCGAGCAACTCGCCAACCCCGCAATCCTTTTGCAAGACGGGAAGCCCGCAAATGCGCCACTGCTCGGCTCCACGCAACTGCTTAATGGCACTTGGCTGACGCGCTTCGACGCCAGCGCCCTCAAGACCTGGAGTCCGGACACCCCCGTGCTCTATCGCCTTGTAGCGGACGGCGTGGCCGAGCGCTTCGGCTACTGCGAACTCCAGCCCTTTGAGAACAAGGCGATTCTGGTCAACGGCTCGCCCATCTACTTCCGAGGCTGCATCCGTGGAATCGCCGCCCACGAACACCCCAACATGACTGGCGGAACCCGCTTCGAGGCCGACGTGAAGTATATCCGCCAGGCCAAGAAATACGGCTTCAACCTGGTACGCTTCCACAGCACCGTCCCCTGGCCCGAATTCGTCCAGGCCGCCGACGAAGAGGGCATCTTCATCCACGCCGAAATCGGCTTCAACTTCGAGACCGACGAGCAGGGCGAGAAGAAGAACCTCTCCATGGACCAGCACAACTGGACCGACACCATCCTCAACTACCGAAACCACCCATCGCTGGCTATCTTCTGCATCGGCAACGAGATGCACAACTCCGGACATGTCCCGCAAGTCCATGACCTCTACAGGCGCGGGCGGGAACTCGCACCTGGAAAGATCATCGTGGACAACTCCGGCTGGGGTGAGTTCGACCGAACCAGCGCCGACCTCTACAGCCAGCACATCGCATATTTCTTCCCGATGGGACGCCATGCCGAAATGTTCCATGTCGATGACCCATGGCGCATCAACGGCTCTGCATACGATGCACCCTTCGACGTCACGAACAAAGGCAGCCGTTGTTCAGCCACTGCGCACCGTGCCATCGTCCCCATGCGGCCAACCATCGCACACGAAGCCGCGCATTATATAGAAATACCTGATTATAAAGCACTTATAGAAAAATATGAGAAATTCGCCTCGGAAGTCGGACCGGAATACCTGGAGAAGAACGGCATTTCGCGCCCGCGCTTCATGGACGAACTGCCGGCGCTGATTGAACGCAAAGGTCTCGCCGAGCGTCTGCCGGATTTCATTCAGGCCTCCCAGAAGTGGAAGATGGCCGCCCTGAAGACCTACTTCGAAGAATGCCGGCGTTCCAATCTCTGCGGTTTCGAGATGATCCAGCTCGCCGACTGCCTCAAATATGAAAACAAGAACGGCATCCTGGACTGTTTCGACGACGACAAGTACATCCCGCCGGAATGGATGCGGCAGTTCAACGACAACGCCGCGCTTCTCGCGCACTTCGACCGCACCACCTTCTTCTGGGACACCCCTGTCCATTGCACCCTCTACGCCTCCGATTTCCTCGCGCAGCCAGTGCGACGCGGCGACCTCGCTGTCACCGTCCGTTATCCCGATGGTGCCACGGACACGCTTTACAAGGGCAAGGACATCTCGTTGGCTGGCGGCCTCCAGCAGCTTGCCACGCTGGACCTGCAGTTTGCGGAGACCGACACGTCCGCGCAGCTGGAACTCATGGCGACCTTCACCTCCGGCGAATTGAAACTCGCCAACTCCTGGCACCTCTGGGGCTATCCCCGCAAGGCGCTTCCGAAAGTCCCCGCAAATACCATTGTCACCAGCGACTTCAATGAAAATGTCTTCACGGCGCTCGCCAGCGGCCAGACGGTATTGCTCCTTCAGCCCACACCGCCTCAGCCTGAAAACGGCAACTACTTCTTCCCCGGTGCCCTGGAGCGCTGCAAACCCTGCATCTGGGACCGCGGCAGCAATCTCGGCGGGATTCTCTCCGCCCCCGCACTCCAGCAGGCCCTCGCGCTCGACAAGTACTTTGACTTCAATCTCTACAACCTGCTGGACGGCGCCTACAAGGTCAACCTCGACGACTTCCCCTGCCCCGTCAACCAACTCGTCAGCGGCGTGGACAAGCCGGTTCGAGACCGCATGAAGGGCCTCGTCCACAACATCAAGCATTTCATCGACGCCGACACCCTGCGCAACTTCAGCCACCTCTTCAGCGTGAAAGTCGGTGCGGGCACGCTGGTGGTCTGCACCTTGAAGACCAGCCTGCAAATCCCCTCAGACGACCCCGTCATCCACGCCTTCAGCTGCGCACTTCTGGAGAATCTCCCCGCTTTCGCCGACACAAAATGCGCCGTCGACCCGGAGATCCTCCGCGACTACCTCAAGAAGGTGCAGAAGCGCGGCCCCAGCAAGGAAGACACCATGAACCACTTCTGGGAAATCGACTGCAAGCTCGTCGAGGATACTCTCTTCTGGGAGGAAGCCGGCCTCGACCTCACCAAGATCCGCTAGTTCCGTTCCCGCGCATTCTTGCGCGGGTATTAATCCCCCAATTGCCTAGCCATGAACACCCTAGTCCACGACTGCTCCAAACTGGGCTTCGGCCTGATGCGTCTGCCGAAACAAGATAATACTTTCGACATCCCGCAATTCTGCCGGATGGTGGATGCCTTCCTGGCCGCCGGCGGAAAATACTTCGATACCGCGTATGTCTATGGCGGCTCCGAAGAGGCCGCGCGGCAGGCGCTCTGCGACCGCCATCCGCGCGACAGCTACTACCTGGCTTCCAAACTCAACGCCTCAACCTGGGCGGTCAAAACCGAGGCCGAGGCCAAAGCCGAAATCCGCCACTCCCTTGAACGCACCAACGCGGGTTATTTCGACTTCTACATGCTCCACGGCATCGACGAGTCCAACGTCGAATTATATACCAAATACGGCCTGTGGGACTATATCAAGGAACTCCACGCGCAGGGGCTCGTGCGCCACTGGGGACTCTCCTTCCATGGCACGCCCAAAATGCTGGAGGAACTTTTGACTGCGCATCCCGATGCGGAATTTGTGCAGCTCCAGATCAACTACATCGACTGGGAGGACCCCGGTGTCGCCTCACGGGAATGCTACAAGATCGCCACGCGCCACGGCAAGCCCGTCGTGGTGATGGAACCGGTCAAGGGCGGACTCTTGGCCAATCCCCCAGAGGCAGCTCGGAATATCCTCACGACCGCCGAGCCGGACGCCTCGCCGGCCTCCTGGGCAATCCGCTACGCCGCCTCACTGGAAAATGTGATGATTGTCCTCAGCGGGATGTCCAACGACGAGCAGATGCGAGACAATCTATCCTATATGAATATCAAGGACTTCCGCCCGCTCTCCGAAACCGAGCGCAAAGTCCTGAATCGTGCCCTTGAAGCCATCAAGAATCTCGACACCATTCCCTGCACTGGATGCCACTACTGCACTTCCGGCTGCCCCGCCAACATTCACATTCCCGAAATCTTCTCGGTGATGAATGGCTACAAGCGCTACGGCGACCTCAAGCGCGCCAAGATGGACTACGGGTGGCGGCCTGGTGGCGCAAAGGCCTCCGCGTGCCTCCAGTGCGGGCAATGCGAGTCCGCCTGTCCGCAGCACCTCCCCATCATCCAGAATCTCCAGGAAATCACCAAGACTTTGGAATAGGTGCGTCCTGTGCTCCGGGCGTAAAGCACGGAGTTATTGCATCGCCTCTTCCAATTCCCGGTTGTGCTGCTCGTTCATCTGTGGGATCTGTTGCTGGACCTGCTTCAAGACTTGCGTCTGTTTCACACCAATGCCGTAGTCTACAACATCGCTGACCTCTTTCTCCGTCTCGGCATCACAGCCACACAGAATCCCCGCAATCGCCAGAATACCCAACAAAATGGATATCTTCTTCATGGTTTCAGTCCCTTGAAATGTTTGAGGAAAAGACTTTGGAAATTGGCCTATTGCATATAATTTAGCACCATCTGAGAAAATTATACGTTTTACATCCACCAGTTATCATTTTACAGGATATATTTCGGTTAATTACGCTTCCCGAAAAAACCCTGGAAATGTTTTGCTTTACGCGCGTGCGTACGAAACGGTTTCCAAAAGTTGTTGTTGCTGAATATCATGCGCCTTTCAAAACTAGTTGGTCAGCGGCTGCGCGAACCACCGCGCGATGCTCAGACTGTCAGCCATAAGTTCCTCGTCCGCGGCGGATACTGCCTCCCCGTCTCAACCGGCATCTTTTCGCTACTGCCCTTGGGCATGCGCATTGCCGCCAAGATCGAAACGGTCATCCGCCAGGAAATGGACCGCATTGGTGGACAGGAGGTCCGCATGCCGGTAGTGCTGCCGGCGGAACTTTGGCAGCAGTCCGGACGCTGGGACTCCGTCGGTGCCGAGTTGCTGCGCTTCAAGGACCGCAATGGCAAGGACATGATGCTGGGCATGACCCACGAGGAGGCCGTCGTTCAAATCGCCCGTGCGGAAATCTCAAGCTACAAGCAACTTCCCTTGATGCTCTACCAGATCCAGACCAAGTACCGGGACGAGGCGCGACCGCGCGCCGGTCTCATCCGCGTCCGCGAGTTCACGATGAAGGACGCCTACAGCTTCCACACTTCGCAGGAGGATCTGGAAAAATACTACGAGGTCTGCCGCGAGGCATACTGCCGCATCTTCAAGCGCATCGGCATACGAAACATGCTCTGCATCCAGGCCGATTCCGGCATCTTCGGCGGGAACCGCTCCGATGAGTTCATGGCGGTGGCGGACTGCGGCGAAGACACCATCTTCGTCTCCCCCAGCGGGAACTACCAGGCCAACCGCGAAGTAGCATGCGCAAAACTCCGGTACACGCAGGAAGAACCACTTCCCGCCGAGAAGGTCGAGACCCCGCACTGCAAGACCATCGACGACCTCGCCAAATTCCTCGGCATCACCAATGACAAGACTTGCAAGGCGGTCTTCTACAAGGACTCCCACGGCAAGCTTGTTTTCGTCAACATCCGGGGCGACCTGGAAGTCAATGAGACGAAATTGGCAAAAGTGGTCAAGGACGCCAACCTGGCCTTTGCGGACGACGAACTCATTCGTTCAGTCGGGGCAGTGCCCGGCTACGCTTCGCTCTATGGACTGGACCTAACCAAATTCCGCGTAGTAGTGGATCTCTCTGTCACCAACTCGAACAACCTGGTGGTCGGCGCCAACGAGGAACTCTACCACGTCCGGAACTTCAACTACGACCGCGACGTCGCCCAGAAAGACCAGGTCATCGTGGCGGACATCGCCAACGTGCGCGACGGCGACCCTTCGCCAGTTGACGGCGAACCGCTCAAGCTGCTCCACGGCATTGAAATCGGCAACATCTTCCAGCTGGGGACCAAATACTCCAAGCCGATGGGCTGCAACTACCTGGATGTCGATGGGAAGTCCAAGCCGATGATCATGGGATGCTATGGCATCGGAGTCGGACGCGGCATAGCTGCCGTCTGCGAACAGAACCACGATGACTGGGGCCCCGTCTGGCCGATGACCATCGCCCCATACCAGGTCCACATCATCGGACTCAAATACTCCGAACCCGCCGTCGCAGAAGCTTGCGAAAAACTCTACAGTAAATTGCAGGATCTTGGCGTTGAGGCCTTGCTGGACGACCGTGGCGAAAAGGCGGGCAGCGCATTCGCCGACGCAGACCTGCTCGGCATTCCCCTTCGCATCGTCATCTCCCCCAAGACCATCGCCGAAAACCAGGTCGAATACAAGCACCGCGACTGGGGCAAGCGCTCCGAAATGCGTCCCCTGGACGGCCTGGCCGAAGCACTACAGCAGGAAATTCAACAAACTCTCCTCGACGAGATGCCCTGAAAGACTTTTTGGCTGCGCGAAAAGCACTGCGTTCCGTTGACTCCATAACCCAATCCCTTACCAGACGATCACCATGCCGATTTGTCACATCTACAACAATAAGGGAGTTGAGCTGATTCACTTCAACACAGAAAGCTTTCCTGACCTTGAACGCATTGAGGTCGGGCGCTCCTCCTCGTGTCACGTAAGTCTGAAACGGGTCGCGGAAAGCAGCATCAGCCGACATCACTTCTATCTGCAAAGCCATGCCGACGGCAGCTGGTCCATCCATGACACCAGTAGCCGTGCAGGCATCGTCATCAACTGTGAAAAGGTTCACGAGGCAGAACTGCACAATGGAACTATCGTGCGTTTCGGGCAGCTCTTCTTCGGCTTTGGCAGCAAGGGTATTCCCTCGTCCTACCACCTGACCTGGTTCAACGAAGAAACCAATGTCACTGAGTTCGGAGTGCTCTGGGAAGGAGTCAACTCCGTGGGGGCATCCCATGACAACTATGTGACTGTCCGGCTGGGGCAGGTGTCGCGCTTCCAATGTAAAATCACGGTTCACGGCAATGCAATCACGGTGGAACCTTTCAGCACGATGACACCCGTTTACCTGAACGAGGAGCGCATCGAGGGGAAAACCCCCATCACCATTGACTCGCTGCTGACTTTGACCGACATTGACACCCATCTGGAGATGTCGCAGCTGCCGTCCAATTATTCGGCAATCGTCGGAGCCAGTTCGGAAAACGCGGCTGTAACACAAAATGAGGACGCTCGAAGCAACGTCGCCTCGCAGCAGAATGTCCAGGTCACTCAAAATCTTCTTGTCGGATTGGCCATCATCGCCTCCATCATCCTTTTCGCCTTCCTCCTGTTACGGCTGGTGCCGGGAATGACTGGTTCCGTCACCCCGCCGTCTCCGCGGTATGTGCTTCACTCACCCATGGTAATGCCGCCTTTGGGCGGCTAAGGAGATATTGCCCATGCTGGAAGAACTGCTCCAAAAAGAAAATATCGATTCGGGAAAGCTCACTGCGAGCAGGATTGAGGCAATCAGGGCAAAATTGGCCGAGGCCAATCCCGTTGACATTGCCAATGAGATCAGCGAGATGGAGCCCAAGCCGATGCTGACGGCTTTCCGCATTTTATCCAAGGAGCAGGCGGCAGAGGTATTCACCTATCTGAGCCGCGAGGCACATCAGGACATCTTCAAGCAAATCCCGCTGGAAGAGACTGCCGCGCTGCTCAACGAGATGTTCGTCGATGACGCGGTTGACGTCATCCAGGAACTGCCCTCGAACATCGTCCGCAAGCTGATAGACAAGGTCCAAGACCCCAGCCAGCGCAAGGCGATCAACGAATTCCTACAGTTCCCCGAGAACTCCGCCGGCTCCATCATGACCGTGGAGTTCATCTGCCTCTTCGGCACGCAAACTTGCGCGGAGGCCTTGCAGTTTATCCGGAAAAACGGCGTGGACAAGGAGACCATCAACACCTGCTACGTCACCGACGCCACGCGTCACCTCACCGGTATCATCTCGTTGAGAACCATCCTCCTCTCCCCGGAAGATGCGCGCATCGAGGACGTGATGGAGCGGAACTATGTCTGTGCGCACACCCATGACGACCGGGAGGAGGTCGCCGCCGACTTCCGGAAATACGACTTGACCGCCATGCCGGTGCTCGACACCGAGGACCGCATCGTCGGCATCATCACCTCCGATGATATCATGGACGTCATCGATGCCGAAAAGAACGAAGACATCGAAAAGATGGCCGCGTTGACGCCGTCCGAAAAGCCCTATCTGGACACCAGCGTCTGGGAACTGGCGCGCAACCGCGTGAAGTGGCTGCTGCTGCTGATGATCGGCGCGACGGTGACCAGTTTCATCATCAACCGCTACAACGAACTTCTCTCCCACATGGTGATGCTGGCGGCCTTCCTTCCGATGCTGATGGACACCGGCGGCAACAGCGGCAACCAGGTCTCCACGTTGATCGTGCGTGACCTCGGCAATGGCGGCATCGAGCCATGCGATTGGCCGATGGTGCTTTGGAAGGAGCTGCGCGTGGGCCTGATGTGCGGCATTGTGCTGGCCGCAGTGAGTTTCCTGCGCATCTATTTCTTCCAGTCCGGCGTGGCTTTTGACGTGAACATCGTTGTGAGCCTCACGCTGCTGTGCGCAGTGGTCTTTGCCAAGCTCATGGGCTGCACACTCCCGATTGTCGCACAGCTGTGCAAGGTGGATCCCGCCCTGATGGCAAGTCCCCTCATCACCACCATCGTGGACGCCTTCACGCTCGTGATTTATTTCGCCATCGCCACCCATCTTCTCCCCAATCAAGTTTAAAGGGGAGAGGTTAAAGGTTAAAGGTGAGAGGCAAGTGTCCCAACCGTCCCAAGCGTCTCATTTGATTACTCCTGCTTTCATCGATCTCCACGTCCACCTGCGCGAACCCGGCCAGACCGCCAAGGGCGACATCGCCCATGAGACCGCCGCCGCATGGGCCGGTGGCTTCGGCACCATCGTCGCGATGGCCAACACCACGCCTCCCACGGACACCGTGGAGCGCTGGCAAGCCATGCAGGAACGCTTCGCGCAGTCCGCTCGGGTTCGCGTAATCCAATGCGCATGCATGACCAAAGACCGCGCCGGATGCGAGCCCGTGGATGCCGCCGCACTCAAGGCCGCCGGGGTGATTGCGCTCTCCGATGACGGCTCCACGCCGCAGGACACCGGCGTGATGCGCGAGGTCGCCTGCCGCGCCGCCGAGGCAGGCCTGCTCCTCATCGACCACTGCGAGGACCCAACCTCCTCCCGCCGCGGCGAAATCGAATTCGCCACCCGTGACCTCGAACTCGCCCGCGAGACCGGCGCACGATTCCATCTCCAGCACCTCTCTGCCATAGAGGCAGTAGAGGCATTGCGCGATGCGCAGAAGGACGGCCTGCCTGTCTCTGGCGAGGCCACTCCGCATCACCTGGCCTTCACCGCCGAAGCCGTCGCACGCTGGGGAACCAATGCAAAGATGGCACCGCCGTTGCGCGAAGAACGCGACCGGCAGGCGCTTTTGACTGCCGTTGCAGACGGCACGCTCGCCGCCATCGCCACCGACCATGCCCCACACACCGCCGAAGAAAAGGCACTTCCCTTCGACCAGGCTCCCAATGGCATCATCGGACTCGAGGCCGCATTCCCCGTATGCTATGCGCTCCTCGTCAAATCCGGTCTGATGACACTGGAGGACTTCCTTGCGCGACTTACCACCGGGCCCGCTACAATCCTCGGCATCGAGGTGCCGGCCATTTCAGCCGAGCTGGATTTAAATACTGATAACATGTTGAATACAAACAATTTCCGTTCTAAATCACTCAACTGCCCTTGGGATGGCTACCCCGGTTGGGGAAAAGTCCTGAGAGTCTTTTAACAAGACTTCGGCGACCTTGTCCCCGACACTTCACCCTCTCCAGCCCACTTTTTCGCGATTCTCGTTCAGTCCGAGCAAGTTCTGACTTCCCCCCTGAACATTGTACACTTTCCCCTGTACCCTGTACATTTTCCCTTCCCCTTTCCTACCTCTCACCTCTAACCTCTCACCTCTAACCTTTCTATGAAAACTACTGCTTTACGCATCTACGGCGTGAACGACCTCCGCCTCGAGACCTTCGATCTGCCCGAATGCGGCGACGACGGCATCATCGCCGAGGTCATCTCCGACTCCATCTGCATGTCCACCTTCAAGGCCGCCGAACAGGGCCCCGCACACAAGCGCGTGCCCAACGACTGCGCCACCAACCCCACCATCGTCGGCCACGAATTCTGCGGCGTCATCCGCGAAGTCGGCAAGAAGTGGCAGGACAAGTTCCAGCCCGGCGAACGCTTCGGCATCCAGCCTGCCATGAACTACAAGGGGTCCCTCGACGCCCCCGGCTACTCCTTCCCCACCATCGGCGGCGACTCCACCTTCGTGCGTATCCCATCCTGCGTGATGGAGATGGACTGCCTCCTCAAATACAAGGGCGATGCCTTCTTCATGGCCTCCCTCTCCGAACCGATGAGCTGCCTCATCGGCGCCTGCCATGCGCAATACCGCATGGAGACGCCCGGCTCCTACGAGCACACCATGGGCGTCAAGAAAGGCGGCAAGTGCGCCTGCCTGGCCTCCGCCGGACCGATGGGCCTCGGACTCATCGACTACCTCGTCCACGGCCCGATGAAGCCCGCCCTCGTCGTCGTGACCGACATTGCGCAGGACCGCCTCAACCGCGCCGCCTCCGTCCTCACCGTGGAGGATGCCGCCAAGCACGGCGTGAAACTGGTTTATCAGGACACCTCCAAGCCAGACGCAGTGGATACCCTGATGGCACTCTCCGGCGGCACCGGCTATGACGACGTCTTCGTATTGGCCCCCGTCGCCCCCGTCGTCGAGCAGGGCGACGCCATCTTGGCGCGTGGCGGCTGCCTGGACTTCTTCGCCGGCCCGATGGACCCGAAGTTCTCCGCGAAGCTCAACTTCTACAACGTGCACTACGCGGGCACCCACATCGTCGGCACCTCCGGCGGCAACACGGACGACATCCGCGAGGCCCTCAAGCTCATGGGCGAAGGCGTGCTGAACCCCGCCATCATGATCACCCACGTCGGCGGACTTACCGCCGCCAGGGACACCACCCTGAACCTCCCGAACATCAAGGGCGGCAAGAAGCTCATCTACACCCACCAGGACTTCCCGCTGACCGCCATCGCCGACTTCGCCGAAAAGGGCAAGACCGACCCCGTCTTCGCCAAGCTCGACGACGCCTGCAAGCGCCACAACGGCCTCTGGAACCTCGAAGCCGAGCAGATCGTCCTCAACGAGATGCCCAAGCTCGCCACCCTGTAATCTATTGAAGCAGCCCGGCCAGAGGTGCTACAAGCCATGGCCGGGCCAATGCTTCTAAAAACAAGTTTCTTGTTTATGCCACATATTTGGATTGACAACGATATCGTCCTGAAGGACTTCATCGCTTCATTGCCGGCCGGCCAGCCCGTTGCCCTTGACACCGAATTCGATTGGACCCGAACCTACTATCCGCGGCTGGCACTGCTGCAAATTGGCATAGACAAAGAGAATTGCGCCCTGGTGGATCCCTTCGCCATCACCGACTGGGCTCCGCTTCGCGACCTCCTGTCTGACGCCTCACGCGTCAAAGTCGTCTTCAGCGGCCGCAACGACCTCCCGATTCTCGTGCGGACTTGCGGGGGCTTCGCGAACTGCCGCCCCGCCGCCGTCCACGACCTTCAGCTTGCCATGGGCTTCTGCGGACACTCCGCCAATGCCAGCCTCAAAACCACCATTGAGACCATCTTTGGCATCGTTTTGGACAAGTCCGAAACCCGTAGCGACTGGACGCAGAGGCCGCTCTCCGAAGAACAGCTCGCCTACGCGGCCGACGACGTGGTGCTTCTCCCGGAAGCACTCCAACGACTGAACGACCGGATGCGCGAAAACGGCAATCTGGATTTCTTTCTGGAAGAGACTACCTTTTTTGAAGATCCGGAGCTCTATGCGGAAACCGATGCATCCCAGACGTGGCGGCGCATCGGCGGCTACTGGCGCATCCGTGGCGAACTGCCGCGCATGCGCATCCGCGCCCTCGCCCAATGGCGCGAGGAAACCGCCCACGCCAACGACCTCTCACGCAACCGGTTGCTCCACGACGAGGCATTGCTCCGGCTCGCCCTCGCCAATACAATTACGCCCAACGACCTGATGAGGCTTCCGCGCATCCACAGGCCGACCGTCAAGCGCTTCCAGAACGACCTCCTCGCCCTCTGGAAGGCACCCGATGGTGCGCCGCCCGAACCGCCGGAACCCCGCAATCCCCTGAGCACCCCGGCAAAAAAACAACGCTTTGCCGAGCTGGCAGCACGCGTTATGGGCCTTATCCGACAGCGCGCCGAAACACGACATATTGACAATACGCTACTGGGCACCCGACACGATGCCGAATCGCTGGTCCTCCAGGCACTTCAGAAACTCCCCCTGGACGGACGGCTCCTCCACGGCTGGCGCGCCACCCTCCTGCAACCCACCATCAATGATATCCTGGAAAAATAAGGGTACTATATCGTTAACTTGCCATGAGCGCATGGCGGGCGCCACAGTGGTGTCACGAATGTCGAAGGTGGCGACACGTCAACGGGAACAGCCCCATAGGGAGGATACCGACGGCATCCCCGCTCCACGACCGCATGACTGCGACCTGGCCTCTTCCAACGTTCCGCCGCCAATAACGGCAAGTTAACGATATAATTCTCGCTTTTTTCGAATGCCAAATTTCGAAAAACCGGTTGGTTCCGTCTTCAGTAACCTGGGGCATTCGGCAATTTGTGGAAGGTTTCAGAATCTGGTCTATATTCGACTTTTCCTCCAACGGAAAAATACAAAGTAAACTCAATGGTATAAACGCTAAATTTGCTACGACTGTATTTCTTCCCATATTCTTCAATAGTAAAAAAGAGTGTCCCTCTGTATAACCCGTTGCCGAGCTTGGAGACGTCCCCGACGGTCACGTCTGATAGACTGCCCTTAAACTGCGCCTCTTCCAATCCTTCTTGCACTGCTTTTCGGGCCATTTTTTTAGTTTCGGCAATGACAAACCAATCCGGAAGATCGGTGGTGTCGCCAATTATCACCCAGATTTTATCATCTTCCGAGCAGTCGATTTCAATCTCAAACGTGCCCTTTTCCTCCTTTCCTTCCACATAGGCGATGACTTCGGCCTTGGCGGTGTATTTGTCCTGCCCGCTTTTCTCCAGGTCGGCGACGGTGATACTGGTGACACTGGAACTATAGCAATTATCTTCAATCAAATCCTTAAAAACCTCTTCAGCCGCCTTGGAGATATTGTTGTTCTTGTTTTCTTGATAATACCAATACCCGCCACCTGCCAGGCCAATCAAGACAATTACACCCAAAATGACTTTTAGCAACCCCTTAATGAACCCGGACTTCTTCGGGCTGGAAAACTGGTTGGATACGGCTTGACGGGCGGCCGCCTGCGGTTCCGGCCCATCTGTGTACGGCATTCTCCGGGACAAGTCCGGCCCTGCGTTCGACGGCGTGGAAGGAGGCCTCAAGAGGATGTCACCCCCACACGTGGGACACTTGGCCTGCACGCCGCGCCATTCATCCTCGCACTGCATGACCTGGTTGCAAAACGGACAAGTAAAATCGAAACTCATGGTTCACCTCACAGTTGTATTAGGATTAATTTTATTCAAATGATAATCACTACTATCCGAAAAAACTGTTTGACTAGGAAAAGTTCAAGGATGGCTCTAAATGAAGGAATTTCCAAATCCCTTAGTTTCAGCAACCAAACCTTGAACCATGCATTACAATGCCGTCGTTTCCCAACTTCTCCAGTTCCTGCCCCGACATCGTTTTGAAAAATCCATCGAGACGAACGGCGCCAACCATTACTGCAAGCATTTCACCGCCTGGCGTCAGTTCCTCACCTGCCTGTACGCGCAGATCACCGGCAAGGACTCCCTGAGGGAAATCTGCGACGGACTTCTGACCAACCAGGCGAGGCTGTACCACCTTGGAATGGAGCCTGTCGCAAAATCCACGCTGGGCGACGCCATGAACAGGCGCGCCCCGGCGGTTTTCGGCGACCTGTTCAACGAGCTTCTGGACAGATGCACGAAACTTGCGCCCGGGCACGGCTTCCGCTTCCACAATCCCCTCTATGCCTTCGACAGCACGACCATCCCGCTTTGCCTTTCCGTGTACGACTGGGCGCATTACCGCACGAACAAGGGCGCGGTCAAGCTCCACACGCAGCTGGAC
>JAFPYX010000099.1 GCA_017417585.1 Victivallales bacterium
AATTGCTAATTGCTAATTTACCAGGAGGCTTGCCTATGACCGAACCAAACAAGCAATACCGTTTCGACACCCTCGCCGTCCACGCCGGCTGGAAAGGCGATCCCGCCACTGACTCCACCGCTGTTCCCGTGTACCGCACCACCGCCTTCAATTTCCAAAATGCCAAGGACGGCGCGGACCGCTTCGGGCTTCGCAAGGCCGCGAACATCTACGCACGCCTGATGAACCCCACTGAGGACGTGCTGGAACAGCGCCTGGCCGCGCTGGACGGCGGCGTCGCCGCGCTGGCGCTCTCCAGCGGCACTGCCGCGATCTACTTCTCGGTGACCAACATCGTCGCAACCGGCCAGAACCTGGTCGCGGCTTCGAATCTCTACGGCGGCACCTACACGCAGTTCGACGTGATCCTGCCCCAGAGCAACAACATCCATGCCAAATTCGTGAAGGTCAATGACTTCGCCGCCACCGAGGCGGCCATCGACGACCAGACGCGCGCCATCTTCGTCGAGGCCATTGGCAACCCCGGCCTGGATGTCGCGGACATCGAGGGCTACGCCAAGGTCGCCCGGAAACACCACCTCCCGCTGATTGTGGACGCCACCTTCGCCACGCCCGTGCTGCTGCAGCCCATCCGCTATGGCGCGAACGTGGTCATCCACTCGCTCTCAAAGTGGATCGGGGGCCACGGCGCAGGCATCGGCGGCATCTCGATCGACGCTGGAAATTTCGATTGGACCGACCCGAAGTTCTCGCTCTTCAACGAACCCGACCGCGGCTACCATGGCATCGTCTGGTCCTCGCTGGGAGCGGCGGCCTTCGCGACGCGCCTTCGCACCGTAGCCTTGCGCAACCAAGGCCCGACCCTCTCGCCGGACGCGGCATGGGTCTTCCTCCAGGGCGTCGAGTCCCTCCCCCTGCGCATTGCGCGTCATTCGGAGAATGCGCGGAAGGTGGCGGAGTTCCTTGCCGCACACCCGAAAGTCGCATGGGTTCGCTACCCCGGGCTGCCCGGCGACCCCTCCTACTCACTGGCACAGAAGTACCTGCCCAACGGCAAGGGCGGCATGGTCGTCTTCGGTGTCAAGGGAGGAGCCAAGGAAGGCACCACGGTCGTGGACAACCTGAAGCTCTTCCTCCAGCTCGCCAACGTCGGCGATGCGCGAAGCCTCGCCATCCATCCGGCCTCCACTACCCATTCCCAACTCACCGAGGAACAGCAACGTGCCGCCGGCCTGGCTCCCGAACTCATCCGACTCTCCATCGGCATTGAGGATCCGCAGGACATTATCGAGGATCTTGCCCAAGCGCTGGACAAAATCTGACAATTCTTGACAGCTTCCCTGCCAGGCGCAATATGGGAAATGCCTTCCACCCATATTGCGCCTTTTTTCTCACTCCTGCGATTTTTCAGTTCCTATCCCTACGCAGTATATGCACAATCACAACTTTTCCGATTTCAAGAAAATCGACGCCCATTCACATATCGGGCACTTCGGCGCTCCGTTCAATGTCAATTTCGATGTGAGACTGCTTTCCGCTCAGATGGCCGAGTTCAACATCGAGAAGACCATCCTGTGCCCGGCAGGCGCGACCTTGAACGGCGAGCTTCTGGAAGCATGGCACCAGTTGCCGAATGGCATTGTCCCGCTCTACTGGGTGAACGCCAACCTCGGGCAGAGTGCCTACGAAGACCTAGAACACTACCTGCGCGACCTCCATTTCGCCGGCGTGAAAATGCAGCCGCTTTTCGATGCCTTCACCGCCGACTCGCCGCTAGTGGACCCCATCATGGAAATCGCCCGCCAATACGGCAAGCCTGTCTTCATCCACTGCGGTCATCCGCCCTTCTCCCTGCCGTGGCAGATTGGACTCCTGGCCGAACGCCATCCCGACGTCACCACAGTGATGGTCCACATGGGCCATGGCCATGGCGTCTATATCGACGCGAGCATCACCATGGCGCGAAAATACCCCAATCTCTTCCTGGAAGTCTCCGGCATGCCGATGGGATGCCAGATCAAGAACGCCTATGAGACGGTCGGCTTGGAGCGAGTGATGTTCGGCATCGACTCGCCTTTCCACCATCCCAGCGTCGAAATTCAGCGCGTCCTCTCCTGCGGTCTCAATGACGCCCAGCTGGAAGACGTTTTCTACAACAACGCACGCAAACTGATGCGGCTGTGAACGCCTCGTCAATGCGGCCTTCGCGTCCACCGCATTTCGTGGTTCAGCAACGCGGCTTTGTTGGGCAGACCGCCGCCGTAGCCAGTCATGGAACCGTCGGCACCGATGACGCGATGGCAGGGGATGATGATGCACAGGGGATTCCAGCCGACCGCGCCGCCCACCGCCTGGGCAGACATCTTCGCCATGCCATGCCGCCTGGCCAGTTTTTCCGCCAGTGCCCCGTATGTGGTGGTCTGCCCGAAGGGAATCTCCAGCAACAGTTCCAGCACCTCGCGACGAAAGTCGGTCAGCCCATTGGCGATGCGGTAGTGTGGCAGGAAACCTGGCTCATGGCCACTGAAGTAGCAATCCAGCCACCGGCGCGTCTCGTGGAAGACCGGAAGGTCGGCCGTCATCACCTCGGCACACGGGTTGTTGCGAATGAAACGGACCTCCGTGAGGCATTCGCCATCACTGGTGATCCATAGATTGTCAATGCCGTCCGGAGTTTGATATGGGATATGAAAATTCATTGCAATTCCTTAGTCCCCAAAATATTGGACATCTACTTCTTCATCCCGGTGCCATCGCGCGGTCGGATTCGCCGCATTGATGCGGGCGTAGCACGGGCAGTTGCGGTCGTGGTCGTTGATGACTCCGCAGGCCTGGAGATGTGAATACACGGTGATGGGGCCAAGGTACTTGAAGCCGCGTTTCCGGAGGTCCTGGCTAATCCGTGAAGAAAGACCGTTACTCACTGGAATCCACCCTTTTGCATGGCGGTCGTAGAGGATGGTCCGCCCACCGGAATACGACCAAAGGTATTCACAGAACGAGCCGAATTCGGCACGGATGGCCTGAAAGCGGCGTGCGTTTGCGATGACCGCCTCGATTTTACGGCGCGACCGTATCATCCCCGGCGTCTCCAGAATGCGCACGACATCCGTTTCACCGTAAGCAGCAATCCGGTCGTAGTCGAAATCCTCAAAGCACTTGCGGAAGACTTCGCGCTTCAGCATCATCATGTTCCAGTTCAACCCGCACTGCATCACCTCCATCATCAGGAACTCGAATTGCCGACGGTCATCATGGAGGGGCACGCCCCACTCCGTGTCGTGATATCGGATGTTGATTTCCGAAGTGGTATCCCAGTCACAGTAACCCATGCTTCTTCCTCCCGGTTTTTCCGGATAATCTACTTCATGGTATCGAGTTTGTCCAGGATTCTTCCTTCCAGCGCCACGATATCAGCGATGGGAATGGCAGTCCCGTCTTCCAGAAAGAGCCGCCGTCCGTCCGGCACTATTTTGGTCAACCGACCTGCCGTGCGCACATAGTGTCCGCCGGACTTGACGGCATCCGACACAAAATGCTCGATTTCCACCTGGGGCAATTCATCCTGACATGCCTTCAGCAACGCCAGCCGGGCATCCAAGATAGACTGTGCATCTTCGGCCAATTCGCGGCGTGGCTCCGTAGCTCGTGCTGTCTCCTCAATGATTTCCTGGTAGCCGTCAAGTGCGGCGAAGGGCGCGAACTGTGCGGCGCGGTTGCCAGACGGCATCGGCGGATGTCGTTGCGAAACATGGTGCGACAACTCTAGCATGTCTTGATACGGAAACTCCATGTCCTCGCCTCTCGCCTCTATTCTACGCCTTGTGTCCCCCGATCTGAGCATTACGTTCACGCCCAGTAGCCCCTTTTTCCAAATTCATCCCCTTGAGCACTGCGTTCATGCCGAGTCGTTTGCGGATGGCGATGACCGCCTCCTGTCGCCGCCGTTCGCGCTCCAGCGCCTCCTGCGCCATCGCCCGGTCATGTTCCTGCACCGCATCGTCGCTGAACAGCTCCAATTGCTTGGGAATACAGCGCGCTGCGGCAAGTTCCTCATCAACCACCCGACCAGCGGTCACATTGATGCGCCGAACAAGCAGTAGCGGATTCACCAGCCGGTCGAAAAGCCGCGTCATCGCCTCCCGAATGACTTCGGCCGAGGAGGTTGCCTCGCGGAGATTGACGGAACCGTGCACGGGCTTAGGCACCGCCCGGCCATAGTAGTCAACATGCACTTCCCCCACATAGGCATGCCCATGGTCTGCATCGGTGAGACTGCTCCGGTCGTAACCAATGTACACTGCAACCTGGGCGGCCACCAGATGTTTCTCCACCAGGTCAAGCGCCAGCTGGTCCGCCATCTCGTGTATCACCAGCCGCGCATGCGCAAAATCGTATGGTTCTTTAAGTACCTGCCCAGCGCTGAGGCTGTGATCTGTCGGCCGATACGCTTTGATTTCCGCGATGGTACAGGGTTCCCAGCCCCAGGCATGGTCGATGAGCAGTTCCGCATTGACCCCGAAGAGCCGATAGAGTAAATCCTCGTTGTCCAACGACACCCGCGCCACATCGCCCATCGTGCGCATGCCATGTGCCTCAAGCCGTCCGGCGATGCCATGCCCCACCCGCCAGAAATCCGTAAGTGGACGATGTGCCCAGAGCTGTCGGCGGAAGCCCGCCTCGTCCAGTTCGGCGATGCGCACGCCGTCCACATCCGCAGGAGAATGCTTGGCGACGATATCCATCGCGACCTTGGCGAGGAACAGATTCGTGCCGACACCGGCGGTCGCCGTGATGCCAGTCGCCTGGAGCACCTCACGGATGAGCCGAATGGCGAACTCCCGTGCGGTCAGCCGATAGAGCCGAAGGTACTGCGTGACTTCCAGAAACACCTCGTCAATGGAATAGACATGGATGTCCTCCGGTGCCACATACTTCAGATAGACGGCGTAGATTTCGGAACTTATCTGGAGATACCGCGCCATCCGTGGCGTCGCAGTGATATATGCCAACTCCAGCGACGGATTGGCCGCCAATTCATTTGCATTGCAGGAACTCCCGACAAAACGATGCTGTGGCGCCTGGCAACGACGCTCCGCATTGATTTCACGGACTTTTTCCACCACTTCGAAGAGCCGCGGCCGCCCCGGAATGCCCAGCGCCTTCAACGGCGGCGAGACCGCCAGGCAGATGGTCTTCGCAGTACGACTGACGTCCGCCACCACCAGATTGGTCGTCAACGGGTCAAGCTGTCGGTCCACGCATTCGGCCGAAGCATAAAAGGATTTGAGATCAATGGCAAGACAAACACGCATGATTCGACAAACATACAGACTTTGAGAAATTATCTATAATTTATAAGTTAATTTTTATTTGTCAATATTTTTCGTGTATCTTTTTGCATACCGCATCATCCCTTGCCGTCACATCCTTCTTGGGATTTCCGTAAACCATGCGTTCTCACACAAAACCCCGACAATTCACGATTTCAGGTCTATATTACATCTAAAGAATAGCAAAAATGCACCTCGGTATCAACTGTATCACGACAATGGACTCACGCAGCAATATCCTAAGCATTCCGGCGATGGCCCAGGCCGCCAAGCAGTCCCTAAGCACCCTGGCAGCCGCCTCCGGAAAGGCGCGCCAGACGGCATTGAATCGCATGGCGGAGAAGTTGCTAGAGGTCAAGGCTGAACTCTTCGACGCCAATGCGGAGGACCTGGTCGCCGCGCCCGGACTCTCCCCCTCCTTCCAGAAACGGCTCCAGGTCACGGAGAAGATCTTCGATTATATGCTCAATCGGCTCCGTGAAGCGGCGGCTTTGCCGGATCCGGTCGGGCGGGTTCTGGAGGGCCGCACCATGCCCAGCGGACTGCAGGTCAGCCGGATCGCCGTTCCCATCGGCGTCATCGCCATCATCTACGAGGCCCGTCCCAATGTAACCACGGACGCGTCGGCCGTTGCCTTGAAGAGCGGCAATGCGGTCATCCTGAAGGGCGGCTCGGAGTCGATACGGACCAACCGCGTCCTCGCCCGAGCGATGCGCGAGGCCCTGACGGAGGCCGGCCTGCCCGCCGACGCCGTGCAGCTGATTGAGCGCACCGACCACGATGCTGTCCGCGAGCTACTTCAGCAGGACAAGTATGTGGATTTGGTGATTCCACGGGGCGGGAAACAGCTGATCCGGGCGGTGTCGGAAGGCACTCGCATCCCCGTCCTGAAACACTATGATGGCATCTGCCACCAGTATGTCGCGGCCGATGCGGACGTGGCGATGGCCGTCTCGGTCATCGTAAATTCCAAATGCCAGCGCGTGGAGGTCTGCAATGCCCTGGAGACATTGCTGGTGGACGCCGATGGCGCCCCACGGCTTCTCCCGCCCATTGCGGCGGCGCTTCAGGAACGGGGCGTGGAACTGCGCGGCTGCGAGGAGACGCGTCAAATCGTGCCGGAGTGTCTCCCCGCCACCGAGACGGACTGGGATACGGAGTATCTGGCACCCATCCTCTCCATCAAAGTGGTTCATGGCATCGAGGAGGCCATCGCGCACATCGCCAAGCATGGCTCGGGACACACGGACGGCATCATCACCGGCAGCCTGGAACTGGCGCAACGTTTCATCCGTGCCGTGGACTCGGCCTCCGTGCTGGTCAATGCATCCACGCGACTTTCTGGCGGCGGAGACTACGGCATGGGCGCCGTCGTGGGCATCAGCACCGACCGCCTGCATGCGCGCGGTCCAGTCGGCCCGGCGGAATTGTGCACCTACAAGTGGATTGCCATTGGCAATGGAACCTTGCGGGAATAAGGACTCGGGAACGACTGGCGATTCACCAGTTGCGGTTCAATCGAGATAAAAAACATCACAACCAACAGGAGCGACAGATGGGACTCAAAGGTTTTTTCGTGAAGAAGGCCCTGGCAAAAATCATTGGCGGCGGCATTGGCTTTGCCGTCCTCCATGCCATCATCTTCTGGATTGCGTTTTTCCAGTGCGGAGGTTTTCATGACTCCGTCAAGGGAGTCTGGCAAGGCATCACAAGCAGCGGCGGCGCCTGGGCGACCATCTTGAAATGCACCGGTTTCCCGCTCTCCTGCATCAGCGCCTCGGGAGCGGCCTTCGTCTGCGTCATGATCCTGAATTCGCTCCTCTGGGGGGTGGTTCTCGGAATCGTCATTGGCCTCATCTTCGGCCGAAAAGCCTGACACGCCAGGTTAGACAATCACCCCAAGCCCATGACCAAATGAAGAGCCTTTTCCTTTCCTGCCTTATGTTCAGTTTCCTCCTTGGATGCAATTGCACCACGCCACCTGCCCCCGACACACCCGCCACACCTGACACACCCACCACACCTGACACGCCCGCCACACCTGAAATATCCTCCTCACCAATACACGTCGAGGGGAACCACATCACGGTCAAGGTGGGCCAGACTTTCACCATTGAAATCCCCGGGAACATCACCACCGGCTTCGTCTGGCGACAAGTCAAAGACAACGCGAATCAGACCATCGTGTCCACCGTGGGCGAGGACTACCGGACGCCAAAATCCAAGATCCCGACCTCTGGTGCACCAGGCACGCACTATTTCACCTTCCGCGCGGAAGAGGCCGGGGAATGCACCTTGCGTTTTGAGAACCTCCGCCCCTGGGAGGAGGAGGAAGACCCACCAACGGAATCGTATCAAATCACCGTCCAATGACACGTTAGCCTATTTACTTGCAACCCATAACCGAAACGGAGTAGCAACATGGAAACCAGCGAGGCCTTGCGTGCGGTAGTCATCAATGAGACCTATGATTTTCTGGTCAATGGCGAACCTTTGTCGGTGCAGACGGATTTTGCCGGGGGCGCGGCCTTCAATGTCGTCACGCTCACCGTGGAGCAGCTCAACTCCTTCGAGTGGGTCGGTGTGGACGCGGACATCGCCATCACGGTCAACGGCGTTGCGCTCGAAAACGGCAAATGCGAATTCGCCCTGGAGGAAATCAGCGAGGATGAAAAGATTCTGGTGCAAGTCACGCAAGGGGGCATCCCCCGCGAGTTCGCCATCAATACGCTGAACACCCATCTTCCTCCCATCACAGTCACCGGCACTTCGCAGACCCCTGGCGACTTCTTCCTCTCCTTCATCAACACCCGCTCCATCGTCAAGACCGACAACGAGGGAAATATCCTTTACTATCGGAACGAGGATTCGCCCGACACGCAATACGGGCTGTGGGACTTCAAAACCCATCAGTTCAATGGCAAGACCTACTACAGTTATCATTCGACCGAAAGTCATCCCGAGGCAATCGTGTTCACCGGCCACAATCCAGGCGAGCGCGTGATCATGGATGAAAACTACAACGAAATCACCCGCATCAGAGCGATTGCCACGGAAAAGAACCAGGGCGACACCACGCTGGACGGCCACGAGTTCCTCATGCTCGGCGAAGACCATTACATCGTCATGTCGTACTTGCAGGTCGAGGCGGACAACATTCCCGACGTGAACATCTACACCGGCGAGCCGATTCAGCACGCGGACAAGGCGATACTGGTCGCCACTTACATCCAGGAAATCGACCACGGCGAGGTGGTGTTTGACTGGCTCAGCACCGACCACCCCGAACTGTACAGCATGACCGTCACGGATGAGACCGAGGGCGCGGCCGACTTCACCAACACCGACCCGGAAGTCTATGTGGATTATGTCCATCTCAATGCCATCGCCGTGGATGACGACGGGAATCTGGTCGTCTCCTGCCGACACCTCAACAGCATGATCAAAATCGACCGGAACGGCGGCACCGGGGACCTCCTCTGGACGTTGTCCGGCGTCGGCGACGAATTCGGCCTGACCGAAGACCAGAAGACCTCCGGTCAGCATTATCTGCATTATTACGGCAATGGCTACTTCTCCGCGTTCAACAACAACAACGACAAAGGCACCACCAACCTCGTTCTCTATCATCTGAACGAGGACGAGACCGCATTGGTCAACGATGATGGCTTCCAGCATTGGGTCGTGCCTGGCACCACGGAGCTTGTACCCGGGCTTCCGTGCCTCCCGCACGAGACTTATGCGTGCGGCGCGTTCCAAATCATCGGCAAATACGGAGTCGTCGGATGGGGCTGGAACATCTCCGGCAACGAAGTGGCCACGGAGTTCAAACTCGATGACGCTTCGGATATCAATTTCCAGTTGACCTCGGGCTACAGCAAGGAAGGGGCCTATGCCACCTACCGCGTGGTGAAATGCCTCTCCGCCGCGCCGGAATTCGAGTTCACGAAAAACTCGGCGAGCTGGAGCGAAGTCGAACTCTCCACCGGCTATGTGCTGTCCATCGAACGCACCGACACGGGAGACACCGTGAGCGTCCGCTTCGACGGCAAAACAGCGTGCGACATCTACAATCTACCGAACGGCGAATATGCGAGCACCATCACCGAAATCGACTTCGGCATCTCGTCGGCGGAGTCCACAGTGACCGTCGAGGACAATCAGGCCGCGTCCGTGGTCGTCGCGACGGAAAATGGGCTGGACGACCTCTTCTTCGTGAAGACGACCGGCAAAACGTGGAGTTCGCTCTATTCGGCGAAGCATGTCGGCTTGCTCGATGAATGGGCGGGCACCAACGAGAAAGTCTCCCTCGCCGGGAAAAACCAGTTCGGCGACATCTTCATCGGTTCCGCAGACGCCAGTGTCCTCCTGCTCACCGATGACGACCATGGCGACGCGTTCTTTTTGGATGACATCTACTCCGCATTCCCCGAAGGAGAAGACGTGCAGGCACGCATATCGAAGATCTACGAAATCTGCGCGGGCGCGGGCGACGACATCGTGGATTTGACCAGCCAGCGCTTCGAGTATGCCGGCATCGGCATGGCCGTCTGTGGCGGCGAAGGCGATGACGTCATCTGGGCGAACAAAGGCAAGAACCTCCTCTTCGGCGACGCAGGCAACGACCGCATCGTCGGTGCCTCTGGCAACGAACTCATCGTGGGCGGTTCGGGCAATGACGCCCTCCACAGCGGCGGGGGCGAGGACTTCTTTACCTTCGGCGGGAATTGGGGCAACGACACCGTGGAGCAGCTCGCTGACGGAAAGATCACGCTGTGGTTCAAGGATGGCGACGACTCCAAGTGGGACGAAGCCACGCTCACCTACACGGATGGTGAGAACTCGGTCAAAGTCATCGGCGACTGCACGAACATCGACCTCAAGTTCGGCGTGGGCGACGATGCGGAACGTTTCGCATCATTCAGCGAAACCGGCGCCTTTAGTGACTTCGTCAACGATACCATCTTCCATAAGAAAGACCCGGGCATGCTGGCATAGCTTACTTTCTGGTTCTTTCTCTGCATGGACACGGCTACTCCGTTTGTCCATTTGCGCGTTTCATGCGGAAATTCTCATCCCTTGCTGCGAACTTCGGGGCGGCAAAGTTCGCAGCAGGCGATGAAGCGTCAATTTATTAATAATAAATTATTCTATTTGTTTGACTTGCGAGTCATTCCTGCGTGTTTTCTCTGCTGCCCCGTCATGTTCCTGGCCCTGAGTTCAGGTATCTTCTCGAATTTCGGGCAGGAGTTCTGGCAAACATGCTGCTCCGCCTGGAGACTTTTCAGGGAACGGCTAGCAGAACTAGAAGAACTAGAAGGGCCTTTGCCCCCGCAGCGCGTAGCGCAACGCACAGCAATTTTACCGGACAGCATGAAGGGGAACTGCAGCGATGCGCAGCTCCCCTTCATGCCCCAGGCAGGCTCAGAGGCGGACGTCGATATCGTTCGCCTTCAGATAGGCCTTGAGCTCGCCGATGTCGATCAGGTGGAAATGGAAGACGGACGCGGCGAGCAGAATCTCTGCGCCGGCCTGCGCCGCAGCAAGGAAATCCTCCATCTTGCCGGCTCCGCCGGAGGCCACGATGCTGGCCTGGCAGGCTTGGGCCATGGCACGGATGACCGGGAGGTCATAGCCCGTTCGCGCGCCGTCGCCGGCCTTGCTCGTCGGCAGGATTACCTTGACGCCATAGCCGTCCACGCGCTTCGCCCACTCCAATGCGTCCGCGCCCGTCGCCGTGCGCCCGCCATCCACATAGACCTCGTAGCCGGAAGGCAGGGCCGGGTTGACATCGACGTCAATCGCCACGGTCAGGACATCGGCTCCGAATTCCTTGATGATTTCGGGAATCACCTCGGGGTGCCGGAAGGCGGCGCTGCTGAGGGACACCTTGTTGGCACCCGCCGATAGCACCTCGCCGGCCGTCCTGACGTCGCGGATTCCGCCGCCCACCGTGAACGGCACGGTGCAGGCCTGGGCCGTGCGCCGGACCACATCCAGCAGCGTGCCCCGGTTTTCAACCGTGGCGTTGATGTCGAGCAACGCCAGCTCGTCGGCTCCGGCCGCGCAATAGGCACGAGCGCACTCCACCGGATCTCCGGCATCGGCGATATCGACAAAATGCACGCCCTTGACCACCCTGCCGTCGCGCATGTCCAGGCAAGGCATGATCGTCACGTTCTTTGACATCCTTCTTACTCCTTATTCTTGTTTTGGAAATCGCTAGGACACATCGGCGGCCACAACGCCGCAGTTCATTGGAAGGCTTTATAATATACTTTTTCCATAGATGTATGATGTCCCCCCATAAAACTCTCGCATTTCCTCCTGGGACATTTTTGCGCAACTTCTCCCAAAAATCCTGAGAAACTCGAAATGGATTTCTAAGCCTGCACGTTCGTTGCAAAATGGCGCAAAAATCCATCGGGAACGCCCATCCGGGCGACAATGGACGCGCAGGCCGTGGCATCCTCCAGGGCGTTATGATGGCGAAATGTGATGCCGAAGCGCTCCGCCATCATGTCCAGCGAATGGGATGGCATCTCAGGGAAAAGCCGTCGGCTGATCATCAGGCTATCCACGTAGTCGAATTCCACGGATGGCAGTTCATAGAGCGCAAGGACGCTACGCAGATGCCCAAGGTCGAACGAGGCATTGTGGATGGCCACGCAGTCGGCGGAAAGAAGCATCCGGCGCAAATCCGGCCAGATGCAGTCGAACTCCCCGCAGTTGCAGACATCCCAGTAGGTAATCCCGTGAATTTCCGTGAAGTCTTCGCGCATCCAGCGGTAGCCATGATGCGGGCAGACCAGCCACTCTTTGCGCTCCATCACGGCGCCAGTGTCAAGAATGGCACAGCCAACCGCACAGATGCTCCCCAGTTTCCCGTTCGCCGTCTCAAAATCCAGTCCCGCCAATCTCATCGTCGTTTCTTTTGCTTGGGTCAACTCATGAAGGTTATTCCGTCATTGACTGACATCAAGCAATCGTCATGCCAGAATTATTTTCAACGGATTGCCATTTAATATATGGCATTCCTTGAGAATTCTCCCAAACTCATCGTTTAACTTTTGAACAAGCTGTTACTTTTATATTCAATGCGCAACCCTCAATGGTGGCAATTCTCCTTGACTCGCCATTGGCACTGGATTTGCTATTCCGTGACAGCACCATTATCGAGAAAACATCATGAACCAATTCATCACGAACCGTGAAATCTACAGCAAGGTCATTTGCGGACTGGTACCACAGGCTCGAAGACGGCTTTGGATCGCCACGGCGGACATCAAGGACATGTATGTCGAGATCCCCGGCAAATGCGAGATGATGCCGTTTCTGGGTGTGCTGGATCTGCTATTGGGACGCGGAGTGGCAATCCGCCTCATCCATGCCAAGGAGCCCGGCCCCAATTTCCGACAGGATTTCGACCGCTATCCGCGCCTCTGGACGCAGCTGGAGCGCGTCCTTTGCCCGCGAGTTCACTTCAAGTGCATCATCGCCGACGGAACCAAGGCCTATTTCGGCAGCGCGAATCTGACTGGCGCGGGGCTGGGGACGAAAAGCGACAGCCGACGGAATTTCGAGAATGGGCTTTTAACCGATGAGCAATCCCTGGTCGAGCCACTTTGCGATCAGTTCGACGCCATCTGGCGCGGCGCCTGCTGCGGCAAGTGCGGGCGGAAGCAATTCTGCGGCGACGGTCCGGTCAATGCGTAAACCATGCAACACGCAATTATGACAGGGAAACAGTGTCTAGGATGCGGCGCATCCATCACCGAAGAGGGTTATTATGAAGAGGCGCCGTTGCAGCTTGCCCGCAATGGCAATTTCGAGTTGCCACAGGGCATTTCCGGAACAACTCCGCGTGGAATTTGAACGCAGGGCGCTCCGCTGTTGAGAATGCAACTGTCGGACATAGCTTGAAAACGCGGGGGCTAATCTTGTGGCACTGGCAGGTTCGTGTGGTTTCATGTGCCGTGGGAGGTGTTCTATGTCATGTCTGCCCGTTATGCGGTGCCTTGTATCAGGAGAAGCTTCAGGGAAAACTTCTCGTGCGATAATTTACAGAATTGGACAAAGACCTCCAAGACTAAGCCATGATTTGTGACGAGCAGATTGGTGTCTCTCCTCAAGACCGCCATGCCGTCGGTAAAGAACGCGCTTTTCGTGGGGGCAGCCCTGCGATATCTGTCCGGCCTAATCTTCTGCGAGCACACGAAAAAAACGTACCCCGCACACCCTGCCTGCCCGTCCTGCACTTCCAAATTTACCGCGAGTGCGCGAAAAACACAGGCTTTCCTCTTTCCTGAATGACTTTCATGACTTTCCAGAAACGGACTTGCATCCCCCGACATCGTGCGTTAAATTTGAGGGGGGTGGTTGGGGGTAACCCCACCATCCCTCCAGCATTGCTATACTGCCGTCCGACAAAATTCTCTGTGCCTTGCGCTACGCGCGGCGAGGAAAGGACGAAGGAATTGGTTCCTTCCCCTTTCCCGCCCTGCTATCCCAATCCGCAGGGAAGTTGCGCGGCAAGTTGGCACAAAAAGGCATCCGGACCGGAATGCGATGCCGTAAAGTGCCGAAATATTGGCTTGACATGCCGGAAAGCGTAAATTCGCAGGAATGAACTGCATTGTCATCATGCGAAGTTTTTACCGACAGTAGTAGCACTGTTGTCCAGTAAATTTCCGGAAAGACCCTGATTGCCACAACACACGCATAAAACCATGATAGGTCGAGTTCAGTTTTTCCGGTTTTGCAGGAAACCGCCACGGCCCCGTTCCCGCTTGTCGCACGGCGCCTCGCCTGTCATCGACTATAAACGAGCAGAAAAGCTTTCCGTTCCACCATCGGCCAAGACTCCAATGACATGCATATCCTTCATCGCCTTATTGCCGATGAGACGCTATAGTATGTGGCCGAAATCGTAACGATTCACGGCTCCTTCATGCCGCCCGCATCATGGCCTTGAAGCTCCGCACGGCCGCAAACCGCTTTGAACCCAAGCAAAAATGTCGA
Organism: Victivallales bacterium; assembly: GCA_017417585.1. Lineage (GTDB taxonomy): Bacteria > Verrucomicrobiota > Lentisphaeria > Oligosphaerales > Oligosphaeraceae > RGIG1601. The sequence continues at coordinate 14,355 of JAFPYX010000099.1, forward strand.
AAGTCAAATTTACCCAAGACGGCGTCCTCATCGACGGCAAGCCAGTCCAGCTGATTTCCGGTGCCATCCATTATTTCCGTGTTCCAGCGGAATACTGGCGCGACCGCCTGGAAAAGGCGTTGCGCTGCGGGGTGAATGCCGTGGAGACCTACATGCCATGGAACCTCCACGAACCTCGCCAGGGCGAATTCCACTTCGAGGGAATGCTGGACTTTGTGAGATTCATCCGGAAGGCGGGAGAAGTAGGACTCTATGTGATCGTGCGGCCAGGCCCATACATCTGCGCGGAATGGGACAATGGCGGCCTGCCGGTCTGGCTGACCGCCCAGGAAGGCATTGAGCTGCGTCGAAGCAATACAAAATATCTTTCTGCGGTAGAAAGTTATCTGGCAAAAATCCTGCCGATGCTGGAGGAACTGCAGCTGGACCAGGACGGCCCCGTCATCGCTTTCCAGATTGAAAACGAATACGGCTCCTACGGGCATGACAAGAAGTATCTGGCCTGGCTACGCGATCTCTTCCGCAAGCACGGCCTGACCGTTCCGCTCTTCACCGCCGACGGTGGCGATGCGGATTTCTTCATCAACGGCGGAAATCTGGACGGCACGCCGATCGCCCTGACCTTCGGCAGCCATGGTCTGTCGGCCTTCGCACGTGGGAAAAAACTTCGCCCGGACTCGCCGTCCCTCTGCATGGAATTCTGGGACGGATGGTTTGACGCCTGGGGCTGCGGAAACCACCGCACACGCAACGCACAGGAGGTCGCTGATGAACTGGACGACATGCTGAATTCTGGCGGCTCGGTCAATTTCTACATGTTCCACGGCGGCACGAACTTCGGCTTCACCAACGGAGCCAACGCCACGCCGGGTCTGGCAGACTATGCCCCGCAGACCACCAGCTACGACTATGACGCACCGCTCTCCGAATGCGGCGACCCCACGGAGAAGTATTTCAAAATCCAGGAGGTAATCCGCAAATACCGTCCCGATGCACCGTTCGCAGACTGCAAGCCCTCCCCCAAGACCGCCTACGGAAAGATCCCGCTGACCGAAACTGCACCTTACTTCCCGAACCTGGACGCAATCGCCGACCAGCGTATTGCCATGCTGACGCCACCCACGATGGAGAAGCTCGGCCAAGCCTTTGGCTTCCTGCACTACCGAACCCGCCTCGCCGGTCCCGTCACGAACGCCCAGCTTGCTTTGCGCGAGGTCAATGACCGCGCCATCGTCTTCCTCGACGGCAAATACCGTGCCACCATCTTCCGCAATGACGCGCACGAAAAGAAGGAACTCCCCTCCTTCGATATCCCCACCGATGGCATGACGCTCGACCTCCTAGTAGAAAACATGGGCCGTACCAACTACGGTCCACTGCTGGGCAAAGACCACAAGGGCATTGTCGGCTCCGTGACCATCGCCCTCCAGCAACAGTTCGACTGGGACGTCTGGTCCCTGCCACTCGAACCGGAACAGCTCAAAAAGCTTGCGTTCGGCGGCTTCGACTGGAACACCGACCAACTGCCCGCCTTCCACCGCGCCACGCTAGAAATCGCCGACGTTACGCAGGACACCTTCCTCGTGCGCCCCGGCGTCAAAGGGCAGGTCTGGGTCAACGGCCACAACCTCGGACGCTACTGGAATGTCGGTCCCACCCGTACCATGTATGTACCGGGTTGCTGGCTGAAACGCGGTGCCAACGAAGTCGTCGTCTTCGAGCTGGAACGCCTTGAACAGCCATATCTGCGCTTTGATGACCATCCCACCTTGGGATAACAACTTATATCATTCACAGCGCTGCATCTGATGCAGTTTCGCATAGGCGCCGTCTGCGGCCAAGAGGCTTTCATGGGTGCCGCGCTCGATGATGCGCCCTTGCTCCATGACGATAATCTCGTTGGCCATCTGGATGGTGGAAAGACGATGCGCGATAGCAATCACGGTTCGCTCCTTCATCACGTTGTTCAACGCCTCCTGGACTTGGCGTTCGGTCACAGTGTCCAATGCGCTGGTCGCCTCGTCCAAAATGAGAATGGGGGGATTGCGGAGAATGGCGCGGGCGATGGCGATCCGCTGTTTCTGTCCGCCGGAAAGCAGATTTCCTCGTTCACCCACTTTATGCGCAAACCCATCGGGGAACTGCTCAATGAATTCCATGGCATTGGCCTGGATGGCAGCCTCCCGCACTTCCGCATCGGTGGCATCCGGTCTGCCATAGCGGATGTTCTCCGCGATGGTGGTATTGAAGAGGAAAGTGTCCTGGCTGACCATCCCGACCTGTCGGCGGAAATCCCCTACCTCGAAATCTCTTAGGTCCGTTCCGTCGATGGTGATGTTTCCTTCCGTGGGGTCGTAAAAACGCGCGAGCAAATTGGCCAAGGTGGATTTGCCGGAACCGGTCTGCCCGACCAACGCAACCATGCTTCCCTTGGGGATTACCAAGTCGATATCCGACAACACACAAGGACCGTCTTTGACGTAGCGGAACGACACGTCATGGTAGACGATCTTGTCGCGGAAGGCCTGGATGGGCTTGGGATTGGCGGTCTGCGGCAGGCTGGTGTCCATGTCAAGCACCTCGAAGACCCGTTCACCGGCGGCGGCGCCCCGGATGACATTGGAGTAAAGTTTGACCAAGTCCTTGACTGGCTTGTAGGCCGTTTGCGCCGCGAAGCCGATAATGGCCAGCGCCCCTAACGTCACATCGAATTTATAGCAAAGCAGCACAAAAACCACGCAAAGTGCTATTGCCACGAACTGCAAGAGTGGGTGAACCATCACGCCCATCATAATGGCCTTGCGCTGCTTACGGAAATATCCTTCGTTCACAGCTTTGAAACGCCGGTGCTCGGCATCCTCCTGCCGGAATGCCTTGATGACCATCATGCCGGAGAAAGTCTCCTGCATCCGCCCTGTCACCGTCGCCAATTCACTCAATACCTGCTTTTGATAGGAACGCAGGAATCTCGTCAGCCAGTAGAAGGGAGCGATAAAAAACGGCAACATCACCACCACACCCAAGAACTCCCATCCCAGACCCTGCTGCAAAGCCTGTGCGATGACAAACTGAATCGAAACAACGATTAGCACCGGCGCCTGGCATAATTCCGGCAAGGCCTGGGAAATGACTTGCTCAATGGCGGCCACGTCGTTGGTACATCGGCTGATCAACGCGCCGGTCGAACCATTGGCGAAATACCCCATCGACTGCCTCATAAGATGATCAACCAACGCCTGTCGTAAATCCACCACCACCCTGGCGCCAACATAGCGAAGACTATAGTGGTTGAGCCATTCGCCTAGGGCCTTCAAGCCAAAGAGCAACACGATGACTCCCAACAGAATCCCGACGGTCTTGAGCGTCAGAACGCTTGTCTCGTCCACTGGCTCCGCATGGAAGAAGGCCAGAATCCGGTTCACCTGCTTCAGAAGCTTGCTGGACTTGGCCTTGTTGCGTTCTTCGCGAGTTTTCGGGGCATTGTTCACATTGGCCGAGCTATCGCCCTTCGGCAAAGATGGAACCGCCGAGGGGGTAGAAACCGCTATTGTGGATGGTTCCAGTGGTTCCACCATCTCCATCTCCGCTGGCGGCACCCCATCCGGCAAGACGGATACAACAACACTCTGCGAACCAGGCGTCGGTGCCGTGCCCGCTTCAAAGAGATCCACGGAGACACTCATCATGCGGAAAACCGTCCCCAGCGCACCGCCCATGACTACTGCGGAAAACAGCCCCAGAAAAAGATAGATGGGATAGTGTCTGGCATATTGCCACAAAAGTCGCCAGAAAATCTTGAAGGTGCCCTGGTTTGGCCGTTCAAGAGTTTTTTTTCGGGATTTGTGGCTCATGCTACGCAGTCTCCATCCTTCGCGCCGCGACTATCCCTGAAGCAAGCGAACCACGGTGGCTGCGACCTGTTCCTTCTGCTCCATGGTCAATTCCGGGAAGATTGGCAACGCAAGCGTCTCCTGGGCGGCGCGTTCGCTTTCGGGGAATTCGCCTTTTCGATAACCCAACGATGCAAAACACTCCTGAAGATGCAGCGGAACCGGATAATAGACCGCACAGCCAATCCCCGCCGCCTTCAGTCCATCCCAGACCTGGTCCCGCCGGCCGTCCAAGATACGGATCACATATTGGTTGCGGACATGGCGGGTTGACCAGCTGGCCTCCTGCGGCAATTCCAATCCCGCCGTGCCGGCAAAGAGCCGGCCGTAATCGTCGGCATTCTGCTGGCGCGCGACCGTCCAGTCATCCAGATGCGGCAGTTTTTTCAGAAGGACATCGGCCTGGATGGCATCTAGCCGGAAATTGCTTCCGATCAAGTGGTGGTGGTACTGCGGTGCCATGCCGTGGTTGCGGAGGATCGCCAATGTCTTGGCGCGGCTTTCATCATTGCACAGCACCATCCCCCCATCGCCAAAGCATCCCAGATTTTTGCTGGGGAAGAATGAGAGGCAACCGTACTCTCCCAAGGCTCCGACACGGCGACCGCGGCACTCTGCCCCGATGGCCTGACAGGCATCCTCCACAACCACCAGACCATGCTTTTTGGCAATGGCCAGAATTGCGTCCATATCCGCCGCCTGCCCATAGAGATGAACTGGAATGATGGCGCGGGTTTTTGACGTGATTGCCGCCTCGATTTGGGCGACGTCGATATTGTAGGTAACGGGATCAATATCCACAAAAACCGGCCGTGCGCCAGTCCGGCAGATCGCCCCAGCAGTGGCAAAGAAGGTATAGGGCGAAGTGATGACTTCATCACCGGCGCCAATCTTCTCGGCCATAAGGGAAATCAACAGGGCGTCGGAACCGGAACTCACACCACAGCCATAGGCGGCCTGGCTATACTCGGCAAGCCGCCGTTCCAACTCCTCAACTTTCGGCCCCAGGATGAATCGCTGGCTGGCGCACAACTCCGCCAGACTGGGCATAACCTCATCTTTGATGACTTCAAACTGCTGCTTCAGATCCAGTAACGGGATTTGCATCATCATTGCCCTTGAAAAAAACAAACTGGCTACTTCCGGAACGGCGCCCTGCCGCCGGGACGTATGGTTTGCAATTGCCGTTTGAAATGGCGAAATGCCAAGACTATTCTAAAATATAATCCACGATGAAAGGATTTCCGTAGATTGCGTCAGTTTGCCTTTTTTTATGTTTCGGTGAAAATAACCACTCGTGCTGCCTTGATTTTATTGTAAAATGTCGTATAGTTTGTGCGAACGCTTTTAAATAACAAGGATACAACATGGATTCAAGCAGTCAGAAAAACCGCGACCAGGAAAATCGAGTTTGGGAATTCACCGCACCAGAACCGCAAGTCATCTCCGCATTGATGGAAGAGGCCTCTGTCTCGCGGCCTATCGGCCTGGTATTGGCCGCACGTGGCATCACTCCCGAAAATGTCCAGACCTTCCTCCATCCTGACTTGGAAAATCTGGGCGATCCCTATTTGCTGCCTGGCACCAAGGCGGCGGCCAAGCGGCTCTGGGAGGCTATCCAGCAAAACCAGCGCATCATGATCCATGGGGATTATGACACCGATGGCATCACCGCCACTGCGCTGCTGGCGTGGGTTCTGCGTGAAAATGGCGCACAGGTCTCCTGCTACTTGCCACACCGCATCGACGATGGCTATGGCCTGACCGCCGACTCCATCAACAAAAACGCAAAGGGTCATTGCGACCTGCTGGTGACCGTGGACTGCGGCATCACCAGCTATGATGCCGTTGATGCTGCACGGGCCATTCATCTTGACCTCATCATCACTGACCACCATACACCGGGACCGACCCCGCTTCACGACGGCATGAGGGGCGTGGGTTCCATCGGACTTGGCCTGCCTGCAGACGCGCCTACCCTGGACTCCATGGTGGTGGTGGACCCCAAGCTGCCCGGAGCCCCAAAGGAGACGGAGGACTTGGCCGGGGTTGGAGTAGCCTACAAGGTCGCATGCGCATTCCTCAAATATGGCAGGGAAAACGGCATTGGTGGCGATGAGACTGACCTGCACAGCGTGCTCGACCTGGTGGCTCTCGGGACTGTGGCGGACATTGTCCCGCTCCTCAATGAAAATCGTCTGCTGGTTCGCGAGGGCCTGAAGGTGCTCTCGATGCAGATGCGTCCCGGTGTGCACGAACTGTGCGACATCTCCAATGTCAGCGAACCCTTGACGACCTCTGATATCACCTATCGCCTCGCCCCTCGCATCAACGCGACCGGCCGTATGGGCGACCCCACCGACTCCCTCCGTCTACTGGAGGCCCATGACGTAGAGAGCGCCAAGGAGCTGGCCGGCATACTGGACCATCTCAACCACGAGCGCCAGACCATTGAGGAACAGGTGGTGGCAGAGGCGGAGGCCCAAATCGCCGAGCGCTATCGCCCTGGCACGCCGCGTGCCTTGGAGATTGCACGTTCCATCGTGGTATGGAACGAGTCCTGGCATCAGGGCGTGGTGGGAATCGTCGCCTCGCGCCTGACGCGACACTATCACCGCCCCAGCGTGGTTCTCACCCGTGACCCGTCCGGGCAATTCACCGGTTCGGCACGCTCCATTCGTTCCCTGAACCTGGTTGACGTGCTCGACGACTGCAAGGACACGCTCATCCGCTTTGGCGGACACGCCATGGCGGCCGGCCTGTCACTGGAAGAAGAGAACCTGGAGCAGTTCTGCCAGGAATTCGACCAGGCCATTCAGAAGGTGCTGGGCATCGAGTCCATGCGCCCCAACCTGAGCATTTGCGGAGAGGTCTCGTTTGACGAACTAGACGAGGTGTTCTTCCAGGAACTCAAGGAACTCGAGCCCTTCGGTCACGCCAACGCCGAACCGATATTCTTCTCGCACAACGTGACTCCAGAACGCAAAAATGCGGCCGGGCGGGCACATACGCGCGGCATCCTCCGGGATGCCAATGGCGCACGCATTCAGTTCATCGCATTCTCGCGGCTGCCGGATGAATTCCCGCCTGCGCCGTGGGACATCGTCTTTTCCCCACATATCAACCGTTTCAACGGCAATGAAATCCCGCAGTTGCGCATCCACGATGTGAAGACTGCTTCACTGGACGAATAGCCTGCCAAATAACGATTTCCGTGTTCGCCCTCCTGACACGGAACGATGCCCTCGCAATGCCCGGCTTCGGGATTCCAAATTCACAACTTGGAAGGCAATATCTACGAGCCCTATAAGAAACGCAAGCGCCGGCGCAATCCTGACCAGGCAGAGGATGCCACGGGGCAGATTGTCCTATATTCCCACGGGTACCTGAAAGCCCAGGCCAAGGCCGCCCGTGGAGTATTCCCCACCCGGAAGCGCAAATCGCCGCCATTTGTACCGCCTGTCGTTCCGGACTGCGGCATCGAGCTGCTGTATGTCTTGGAACTAGGCAGACGCCCCGCACTGATTGCCGGGCACCTCATTGTGGACATCTGGTGGCGTCCGGTTGGCCAGGCGACAGCCTTGCGCCCGTTGGTCGTAAACCGGGAAACCACGGTTCCTACAACCGCCGACCAGCGGCTATTGCAACTCCTGGCCCCTTTTCAGGAGCGCCAGGCTGGCGCACGCGGCAATCGTTTCCAAGTTCCTTCCGAGGCGCAGCCCGCCCTCTGGGCTGCCCTCGCCGAAGCCCGCCAAGTCCGCTGGAGCGCCAGGGAGGAGACTCCAGAGTGGCAACTCCACCGGCTCACCGTCCAGGAGACGGCCGCGCCGTGGTTTGTCACCATGCGTCAACAGGATGCCCTTGAACAGCCGCAAGTATTCATCGGAGGAACGGAGGAGGACATTCCCTTTGACCAATGGGAGGCCCTGGGCAGAAGCGGATGGGCAGTCGCAAATGGCGTTCTCTATCCTATCAAATTCAAAAATGAGGGATATCAAATACTTCAGGAATGGTTCGGTCGTCCCTTGCCTTTGCTCACCGCTCATCAGGCGGACAATATCCTTCAGTCGTTCACTGTCGATGGTGGCCCCGACCTTTCACGCCTGGACGAGGCACAGCAGGTCGAAATTGAGGACGTGGAACCAACCGGAAAACTCTTCATCACGACCGCCCGCTTCAAGCACCTTGGACAGGAACAGCTCCAATGCACGCTGTCATTCCAATATGACGGCGTGGCATGTGCAGATGGTGCCTCAGCACCACGTCTTTCCGCGCCTGGCGGGAGAGTCATCCGGCGTTCTCCCGAGGCCGAGGAACGCCTCCGTGACCAGCTCCGGCAACTCGGCTTCCGGCTGGTCACCCGGACGGGCGGCGACGAAGACCCGGGGTGGAAACTCCTCCCGGCACGCCTGGACGGTGCCGTCCAGACGCTCGTGCTGGCAGGATGGGAAATCACCGCCGAGGGCAAGTCCTATCGCCGTCCGACCAGCAAATCCCTAGCGGTCTGCGCCTTTGGCATCGACTGGCTGGAGCTGAAGGCAGAGGTGGATTTCGACGGACACAAACTCGCATTGCCGGAATTGCTGCGGATTTCACGCAGCGGACAGAAGACCGTCCGGCTTGATGACGGGACATACGGAATCCTGCCAATGGACTGGCTGGCGAATTTCACCGTGCTGACCGAAATCGGCTTGACGGATGACAGCCAGGTTCGCTTCCGGCAGGAACAGGCCGCGTTGCTTCATGCGCTGCTCGCGGAACAGCTCCAGGACCTTGATGGGCGATATTACGCGACTCTTCAGAAGCTCCAAAATGTCCCGGCAGCCATGCCAACGGACGCGCCACCAGGTTTTCTCGCCAACTTGCGTCCCTACCAAAAAGCCGGATTGGGGTGGCTTCTTTCGCTTCAACGGCTCCGGCTGGGGGGAATCCTCGCGGATGACATGGGACTGGGAAAAACCATTCAGGTACTCGCACTTTTGGCAGGGGCCAATATTCCCGCGCAAGAATGCGCGGGCACGGAACAGCCCGCGCAAGAATGCGCAGGCACGGAACCGCCCGATGCCCTGCCCGACCGCAATCACGGATACGCGGGCACGGAACAGCCCGCACAAGAATACGCAGGCACGGAACCGCCCGACGCCCGACCCGACCGCAATCACGGATACGCGGGCACGGAACAGCCCTCTCCTCTCTTACCTGTATCCTGTACCCTGTACCCTGTACCCTCTTTAGTGGTGATGCCCAGTTCGTTACTCTTCAACTGGGCTTCCGAAGCCAAACGCTTTGCACCGCAGCTGCGGGTTGGCCAGTACTACGGCGCGTCACGCCAGGCCACGGCGGAATGGTTTGCACAATATGATCTGGTGTTCACCACATATGGAACACTCCGGCAGGACTTCGCAAAACTGGCAAAGATTCACTTCCGTTATGTAGTTCTGGACGAATCACAGGCCATCAAGAACGCCGAAAGCGCCACCGCCAAGGCAGCCCGCACCCTGAAGGCGGAATTCCGGCTCGCCATGACAGGCACGCCAATCGAAAATCACCTCGCCGAGCTTTTCAGCCAACTGGCCTTCCTCAACCCGGGACTCTTCTCGGAAAGATTTGTGGCGGCGCTGGGACGCGAATCCGCCTTGCTGGCGCCCGGCTCAGACACCGCCCGGCGGCTCCGCCAATATGTCGCGCCTTTTCTGCTACGCCGCCGCAAGGAGCAAGTGGCAGCCGACCTTCCAGCCAAAACCGAACAAGTCCTCTGGTGTGAATTGGACACCCCGCAACGCTACTACTACGACGAGCTTCGGGATTACTACCGACAGGAATTCGGCAACGCCAGCGAGACACCCACCCAGGCAAACATGCTCGGCGCACTCCTGCGCCTTAGGCAGGCTGCCTGCCATGCCGGACTGGTGAATCCAAGCTGCGAGGCCGTCTCCTCCGCCAAGATTACCCTTCTGCACGAGCACCTCGGAAGCCTTCTGGAGGCAGGCCACAAAGTGCTGGTGTTTTCACAATTCACACAACTGCTGAAGGCTGTCGAGAAGGACATCCAGGCCGCCCAATGGCAATATTGCTATCTGGACGGGCAGACGAAGAACCGCGGAGAGCTGGTCAAGAAGTTCCAGGAGGACGCCTCGGTCGGCATTTTCCTCATCAGCCTCAAGGCAGGCGGCGTAGGATTGAACCTCACCGCAGCAGACTACGTCTATATCTTGGACCCATGGTGGAATCCGGCCGCCGAGGCGCAGGCCATCGACCGTGCATACCGCATTGGCCAGACCAGACCTGTCTTCGCCTACCGGATGATTGCGCGTGACACCGTGGAGGAAAAGGTGCTGGAAATGCAGAACCGCAAACGGGCCATCGCCAACGCAGTGCTCTCGGCCGACACGGGCGGCCTGGATGCCATTCCGCCAGCCATCACCGCCGAACAGCTCCAGGAACTCTTCATAAGTTGAAAAACGGGCCGCCGACCTAGGCAGTCGCCGGCCCGTCGATTCCTGCTATTGCCGCCTATCCGCTATTATAAATAGCTATTGCGCAAGTCAGAGATGGCAAGACGGCGCTTGAATTCCGCCGGAGTCATCTTGACGCCAGGAAGGTAGCTCAACGTCTTCTTGCCGGGAAGCATGGCAAATGCATTGTCTTCGAAGCGCCCGCAGGTATCATCGGCCACGGCGAGCCAGACATAGAAGGAGGGCGCGGTTGCATTCAAGGTAATCAGCAATTCGCCATCCTTCCCCGCAACGACCTTTTCCAGAGTGACCTTGGTGTCAGGAAGGTCGCAGTGTTTCCAGACATCGAGGTTGAACACCTCGGAGTGGCTGTACGCCCTGCCCTGCTTGTCCTTGGCGGAAGTTTCCAGCGTGATGTAAGTGGCCGCATCAATGGCCAGGTTCTCGATTTCCAGCGGGAAGTCCCCGGGCGCAGCCGCCTTGACGGCATATTTCCAAGTCTTGACCGCCTTGCCGTCCGCCAGTCTGCGCCTCACGACGGTGACATTCGCGACAAGCGCCTCCGGCACGTCGGAGATGAAGTGCAACTGCAGCGGTGCGTCGTCGGCCGTGCGGTACATCACAGTCTGGACTGGTGCGTAGAAACGCTTTGCCAGGTAGTGCAGCACCTTCCAGCGTCCGCCGTATTCCAAGGAGGCCCAGGAGGCCACCGGCCAGTTGTCGTTGAGCTGCCAGAAGATGGTACCCATGTTGCGGGGTTGCAACGAGTGCCAGTATTCCACGCCTGTCTTAATGGCAAGGCCCTGTTGCACCTGCGAGAGGTAGAGCGTCTGCGCAAAGTCCTTGGGCATTCGGAAGTAATTGCCGAACATGCCGAGGATCTTGGCATTGCCGGCACCATTCTTCTGGTGGCGGTCCATCACCGGGCTGAACAGGTTGAAGTCGCCCTTCGTCTCGTCGGCAAATGTCCGCACGGTTTCCAGCGAGGGGAAGGACTGGAAGCCGAATTCCGAGCAGAAACGCGGCTTTACCTTGTAGAATTCGTTGAAGGTGGCTCCGCCATGCCAGACCTGCCAGTAGTGCATGTCGCCATCGGCATCGGCCTTCCAGTTGTCCGCAAAGTTGTCGGGACCCGCACAGGGCGAACTGGGCCAGAAGGTGCGTTCGGGGTCGCAGGCCTTCACCACGTGGGCGATGGCCTGGTTGGTGCGGTCGTAGCCCACCAGCCAGGCATCGCGCTGGCGCGGTGTCTTGGCGCCGTTGATATTGCCGATGAGTTCGTTGTCGCCGCACCAGAGCGCGATGCACGCATGGTGGCGCAAGCGCTTGACCTGGTATTCGACCTCCGCACGAATCTGGTCGATGAACCAGTCCGCCGATGGATAGATGGCGCAGGCGAACATGCAGTCATGCCAGACCAGAATGCCCAGGCGGTCGCATTCCTCGTAGAAGGCATCCTCCTCGAATTTGCCGCCGCCCCAGACACGCACGATGTTCATGTTCGCGTCGTGCGCGGACTGCAGCAGGTCGTGGTAACGCTCCGGCGCATGCTCCTGCGGCCGTGCGTCGCACGGAATCCAGTCACCACCTTTGGCGAAGACGCGTACGCCATTCACCTGGAAGACCAGCGAGAAGCCGATTTCGTCCTTCTCGTTGACCACCTTGAGGTCGCGCAGGCCGATCTGACGTGCGATGGCCTGGCCATCTGCCTCGACCGCCAGGTCGTAGAGCGGCTGGTCGCCATAGCCATTTGGCCACCAGAGCTTTGGATTCTTGACGGTGAAGACGGCTTCGACCTTCAGGTTGCCTTGGCGCGGGATTTTGCCAATGGCGGTCTTGGTCTGACCGGCGAAGGTGAAGTTGACCGGGACTTTTGCGCCAATGGGTGCATCATCAAAAGCCATCAGCTCCGCAGTGACCGTGACCTTGCATGCATTTTTCGTATGCTCCTGGGCAGTATAGACATGCTCCAGTCGTACCAACTCGGCTCCCTGGAGGTAGTTCTGGCCCATCAGACCGGAACTAGGCACTGAAACACCCCAGTCCCAGCCGGCCGAACACTGGCTCTTGCGAATCAGATTCAGGTGGGCGATGGAGCTCAGACCATCCCAGAAGCTGGGAATGGTGTGGTTCAATCGCTCGTCATTCGCATTGCCGGCCGTCACCGGCGAGGTGATATCCACGACGATGGTGTTCTTGCCCTTCTTCAATGCCGGCTTGGCATCAAAGCGCCAGCGGCGGAACTGATTGTCTGGCGCCCCGATTGGCTGACCATTGATTTTCACGGTGGCGACGGTATCCACGGAGTCCAGATTCAAGAAGACATGCCTGGCCTGAAGCAATTCGGCGGGAACCTGGAAATCGCGTTCGTAAGTCCAGTCCAACTTCGCGACCCACTGCACGTCCTTCTCGTTTTCGCGCCAGTAGGGGTCGGGAATGATTCCAGCCGCTTTCAAGGCGGAGTAGTTGTCCCCAGGTACAATGGCGGGGATGGATTTCTTTTCGGATGTTTGGCGAAGGCGCCAGGCGCCGTTGAGATTGAGTTTGGTCATGACATTAACCCTTTATGCGAGTTTCCAATTGTCTGGTAGATGGACTGGTAGTTGTGGTGGATTTTCCCAGGAGATGGTGACCTGGCCGTCCTGCGCCTCCAAATCCAGCCTTCCATATTGGGTATGGAGTCCGTGGATGGCAAAACGGCGATGCGGAATTTCAAGTTCAAAGGGCGCGAAGCCGCCCAGCAGGATGATCTCGTCCGGCGTCTCGAAGTAGATTCGCGCCAGTTCGAGTTCCAGGAGGCGACCATTGCTGGAGGCGTTGGGCTGCCAGGAGGTGTGGTTCGGGTCATCCAGGTCATAGCGTTCTTGTGTGATGTAGGTGTCCGGCGTGCAGCCGTAGTTCTCGTAGGTCTGGATGGCACACCACGCCTTCTTCCACTGGTGCGTGGCAAGGTAAATCAGCGCGGCGACCTGCTCCGCGAAGCCGATATACATTAATTTTTCGGACATCGGCCCCAGGAAGAAGCCATTCACCGCGTTCTTCTCCGCCCACTTCAGATAGCCCTGTTGCAAGGAGTGTTTCATCGGCATCAGCCCGGAATATGCCAGGTGCATGATGGAATCGCAGTACTCGAAGCCCAGGCAGAGCGTCCCTGCGCGGTCCAGCGAACGTGGAATGAAGCCGTCCGGCTGGCGCAGTTGCGTCATTGCGGCCTCAATGTCCTTGTAGTACTGTTCCCCGACGGTCGCGATGCGCTCCGCCTCGGGATGCCCGAAGCGCTTGAGGATGGGCGCGACGAGCCGGATGCCCAGGCACGACCAGTTGTCCGTGACGGCCAGCACCCGCCCGACATCGCCGTCGGAGGCGGTGCAGAAAGGCATCAGTCCTGGGAACGGGTAGTCCGGTGGATGCGGCGCGGTGACCTGACGGACAATCCAGAGTGCGGCACGCGCCATCGGATCCAGGTATTTGCGCACGAAGTCCTCGTCCTTTGACGCCTCGAAATAGTGCGCGGCCATGGTCAGCGCGGAGCCGGTCACGCAGGCCCATTTGGGTCCTGTGGTACCCAGCGAGCCATCAAGGTCGGTGAACTGCCCTTCGGAGGGGAACCCGCCGTCCTGCAACGAGAAGATGAACTCGAGGATTTCGCGCATCGGCTTGAAATATCCCAGTTTCGCCATCGGCGCCATTTCGCACATGACCTCCCATACCCACATGAAGAAGCGCTCGCTGGTGCCGCCCTGACTGGGAAAGAGTATGGGACCATGCCCCGGCCAGTCCATCGTGTACCAGAGCTGGCGGGTGACCCGCTGGAGACTCATGAAGCGGTCGTTGAGAGTCTGATCGCCGAAATCCACCGAGGCGATGCCCTGCTCCTCTTCGGCGGTGTGTGCCGCATTCCATGCAGATGCCGCAGCGAAATCCGGAACGCACTCCGGAACGCCATGCACGAGACTCGTGTCCATCGTCAGCTCGAAGGAACGGCTTTCCCCCGCGTCCAACTCCGCGCTCATCGTCAGGAGATTCCGGGCGTGTTTCACGCGGAACTCCGGCTGTGGGTAATACGGACTGTCCCAGATGAAGCGATTGTCCGTGAATTGCGCATCCGTGGCGGAGAACTCCTCGCGCCATTCGGGGGTGAAACCGGCGGGGCGCAGGCGCGCGACCACCGTGCCGGCATTGTCCACGAAGTCGTTGCCGCGCAGAGTGACAGAGGTATCCTCCAGCACGATGGGCTTGGCATACCAGTGGAAGGAGACATAGTGGTAGTCGTAGGTCTGGAACTCGACAGGATGGCTGAGTTTCACGGAAATCGAGCATTTCTGGCGCTTCACCGAGGTGTTGGTGACAGTCACCTTCGCGCACAACTGGTCGTCGCCCCCCATCGCATAATCGATGTCGTAGCGGATGTAGTAGGCATAGTAGCTCTGGCAGATTTGCGGAAGGCAGCCCCCCAGGCGCTCCAGCTTGGCATGGGTGTATTCCGCCACGAACGGCGGCTCGTCCGGCAGGAAACTCAGGAAGCGCATCGCAAGCGCACGGATGACCTTCCCCCCCTCGGCGTCGTTATTCAGGCCGGGGGGCATCTGCAACACCGCCGCGTTCAAGGCGTGGTCTGCAATCACGCTGTGGCGGGAACGCGAGAGATTCAGCGGATTGTGAACCGAATACGGCGGGGGAAGCCGCAGGTCGCGCGTCGCGGCGAGCAGCTCAAACCAGCCGCGGCCCTCGGCATTTGAGTAGGTGATCTTGTCCATGTTGAAATTTCATTGAGAAAACCAAAACAAGGCCGGCGGCAGTTCACCTGGCACATGAAAACAAGCAACTATGGTAATTTAGGACAGAATCGCCGGCACGGCGCACATCGGAGTCAGAATTTCTGGATTTTCCGATGTTCGAAGAGCGTCCAGTTCCAGGTGCGGGCAATGCCGACCTTGCCGAAAGACTGCGCCTTCACGGCATTTGAGCCATTGGAAATCTCCCAGGTGTTGTCGGTGGCGATGGTTTCCTGAGTGCCATCGACATAGGTCACATTTATCAGAGCCATCAATGCGGCGGGGCCGCCGTGGTTCTTCGCCTCGAGGCGCAGGACGCTTCCCTCGGGCTTCAGGCGGCCGGTCACATCCAGTGTGTCCATCACGAACCAATCGGTGGACTCCAGCAGGAGTTCGCCGTCCAGGGACAGCCACAGGATGTTGTCGGCGGTGGCGGTGATGACGACCGACTCGACCGGCTTCTCAAACTTGAGTTCGCGGTCCAGGCTGACCTGCGGATTGTCGACAACGTCTCCTGGATACCAAATCCACTCCGCCGCCGTGAGCCTCTCCGGGAATTTCTCTCTGAGGTAGGTCTCCAGGAAGTCGCCTTGCGCCGCCTCGAATTCATCATTGTTTTCGACAAGCGGCTCCACCGCCGGTTCATTCCCCTGCCGGCTGAAACTGGCGAAGCCCCAGGGACGGAGCGTCAGCACCGTGCTGTTGTCGTCAAGGGCGGAATCCTCTGTGAAGATGGGCGTCACATCTCCCAGCGCCGCAATGTCCACCGTCACTTCATGCGAGGTCTCGTTGAGCAGGAGGTGGAAGAGGTCGTCTCCGAAAACCTCGAACGAGCGGGCCGTCAGGCCGTCCGCCTGCACGGGGCAAGGCACCTCACGCCCTGTCGCGATGATTGTTTCGTAAGTAGAAGCCAAGTTGGAAACCGCGAACAAGTCCGCATAGTAGCTCTGCTTCACCGTCTTGTCGTTGTAGATCAGAATCGCCTTGGTGTCGTGCATAAGCGCGTCCAGCAGCATGAACTGGAGTTCGTGGGCGTCCGGCAGTGCGGCGAGCGGGCTAGCGTCCTCATGCCACTGGTAGCCCTGGAGCCACATCAGCACCGGCTTATCGGCGGCCGCGGCATTGTAGAGGTCGGAGTATTTTCCAACGGCGGCCATGCTCTTGTCCGCGATGGCGGAGTGGCGGACGGCGGCGGGAATCGGGTAGAGGTCCACCCCGTAGATGTCGGAGTGTTTGGCATAGTCGGCAAGATATTCGGAAACCACTCCGCGCGGCGACTCGTTGATGAAGAGCGGGTGGTACGGGTCGATTTCGCGGAAAATCCGCTCTGCCGCATCGAACTTGTACGCAGGGATTTCTCGGGCCCACGGCTCGTCGCAGTAGTTGTAGGCGAAGAGCGCCGGATGGTGGAGAATTTCCGGGGTGAGGATTTTTGCAATCTGTTGGCGCAATTGTTCCTCGTAGTCAGCGGTTTCCGCGAAGTCCCCGCCAACCGCGAGCATGACCTTGAGGCCGAAGTGCTGTGCCTGGTCCAGTTCACGCAGGATCTTCGACGGCACGCCCATGCCGCTGGTGAAGCAGCCGGTCATTCCGCGCGTGGCGCACAGGTAGCTCATCACGGGCTTTTCGGGGTCCTCGTAGATGAACCCCATGAAGAAGGGGAAGAAACGCGAACCGTTGCAGTAGAAGTTTCGGTCCTTCCCGATGGTGACTTCATTCGACTGGTGAGGATACTTGTGGATGACCTTGCGGGCAACCATCGTGCGTTTGCCGGCGATTTCGGCTGACACTACAAGTTCATAGTCGCCTGGCATTAACTCACTGGCGGAGAACTCGAATTGCGGATGTTCCGCAGTGACAGGGTGGATGTCGCCGTTAAAAGAGACCTCCGCCGACGTAGCACTGTCGGTGAACTCCACCGTTCCGCGAATGGCATCGCAGGGCATGGTGGCGTAGATTGCGTCGCGGTAATGCGGTTCGGCAAGACGGATTCGGAGCGGAGCGGTTTCCTCTTCCGAGAACTCCTTGAGGTAGAACTGGGCGAGCAGCAGCGGCTGACCGGCCTCGTTCTTGAGGATGAGGTCCATGACGGGGTCCGTCTCGTCCGGAGTCGTGAACTCGACCTCGAATCGCCGATACTCGCCGGGTTCCTGGGGATACTCCTGGTCATGGAAGAGTTCCTTGCGGGGCATGTAGCGCAAGGCGACACGTAGCACTCCGGCGGAATTTTCGGGCTTCGCATACCAGGTGAGACGATATTTCCGTCTGGGGAGCAAATGGATGGACTGCTGGACTGCAAAGCCGTGTTCGCCGAGGCGCAAGGCGGTGTTTCCGAAGTCGTCGTCGCTTCGCACCACCCGTGCGTCCGAAAAGAGATTCCAGTATTTTTCAAACCACTCGAAGCTTCCGTTATGGATGAAACGGTTGGTCGGCGCGGAGGCCGGGAAGCTGTCCGTCACGCCGTGGTTGTGGTTTTCCTCGGCGATGCGCAGGTTGCGGACCTCCAGCCGAGAGTTGTTCATCAAACGGAGGATGACTCGCTCCGCAGGCGTCGCTTCGACCGACTTTGCGAAGCGGAGGGAGAAACTCTCCCATTCTCCTGTTCCCTGGGAACGCCAGATATGCGACTCGTATTTGTCGTTTACCCAATATTCATAGTAGATCATGTAGTCGCCTCCGGGCTGGCATTTCGCCTCGCCCTGCAAGGTGTAGGTCACATCTTTCTCAAGCGTAACCGGATGATGGAGATACAGGTCGCCGGTCGATTCCCCTTCCAGGGACACCGCGCCGTTCTGCACTGCGCACTGCCCGTTCGGCTTGCTCAGAAGCCACCCTTCTGGCACGCCATTGTCGGAGTCGTGAAACGGGAAGGCGAACTCCGCCTGACCTGGGCAGATCAATCCGAAACATAGAATTGATAATAAGAATAACTTATTTACGATTAAACACTTAATGTTCATTTTTCTACAGTCTCCTTGGGATTGGTGTTTGAAGCTTTGTCCGATTGTGTGCCATTTCCTCGTGTCATCAGGTAGAAGAACGGCGTGTCAAGCACGGCAAGCAGCAGTTTGAAGAGATACTGTCCGATGATGACACCCGCCAGCGTGGACCACATTTCGGGCTGCCATAGCCAGCGGAAACCGACGCCGAAGACGAGTCCGATGAAGATCACGGTGTCGAGGATCTGACTGGTCATCGTGCTCGCGTTGTTCCAGATCCACCGAGCGGCGGTGGTGCCTCCATGTTTGTGCAGATACCAGTCGCGGATCTTGTGGAAGAACCAGATGTCCCAATACTGGGACACAAAGTAGGCGAGGAGACTAGCACATACGATAAACAGGTTCTGCCCCAGCAACTTCGTGTAGGCCTCCTGCATAGTGGGGTCGGCTGCCGGAAGATGCTGCGTGAAGAGAATCAACGCGGAGGCGAAGAGCTGTGAGACGAAGCCATAGAGGATGCTCTTGGAGGCCTCGGCACGCCCCCAGATTTCTCCAATGACATCCGTGAAGAGGAAGGTGCAGGCGTAGCAGACCGCCGCGCCAGGCAGTGCCAGCTCCGTCCCGAAGAGCGTGATGCCTGTGCGAAGCAATTTCACCGTGACCACGTTGGAGATGATCAGCGCCGTCGCGAAGAGCGTGTTTAACAGGACGAGGTTTTCATTTGTCTTGCGCATGGAATTACTCCAGGTGGTCAGCGGGAAAGGCCGGGTCGGGGACGCCGTTGGCGGCGAAGGCGGCCGCGCGGTCGCGGCAGGTGGCACATTCTCCGCAGGGGCGTTCGCCGCCCTCGTAGCAGCTCCAGGTCAGATGATACGGCGCGCCTAGTTCCAGCCCCTTGGCGACGACGCCCGCTTTGTTGAGATGCGCGAATGGCGCGGACAGATGAACCAGCCCGTAGGTTCCGATGGAGATCGCCTGGCCGATGTGCTCCAGGAAGGGCACGCTGCAGTCCGCGTAGGCGTTACCCGCCGCATCGTCCGCGTGGGCACCGAGATAGAGGTCGCATTCATCTTTGTCAAAGAGGCTCTGGGCAAGGCTGGCGGCGGTGGATAGCATCAGGCCGTTGCGGAAAGGCACGTAGGTCGCGACTTTGCAGCCGTTCTCTGCCACCTGTTCGCCGTAGGTCGTGTGGCTGATCTCCTGCGTCGAACCGTCCAGCAATGCGCAATTGGAGAACTGCATGACCGGCGAGAGGTCGAACTCGAACTGCCGGATGCCGTAGCACTCCGCTATGGCGTGGGCGGCCTTCAGTTCCACCCGATGACGCTGGCCATAGAAAATCGAGACGGAGGCGACGTTCGCGCGTCCGAGTTCCGCGACCGCCAACGCTAGGCAGGTCGTGGAGTCGATGCCTCCGCTGGACAACACCAGTGCTTTCTTCCCCATGTCCTACCTCCACTCGCGGCGGTCGATGGCGGAGAAGAGGCGCGTCTTTGCGTAGTCCTCGTAGCCGCTGCCGGGTTTGGCGTAGTTCGCGAAGGGGTAGATGGAGATTCCGCCGCGCGGGGTGAAGATGCCCTGGACCTCGATGTAGCGGGGTTCCAGCAGTGCGGTCAGGTCCTTTCGGATGATGTTGCAGCAGTCCTCATGGAAGTCGCCGTGGTTGCGGAAGCTGAACAGGTACAACTTCAACGACTTGGATTCCACCAGATAGCGGTCGGGGATATATGCGATGCGGATTTCCGCGAAGTCCGGCTGGCCGGTCTTTGGGCAGAGCGAGGTGAACTCCGGGCAGTTAAGCATTACCAGATAGTCCTGGCCGGGATGCTTGTTCTCAAAACGCTCCAGCAGCCCCGGATCGTAGTCATAGACATAGTGCGTGGACTGGCTGCCCAACTGGCCGAGTTGCGCCAGTTCCTTTTTGCTTCGGCTCATAATGATGGTTCCCTAGTTTTGTTTATGCAGACGGACATGCCGCCAAGACAGGATGGATTTCGAACTGTCTGACTTGTATAATATAATGCCACCCACTTCTGCCCGGTGAGGTATTATTTCCAATTAACACACAAAAAGGAGCTACAACAATTTCCCGCACCCATTCCCCAAAACGGTCTTTTGGGTACGTCATTTCCCCATACCGTAATCCTGTCCTTTGAGGGACTTCACTTGCAACAGTCCAAGTTATCGATATAAATCCCTAAAAAACAAAGAATTCCATTGTTCACGCCCCTAGTGCTCCTGGCGCATGTCACGTGGCACTTCGCACCGTTCAAGGATTGCTCAGGTGGCTTCATGCAAAATAGCGGAAACAGGCATCGGTATTCCACTGCTTTCTCGTGTGTTGTGAATCAGACAATTGTCGGTATCATCTCTGAAATTTACCGGGCAGCAGTGTTTGGAGGTTGCAATTTCTTATTCATCTTCAGATTTTCCATGGCATTCGGATTGTTCGCAATTATCCTGCCGAGTTTATCACACCGCTCCATCTCACTGCAGTTGCCGCAGGTTGAGTAATTGTGCTCCCGCGCACACTTCCGGATTGGACAAAGTGATTCGCAGTATGGTGTCTTCACGCCAGGGACACGGCACCCTGTGCAATGGATCATCTCTGGCGTAATTTCTACGCCGTTCAACTCCGACCAGAGTTTCGCAACCTTCCTCCGCAGGGCATCGTCATTGTTTGTCGTCGCGACACGGGCTTCGCAAACCTCGCAATCCAACCCACAGTAGGCAATGAAATCTTTCATTTTGTCCTAGATTACGCTTTATCTTTTGAAACATTTCTGAAGGAATTCCACGGCTCGGCGCGCCGGCCACCACTCGCCGTGCAAAGTGATGAAGCCGCAGTGTCCACCGCTGGTGGGCATTTCAAGAAACAGGTTCGGATTCCTGCGCGCATCTTCTTCCGGATAGCAGTCTCCTGCCAAGAATGGGTCGTTCCTGGGGGCGACCATGAGCAACGGGACAGTCAGACGCGGAAAATAGTAACAGGATGAGGCAAGGCGATAGAACTCCTCCCTGCCGGCAAGACCAAGATAGGGTGCGGTGAAATGGTCGTCGAACTCCTCGAAGGTCGTAAACTTCTCGAAACCATCCACTTCGATTTCTCCCGGAAATTCCGCCGATTTTCTCCGCAGCATAGCGACCAAGTCCTTCAGGAAACTTTTGACATAGAGTCTGCCCATCCCATGAAGGAAGGTCAGGTTGCTCGCACGGATATCCGTCACAGCGCAGAAGACCACAGCGCCGCAGACCTCAGGTGGCAGCCGATCTGCCTCGCGGGTAAGGTAGAGTGCCGAAAGATTGCCACCCATGCTGAAGCCCGAAAAAGCGACTTTGCGGTAGCTGCCCACGGCAAGCGCATGGCGCGTTACCCAGTCCAGTTCTTCCGTCGAATTGTGCGTCGTGAACTTCAGTTTCTTCCCTGGCGAGCCACCGGTTCCGCGGAAATTCCATGCGAGGCAGTCCCATCCCGCTTGATTGAACGCATGGACGAGTGACAACACATAATGCCGCGTCGAACTGCCACAAAGACCATGGCTGATGACAAGCAGGCGGTCGGATCCGACGCGCGCCCAGTCCAGCAGCAACTCATCGTCGTCGGGCGTATGAAAGACCTCACGTTCCCAATGTTCTGGAAGACCAACGTGCCGTAGATAAGATGGTAGGATAGTCTGTATATGGCTGCAGCACAATGGAAATGGCGGAGAATTGTAACTGGACTGCTCGATGACGGGCATTGTTGCGGCTGAAAAGGCTATTTATTGTGACAATTACGACTGCTATCTGCAAACAACGGTTTGTCCAACTGTTGTTCATGTCCGAGTTAAAATGGTGCCACCGATTCATGCCTTGGTTTGAAAGCTTTGCGCCCCCTCCCCAAAGAGAAGATTTGCCACGGGTTCCGCCCGACAGGAAGATACGCAACGTCCTCCCGCAGTTATGTGATAGGAAAAAGAAGCTTTGGACGGATTCTACTTTAAACGCTATCGCTTTTATCGCTTTTATTCCTTAACCTGCTGCCCTCTACATCCCTGAAATCAAAATCCCCGAGGTCTTCCGGGGCAAGCTTTCCCTCAAAAAGTGCCAAACACACTCAGTCAGAAACTAGAATGGATTTGCCGTTTTGCCTATTACCTGCACAGGTCCAGTTTGATTTCTGTGTGTTTTCAATTCTCGTTGCATTGCAACAGACTACAGCCTACTCGTGTTCGATGACAAGCAGTCCCTCCGCCGGCATCTGCACTGGCGGGGTGCCATCCGTCCACTGGAGTTCTTCAGCAGGACCGTAGTTTTTCAAGGTGAGTTTCCAGTGCCTGTTCATCTGGAGCCTCGCGCTGGTCATCATCGTGGTCTTGGCCTTAAACGCAGGAAGTTGGGGAATGGACAATTCCGTTTCATCGGCGTCGTGAGCCGTGACCTCGTTTACCTCGCCATTTTCCAGCCGGCTCTGTGCTTGAAGGGGCAGTTCTTCAAACGGTGCCGCGTCGCCTTCAAAAAACCAGAGCTGTCGCCAGGACAGACCGAGGTCCGCCCAACCGTATTCCTCATTCTGTTCAAAGGGATAGTGGTCGGCATAAAGCACCGGTCGTATCAAGGTAATCCGAAGCAGGTTCGCTGCATGGTCGCAGCTATGGAGATCCGGCGCGAAGACCGCCGCAAGCCTACGTGCATCCCGTGCGGCGCACCAGTCCACAAAGACAGATTCCGCGCTTTGTGGCCAGAGCGTCTCCAGGTGTCCGTGATTCCAAGTGCAAAGCCGGTTGTCGGCATCCGCATAGTCTGCCGAAACGAGTTTCCTGACAACGGCTCCTGCCTCGCCGACCGCGAAATCCGGATGGTCGAGTCCATGCGCAAAGGCGAGCTTCAGCGCGCATCGCGGCTCATGCCAGTCCAGACGAACCCGTATGCCGATCTCCGGCAATCCGGCATATTCGGTCAGGTCCATGACCACCGTGGAGGAACGCCAGCGCCACCGGCTTCGCAAGATGGCGCATACGGGGCCATTCTGGTATTCCTCCACTGCCATGCAGTCGGCCTCGCCTTGCAGGTCATCAAAGCACTGGAGTCCGAATCCCCACGTACGGCTATTGTCATAATAGACTGGCAGAGAAAGCTTTTTTTGAAGCGCATGGAGACGCCGGAAACCTACTGGAGGATAATTCCTTCCCGTATGAGCCAGCGCCAGATAGCGCTCGGCGCAGGCGGCAACGGGGATTGCAGCGGTGAAACGCTGCCAGGGATGGCCGCATGGCCCAAAGGAGGTCGGCGGCGGAAGATATTGGATGGGATACTCCTCGCCATCCTCCGAAACGTAGGCATCGAAATCCACCCCTGTGGCGTTGGGGTCTGAAAAATTGTCCACGGCCACCAATGTCAGGTGTTCATGCGGATGCGGATTCCAGATCTGGATGCCACCCTGTTCCATGAACCGCGTGTCCTGATGGCTAGCGCGTTGCGCCAACGCACGATCGATCAGCGTATCCGCCGTATGGCTGACCGAACCCAGGCCGGGGAAGACATCTTTTTCATAGGCGGCACGCACCGAGGTGCCAGGAAGGATGTCATGGAAATGCTGGAAGAGGAGTTCCCGCCAAGCCATCGCAAGGTCGTTTTCGGGCACCCCGAGCTTTTCGGCGGTCAGCATCCTTCGCGTGGCACGTGCAACCAAGGCCTTGACAGTATGATTTGCACTATAGCACCCCCGGAAAAATGGGCCTAATTCGCCCTCAACCACTGGAAGTTCCTTCCCTTCGAAAAGCTGGAAATACTCGCCAAGCGTGCTAAAGCGTAGCGGATAGCCCTTGGACATCGCCGACCGGAACCATTCCAGGTGTCGGCGGTAGATGCCGCCGCCATGGTCGCCCACGCCAAAAAAGAGAGCCTGTTCGCCCTCTCCCGTGGACAGGAAGGAGTCCAAGTAGCGGTAGAAGCCGGCCTCGTCCATCGCGTAGTCGATGCCATAACCGGTTTTGATGTTCAAGGCAGTCACCTCGCTTCCGCCAGGACCTTTCCAAGTGAACACCGGAGAGGACGGCATCTGCGGACGCATGAAACAATAGTGCGTGAAGCCAGTGGCATTCAAGAGCTGCGGCAGGCCAGCCGTATGGCCAAAGGCATCCACGTTGTAGCCAATCTTGACGTCCACTCCAAATCGATCCTGGAAATACTCCTTGCCGACCTGCCCCTGGCGCAACAGTGGCTCCAGCCGCGCCAGAATGGCATCCGACTGCACTTCCCATCCACCCACCAGTTCCCAACGGCCGACGGCCACCAGCGCCTGGATCTCCCGGAACAAAGCGGGTGCACACTCCTCTACCCAACGATACAATGCCGAGGCTGAACAGACAAATTTCAACTCCGGCGCTTCACGCAGAATGGCCAGATTGGAGGCGACGGAATTCAGCCACGCATTGCGCCCGGAACGACGACTCCAGATCCAGACCGGGTCAATATGCGTGTTGACAATGACATGAAGTTGTTTGGCTGGCATGACTCCTCCGATGAATCCCGATGATGAGGTTGTTTTCACCCGTTACTTGCGGATGGCGTTTTCCAAGAACGGCTGGAAAGACTTCTCAAGCATTTGGCGCCCCGCCTTGTTTAGACAGCTTTGCATGCTTCGTGCGACCAAACCATTTCTTGATGCCATGACGATAGAAGGTCCGCCGAAGATAGCGTCCCAGTCGCAACAGCCAATTCGGACGGGAAGCCCGGCGTTCTTCTTCCGTAATCAGTTCCGGATAGTAGTCGTCAATGATCTTCACCAGGGAATATAGGTCCGACAACTGTTGCTGGCGATTGATGGCACGACGCAGAAAATGCCACTTGGAGGTTCCCGGAGGACAATAGGTTGCAGTCGCCCAGTCAATGACCCAAGGCCGGCCGTCCTCGCTGACCAGGATGTTCGCACGCCGAAAATCGCCATGTGCGAAACCCGCCAGATGGCACTTTTTCATTAACATCATTAATTCTTTAAAAAAAGATATTTTTATATTATTTTTTATCGGATCGGACAATTTTCCGCCCAATTGCATCCCTCCAATGAACTCCATTATCAGCGTGTTGTCTTCAAGCAATGCAAATCCCTGGGGGACACACGGAATCTCGGCCTCTTTCAATGCCTTGAGAACGCGCCATTCATTGCCGATTGTGCTTCGCCCGAAGATCCATCGCATGAAGAAATTATGTTTGGCGAAAGATTTCACCAGATACTTTCTTCCGTTCTTTTCATAGACATAGACATTCGCTGTGCCGCCTGAGGTCGCAGCGCGAAGCAATTGGCTTTTCGCCAAGAGCTCAGACACCCTCGGCCAAATGGCCGATTCGGGGCTTTCAGCGTCATTCGGTTGTCCTGGGAGGTCACTCATACAACGGATTGTTGCCATGGAAAATGCCATAAATATAAGAGGTCATTTCACTGTTGTCCGGCAAATGTCCTATTTCCACAAAATACAAAAAGGAGCACGATTTGCATTCTTCCCCGCTCCACTGACGGGTCTCGCGACAAGCCCCAGCAGCCGGGCGGAACGCCATCCGTTCTCCTCCGTTGCTTTTCCGCAGGAAGGCGGTGCATTTCAAAAATACCTCTCCTCCACATTTAAAATATCCCAATATAACCGTCCCCATTTCCGGTATTATATTTGCATCATTGCCAACCCAAACACACCGTCATGACTCACGTATTCCGAATGCTCTTGAGCCACGCCGAACTTCAGGCAGTGCGAGACATCGCCGATTCGGTCTGGCCGCCGACCTTCCGCGAAATCCTTTCGCCGGAGCAAATCGTTTACATGATGAAGATGATGTACGCACCGGAAGTGATGGAGCGCGAACTCGACGAGGGGATCTACTTCGAGGTTCTCTCCCTGGACGGCGAGGACGCCGGCTTCATCTCCTACGGCAGGCACGCCACTCTTCCCGACACTGTGAAACTCCACAAGTGCTATCTGCTGGAGAAGTTCCAGGGCCAAGGCCATGGCTCGGCAATGCTTCGCCATGCCGCGCTGGCGGCCCGCCAGATGGGCGCCAACTACCTTCGGCTAAATGTCAACAAGCACAATGAAAAGGCCATCCGCGCCTACCAGCGGAATGGCTTCGTCACAGTGGAAGACATCAAAAAGGACATCGGAAACGGCTTCTTCATGGATGACTATGTAATGCAGAAGACGCTGACGACATCGGGCTGAATTGACAATTGCAATTCCACCTTCCCCATGAAGCTTTTCATCAAATTCTTCTTTCTTCTGACGCCGTTCTTCGTCACATCGATGATGTTGACTGCGACGCCGGACTGGCCTGACAAATCCCGCCGCAAGCTGGCTCTGCTGATTGGCTTCAGCGGCCTTTTGATCTGCACAACGCTGCTTTTCTTCGGGCACTTCATCTTCGACGCCTTCGGCATCACGGTGGACGCCTTCCGCATCGGCGGCGGACTGCTGCTGCTGCTCTCCGGCATCACGCTGGTCAACGGGAAGTCTACTTCTACGCCCCAAAGCGCCTCCTCCCCTACCACCGAATTTTCCGACGACAAAATTTCGAACATTGCCGTGGTTCCTCTGGCGATGCCTGTGATGATCGGCCCCGGCACCAGCGCGGCAATCCTCATCCAGGGTTCCCAGATGGAGTCCACGCTGGACTATCTCCACACGCTTGCCGCAGTCAGCGGCGCCATCCTGGTGGTGACCGTCATCCTCTATGTGGCCACCTGGCTGGAAAAGAAGCTGGGGCACCAGGGACTCGCAATCTTGAGCAAGCTTACGGGGCTGATCCTCTCCGCTCTGGGCGCACAGCTGATGGTGGAGGGAATCAACAACCTCATCGTAACGCCGGCGCTGCTGCAACTGGCCGGAGCTGGAGCATAACCACATCTTTCCGCAGTGCAGAAGTTTACGAACGAACATCCAATAAATTCTTCATGCATAACCATTTGAAAACAGTCCACCATGTCAACCCAAGAAATCCCCTATAAGATCTTCCTCACGGAAGACGAAATGCCGAAGGCATGGTTCAACGTCCGCGCGGAAATGAAGCAAAAGCCCGCGCCGTTGCTGAATCCCGCCACCCGCCAGCCAGTCACGCTGGACGAACTCAGTCAGGTTTTCTGTCGGGAACTGGCGATGCAGGAACTGGATGACGCGACGCCGTTCATCCCCATCCCCCAGCCCATCCTGGATTTCTACAAAATGTACCGCCCTTCCCCGCTCACCCGGGCGTATTTCCTGGAGAAGGCGCTGGGGACCCCTGCGCACATCTATTACAAGTTCGAGGGAAACAACACCTCCGGAAGCCATAAGCTCAATTCCGCCATCGCCCAGGCGTACTACGCCAAACAGCAAGGTCTGGCCAGCATCACCACGGAAACCGGTGCCGGCCAGTGGGGAACTGCTCTCTCCATGGCATGCTCCTTCTTCGGTCTGAAATGCCATGTCTTCATGGTGAAATGCTCCTACGAGCAGAAGCCGCAACGCCGCGAGGTCATGCGTACGTATGGTGCGCAAGTTACCCCCTCGCCATCCAATACGACCGATGTCGGACGGGCCATCCTGGCCGCGCATCCCGATACCAACGGAAGCCTGGGCTGCGCAATCTCCGAGGCGGTGGAGACAGCCATCAAGACCCCGAATTGCCGCTATACGCTGGGGTCCGTACTTGCCCAAGTGCTGCTCCACCAGAGTATCATCGGTCTGGAGACCCAGCAGGCACTCAAGAAATACAATATCAAGCCCGACATCATCATCGGTTGCGCCGGCGGCGGCTCCAACCTCGGCGGGCTGATCTCGCCCTTCGTGGCAGAGAAGCTACGCGGCGAGTCCGACTGCAAGATCATCGCCGTGGAACCGGCTTCCTGCCCCAGCCTCACCCGTGGCCGCTACGCATACGATTTCTGCGACACTGGAAGGGTATGCCCGCTCGCAAAAATGTACACCCTCGGCTGCGACTACATACCATCCCCCAGCCATGCCGGAGGCCTGCGCTACCACGGCATGAGCTCCGTCGTCTCCGAACTCTATGACCAGGGCCTTTTGGAGGCACGTTCCGTCACGCAGGTTGAGGTCTTTGCGGCCGCCAGGCAGTTCGCACGTGTGGAAGGCACGCTTCCCGCGCCCGAAAGTTCCCATGCCATCAAGGTCGCCATCGACGAAGCGCTCAAGTGTAAGGAAACCGGCGAGGCAAAGAACATCGTCTTCGGACTGACCGGAACCGGATACTTCGACATGTACGCATACCAGCGCTTCAACGACGGCGAGATGACAGACTACATCCCCACGGACGAAGAGCTGGAGGCAGCAGCAGCCAACTTGCCCTGACCACCCAGCAAAGCGACATGGATGCCCACTCTCCAACTGTTGACCACAATCGCCAGAAGAAAGCCGCCGTCATCAATGACTTCACCAGCTTCGGGCGCTGTTCGCTTGCGGTCACGATTCCAATCCTCGCAGCGCTGAAAGTCCAGTGCTGCTCCGTCCCCACTGCATTCTTCACCAACCATACCGGCTATCCAAGCTTCGCCTGGACAGACTACACCGAACACCTGGACGAATACATCCGCGAATGGCAGAAGCTCCATCTGCGATTCGACGCCATCTCATCGGGCTTCCTGGGCTCCCGCCGACAAGTCGATTTTGTCCGTCGCTTCGTGGAGGCTTTCCGTGACGAGAACACCCTCGTGGTGGTGGATCCCGTGATGGGCGACTACGGGCGGCTCTACGCGACCTACGACCTTGCTTTGGCGGAGTCCATGCGCGTCTTTCTCGAGCTGGCGGACATCCTCACGCCAAATCTCACCGAGGCATGCGTCTTGGCGAATCGGCCGTATGACCCGGCCATCACGGACAGGGAATTGGAGGAACTCTGCGTCCAGCTCACTGCGAAACGCGTCGGCAAGGTCGTCATCTCCGGCATACCGCGTGGTGCCGAGCTGGTGAATTTCATCTACGAACGGGGGCGCTCCTTCCAGCTTTGCGCCGAGCCCAAAATCGGGAACGACCGCAGCGGCACCGGCGATGTATTCGCGGCAGTCGTCTTGGCGGATGCCGTAAATGGCGTGCCCTTCGATGAATCGGTGCGGCGGGCCAGCGCATTCGTTGCAAAAGCCGTCGTGCGGACGCAGGAAATGGGCATTCCGGAACAAGATGGCCTCGCCATCGAGGAAGTCTTGGCCGAACTGGCAGGGAAATGAGCTGCCGCTCACCGGCGATTCCCCTCCTTGGGGCGACTGTGACTTCTGGAACTTTAACCTTCGCCTTATAAATTTCCATGACCATTACCTATCAAGTTAAAAGTGCAGTTTACGTGAACCTCACGAACCGCTGTCCATGTTCCTGCACCTTCTGTCTGCGGCAAAATGGCCCTAGCGTGTATGGCTCGAATTCGCTGTGGCTGGAGCGCGAACCCTCCATCGAGGAGGTCATCGCATCGTTGGGAAAGTGGGACTATTCTGTCTTCCACGAAGTGGTTTACTGTGGCTATGGCGAACCCACCGAGCGCCTGGACGTCCTGCTGGCCAGCGCCAAATGGCTCAAGGAACATCATCCGGATATCCATGTCCGTGTGAACACCAATGGCCTGGCCGACCTCATCGCGGGCGAACCCACCGAGGCTCGTTTCGCCGGGTTAGTGGATACCCTCTCGATCAGCCTGAACACCTCCGACCCCGAAGAATACCTTGCAGTATGCCGTCCCAAGTTTGGCGCCGCGGCCTATCCTGCGATGCTGCATTTCGCGGAAACCGCCAAACAATATGTGCCGGAAGTGGTCATGACCATCGTCAGCGAACCGGTGACCACCCCGGAAGTGCAGGCCAAGTGCCGTGCCATCTGCGAGCGCCTCGGCGTCCGCTTGAGAATACGAAGATATGAATCCAAGTAAGGGCACCTAGCCTTTACTTGTTTTTGTGCAGGGGATGGCCGAACTGGCCGAGCCAGCCAATCTACCTACCTACATGCAATCGCCCTGGTACAGGGAATAGACCATCCCCAGCAATTCGCCCGGGCGCAATTCCTCGCTGAAAGTCAGCACGATATTCGACCAGCTTGTGCTGTCACCGCGATAGAGCTTTTTCCCCTGGATGGTGAAAACGATATTCGACCAGCTCGTGCTGTCGCGACGATAGACTTTTCCCTCACGGTAGGTCAGGAGGATATTCGACCAGCTTGTGCTGTCACCACGGTAGAGCTTTCCATCCTGGTAGGTATAGATGATATTTGACCAGCTCGTGCTGTCACCCCGGTACCACTTGCCCTTCTGATACGTATAGACGATATTCGACCAGCTCGTGCTGTCACCGCGATACCACTTGCTACCCTTGACGGTGAAGATGACATTCGACCAGCTCGTGCTGTCGCCGCGGTAGATCTTGATCTCTTCTTCCCCTGCACACAGCTGCATGCCGAAAAGAACCATCAGGAAAATGACACCGAATTTTATGGATTTCATTTTTGCCCCCGCGGAACGAAGTGATTGCTTTAACCGGTTATAACATAATCACATTTGTGAAAAACAAGACAGGCTGAAATCCGTCGGAATCGGGCCTCAGCCTGGACGCGCTCTTATGCCACAGACTAGATCGTCAGGTAGTTGACGTAGGTCTGGGTGCCACTGATGTTTTGGTAGCGCGGGTTGCAGCGCCACATATTCGGGTCTTCCCGGCTCCACAGCCAGAGAATGCCATAGGGGGTGACAGTCTCCACATGGCCGTCGAAGGACGTAAAATTGATTTTCCCGGAATGGCTGGCTGCATTGAGGGGATACCAGGTGCCGTTGGTGAGCTTACCAGGATAATACCAGTCAAAGTTGATGAAGCAGCTGTAGTCCGAGGCGACCTGGGCGGTGTCATACTTTATGGGCGTGGAGTCGGCCATCCAGACAGCATAGCTGGGCTTGCCGCCAAGACTCAGGAAAAGGCTTTCCTTGACAGGGACGCGCGGGTCAGTGCTGAAATTCGGTTGGATTAGCCCCGCGGTGGAATGATTCACACCATAAGAGAGATTCTGGCGGATTTCATCACGGTTAGCCGTAAACACGCTCATGTCCTGGGCATTGATTTTGCTCAAGGTCCCAGCCAAGTTGTATTTGCTGGAGGGGCATTCCAGCGCCTTGCCGGCGATATTCTCATTGACACGCAGGGCGATCTGGAACGGCAGCCAAGTCACGTTGGCGGCCTGACCGAGCGCGGAGATGAAGTAGCCATCGTTGTCCTGTGTATACATCGCATGGTAGAGTCCCAACTGCTTCATGTTGTTGACGCAGCCAATGGTTCGGGCTTTCTCGCGGGCCTTGGAAAGAGCCGGAAGTAGCATGGACGCCAGAATGGCGATGATCGCAATGACAACCAGCAGTTCAATCAGGGTAAAGTTCTTTTTCATGGATGTTGGCTTGATTGGTTGAAAATACAGGAAACCGCTATACATCACACCACTCAGAAATATGAGCCGTGGCAATTCCTTGTAAATAATTATATTTCTTTTGCATTCAAAATGCAAGAAAGAAAACCACTGTTCTCTTTCTAAAATTCTGCGGAAATATGAAAAAATCAGGATATAGTAAGCCTCAAACATTTGAACGAATCCTTCATTGATATCTCCCAGGGCATCTTCATGAAACCTCTTTCCTTTCTTTTCCTTCTGACTCTGACCACGCTGGCCTCCCTTTTCGCCATCGGTTGCAGCCATACTCAAACCACCCCCAGGGGACTTAGCTCCATGAATACATTACCCGCATTGACACAGGATTGGGACAAGGTCTTCCCGCTGAGCAACGAGGTGGAACACAACAAGGTCACTTTCTCGAACCGCTTCGGAATCACCTTGGCAGCCGATGTCTACAAGCCGAAAGGCGCAACTGACAGCCTGGCGGCCATCGCGGTTAGCGGTCCGTTCGGAGCAGTCAAAGAACAGTCCTCCGGCCTCTATGCGCAGGAGCTGGCGAAACGCGGGTTCCTTGCCATCGCCTTTGATCCCTCTTTCACCGGCGAGAGCTCCGGCACCCCGCGCTATGTTGCCTCCCCCGACATCAATACCGAGGACTTCCAGGCCGCAGTGGACTATCTCATCTCGCGAAACGATGTGGATGCGGAACGTATCGGCATTCTGGGCATCTGCGGCTGGGGCGGCATCGCCATCAACGCCGCCGCCATCGATACACGGGTGAAAGCCACCGTGGCCTCCACGATGTATGACATGACACGCGTCATCGCAAACGGTTACAATGATGTCGACGACAACATGGAGGCCCGCAGGAAATTGCGCCAGGCGCTCAATGCCCAGCGTAACGCGGACTTTGGCAAAATTCCTGCGCGGGCGGGTGGCGTCATTGATCCGTTGCCTGCGGATGCCCCGCAGTTCCTCAAAGACTACTACGCCTACTACAAGACCATCCGCGGCTACCATCGGCGTTCCTTGAACTCCACCGGCGGCTGGAACAAGACAAGCGCGCTCTCATTCCTAAATGCGAAGCTTCTGGCATACGCAGGCGAAATTGAAAGCGCGGTGATGGTTCTGCATGGTGAAAAAGCGCACTCTCGCTACTTTGGCGAGAGTGCATTCGGGATGCTCAAGGGAGACAACAAGGAACTGGTCATCGTGCCTGAAGCCTCCCACTGCGACCTCTATGATCAGCTGGACATCATCCCTTTCGACCGACTCGCTGAATTCTATCGCAAATACCTGAAATAAGCCCACGACATCCTGGTCAGAAGCCCCCGGGACTTGACATGTTTTCTAGCCTACTGCCAACTGCTACCATGAGACTTTTTCTTGCAAGTTTAACCATCCTGCTTTTCGCCTCCTGCACGAAACCGCAGAATGACTCACCATCAACCACTCCAAACCAGTTGGATACCGCCATGAACACCACAGAAAAAGCCCTCGTCGTTGTTTTTTCCGCCACTGGCAACACCAGAGGTGTCGCCCAACATCTGGCTTCCGCCATCGGAGCGGACTTCTTCGAACTCAAGCCCGCCCAGCCCTACACGACCGCCGACCTCGACTGGACTGACAAAAAGAGCCGTAGTTCTGTCGAAATGAATGACCCCTCCTGCCGCCCTGCCATCGTGGAAATGCCCGCAAACCTGGATAGCTACAGCATTGTCTATGTTGGTTTCCCCATCTGGTGGTATCGTGAACCAAGCATCATTGATACATTTGTCGAGAGCAATGCCGAAGCGCTCGACGGCAAAACCATTGTTCCCTTCGCCACCTCCGGCGGCAGTGGCATGGGGACTTCCTCAGAAAATCTTCAGGCACTTGCGCCCAAGGCCAAAGTCGTCGAGGGGCGGCGTTTCCGGGTGGGCGTCACTGCCGAAGAACTAGCCGACTGGGCAAAGCAGTTCTAGTGGTCTGGAAACCACTAGTTTAGTGCAACAGATTTACCCTCCCGCCTAGCTCACACTGCGGGAGGGAAATTCCCCTGCCGCGTCTTAGAACAGCCGAAATACATATTAAAACAACGTGTTTATGACAAACATCATACAATCAATAGCTGTCGCGTGCGCCTCTCTTCAAGTCTCTTCTATTCCTGTCTTTATTTGATACCTGGTAGAATAATATGCCTATAACAGAATCTGGCGACATTTTCGTTGCGAAAACTCGCAGACATGGGCAACCCCCAGTTTGCGCATAGCCTCACGAGCCTCGGTGAAATACCTTGTCACCTGACTGGTCGCATGCGCATCAGCATTCACCAGCAGCGGAATGCCCAGGTCAACCGTCTGCCGGAGGATATCCTCCGAGGGATACCATTCCCTACACGGCTTGTCGAATCCGGCCGTATTGATCTCCATCGCAACCCCTGCCTGCGAAATTGCCTGCAGAATCTGTTCCATCCTTGACTTCAGGCTCTCCGGCAACCTCGCGCCGAATTTCTTGGGGAGATCGAGATGGGCGACAAAATCGCAATAATTCGACTGGCAAAGCCCACGAATTTTGTCCAGATAAATCTCCCAGACTCGTTTCCTGGCGGTTTCGTCCAGTGGCTCCCAGTCTTCGGCCGCGTGGTCGATCTCGAAGTCTCCGGCATAATGGCAGGCCCCGATGACATAGTCCAGCTGTGGATATTTTGCCAGCATCGCTTTCAGGGAATCGATGTTTTCTTCAAAGTAATCCGCCTCGACTCCGATGCGGAACTGGAATTCCGGGCCCTGCAGGTCGTTCTTCACCACCAGGGCCTCCTGGACATACTCGCCGAATGCCTCCGGCTTCATGCTCCAGCTACTTGCCTTCTCCGCAACAACTGGATTGGGCGGCAACACCAGATGGTCGCTGATGCCGAACTCCGTGACACCCGCCGCCCGCGCGGCCAAGGCCATTTCGCGGATTGATGCCGTGCCGTCGCTCCAGGTACTGTGATTGTGGTAGGAAGTGAGCACAAACAAAAAAAGACTGTTCGACAGGTCTGAGGCTTCAGGTCTCAGGCTGGCCGCCCCTCTTGGGGTCGTCGAGACCTGGGGACCGGTACTTCCTGAGCGGAAGTACCTTTCGCAATCCGCAATTAATTACGCATTATTCCAGCGCCCCAGGGCGGCAGACCTCTTCCAGGCAATAGGTGCCTTTCACGTAAGGACGCGGATCAATCCACTTGCCGTTGGTGAAATCTGGAACGGGCACGGGCATGGAGCCCATTGCGATGGATTCTTCGGAGAGTGGCGTGATAGCCATCCAGGTCGCGGTGTCATAGACATCGATGGGCGTTTGGGTACGATTCTGCACCGCCTCAAAGAAGGCACGCAGCACCAGGAAGTCCATGCCGCCATGACCGCCCTTGACCCCAGAAACCTGGAATTTCTTCCAGAGCGGGTGGTCATACTTCTTCCAGAAGTCACTGAGGTCCTGCCAGCAGTCCGGATCCCAGTGGCCTTTGCGGAACTTGGTGACTCCCTCGATGGAGATGGAATGCTTGTCCTCCATCCAGATGCCCTTGGTCCCCTGGAGCATGTTCCGGCGGGAATACGGACGGTGCAGGCTGCAGTCGTGGGTGAGGAAGATGGTCTCGCCGCGGGCGCACTTGATCATCGTGGTCACCACGTCGCCCTCGTTGAAGGCATAATCGCGCAGCGAATCGCCCTCAGGACGGTTCGCGCGCGCCCAGGCCCTGAGGCCGACCGCCTTGGAGGCCATGCTAGTCAAGGTGAGCAACCGGTTCCCGCGATTGATGTCCAGATATTTGGCAATGGGTCCCAGGTCGTGGGTGGGATACAACTCGCCATTTCTGTGCTTGAAATTCGCCAGACGGTAATGGCGGTTCTCCTTGCCATTGTCGATTTCGGAACGCAGGTCGTGGCAATAACCGCCCTCCGCGTGAACCAGTTCGCCGAAGAGTCCTTTCTTGACCATGTTGAGGATGGCCATCTCCTCACGGCCGTAGCAGCAATTCTCCAGGAGCATGCATGGCATGCCCGTGCGTTCGGAAGTGCGAACCAGATCCCAGCAGGCCTGCACCGAGTAAGCGCCGCCGACCTCGGTGGCGACATACAGACCGGCCTCCATCGCGTAGAGGCAGATCTCCACGTGCGACTGCCACGAACTCGGGCAGAAGACCGCCTCGAGACCTTCCTTCACGCCCGTGTCGATCATCTTGCGGTAGTCCGTGTAGCCTTTGGGCTCCGAGCGGTTTGCCTTCACAAAAATCTCCTGTGCCGCCTTCACGCGATCCGGATAGAGGTCGCAGACGCTGATGACTTCCACATCCGCCATCTCTGCGATGAGCCCCATCATTCCCCGGCCACGGCCGGAACATCCAACGACTGCGATTTTGATTGACTTCTTCATGGTATTTAAATTCAGGTCATCAAGAAAATCGGAATCAGAAAACGACTCCGGGAAGAACGCTACGCGAAAAGGGAAAACCGACATAATATAAACCGAACATACCGCATCAACGCCCGAATGCGACGTATTTTGACACCATATCTCAGGGTTTATATAGCTGCATCGTCTCACCGTCCGGCGAATCCTTGAGCCTGGGCAGAAAGAGTTTCTTGTCCGTCCCCCAGACCGCCAGGCAATCCATGCAGAAAAACAGCGCCGGCCCCGCCGCCACAGCCGCTAGAACCGTACCCAGCAACAGTTCCCGCAGCAGGAACCGTCCCATGGCATCACTCCTGAACGCAAAAAGCATCATGAACGCCTCAAACACCATGGCCAGAAAATACCCGCAACCGCTTGCCACAGCGCCCTTTGACCAGCCTCCCATCCGCTCCCAGGCAGCTTTTCTGCCCAACATAAACGCAAAACCTGCCACCAATACCATCTGGAACGCATACCATCCTGGCAGCATCCCATTTCCGGCATCCAGCAGAAAGCCACCGCACAATGCCACCAGCAACCCTCCCCCCATTGGCAAATGGCAAGCCAGATAGACCGTCAGAAGAGTCAGTGGACGAAGCGGGACCTCCGCATAATACCTTGGCATCGCCAGCTCCGCCCCCAGGGCCAGCAGAGACACCAGAAACAGCATTGCAAGGCGAATCATCTTCCATAGACATCCTTCGCGCCCCACCAGCGCCTCATGGATCGCGGCAGGATGGAGCGTGACCTCCACTTCGATCAGCGAATGCTTATCTGAATTGGTGAGATTCGTACGCAACTCTTTTTTCAACCAGTTACGTTATAGAGTTTTTCATTCGAAAGCGAATCCTTCATTGCCGTTTCGCCAGAACAACCATCAGGTATTTCAGGGTATCCGGCGAAGCCACCGGCGTTACCGCATACAGCGGGGCGCCATTTTCATCACGGCTCTTTTCGGCGATGGTCCCCAGAAGCAGTCCCGGCTGCATGGCATCCTCCCCCAAATCGGTCGTAAGGACCTGGTCGCCAATCTCCGCGGCATCGTAGTCCGCCCCCAGGGCCGAATCAAGAACAAGTTGCCCGGAATGGTTTTCCAGCACCGCACTCAAGCGCCGCCCGGCCACCTCGCAGGGCAGGGAAAACGTCTGGGAAGAATACAACTCAACCACCGCCTGTCGCGTGGTAGCCTCGGAGACCACCCCGACCACCCCATCTAGGCTCATCACCGCCTGACCAGGCTGAACACCGGAAGAACTGCCACAATCAATCACTACGACCTGCTCGGACTGCTTTCCGCGGGGGCACCGGATTACCTCGCATACAACCAACGCATACGAGCGTTGAATTCCGACATGCTGCAGGAGTTTGTTCAAGGCCTGATTTTGCGACTCCAGCTCGCGAATCCGCGCCGCAGAGACCTGGCTGTCAGCCTCGAGACGGGTCTTCGTGGCCAGAAGTTCGTCGCGTTCCGCAACCGTCATGTTCGGCGGCAGACCACCAAGAGCCTCGCGACTCATGCGCAGCGAAAGCGAGGCCATCTCCTCGGAGGGTTGCGTGAAAAAACGCCCGAAATGACGCAGGCGCTTTCGGGTGCCATGCGGCAAAAGAAACAACGCCAACGCCAAGACGATGAAAGAAAGTAAAACAAATATACGAGAATAACGCATGTCGGTAAATGTAATACGTCCAGTATAATCTGTTCAGCACAGGCCAGAGTTTCTCATGGACAATTATAGCACAGGAATTCACTTTCAGGCCTCCAGGTCCAAGCGTCTGCAAGACCGAGGAATGAGACTGTTTCAAAACCTACCGTTTCGCGGCAGTCCTTTTCCAAGTCACAATAAATTACGCCTCTTGGCAACCCCGTCGGCAAATCAAATTTGCCTTCCCCTTTCCATATTGATAATATTGAGGAAGCAACATTTGATGGCGGTGATGGATTTTTGCTCTATAGTATTGATATTCGCAAATGACATTCCACTCTAGCGGAGTCTTCTCCTTCCTATTGCCATGGGCACTTATATCAGCCTGATTATCGGTTGTATCCTGGTCAACAATTTCGTGTTGACCCAAATTCTCGGCATCTGTCCGTTTCTGGGCGTTTCCAAATCCACCAAGACCGCCTTGGGCATGGGCGGTGCGGTCATCTTCGTGATGACCATCGCGGGACTGGTGACGGCGTGTATCAACCACTTCCTCCTGATTCCTTACGAGGTAAGCTATTTAAGCACCATCGTGTTTATCCTGGTCATCGCCGGGCTGGTGCAGATTCTGGAAATTCTCCTTCAGGTGTTCTCAAAGTCGTTGTATGAGGCGCTAGGCATCTACCTTCCGCTGATTACTACCAACTGTGCAGTGCTGGGCGCCGCGCTAATCTGCTCGCAAGGCGAGTTCAGCCTGCTGAAAAGCACTGTCTATTGCTTTGCGTCAGCCGTGTGATTTGCCTTCGCACTGGTGCTGTTCGCCAGCCTCCGCGAACGGCTGGAACTGGCACGGCCACCAAAGATTCTCAAGGGACTGCCACTGACATTGATCACTGCTGGACTTTTGGCCATGGCTTTCATGGGCTTTGCAGGACTTGGTAAATAAATTCTCTATAATAAATAAGTTATAAATGATTATCATCTTTTCCATTATCGTCGGTGTCGGGCTCTTGACCGGCGTGGCAATCGCGATGGTCTCAAAATTCTTCGGCACCCAGCCAGACCCGCTGGTCAATGAACTTCTGGCATTGCTGCCAGGCGCCAATTGCGGTGGCTGCGGTTATCCAGGCTGTGCCGGCTATGCAGCAGCACTAGCCGCCAAGAAAGCCAAGCCCGGCTCCTGCGCCGCCCAAAAACCGGAGGCGCTAGAAGCCATGAGCAAACGGTTGGGCACTGCCGCCGAAGCACGCGACCCCCGTGTGGCGGTGGTAATGTGCTCCGGAGATGACATCCACGCAACCCGCCAGGCGCAATACAATGGCATCAACAACTGCCGGGACGCGATGCTGGTGGCCGGCGGCGCCAAGACCTGCACCTTCGGATGCCTCGGGCTCGGCGCCTGCGCCCGGGCCTGTCCGTTTGGCGCCATCGAAATCAACGGACATCACATTGCCGTGGTTCACAAAGAGTTGTGCAAGGGATGTGGCAAATGCGTCCAGACTTGTCCGAAGAAGCTCATCCGGCTGGTGCCGAAATCTGCTCCCATCCATGTCCATTGTTCCAATCCACAAAAAGGCGCTCTGAAAATCAAGGCATGCAAAGCCGCCTGCATCGGCTGCGGGAAATGCGTGAAGGCCGCCCCGGAAAACATGCGCATGGACTCCGGCGTCTCGCTTGCCAAGATCAACTACGCAAACCCGCCCGCCGAGGAATTGGCGACCGTCTGTCCCACCCATGCGCTTAGGGAGTAAAGGTGAGAGGTTCTGGTCTCAGGCCTCAGGCCTACCCGTCAGGTCTCAGATCTCTGGTCCTGCATCATAAAAGCCGTTGGCTTTCAGCAGAAACAATTCAAATGACACTTAATCATATCTTCCATTTCTACGGCGGTGTCCATCCGCGCGAGGCGAAAGTCTCCAGCAAGGCGGCAATTGTCGCGGCGCCGTTGCTGGAGCAGTACACCGTCCCGCTGGCCATGCACATCGGCGCGCCTGCGACCCCAGTCGTTAAGGCGGGTGACATGGTCAAGCGCGGGCAGCTGATCGGACAGGCCTCCGGCTTCGTCTCCGCGAACATCCATTCCCCGACCTCCGGCAAAGTCAAAGCGGTGGACTTCTGCCTGGGGGCCGTAGGCACCCAGCTGCCTTGTGTGGTCATTGAGTCGGACGGCGAGGACACGCCAGCCGACCCGCTTCCTCCTATGGCAGACTGGCAGGACACCGACCCCAACCAGCTCCTCAAGCGCGTTGGCGAAGCGGGGATTGTCGGCATGGGCGGCGCGGCCTTCCCGACGCAGGTGAAGCTCTCCATTCCGCCGGGCAAATCCATTGACACTCTCATCATCAACGGGGTGGAATGCGAACCATGCCTGACTGCGGACCACCGGCTGATGCTGGAAGCCCCGCAAAAGGTCCTCCAGGGAGTCGCCATCGCCGCGCGTATCTTGAACGTGACCAACATCGTCATCGCCATTGAAAACAACAAGGCCGACGCCATCAAGCAACTGTCCAAGTCGGCTCCGACGGTGGATTCCAATATCCGCGTTGCGGCGCTCCAGGTGTGCTACCCACAGGGTTCGGAGAAGCAGCTCATCTATACGGCCACGAAACGCCAGGTGCCCAGCGGGGGGCTGCCGGCCGACGTCCATTGCGTCGTGATGAACGTCGGCTCCGCTTTTGCGCTGTCAGAAGCAGTCATTGATGGCAAGCCGCTCTACGAACGCGTGACCACCGTCACGGGGACGCCAATCGCCTCTCCTGGGAACTGGCGTTTCCGAGTGGGGACACCATTCGCCGAGGCCATCAAGCTGGCCGGTGGAATCCAAGGTAAAGTCGGAAAACTCATCTCTGGCGGTCCGATGATGGGCATGACAGTCTATTCCCAGGCCGTCCCGATTGTCAAGTCCACCTCCGGCATCCTGCTGCTTGCCCCTGAAGAGGTCTTCCAATACACCTCCAAGGCATGTCTTCGCTGCGGGCGCTGCAATGACGCCTGCCCGATGCAGCTCATGCCCGGAATCCTCTCCACGCAAATCGAAAACGAACGCTTTGACGACGCCCAGAACTGGAATGTGATGGACTGCATCGAGTGCGGCTGCTGCGCCTTCATCTGTCCTGCCGGCCGGCCGCTCGTCCAGCACATGCGCCGTGCAAAGGCCGAGGTCGGGGCGAAGCTCCGTGCCCAGAAGGCCGCCGCTCAGAAAGCCGCGGAGGCCAAGTCCTCCGAAGCGAAGCAGGAGACCAAATAGGAAAGAATCACACCATGCCGGAAGACAAGCAATCCACCGTCACCACCGCTCCTGCGCAAGCACCCACGACGCCTGCCTCCCAGACCGCCGTCGCGCGGAATCCCCCGAAAGCGCCGGCCATCCCCGCCGAGCCCTCGATGGTGGTTTCCAGCTCGCCGCATTTCCACACCGCCTTCACGGTGAACAAGATAATGTTCTGGGTGATCATCGCGCTGTTGCCCGGCTGTCTGGCAGGCATCTATTTCTTCGGGCTGGATGCCTTGCGGGTACTTCTGCTCACCACAGTCTCCTGTGTTGTATTCGAATATCTCGCCGCACGCCTGATGAAGAAAAGCATCGACGTGACAGATGGATCGGCTGCCGTGACCGGGCTTCTCCTGGCAATGAACCTCCCAGCCTCGACGCCAATATGGATGTGCCTGCTGGGAGCCTTCATCGCTATCGTTCTGGGCAAAATGATCTACGGAGGTCTGGGATGCAATCCATTCAATCCCGCATTGGTCGGACGCATCGCACTGCTGGTGGGCTGCGCCGGCGCAATGAATACCTTCACCCAGCCACGCGTCCCTGAAAGCATGTTGAGAAAAGACGCGATTGTTTCCCAGTTGCAGGAGGAAGTGACGACACCCCTCGAGCCCGTCACCGGCCCCACCCCACTCGCGTTTTCCAAGCAGGCTCGCACAGACCAGAATGCCGAGGACATCATGACCAATTTGGCCTATTCACTGAACTACCAGGAGCCGCTATCATACGGCAAGCTCTTCCTGGGTATCGGAAAGGGCGGCTCGTTGGGCGAAACTTGCGGTCTGGCACTGCTTGTCGGAGTAATCCTGCTTATCGCATTGCACATCGTGCGCTGGCAAATCCCGCTTTGTTTCCTAGGCACCGTCGCAATCATCACCGGCGTCGCCTGGGCAGTGAATCCGCAAGCCTACGCAACACCGCTCTTCCATCTGCTAACCGGCGGACTTCTGCTGGGGGCGTTCTTCATGGCAACCGACCTGGTCACCACCCCGCTCTCCCGCACCGGTGCCATCATCTTCGCGGTAGGGTGCGGAATCCTGACCAGCTGCATCCGGCTGTGGGGCAGCTATCCGGACGGCACTTCTTTTGCCATCCTGATCATGAATGCTTTCACTCCGCTTATCGACCGCTATACCAAAAGCCGGCCATTCGGAATGCCTAAGCAAAAAGGCCTGCATTTCGCGAAATAAGGAGAAGCTCACCGATGAAAGAAAGCCTCAGACTCACCTTGAGCCTCACCTTCATCTGCGCCATCGCCGGTGCAGCGCTGGCCTTCGTCTCCCAGAAGACCGCCGGTCCGCGCGAAAAGGCACGCGTCGCTCAGCGCGACGCTAAGATGAAGCTGCTGCTGCCGGAAGAGACTGCCAAAATCCAGGAGTCGCCGGCAGGAAATGGCGTGACTTTCTTCGAGGCTCGTGACAACACAGGCAAGATCATCGCCTACTGCGCGGAAGGCTCCGACCCGAATGGCTTTGGCGGAGAAGTCAAGGTGCTAGTTGGCTTTAATCTGAATGGCGCCATCCGCGGCGTTCTGGTCTCCGAGAACTCCGAGACACCTGGCATCGGGAGCCGCGCATGCAACCGTGAAACGCCAAAGTCCTTCTGGAGTCTGTTCCAAAAAACGGAAGACGATACGAACAGGGAAAATGTCCTCCCGCCAAACTCCTATCTGGATTCCTACAACAACTGCCGTTTGACAGGAGGCGAGTTCCAGTTTGGCCTTCCTTCTCCCGAACAGGACACCAACAACTATGTCATGCCCATCACTGGCGCCACCATCTCCTCCACCGCCATCCGCAACGCCGTGAACCGGATTGCCTCTGAGGCCAAGAACCGCATCTCATTTACGCAGGAGTAAATACTTCATGTCTGCATTCAAGACTTTCACGAACGGCATCTGGAAAGAGAATCCAGTCTTCGTCTTGCTGTTGGGAATGTGCCCTACCCTGGCGACTTCTTCCAGCGCCAAAAACGCCATCTACATGGGCATAGCCACCACCTTTGTGCTGGCCTGCAGCAACTTCGTGGTCTCATGCTTCAAGCGCATCATTCCAGACAAGGTGCGCATCCCCTGCTTCATCGTGATCATCGCGACCTTCGTGACCATCGTGCAGTTTCTGATGGAAGCATACGCCCCCGCCGCGCTGGTCAAGGCCTTGGGCATCTACCTCCCGCTTATCACG
Organism: Victivallales bacterium; assembly: GCA_017417585.1. GTDB lineage: Bacteria > Verrucomicrobiota > Lentisphaeria > Oligosphaerales > Oligosphaeraceae > RGIG1601. The sequence continues at coordinate 57,291 of JAFPYX010000099.1, forward strand.
GTCAATTGCATCGTTCTGGGACGCGCCGAGGCCTTTGCCTCCAAGCACAACCCGTTCCTCTCATTGCTTGACGGCATCGGGATGGGACTGGGCTTCACCCTCACCTTGACTGCGCTCGGAGCGGTCCGCGAGTTCTTTGCCTCCGGGACCCTCTTCGAGCTGAGCATCATCCCCGCATGGAACGACGGTTTCAAACTGTTTTCCTATGCGCCCGGCGCCTTCATCGTGCTAGGCGTCTTCTTGGCTGGCATCAACTATTTGAAGATCCGTTCGGCGGCCAAGGAGGGCAAGACCTATGAGCCGCCCGCCGAACTGAACTGCGCCACCTGCAATATCTGCCACCTTGACAGCGGGAAAAAGGCTTGATACAACATAAAAAAGCACCTTTGCGAAGCTCTTCTCGCGTTTTTTGCCTTCCTGATGACTGGTTGTTCCCATCCCCTTCCGGATTGGCTTTCTCCGCGCCTGCCGACGGATCGACCGTCCCCGTGCTGACCGCACAGCAGAATGAGTTCCTTCTTCAGCCGCGAGAGGAGCGTGTGCGACGCTTTGTAGACGCCGATGAACGCCTTGCGCTGTCGAAAATCGGCGGCACGCCGGAGCCAGTCGTCCTGAAGTGGAATCCGATGGACAACACCCCGCCGGAAAACATGGAAGTCATTATCGAGGAATTGGATGAGCACAACCAGCCGCATCCCGCACCCTACCTGGACATCACGATGTTCCCCGTCAATTTCGGCTGCGAAATCCGCAACCTCAAGGTGGACACGACCTACCGCTGGGGAATTGGTCCCGCAACGGCGATGCATTCGCCGCCATTCTATACCTTCCGTGCCGCCGACACGCCACCTCGATTGATGAAAGTCGGAGACATCCCGAATTTCCGCGATGCGGGCGGCTGGAAAACCATCGACGGCAAGTGCGTCCGCCAGGGGATCGTCTATCGAAGCGCGGCATACGTCCCAAACGGCGAGAACTGCGACTGGCTCGTCAAGCGCCTCGGCATCCAGATGGAACTCGACCTGCGACTGCCTGAGGATGCCATACCCGACCCGCCGACTGGCTACCTCAATGTCTCAGGCGCGGACTATGAGCATATCGACGAAGAATGGGGCCGCCAGCAATGCACTTCCGCCCTGCGAATCTTCTTCGATCGCGCCAACTATCCCATTCTCATCCACTGTTCCGCAGGGCAGGACCGCACTGGCACCATCGTATTCATCATCAACGCATTGCTTGGCGTCTCAGAGGAAGACCTCTGTCGGGACTGGGAGGCTACCGCCTTCACCTTCCACCACCCGCAATACACCCACGAAACGCACCTCGACAAACTCATCAAGGTCTTCGACCAGTATCCAGGCGAGACCTTGCGGGAGCGCGTCGAGCAATATGTCTTTTCGCTTGGCTTCACCCCCGAGGACCTCGCCACGCTCCGGAATATCCTTCTAGAGAAGTAACTCTGCTTATCGTTCAGGCGGATAACTCTGGGAATTATATCTTTAACTTGCCTTGAAACTTTTTCCCAATGACCATGACTGCTTGGGGCAGGGAATCATGACGGCAAGTTAACGATTATAGTTCCCAGCGACAATTCCCCACAGCGCCACCACGTCGTGTAATTAGGATATTACTAATTAAAACGCTTCGCCACTCGGTCGAGAATGGGGCTGACAACATTTAGTTCCGTCAGCACATCAAGGATGGTGTAGCGGTTGCGGATCATTCCGGCCGCCAACGTGGAATATTCCAGCCATTCGGGGACATTCAGGCCGATTTCCTCGAAACTCGTCGGGCAACCCAATAGCGCGAAACGCCGTTTGAGTTCCTCAAAGGGCAGCAACTGCTTTCGCAGTTTCTCCGCCAGCTCATCATGCTTGGCGTAAAGGAGTTCCTGGCGTTCCCGCAACGCCTCGCCGGTAAGCAGCTTCGCCAACGCAACCTTCCTTGCGCCCTCCTCCATCGTGGTGCCCTTCAGACACTGGTCAATTTGCTCATGACGGCGCTCTGGCGTGAGTTCCGGAGCCTCAGCCGACCACCGGCGCAATTCCTCTACGCTACAATGGGAAAAGACCTCCTCCATCAGCGCGGTGGTAATCAGCGAGCCGACGGCAACCTTGAAGCCATGCGAGGGCTGGACTCCGTCCTTGCGGATGTCCCGCATCTCCCAGATGTGGCTATAGAGGTGTTCGGCACCGGAGGCGGGTCGCGAGTCCTTCATATATTGCATTGCGAAACCAGTTTGGCAGAGGCCGTTGAAAAGGTTCGCATAGCAGGTTTCGTCCCCTGCAAGCAACTTTTCGGGATTGTCGAGCCACTCCTGGAGATGCTCTTGAACCATCGGCCAGACGACGGGATGGATGGGCGTGGCACCCACGGCATCCGCAATCAGCCAGTCTCCGCCGGCCGGAACCTTCGCGGCGAGGTCAGCGTAACCGGCGGCGGTCATCTCGACGGGCGCAGTGCGCACGACCGCGTTGTCCGCTACGATCACCAACGGTGCCGCACAGGGAAGCGTCTGCTTGAAGCCGTCCTTGGTAATGGCGGCTCCGGCGGAAGTGTATCCGTCCACGGAGCCCGCAGTCGCACAGGAGAGGTAGCCATCGATGCCCACTTCCTCGGTCGTGCGCTTGACCAAGTCGTTCAAGGTGCCAGAACCCACCGAAATTGGACGGTGCCCCTTCAGGGGTTCTCGCAACAATTCCACATATTTGTACTCCGCATGGAAGAGCACGCTACCCGGAAAGATGACTGGCGTATCCACCTCGAATCCAGTATCCTGGAGCAACTCCTGCACGCGTTGTCCGGCGACTTTCCAGGTGTTGGTGTCTGCCACAATCCGCACCGGCCGGCCTTCATCTGGCCAGCACTCCCGCAATAACGCCGGAATCTCCGGCAGGACATCATTGCCAATCACACATTTGTGCGTCTGCAAACCACTGGGAATCGGAATCGTCGCCATTTTACCAAAATCAAATTTGTTATTTATAGGTCTAACGACCAGAGCCTCTTTTTAAACCTATGAGGAACGACAGGTCCCCCATGAAAACAACCAAGTACAAAAATAAAATTAGCATGGATTTGCAGTTCTGCCTGTTTAAAACATTGTTTTCAGTTATATTTCACTGTCAAACGCAACCCGATTTTCCCTAGCTCGACTCATGACAGTTAATTATTCTTCCCTTTCAACGGACTTCCAGTTCATCCGTGGAGAATACACCAGTGCCGTGGACGGCGCCACTGACTGGTATATACTCCATCCCGGCGCACGGCCGCTTTGCATCGTCGTCCTGCACGGTCACGGCTCCCACGGCGACCAACTCCTGACCCGAGGCGACCTGGAGGATTGGCGCCAATGCCTGAAGGAGCTGGACGCCACCGTCGTCAGCCCAAACCTCCGGGACAACGCGTGGATGTCCCCCGCCGCCGTGGACGATCTGGCGGATCTTCTCAAGAACCTGAAGGCTGCGCATCCTTGGCGCCATCTGGTCATCGCCAGCGGCTCGATGGGTGCCACTGGCGCACTCATCTTCGCGATCCGCCACCCCGAACTAGTGGACGGCGTCGTCCCTCTGGGCGCGGCGACCTCCCTGCGCAGTTACATCGAGTGGTGCGACCAGCCAGACCGATTCCCCGTCATTCCAGAGATCCTCGCCGCCATCCGCCAAGCCTACCCCACGGAGGAGATGCTTGCGATGCACGATGTGCGCAAGCATTGCGACCGACTGACCATGCCCGTCTTCTTCTACCACGGCGAAGGCGACGCGATCATTCCGGTCTCCGAGGCTCTCGACCTGGCGGAGCAGATGAAAGGCAAAGAGAATTTCCACCTCACGCTCATCCCCTGTGGCGGCCACGACTCCCCCCTGCCCTACTTCCGCGAAGGCATGGCAAAGGTCCTAACCGCCCTGGGCGAACCCCTCCCGGATGGCTCCGTCAAAGCCGATAGAGCCTGAATCCACAATGGACTTCCTCATCGCCCCGCTTTTACACTCTTTCTTGCTCATTCTCAGGTATTTGAATTCACAGAATTCGCTTTCCTATGTATTATTATAGTCCATTGGTAAATAGTCCATTGGTAAATTTTGCCATCCTGTTCTTGGTATTGTGGCTGACAAGTGGCATAGTTCTTCTGGTTTTCACCATAAAGTCGCCTCGCACCAAATACGATTGGTTGATCTTCTTCCCAATTCTCTGGTTGCTTTTCAATTGGTGTGTCCTGTTGCCGATATTGGGCCGGAACCTCAATCCCGACCATCTTGTCTTGGCGTGGAAAATCAGTCCATCTCTATTATATTTGGTATTGGGAGGCTGGCTCTGGGCAGATTTCAAAGCCCACCGTCATGCCCCCGACGAAATCAAATATCGCGTCCGCCCTTTTGCGCTTGTTGTGAATTACCTTAGCCTGACTTACATTTGGTATTTTTGGATTGTGGTATTCAAAGCCGCCGACTGTTAAACCAGTCAAAACATGACAATTCTTGATAATTTCTGACATTCGATGTCAATGCCGTTGAACTATCCATTTGAGTTCGAGCCATTTGGGCGGGCATTCGCGGAACATGCGGAGGCCTCGGTCGCCGTACGTCTAGGCTATGCCCTGCGGGAGTCGGCAAAAAACCGTCCCGTCGAGTGGCCGGAGTGCTGCATGCTGCCGACCATCGGCCCCGTGGCTTCCAACGGCGCCTCGTTCTTCACCTCGGGCAGCGGAATCGCCTACGACGAGAAACTCTACTCCCGCCTAAAGGAAGAACACCCCGAACAACGCGTGGAACTGGAGGAAATCCGCCAGACCATTATCGAGGCATCGACCTGGAAGCACATCCACGAGAGCATCAGCCCGGTGGAGTGGCGGCTCGTTCAGTCCCACGCCTGCTGGGGCGGAACCTGGATCGGCCACGGCAATCCCGACTACGGACGTCTTCTCCGCCTGGGCACGAACGGCCTGCGAAACTACCTTGAGGAATGTCAGGCGAAGAATCCAGGCCACGACGACTTCTATCTCGCTTCACGGCTCACGCTCGACGCCCTAGACATCCTCGGCAACCGCATCCTCGCCGAAGCAGAGAAGAAGGCCCAGGTTGCCGGACCACGGCAAAAGGAGTGGTCACGCATTCGCGACGACTTCCGACGCATCCCCCGTGAGGGCGCTTTCGACATGCACTCCGCATCGATGCTCTTCTGGCTCCTCTTCACCTTCGACGCCATCGACTCGCCTGGCCGCCTCGATCAGTTTATGTACGAATTCTACCGTGTCAGCTCGCCGGAGGAGAGCGAGGAGATGGTCACGCGACTGCTGGAGGCAATGCATTACGTGCGAGCTTGGAACCTCTGCCTCTCTGGCTCCAATGCACAGTGGCAGGATGAAACGAACGATTTATCCTACCTCATTCTGCGGAAAGTCAAGGAGTTGCGCTATCAGACGCCGAACCTGACTGTGCGCGTCCACCGCAATACCCCCGAACGCCTTTGGGAACTCTCCGCCGAATCGCTCGCCACCGGCAACGGCCTGCCTGCACTCTACAATGACGAGGTGGTCTGCCCTGCCCTCGAAAAACTCGGCATCTCGCCCGCCGACAGCCACGAATACTGCATGAACGGCTGCAACCAAATCGATATCTTCGGCAAGTCACACATGGGCCTTTAGGACGGCGAGGTCAATCTCGCCAAAGTCCTGGAACTCACTCTGCACGATGGCTACGACTATGCGGTTTCCCCAGCAGAGGCCATCGCGCCATCGTTCGGTTCAGCTCGGAAGACGCGCTCCTTCCAGGAGTTCCTGTCGCTCTACTACCAGATGCTCGACCACATCATCGATTTCACCTGCAACCTCGCCAACCGCTGCCAGGAAATCTATGCGAAAGTCGCCCCAAATCCCCTGCGATCCTGCTTGATTCAGGATTGCCTCGAGACTGCACGCGACTACAAGAACGGCGGTCCACGCTACGGTCATGGTCAGATTCTCGCCGAGGGCATCGCCGATGCCGCAGACTCTCTTTGGGCCATCAAGACACTCGTCTTCGACCAAGGCAAATACTCGATGGACGAGCTGGTTACGGCATTGGCGGACGATTTCGTCGGCCACGAGCGACTCTGGCGCGACTTCAAATCCTGCGAGAAATTCGGCAACGACCGCCCAGAACTGGATGAACTCTGTGCCGAAGTCGTGAACCACTTCATGCTGGAACTCAAAAAACACCGTACCTTCCGCAGTGGCATCTACACTGGCGGTTGCAGCCCATTCTCACGAGCCGCCGAAAACGGCCTTGCCACCGCCGCCCTCCCCAACGGCAAACGCAAAGGCGAGGCGAACTTCGCAGACGCCATCGGTGCCACCCCCGGAACCGACACCCATGGTCCCACCGCTCTGCTCAAGTCGCTGATGCACTACCGCCAGACCGAGGCGGGAAGCGGCTTCGTCACCCAGCTCAAATTCGCCAAGTCGCTCTTCTGCACCGAGGACGGCATGGACGCTTTCATCGCCTTGGCAAAGACCTACTTCGACAACGGCGGGCAGCAGCTCTCCGTCAATGTCCTTGACCGCCAGGTGCTTCTGGATGCCCAGAAACACCCCGAACTCCACCGCGACCTCATCGTGCGTGTCGGCGGCTACAGCGAGTACTTCGGCAACCTCACCCCTGAACTCCAGCAGAACGTCATCGACCGTAGTGAATTTTAATCTAACTATTTAAAATACAATATATTATAATATATTTAATTGCGTGATTTATTCTTCATCCGACGCCAAGCCGTAATATTCTCGCAATTGCGGCAGATTGTCGTCAAAAGTTCCCTCGTGAAAAATCGGCGGAGGCAGTTTTTCGCGCCGGAAGACTCCTGTAAAGCAGGTATGCCAGCATGGCTGAAATATTTCCGCCGGTTTGAACTTCCCAGTCAACTCAGGATGGGCCTGACAGAACGGATGGGCGTCGTCCAGCACGCCCTCCGGATAGACCGTCGTCTGGCTGGAGGATTTCGCGTTTTCCATGTAGGTTTGAAATGCGTTTCGAGCCAACAACTTGGGGAAATTCTTTCGGCTTGAATCTGCATATTTGCCCTGTTGCGGTGGATAGAACAGTAACGCCAACAGGATGGCCACGCTGGACAACAGACTGCCAAACGCCGACAAGCGGAATCTGCCTCGGCAAAACGAAAACAACCAGAGCAGCAGACCGAGACAAACGAGCGACACCGTGAAAAGAGTCGGTTTACTGGCGGTTAAAAGAAGTGCATCAAACAGTCCGACCACGAGCAACAACCCCAGACCTGCGTCTGCCAGTTGTCGTCGTTGCTTTTTTGCAGACGGCGGCAAGGGGCGAAACGCCAAGCCGAGCATCGCCACCATGCTTGCCCAGACAAGCAGCTGGAAAATGGCATAGAAATCATCGTAATGCATTATAAATAAAATGTTATTTGTAATTTCTTTGCATAAGACGAGACCGATGTAGCATTCGCAAGCCACCTTCGTCACCCACATCACGCAGATTGGGAATCGACTATATATTATAATTCCATAACGTTACTTTACCTCGCAAGAACCAGATGACCGCCCCATGAAATCATCTATTGCCATTGCTATGCGCGGCACCCTTCCGGCTCTTTTTATCCTATTATGCCATTCCGCCTTTGCCGAGCCCGCCGCCCTCTTCTCGGCACAACGCGTCGCCGAAATCGCGGAGATGCTTCCCGAACAGCCGACGGGACTTGGGCCGACGGGAGCCGAACGGGAACGCTGGCAGAAACTGGCCAGCACCAAAGCGGCACAAGGCATCGTCCGAAAAGCCGAAGATGCGCTTTCCCAAGAGCCGATCTTCATGGACGAAGAGGTCTATCTGGAGTTCTCCCGCACGGGCAATCGCTCGAACTACGAGCGGCTCACTTACCGCCGTTCCCAGCGTCTCAGCGACTTCGTCTTTGCGGAACTTGTCGAATGGCAAGGGCGGTTCATCCCTGCCATTGAGGCCGAACTCGATAGGCTTTTCACGGAAAAGAGCTGGACTCTGCCCGCCCATGACAGCAATCTGACCAGCTTTCACCAGACGCGCTTCCACGGCGACCTGGCCGCCACGGAACTGGCCGCCAATCTGGCGCAGATCGACTGGTGGTTCCAGGACAAGCTCTCGCCCGAAATCCGCGAACGCCTCCGCATGGAATGCCTTCGGCGCGTGATTACGCCTTACCAGGAGGATATCCGCTCCGGTCATTTCCGCAATGGACATTGGTGGATTCACGGCACCAGCAACTGGAACGCCGTCTGCACCTGCAATCTGGTGCGCGCAAGCCTGATCCTGTTGCGGGACAAACAGGAGCGTGCGGAAATTCTCGCCGCCATGGAACATTCGCTGTCATTCTTTTTCAAAGGCTTTACCAATGACGGCTATTGCTCCGAGGGCATCGGCTACTGGAACTACGGTTTCGGGCATTTTGCAATTCTGGCCGAAACCGTCCTGGCCGCCACCAGTGGAAAACTCGACCTCTACGAAATTTCGCCGAAAATCGAAGCCATCTGCGCCTATGCGCGTAATATCCAGATCGACGAGGGGGTCTGCCCCGCCTTTGCCGACTGCGACATCAAAGGACGCCCAGGCATCGGCATACAGGCCCTCATCCAGCGGCATTGTCCGCAGGTGTTCCTGAAGCGCATCCCGCCGGCAACCGCCGTTTTCGACTATGCCATGACGCCACTGCGGATATTTGTTGACGAGACGCCGTATGCAGAACAGGCCCCCGCTACTCCCGCTTGGCCGCCACGACATCTCTTTGAGGACGCAGGCATCTACATCGGACGCAGCCAGGATGCCGCAAAGGGGAATTTCGGCGTGGCTTTCAAGGCAGGACACAATGCCGAACTACACAACCACAACGATGTCGGCTCGTTTGTGGTGGTGCTCAACAAGGTCCCCTACATCGTGGATCCAGGCAGCGAGACTTACACCCGACGGACCTTCTCAAAGCAACGCTACGAGAGTCAGATGCTCAACTCCTACGGGCATTCCGTGCCAATCGTGGCCGGCAAACTCCAGTCCACCGGCAGAAACGCCTGCGGTAAATTCATCCACACGGATTTCACTGAGCAGATGGACACGCTGGTCTGCGACATGGCTGACGCCTATCCAGAGGCAACGGAACTCAAGAGCCTCACGCGGACATTCATCTTCGACCGCGCGAATCGGCGGGTCACAGTGCGGGACGAAGTGGAATTCGCCTCCCCGCAACGCTTTGAGGACGCTTTGGTGACTTTCCAGCAGTTCCGCCAACTCGACGACCACGCATTCGCCGTCGAAAACGCCCAGAATGGCCTCAAAATCACAATCAAGGCGGAAGGTGCCGACTGGACTGCCGAGATCGGCGAAGTCGTCAAGGAAAACGCAGACCATCCCAAACGCCTTGCCATCATTCTGGAACAACCCATCCAGAAAGGCGCGATCACCATCACCATCGAAGAACTGCCTTCGCTAGCCAATTGATGGCAACGATTCAACCAAAATAGTTTTTACCTTTCTAGCCGGGCTAGCCGGACTAGCAGACCTAGCCGGACTAGCAGACCTAGCCGGACTAGCAGACCTAGCCGGGCTAGCAGACCTAGCCGGACTAGCAGACCTAGCCGGGCTAGCAGACCTAGATTCTATCAACAAGCTAAATTTCTCTCAGCCATGGATTTCAATGACATTCTCCAGTGCCGACGGACCATCCGGCGCTTCGC
>JAFPYX010000007.1 GCA_017417585.1 Victivallales bacterium
CCCAGCAGCGTGAGCGAGAGCGGGTTCTCGATGCGGTGGATGATCACCCGCTTGAGCGGGCGTGCGCCGTAGGCGGGCTCGTAGCCCTCGTCGGCGACCGCCGCGCATGCGGCGTCGGTAACTTCCAGCGTCATGCGCTGTTGCGCCACACGGGAGACCAGCTGCTCCAGCTGCAAGCGAACAATGCCCTTGATCTGCTCCTTCTCCAGACGGTGGAAGCACACGATGTCGTCCAGCCGGTTCAGGAACTCGGGGCGGAAGTGCGCCTTCAGGAGTGCCATGACCTTGCTACGGATAGTCTCGAAGTCATCCACGCCGGCCTCGACAATCTCCTCGGAGCCCAGGTTGCTGGTCAGGATGATGACAGTGTTCTTGAAGTCCACCACGCGCCCCTGGGAGTCGGTGAGCCGCCCGTCGTCCAGCACCTGCAAGAGGATGTTGAAGACATCGGGGTGCGCCTTCTCAATCTCGTCGAAGAGCACCACGCTGTAGGGGCGACGCCGCACGGCCTCGGTGAGCTGTCCGCCCTCGTCGTAGCCGACATATCCGGGAGGTGCGCCGACCAGTCTCGACACGGAGAACTTCTCCATGTACTCGGTCATGTCCAGACGCACCAGCGCCTTCTCGTCATCGAAGAGGCTCTCCGCAAGCGTCTTGGCCAGTTCGGTCTTGCCGACACCGGTGGGTCCCAGGAAGAGGAAGCTGCCGATGGGCCGCTTGGGATCCTGAAGGCCGGCGCGGGCCCGCTGGATGGCCTCGGAGACCGCGTTCACCGCCTCGTCCTGCCCAATCACCCGATGGTGAAGTTGTTCGGGAAGCTTCAGGAGTTTTTCGCGCTCGCCCTGCATGAGTTTGGAGACAGGAATGTGGGTCCAGCGGCTGATGATTTCGGCGATATCCTCGTCGGTGACCTCCTCGCGCAGGAGCCGTTCGTTGCGTCCGTGGGCGACCTCTTCCAAGTCGGCAAGTTGCTTTTCCAATCCGGGGATGGTCGCGAAACGCAGTTTGCTGGCGGCCTCGTAGTCGCTGTTGCGCTGCGCCTGTTCCAGCTGGTGGTTGGCCAGTTCAATGCTCTCCTTGACCTTGCGGATGTCGCCGATGGCGTTCTTCTCGGCCTCCCAACGCGCCTGGAGGGCGTTTGCCTTCTCTTTGACCTCGCTGAGTTCCTCGGTCAGTTTCGCCAGACGCTCCTTAGAGGCGTCGTCGTGTTCCTTCTCCAGGCCGTTGCGCTCGATCTCCAGCTGCGTGCGGCGGCGGATCACCTCGTCCAGCTCCACTGGTCGCGAGTCGATTTCGGTGCGGATCTTGGCGGCGGCCTCGTCCACCAAGTCGATGGCTTTGTCGGGCAGGAAGCGGTCGGAGATGTACCTGTCGGAGAGGACGGCGGCGGAGACCAGCGCGGAGTCGCGGATGGTCACACCATGGTGCACCTCGTAGCGCTCGCGCAGTCCACGCAAGATGGAGATGGTGTCCTCCACGGTGGGCGGCTGGATCAGCACGGTCTGGAAACGCCGTTCCAGTGCCTTGTCCTTCTCGATGTATTTGCGATATTCGTCCAGCGTGGTCGCGCCGATGCAGTGGAGTTCGCCGCGCGCCAGCATGGGCTTGAGGAGATTCCCTGCGTCCATCGCGCCTTCGGCACCAGCACCCGCGCCCACCACGGTATGCAATTCATCGATAAAGAGGATGATCTGGCCGTCGGACTTGGTGACCTCGTTGAGCACCGCCTTCAGGCGTTCCTCGAACTCGCCGCGGAACTTCGCGCCGGCAATTAACGCACCCATGTCCAGCGCAATCAGCTGGCGGTTCTTGAGGCCCTCCGGCACATCGCCTTTCACGATTCGTCCTGCCAGCCCTTCGATGATGGCGGTCTTGCCGACGCCGGGTTCGCCGATGAGCACAGGGTTGTTCTTCGTGCGGCGCGAGAGGATCTGGACGGTGCGCCGGATCTCCTCGTCACGCCCGATGACCGGATCGAGCTTGTTCTGGCGCGCCATTGCGGTAAGGTCGCGGCCGTATTTGCGCAGTGCGTCGTAGGTCGCATCCGGGTCTTCGGTGGTCACGCGCTGGTTTCCGCGGATCTCCTTGATGGCATTGAGCAGGTCCATCTCTTGGATGCCATTGGCTTTCAGCAATTTGGCGGCATCGCCGTCCTGCCGAAGAATGCCCAGGAGCAGATGCTCCACGCTGATGAAGTCGTCCTTGAAATCGCTCTTTGCCTGGTCGGCTTTTGTCAGAATGCCGTTGAGTTCCGCACTCAAAAAGACCTTGCCGACATCACCAGAGACATGCGGGAGCTTCCCCAGCTCAGTGTCCAATTGCGGACGCAACGCGGCCGGGTCCTTTCCCAAGCGCTGAAGAAGCGCCGAGGTAATTCCGCCCTGCTGGTCGATCATTGCGGAAAGCAGGTGAAGTCCCGTCAATTCCGGCTGGTTCATCTTCGCGGCGAGCTGCTGAGCTTCGCCAATCGCCTCACGGCTCTTTACAGTAAGTTGATCATAGTTCATGGTTTACCTCCTAAATGTTGTCTCTTAGCCAATTTGCAAAAACATCGGGAATCCGCTCTCCATTCCCAAAGTCTTTGGTCATTGTCTGAATGTCGTCTATAACAACAACTATAGCATTAAACATGCCAAGCCATTTCACCTCAAATCCTCGGACCCTGCCGCGACAATTTGTCACACATCCCCATTGCCTGGCGGCCTTGTCGCATCTGAAAATGACCACACCTACTTGAAAAATCTTAAAAGAGACTTATCTTTGTGTGTTTCCAGTCTTATTTTCATACAATCAGCCCATTATGATCCTTTTCCCCTGCGAACATTGCGGCAAAGTGATTTGCGTGGACGAGCAGTCCGCCTCCCAACAGACACCCTGTCCGTATTGTCAACGCCAAATCACCATCCCCTCCGAGAGTTCCTTGGACTGCCATCTGGTCTACCACGACCCCGGCCAACCCAATGGCATGCCGATGTCCTCTGCGGAGTTGCAGGAGCAACTGGAAGCCGGCAATCTGTTTCCCAGTGATTTGATCTGGACCAAACAGGCCTGGCGCCCTCTGTATCAGATCCTCAACATTCCCCTTGGCGTGGGTGCCCCCCAGACGGAACAACCGGAACTCGCCATCCACTTCGACGATTTGGCGCCATTGTCTGGGTTTGCGCCGCTGCCCAAGCGCGGCAAGCGCAGGAAGTCCGTGGCAAACCAGAAAGCATCCTCTCCGACAAGCCAGACCGCTTCCGAACATGTCTCGCTTGGCCAACGCATAAAGAAGGTGCTTTTCGCCATTGCGGCCTTGGCAGTGCTTTTCTTCGGCATCGTGCGTGGACTTCGCATTTATAACTATGCGACCAAGCAATTTGCAAGTGTGATGGTATATAACAGCACCAGTCGAAACTGCGCCATCCAATTCCCGTTCTCCGGTTTTGAACCCATCTTGGTTTACAAGGACAGCTTTGGCATCCAGGAAAACCTCGTGGTCGGCATTCCTTGCCACAAGGCACTCAAGGTTTGGTTCAGCGATGAGGCTTATCCCGACTTTGAACAGATTCAGAGTGCCAAGCCTGACCAGACCATCTCCGTTTCCATTCGCCCGAACCATGACACCCTGGTCAATTTGAACAATACACCCTTCCCCGCATACCGCGATTTCGACGAGCTGCAAAACTCCGACTTGATGGCACCCGAGCAATTGCTTTCAGCAATGGCCCGGCAGATCGCGGAAAATGCCGTCCCGAAACAGGCCCAGGTCCTCTTCGAGCAGGCGCAGAGCCACCTCAAAGAGCATCTTGTCAAGATGGTTGCCGAACCAGTTGTCACCGACCTGGACTACGACTTGACGCACTTGAACATCCTCTCCGGCGAACGTGCCGAAAGGCCTCCGCGGCCCGATGACGCCCCTCGGCCATGTCTCTTCAAACCGGATTCCAATTCCTTAAGTCATCCCAATGGCAAATTCACCATCAAGGGTGAAGCAGAACTGGAGCAGCTGTCAGTAAAACTTTCGCCAACCACCTACCAGCCTCCCATCCGGGGAGTGTCTTTCAACGCCCCGGCCGAGGCAACGCTTGCACCGCTTGAGAATGGCGGCTTAAGTGTTGATGTCATTTTCCACCATTTGCCACAAAAAACCTTGAATCCTGAGAATTTCGTTGGGATCTGGAAGTATCATGCAGAACTATCTCCAGAAGGTATATGGAACTGGCAATGGCTCTGTACCCCGCCAGAACAAAAGACTCGGGTGATTGCCCCGAATGGCACTGTCACCATAATGGAAAACTGAACACATATTTCCCAATTTCCGGTGGTCCGATAGCTCAGTTGGATAGAGCACCTGCCTTCTAAGCAGGAAGTCGCGAGTTCGATCCTCGCTCGGACTACCATTATTTTATCTATATCAAATATAATAATTTATGAAGAAATAGCAAAAATCCAGAAAGATGTTATATTAAGGGAAGTTCATTTATTTTCCACTTAGAGAACCAAGAACGAATTGACACACTTTTGACACAATGAAGCTTTATAAACGACAGGGAGGCAGTATCTGGCAGGCATCGGTGATGGACGGGCACGGGAAGCGCGTGCGCATATCGACGGGATGCACGGACTACGACGAGGCGATGGCGAAGGCCAGAAGCCTGTTGGCGCCTGCTTTGCTGGATAACTCGGCAGAGGAACTTGACGCGCTGGCCGCAAAGGCACGGCGGTTGCGCAAGGAGGCAGGAGAGGCAAGGAGCGCCCAGGTGTCTCTTCGGGAGGCGTGGGACAAGGCTGGATATCGGGGAAAACGGGGAGATGCGAAGCCCCGGACGCTGGCGCATGCAAAGGAGGCGTGGGACTGTTTCGTCAAGGACGCGCAGTCAAGAGGCGCCGCGACTATCGGAGATCTCACCAAGCCAATGATTGAGGAGATTCTTCTGGCGCATCCGCCGCGCAATGCCCAGGTGATATACCAGTATGCGCGGGCGGTGTGCACAAGGCTGGGCACTCCGCAGGAACTGTGGCCGCCGAAGCCGCGCCACTCGCAGAGCGAGACGACGCACCGCGAGCCACTGACCCGTGAGCAGATCGACGCGCTGCTGGCCGAGGCGGACCGGCTGAAGACGCTCCACCAGAGCCGCGAGGACGGCGCGGAGTTCGCCGCGCTGACGCGCTGGATGCTCTACACTGGTCTTCGGATGGGCGACTGCACGACGCTGAGGATGGCGGACATCGACGCGGAGGCGATGACGGTATCGCGGACGATGGCGAAGACTTCGAAGCGGGTGGAGTTTCCCCTGCATCCCGATCTGCATGAATATGTCAGAAAGACGGTGGCGGACGGCAGAACGGAGCTGTTTCCGTCGCTGGCCGCGAAGTATAGGAATGCGCCGGGAGTGCTGACGACACGCTTCCGGCGGCTGTTGCACCGCGCCGGAATCACGGGCGAGCCGGGGCAGTTCTGCGCCCATGCATTCCGCACGACCTTCGCATCGATCTGCGCGGAGGCGGGGGTTCCACTGGCGGTGATTCAGAGCTGGCTTGGCCACACGTCTCAGATGGTTACGCGCATCTACGCGCGGGTGGAGGACATGAGGGCGAAGCGGGCGGCGATGGCCAAGTTCCCGAGCCTGGGATAAAAAAGGCGAACCGTAGTCCGCCTTGGGCCGCTTTCGCGGGGATGGTAATATGCCCCGCCGGACAGGCTTCGCCTTCCTTCTGTCCGCACGGACCATGCCGCGTCCGGCGGGGCACAGGGTTATTGCGCCGAGGGCGTGGCTGGAGCCGCCGCCGAATCGGCCTTCTGACCTACGGACACAGGCACGTTGACCTGCTTGTCCTGAGTGGTGGTGTCGGTGGTGGTCGGGGTCTGGGTCACCGTCTGCGGCGAGCTGTCCCGCGCCTGCGTCTGGCCGGACGCCTTCGTGTCCTTCTGGAGCGACGCCGAGACGTCTGCGTCGGTGGTTCGGTTGGCAGTGCCCACGTTGTTTCCCACGAGCGGTGCGCCGCCGGTCTCGCCCGGCGTGACGGTTCCACCGTAGATGCCAGTGGTCTGAGCTCCGTTGCTGCCGATCTGAATAGTCGGCTGGGAGCTGGGATCGGCGTTGATCTGGTAGCCGATGTTGGTGGTCTGTCCGACTGGCTGGCGAAACAGCCCGCAGGAGGCCGCGACAAACAGGAGGGTGCCTAGCAGGACAAATAACAAGAATTTGTTGTAGTTCATTTTGTTTATTCCTTATGTTATGTTTGGGGTTTAGCCAGCCAATCGCTGGGCGATGACGTCGAGGATTTTCCCCCCGACAAAACCTATCACTGCGCACAGCGCCCGGATGCCCCAGACGCCGACGGCCACCTTCGTCTCCACCGCCTTCATGCGGTCCAGCAATCCAGGCTGCCCGTTCCCACGAAGAGCCTTGTGGTCGTCTTTTACGCTTCGTTTGATTTCGCCGATGTCCAGCAGCAGCTGGGTGAATTGCTCTTCTGTCATTGTTATTTGCCCTCCCAGGCAGAATCACCGAATTTCCGCACTATCACATAAAGCGCCCGGGCCTTGCGGCCCCGCCACCATCTGGTCCAGGGATAGTCGCTGCACCACTCAATGCAGAGCTGACAGCCTGCAAGGAACTGCGCGTCGGCCATGGCACGCCCTGCGTCGCCCCCCTTGCCCTCGTGGTAGGCAAGATCGTGCACGATGCTCGGCGCCACCGCCCACGGCAACGCCCTGTTAAGGATGGACGAGGCGCGGGGCAGGACCCGATCCGTCCAGGCGGCGCCGACTCCGTTGCAGATGGCGGCGGCCTGCTCGTCGGTGTATCGGTCGAGGATCTCCCCGCCGGGCAGCTCCAGGCAGAGCGGGCGGTATCTTGCGATGTCGGATGCCCGCATTGTCATTTTATGCCTCCGTCACGGTCACGTTGTTGCTCCAGCCGGTCGTTGGCACTGCATTCCCGGTGCCTGATGCCATGGACTGGATTCCATAGCGGAAGAAATCGCCCTGCGTGAAGAATGTGTCGACGATTATCCAGCGGTTCGATTCGAGGTCGTCGTTGTCGTATGCGTACGTCAGATACCAGTCGTTGGCGTTTTTATACACCGGACCGCCGCCATTGTTGGTCTTGGATGAATCGAGGTTGTATCCACCGTTCGCGGCAGCGTTGGAAGCGCCGGACACGATGTAGTCCGCAGACGGCGCGGCCTGCTGCTCTGTGTATTCGGCGGAGAGTGTGAGCGCGTCCCCTGCCGCAACGGTCACGCTCGATGGCGTTGAAGGCGAGTCGTAGCCCGCCACGCTGGCGTAGGTGATTGCGTAGGTGCCGGGGTCGAGCGTGGCGGTCTGCCCGCTGGTGTAGGTATTGCCGTCGATGGTCCAGCCGGCGCCCTGCGGCGGAGTGCCGGAGAAGGTCAGCGTCACTGTTGCCGTGGTCGCAACTGCCGTGTACGCCACGGATGCCGTCTGCGTGCCTCCGGCGGTGAGCGTGACGCTCTGGCTGGACGGTGTGGTGTAGCCAGTGACGCTCTTGCAGGTGACGGTATAGGTGCCCGGCGCGAGTGTCAGGCTGTCGCCGAAGTCGTGCCAGGTCGTGCCGGAGTCCACGCTCCACTGCGCCCCGGCCGGGGCGGTGCCCGTATGATTCACCGTCAGCGTGCCCATCTCCAGAGCCTCCAGCGCGGTAATTCTGGACTGCAATGCCGTGATGGTATCGGCAGGGTCGACGAACGGGCAGGTGCCCGCCACACACGGCGTAATGTCGCTCCAGAGATAGTCAATAGTGAAGCCCGTCAATGTTCGCGTGACAGTATGCGCGTGCCAGATGTATCCGCCTTGGAAAACAAATTTGATTCCGGTCACTATCTCCGTTTCAACCAGGTGTTGCAACGGATTCGCCGGACTACAGATGCGAGTGTCACCAGGGTCTGCGTCTTGGAAGTGGGAGTACGGATCCGCGATGGTCGTGTCATACAGATACCATCCCGCGAAGGCCGATTGCGAATCCGGGTCATTCTCTGCGTGGAGCCACTTGTACTGATACGCTCCGTCCTCTCTGGTGTAGGTTCCCTCGTCTTCATCGTACACGTAGTCGCCGTCCGCATCGTCGTTCTGCGTGCGTCGATAGACCGTTCCTGTGACCTCTTGCCAAGTGCCACCCCATCCAGCCCAAGGAACCCATTCGGCCTCCCATATCGTGTCCTCATAGGTATATTCGTATGCCTCAGGGAACAGCACCAGATGGTAGATATGCCCCTTGAGCATTTCTTCCTGGTCGGTGGTGTTTTCGCCACGGCAGATATATACCTTCTCCGTACCGCGAATCGCTGCGTTCGCCGTCCACTGCGCACTGACATCCGCCAATGAATTCACGTGGGCGACACAGCTATTGAGTGCATTCTGCAAGCCACTGACGTTGGCAATTGTATGAGAATGGACTGCCGGAACCGCGCCGATGACGCCACGCGCCGTCTCCTGCTCCTCCGATGAAAGCGTGACATGGTTGCTGTCAGTCAGAGCTGCCTTCACAACGAGGTTAATCTGCGATGCCCAAATGGGATTATATGCGCCAAGCCTAGATGCAATCTCCTCGTTAGTGGCAGATGCAATCTGCAAACCACCGCTGGATACAATGATTCCACGATTAGGCACATACACCACGCCTTTTTCGCTGGAATTGGAGCCTGCCACGGGAAGCAAAGATCGCGAAACTGCGCCGTTCGATAGTCCAGCCTTGCTTGACAGCGCAGACCAGACCGCCTGGTTCTCCACGGGATTGGTGGAGGAGGAATTCAAGGCCGAGTCAGCCTCGACCGAAGAGGAAGGGGTGGCCCACTGCATCCCCCCGTTCACCATTGTCAATACCTGACCGTTGGAGCCGGCGGAAATGACGTCCTGCTTCCCCGCCAGCGCGGAGGAAAGTCCCGAGATGTCGCCCTGCGAATGGGTGTGGCTATTGCCCGCCTTGCTTGACAGCGCGGACCAGACAGCCTTGTTCTGCACTGCATTGGTGGAGGATGAATTCAAGGCCGAGTCAGCCTCGACCGAAGAGGAAGGGTTGGCCCACTGCATCCACCCGTTCACCATTGTCAATACCTGACCGTTGGAGCCGGCGGAAATGACGTCCTGCTTCCCCGCCAGCGCGGAGGAAAGTCCCGAGACGTCGCCCTGCGAATGGGTGTGGCTGGATGAGGCGCGTTCGCGTAGCAAGGTGTTAATCTCATTTTTGTGATAGAAGTTTTCCATTATCTCCAGGAGTCCCTGCTGCTCGGGACACTTCCACTCGCCCATGTCTCCGTCATAGACCATCAACGCCATCCGGGGGAAGGGTGGAACGAAGACATGGGAGATTCCACCGACAGACCAATGGAATGTCGCCTGGTAAACATTGGCAGCCGAAAATATCATCGTGTCATCCGGCCCCAACGGCGGATAATTAAGAATAAAGCCGTCCGCAATGTCGGCGCAGCTGTCATTGCACACGAAAAGGACTGCATCGCCATCATGCGGCTCGTAGGGACCGGTAACGCCATCCGGACGGCGTATGTATCCCTCCCAATACTTGCTAGGGTTCCCAGTATTGGTAGAGAATACGATCTCCACGCCATTTTCCCTGACGTTCAACTTCGATTCCAGCGCGTAAGCGGCAGCGGCCGCTCCCGCAGAGGACGCCTGTCCAACACATGCGGACGCCTGGGACATGTACCCGCCCGCAGAGGACATGTAGCCCGACGCCTGGGACATGTACCCGCCCGCAGAGGACATGTACCCCGACGCCTGGGACATGTACCCGCCTGCAGAGGACATGTAATGGCTTGCATGAACCTTGTCGTTCAGGGCAGAGGTCGCCTCTCTCAACGCATTTGCTGCGTAGCCCGATGCCTGGGACATGTAGCCCGACGCCTGGGACTCCGCGGACACGGCCAGCCCCGCCGCGTCAACGGCAGAGGTGCACTGCTGCAGCCACCCGTCGATGCCATTGGCCATCCGCTCGAAGAACCGGTACGCCGCCTCCCGGTCGTAGGGCGCCCCCTGGGGGCACTGGAGGGTTCGCCGGAGCTGCTCCTGGAGCTGCTGCGCCATCATCACGAAGCGGTCCATCGTCTTCTCCAGGCTCTCCGTGTTGATCCGCCCGGCGCGTGGCAGGTCAAGCAGCTGGGTCAGCGGCACGTCGCGCGTGACCACCAGCGTCTTCCCGGCGTATGCGCTCAGCGTCGCCGCGTTGAGCGTGACCGCCACGCCGCCGGAGAGGTAGCTGTCCTGCGCGGGGATGGTGTAGTACCCCGCCGACGACGCGCTTCCGCGCGCCAGGGGCGTGGTCGTGCCCGACGAGTTGTCCCGCACGGACACGGACAGCTCCGACGGGTCGTGGAACGGCACGGGGAACTGGTAGGCGCTCTGCCCCGCCGAAATCGTGTAAGTCTGGCAATTGCTCTGGTTGGTCAGCATGCTCTATTTCTCCTGCTTCTTCGCCTTGTTCTTCTCGCGCGTGCGTCTGGCCTTGGCCTTCGCGCGTTCCTTCTTCTCCGCCTTCAAAGTCTCCTCGTCCCGGAGCATCCTCTCCGCCCGGCGCGCCTGGTGCAGCGCGGCGGAACCCGCCACCGGGACCGCGCCGACGCCGGGAAGCACCATGCCCGCCGTCTCCAGGCTCTCCTCGACGATATTGAGCCAGTCCTCGCCGCTGGTCCAGTCGTCCTTCAGGTTTCCGCCGGAACGCAGGATCGCGGAGAGGTTGTCCATCAGCTCGTCCGCGCCGGGCGCGTAGGAGTTGCCCCGCATGAAGTGTCCGAAGCGCACCCCCTCTCCCTCCATCGCCCTGACCAGCGTGCGCAGGCCGTTCTTCACGACGCCGCCAGAGATCGCCACGGAGTCCCACGACCCCATCACGGAGTCCACGATGTAGTCCTCGGCCTCGGCCTCGTCCCAGTAGTCCAGCAGTCCGTACTTGAGCAGTCCCGATGCCAGCAGCATCAGCGCGGGAACCACCAGGTGGTTGGCCAGGATCGCCCGCCGCGCGGCCGCCCCGTCCGGATTGCCCGGCGCCAGCGTCTTCGCGAATCCGCTCCAGGTCCGCCCGCCCTTCTCCCATGCCTCGCGGAACGCGACCAGCTCGCGGTTGGAGACCTGGATGGGGTTGCTCATGAAGAGCGTCAGCGCACGGTAGAGCCCGCCACGGCTGTTCTGGTAGCTGTTCTGGTCCTTGAGGTACGCGCTCTGCTGCGTCTCGTCGGTCGAGCGCATCCACGCCCGCATGCCCCTCTCGAACGCAGTCGCGTCGGATTCGCCGGCCTTCAGCGCCCCCTCGTAGTTGTGGAGGAACACCGCGTAGCCGCCGGTCAGCGTCGAGAGGCGGTCGGCGTACTGCGGAAGGGCGTACATCCACTGGACCGCCTTCTCCGCCAGCGGGTGGCACTCGCCCTCCAGCCCCGTCGCCTTCGCGCTGGCGAGCACGTAGCGCAGGTCGCGGTCCATGCCCCCCTCCAGGCGGTTCTTCAGGTAGTCGCTCTCCAGCGCGGCCTTCGCGAACCGGCGGTAGAGGTCGCGGTCCCCCAGGTTGAGGAACGCCGTCCCCAGCGCGCGGGCCATCTCGGAGGGCGAGCAGTCGTTGAGATACGCGAAGGTCCCCAGCCACTGCTTCGCCGCGCTGACGAAGTTGAAGCCCAGCTTGGAGGCCGCGAATACGTGCGTCGCCGCCCCCAGCCAGAAGTCCAGCCGCTCCCCCGCGTCCTGTCCGCCGCGCAGCAGCTGGACGCGGTCCTTGAGCTTGTCCAGGAACGCCTGGCTGTAGCGGTTCCGTATCGCCTCCTGGACATCGCCCTGCCCCAGCACCCCGTTGATTTCGTCCAGGGTCGTCCCCCAGGCGAGGAAGTGCGCCTGGTCGCGCATCGCGCCGGCGAACACCTGGAACGCGTCCTGCGTCAGGTCGATTGGGAGGGTGTGGAACTTCCGCGAGGCCAGGAAGCCCGGCGTGATCGTCGCGGCCTTTCCGCCCCGCTCGGAGAGACCCGCGCCCTGGTTCCGGGCGTAGCGGGTCGGGAAGTAGTCCTCGTTGTCCGGAAGGTGCGCCCCGAACTTCTCGAAGGCGGCCTGGTCCAGCTCGGCGCGTCCGGCGCGGAACTCGGCCCGCATCCACTCGCCCATCGCCCGGACCTGCGGATCCAGGAACGCCTCCAGCTGCCGGATCGACTCGTCGTTCCAGCCGTTCCAGCGCATCCCCGCCCGGCAGTCCTCCTGTCGCCAGGTCAGCCACGCCTGGAGCGCCTGCCCCTGGGAGAGCGCAAGTTCGCGGCGCACCGCCACCTCGTCCTTCGAGGGCAGCAGCACCTGCACTTTGCCGTCCTTCCGGAGCTGCGCCAGCTCCGCCTTGATCTGGTCGTTCTCGGCCTCGTCCGGCGAGAACTGCACGTCGGACTCCAGCCCCGCGTCGAAGTCGGCCAGCTGCCGTCTCAGGAATCCGGCGGAGACCTCGTCCAGCCGCCGCACGCCCGCCTCGGTGTCCACCGTCGCGGAGCCCGTCCGTTCGAACTCGTCCAGCGCACGGCGGGCGGCCTCCGCGTCCACCGCGAGGCGCTGCCCCTTCCTGACGCCCTGGCGGAAGAACGATGTCCCGTCCTCCCGCGAGCCGTACTCGCTCGAATAGAAGTCGACGAAGATGCCGGTGTGCTCATGCACGTCGCGGACCTTGTGCCACCAGGCCTTGCGCTCCTTCATCGTCCTCGCGCCGGAGATCCTCACCACCGCGTCGTTGAAGCGTCCGCCGTCCTGGCGCAGGCGCGTCATCTCTCCGTAGGAGGACTTCTCCACCAGGGCGTAGAGCCGCCCCGCCTCGGTGCCGTCGAAGCCTTCGCCCATGTTCGCCTCGCCCGCCAGGAACGAGAAGCAGGAGCGCGTGGTCAGGTGGTTCAGCAGCACGGGGCTGTCCAGCCGCCCGCCGTCGGAGCCCTCGGCCGCCCGTCCCTTCACGTTCCGCGTGCCGGTCAGCTCCGCCTTGAGCTTCGCCGCGGACTGCTTGCGCCGCTCCGTCCGCTCCGCGATCTTCTGGGCGTAGTCCGCCTTCCCCGTCTCGGCCAGCCTCCGCAGGTCGGCCAGCGCGGTCGCCGCCTTGGAGTCGGGGGAAGCGCCCAGCCGCCCGTACTCCTGCAGGATCGCCATGTCCTCGTCCAGCTCCGCGCGGGACCACCCGCGCTGCCCGTCGTAAACCCG
Organism: Victivallales bacterium; assembly: GCA_017417585.1. Classification (GTDB taxonomy): domain Bacteria; phylum Verrucomicrobiota; class Lentisphaeria; order Oligosphaerales; family Oligosphaeraceae; genus RGIG1601. The sequence goes on from JAFPYX010000007.1 coordinate 13,169, forward strand.
CCCGTCCTCGGAGGTCTCCAGCTGCATCGCCAGACCGACGTGGTGCGCCATCAGCGCGTCCACCGCCGCGTCGGACATCCTCAGCACCTCCGCGATCCGGTCCACCGTCCGCTGGACGGACGGCACCAGGGACACCGGCACGCCCTTCCAGTTGCGCCGCGAGCGGTACCTGTCGGCCAGCTCTGCCAGCGCCTTGCGGTCGCGGGCGCGCCTCGCCTCCATCGCCGCCCAGTCCATGTCGTCCATCAGCTTCCGGAACTCCGCCTTGCGCCGCCCCTCGGGGAACTGCCTCGTGGGCTTCGTGTCGTACTGCGCCAGAGCCAGCACCTTTCCGACATACTTTCCCCCGACCTCGGGGGGCAGATTCGCCCTGGCGAACTCCTCCGCCGCAGTGCGCAGCGCGTCCAGATCAAGGCGGTCGGCCTCGGCCGCAGCCCGAAGGCTCCGCCGCAGCTCCGCCTCCTCCGTGCGGGCGCGGGCGCGTTGCTCCTTGTATTGGTTCTCCAGACGCTCGACGGCCCTGCGCAGACGCTCCGCGATCTTCGCACGGTCTCCCTTCCGCGCCTCGGCCACGGCCTGCGGGAGATCCCGCTGTCCCTCGGCATAGCCCCTGACGAAGCCCGCCGCGTCCTCGATGCCCTCGCGGATTGCCGCGTCAGCCGCCGCGATCTCGCGCTCCGAGAGCCTCGCCACGTCCCGCTCGTCGCCCGTCAGCAGCGTCCAGACCTCCTGCGCCAGCTCGTGGTCCTCCCGGATCAGCTCCGAGTCGAACCGCTCCCGCGCGTCGATGTGCCTGAGCGCCCGTTCGGCAAGATTCTTCCGCCATTCGGCCTCGCTGTCCTCGGCGAACTGCCTCTCCTGGGCGGCCTCGCGCCGCCGCGCGTCGCGGTACTCCTCGTCCAGCGCGGCCTCGGTGAGACCGTCGAGGCGGGCCAGGATGCGGTCCTCCAGCGCCGTCTCGTCGGAGGCCAGGCCCGGATGGTCGTCCAGCACCGCCTTCGCGATCACGTCCACCCCGTAGGAACGGCGGTACCTGTCGCCCTGGGAGGACAGCAGACGCTCCCTGGTCCGCTCGTCCAGCCGCTGCCCCGCCTTGGAGAGCCGCCGCCACAGCGGGTCGATGAAGCCGCCACGGAACTCCTCGCCCAGCTGACGCGCACCCGGCCGCACGTAGATGCGGCGCAGGTTGAAGTGGTCCGTCAGCGCCTCCCAGAGCGGGTCGGTCTCCCGCAGCCACTGGTCGCGCCGCTCGCGGAACGCCTTCCGCGCGTCCGGACGCGCCTCCGCGCGGGCCTGTGCCACCAGCTCCGCCAGGCGCTCCTGAGGCAGGGACACGCCCAGCCTCGCCAGCTCGATCCGGATGTCGTCGTCGGACTTCCTGGCCCGACCCATCCCGCGCACCAGCTCCGCCACGCGCTTCCCGCCGTCGGAGAGCGGGTCGGCGTTCTCGGCCTGCGCCCTCTCCAGCGACTCCCGCGCGGCCTCCGCGTCCCCGCAGAGGTTCTGGCGGTCCGCCTCGCGCATGAGCTCCCCCGCGTCCCGCAGGTCGAAGTTCCGGAAGCCGTGGTCCTTCAGATACTCCAGGCAGGCCTCCGCGTCCGCCATGTCCGTCTCCAGCAGATACGGGCGCAGCACCGCCACCGCCTGCGCGCCCTCCGTCACCGAATAGGACTCCAGGGAAAGGCGCATGCCGTCGGAGGAGGAATTTTCCGTGTTTTTTCCGGATTTTTCGTCTAACTGGCTTGCAGACTTGGAATTTGGAGTTACATTGTCTTCTAGGGCACGGGTGCGGAACGTTTCGGACGTTAGCGGAAAGACCGTGGAGGAATCCTCGGAGAATTCAGGCACCGCAGAGGTGCCCAATTTCTTTTTATACAAGGTCTTATTCGAAAGTTTTCCCCGTCCTTTCCTGACCTCCTCGTAATAATAATATTCACTGCCTTTTGCATAGCGATATTTAATTAAATCGTGCCCTTTTCGGTCTTTCCCACCGTATGAAATGTCCTGGCTTTGTGCAACGATTTCTGGAATCAACAGGTAGTCTTCCGGACGCAACGGTATTTGTCCAGGGAATTTTTCTTTGCCAGTGCCATGTTCGTTCTCCGAATGGTGGATACCGCTGACATCGATCTGATGAATGGAAATGTCAGACAAATCCAGTCCTGTCAAACGTTCCAGGCGGTGTCGCTCGTCATTGTCAATCTTTGCATATTCAGCAAAGCTGTCGTTGCCTTTTTCCTGATAAACGGTACCTTTTTGGATAATCGCAGCTATCGCCGTTTGTGTAGAACCTAGCCGCTTTACCAAATTGCCTTTCATTTTGCGAATCTGCGACTCGCTGAATCCGGAAAGTTGTCTGTCTATTTCGGTCTCATCCTCCCCCAAATTGAACCTGATGTCGTCCTCGCTGCCGGAATAGGTCCCGACGTTGTCCGTGGCGGACTTGGCCTGGTTGGCTTCCGGAATCATGAACATCCTCGGCTCGCCAGCAAACGGGTTGGGGTTGATGATGACGCCGTCATGGCCGCCATCGCGCATCGCGTCCAGAATTGCCGCCTGATTGTCGTCCCAGATTTCAACCGCGTCATATTTGAAGATATTGTCGCGGCCAAAGTTCGACCGCCACCAGTTGCGGTCGATGACCAGCGGATTCTTCATTGACAGGAAGCAGGCTATGACATTGGGATCCGCCGACCCTTCCTTGAAATACGGCTTCGAGTAATCCTCTGCCAGGCTTTCGCTGCTCGTAAAGAAAAAACCCGTTTCGTCGGCGTTCCAGGTCTCTCCAACCCGGCTCTTGTCAAACGTCCAGAACTGTCCGTTCGGCGTCCAGTGATAAACCACCCGCGGCTCTCCGTTCCCGTCCAGCACCTTCGAGGCGTTCTGCGAGTCGTTCTCCCAGTCCCCGAACCACGCCTTGAAGGACGGCGTGCGGACCTGCACCCACAGGCGCTCGTCGAGGAGAGAGTCCTCCCCGTTGGGGGCCTTCATCCACTGCGGCGTGCCCTTGTATTTCCGCACCACCTCGTCGTATTCGCGCTCCGCCTGCTCCAGCCGCGCGGCACGGGCGTCGGGTTCGGCCAAAGCGAGGCGCACGCCGTCGGCACCGTCGATTCTCGCCTCCTTCCGCTGCGCGTCCGGGCGGAAGCCGCCTTCGCGGTTGAGCCTTTCCACCTCCGCGTCGGAGAGGATCCGCACGGGCTTGATGGAGCCGGTCAGAATCCAGTCCTGCTTCTCGTCGGCATTGTTGTTGGTCCGGTAGTAATAGTAGCCGTCTTCGGGAATATGGTCAAGCTGGGCTTCCCTGGGATTTGGCTTGCCATTCTTCATCAAAGACGCCTTGGACGCGGCTTCGGAACGGAAATCATTGTCTGCCGCATATTCAATCTCCACCCACACCTCGTTGGCACGACGCTGGCCTCCTCCGATATGCGGTGCAGACGGCGCATTTGTAGCGTGCCAGCCAGGACGATATGCAAAAGTGGCGACGGTTCCGCTGCCATTCACGCCGATGTTTTCAATGCGCTGGCTTCCGTCTGAATAGCGGCCAATTTTCATGAAGCGCTGACCATTGGCCGTCGCCTCGTCCACCTCCTTAACGGAAGGCATGTTTGCCCTGGTGAAAGGCGTGGCGTTTCCTTCACGGTCCACAACATAAATTCCGTCAGAAAGTTTCTTCAAGTCATCAATATTAGGACTGTCCGCATCATACCATTGGCCAAGCTGCATCTGGTTCGCCCGGTCGATGAATTGGGCGTAGAGGTTTCCCCTCTCGTCAATCCGCATGAGCTTGTAGCCCTTGAGTGTCCTCTTCGGCGGTTCGGCGGTGCGCAGGTCGAAGCGCACGGTGTCGGCCCCGGAGAGGCCGCCCGTCTTCGCATCCGAGACCTCGGGGCTTCCGATCCTGCGGTATGCGCGGGCCAGCAGGGTCTCGATCTCGCGGTCGTCCATGACCACGTCGGAGAGCCATCCGATGCGGGCCAGCAGCATCCGCAAGCGCTGCTTGAACTCGCGCCACCAGGACTGCTCCACGCCCCTGTACTCCGAGTTCACGCGCCCGTCCGCGTAGCGGGCGACGAACTCGTCGGCGGCCTCGCGTCTCTGCGCCTCGGTGAGCTTCGGCGTCCGCACCGTCTCGCCATCGGGCCCGGCGGTCTCGGAGTATTCGGCGGAAGGGAAATACCGTCCCACGACCTCCAGCATCGCGGCCTCGTCGGCGTGGGCGCTCCACACCGCGTCCAGCACGCGGTCGTACATCGCCCCCAGCACCTTGCGCACGCCGGCGTGGGCGACGGCCTCGTGGAGCACCAGCTTCGGAAGCTCGGAAGGGCGCAGCAGGGCCGCGTTCACCCACACCGTGTCGGTGGCGCCGTCGTAGAGTCCGCGCGGAAGACGGGCCTCCTCGCCCATCCCGCGCAGCTTCGCCCGCGCGGTGCCGGGCAGGTCTCCCTCCCTGATGAAGAAGCGCAGCTTCACGCCCTTCAACTTGGCGGCCAGGCGGTTCACCGCGCGGGCGGTCTCCATCGGGTCGTGCGGGGCCAGGCGCTCCGCCTCGTGCTCCGCCTCGGCCATCGCCGCGTCACGCTCCAGGCGGGAACGCCTTTCGGCCTCGGTCTCCTCCTGCGCGGGGGCCGAAGTTCGCGCGGCCTCCCGTCCCGCCTCCGCAACCTCCTGATTTGCAGTTGCGGCCGCAGTTTGCGCAGGGGACGATTTTCCGCCGTCCCGCGTCCCGGCCAAATTCCGTCCTCCTTGCTCCGCAACCTCCTGATTTGCAGTTGCGGCCGCAGTTTGCGCAGGGGACGATTTTCCGCCGTCCCGCGTCCCGACCAAATCCTGTCCGGCGGACAAATCCCGTCCGCCTTGGGCGGTCCCCTTCCGGCGCAGGCCTCCCAGCACCTCTTCGGGATCCCCCAGCGTCATCACGAAATTCCCCTCTGCCGCCGACTGCGAATACGCGCGGGAGGCCTCCAGATAGGCGTCCATGTCGTGCGGGGACGGCAGGGCGGCGCCAAGGCGGTTCTCGTCCGCCCTTGTCCGGGCCGCCACGTCCTGCATCACCGCATAGGCGCGGAGCGCCTGCATGACGGCGAACTGCCTTGCGGGGTCGGCCGCGTCGGCGAGGGTGTCGATGGTCTCGACCAGCTGCGCCTCCTGCCAGGTTGGCGGACGGCGGGCCGAAGCCTCCACGATGGAGAGGCGCACCTGCTCCAGATACGCGGCGTTGGCGGTGACCTCGCGCTGCGCCCTCATGACCTGGGAGCCCGTGGCGGCCGCCGCCCATCCGCCGAAGAAGCCGCCGGCGATGGCGCTCTCCGGCACCCCCTCCCACAGGGCGCGGGCGTAGTCCCCAGCCGTCCAGGACGAGGTGTCCCCCTTCGCCCCGGTCAGGATGTCCACCAGGTTCTCGGAGGTCTGCTCGAAGGCCTCCTGCCCCGCCTCCGCGGCCACGTTTCCCCCCACGTGGCCGGCCCAGGCCAGCCATGGCGACCTTCCCGCCGGGAGGGAGCCGAACCCCCCGCCGCCGTCGCCGAAGATCCGCCCGTACATGAGATACGCGGCGCCCGAGTTGATCAGCCCGGTGGCCCCCGCGTTGGTCCAGCGGGCCGCGTCGGACATCTCGGGGACCTCGTTGCGCAGGTCGGAGTTCTTCTGGTAGGCGGAGTCGGCCCCGATGTACGCGGCACCTCCCAGCGGCCCGAGGAACCACATCGCCAGGAACTGCAGAGCCTGGCGCGGCGACTCGGACACCAGCATCGCGCCGGTGTTGGCGGCGAAGTCGCCGACGCCGTCCGAGCCGAACACCCCGCCGGACGGCAGGACGTCCGCCATGACCTCCCCGCGCCATTCGCTCCAGTCGCGGTTGGCCTGGTCGCGGTATTCGGCCACGCGGTCCATCCACTCCTTGTTCCACCAGTCCATCCCCAGCAGACGGGAGCCGCCCTCGACCGTCATCATCCAGGCGTTGGTGACCATCTGCCCCGCGCCGAGAAAGCCCGCGCCCGCCGCGTCGCGATACTGCTCGAGGCGGTGTCCGTGGCGGTCGGTCTCTGGCGGCATCCCCCATGCCGCGCGGTTGCGCTTCCTGATGGCCGCCACGGCGGCGGAGGGACTGTCGCCCTCGCCGTCGCCATAGCGCTGAATCAGCTCGGGCAGACCGGCCAGAGCCTGCCCCATCGTCAGCTCCCTCGCCGGGTCCAGCGACATGTAGTAGGCGGCCAGTGCCAGCGCATCCTCGGCCTCGTCGCCCCAAGCCCGAGCGGCCAGCCCCCTTGCATGGCTGCGGACCGCGCCGTCAGGGCCGAACATGGCCAGCCGGTCCTCTCCCATGATGGACCGCAGCGCGTCGCGCGTCGTCGGCCTTCCGACGACGCCCCATCCAGGACGCGGAGCCGCCATGTTACCGACGGGCAGGAACGGGTTGTCGGACGCAATGGTCCGCAGCAGTTCGTCACTCATCTTCTTCCTTGGCCTCCCTTCACTTGCGGAATATTCAGGTCATAGCGGTGCAGATTGGCCGTAGTCAAACCCATCCATGCGTCCAGCTCTTCTCCGACACTCAGGGTGTTGATCGCTCTTTTCAGCTGTTCGCCGTAGGCCCGCATCTCCTCCTCCGTGGCCTTCGGATGGCGCTCCAGCCATTCCACCACCGTCGCGCACCAGAACTTGCGGGTATCCGCCGCCCGTCTGCCGTCCTCGTCTGCCCCGTGGAAATATTTGTCTTTCTGTTCGTTCATGTAGGCATCGTAGGCATCCACCAGCTGTTTGTCTTCGCGCCAGGTGCCGGCCACCTCGCCGAACCTGGCGTCGAGACTCTTCCTGAGGGCCTCCGCTTCTTTAGGAGAATAAGGATAGATTCCCTGAGCTATTTCCAGGCACAAATTATTATACAGCACACTTCGCCTCTGCGGATCATTCGGCAGGTCCATGCTGTTGATCGTGAAACGCAGGTTGACCACGGCCTTCTCCAGATCGCTTTTCCGCGTTTCCGTCTGATATCTATCCCATCTGGCATCCGCATCGGCGACCAGGCGTAAGGCGTCTTCCTTGGACATCCACCCCGCATCCACCCATTTTCTCACGTCCGCCGCCGTCGGGCCTACACGCAACTCGGCATTCAGATCCCGCAGCTCCCGTTCGAGCTCCTGGCGTTGCCTACTCCCCTGAGGCAGTTGATTGAGCCTGCCTTCGGTCTCTACAATATCCTGCAGGATTCTGAAGGTTGAGTCAGGCAGGTGCTGATCATCCTTGACCCATCTCGCGCTGTAACGATCTCGTATGTTGCCTTTTAGCCATTCCAGATATTCATCGTCGCCGAGGCGCATTTCATAGAAATAACGGACGGACGTTGCTAAATTCTGCTGTCGCCTGGCCACTTCAACATCTCTTCCATGCCGCTCCTGCTTAAGCTGTAACTCCTGGCTTTCCAGAATGCGAATTCTCCGGACCTTCTCCTTGTCGTCGAGCCGCGAATCCTCCTGTGTCTGCCGGATCGCCGCCGCCACCTCGTCCTCATTCTGGAAGGGACGCAGGACGATGGATGCGTCGAACGCCTCGTTGTCCTTTTTCGCCCGCCAGGCCCGCTCCATGGCAACAAGGCCGTCATATTCCTTCTGGGTAATCCTGCCATCGTGTAACGCATAATCGAATTGATTCAGGTCGAACGACTCGCCGCTGGCGGAGACGGTGGTGAACTCATCCGCCAGCTCCTTCGCGGTCTTGAGAACCAGCGCCTCGCCGTGCCTCGCCAGCTTCTCGCGGTCCTCCGCCGTGAGTCCGGGCACATCCTTCGTCCAGGTGCCGTCTTCGTTTTTCTCCAGGTATTCCGCCGCGCGGGCGGGGTTTGCCTTGACATCGTCCAGGGCGGCGGCGAAGGCCTCGCGGTGCCTGATGTCGGCCAGCATGGCCTCGCCCTTCTCCGTGGTGTACACGCCCTGTTCCACCGCCACGCGGACGGTCTCCTGCGCGCCATCCCAGTCGTTGGCGGCCACCTGGCTCTGCACGGAGAGCGCGGCCTGCCCCGAGAGCGCGGTCACCCTCGCCTGGTACTGCAATTTTTCGGTGTCGTTCCCCCAGCGGGACGCCTGCCCCACCAGATACAGCTCGGCCTTCCGCCGGTGCTCCGCGGGGAGTCCGTCGAGCAGCTCCCGGCAGTCCTGCCGGAGCGTCAGGAAATTCTTCTGCGACCGGTCCCCGAAGGTCTCGTAGCCGTCGGGGTCCTGGGAGAGCGCGGTGAAGTTGTCTCGGTAGGCGGCCTCGGCCTTCACGCGGATCTCGTCCAGGTCCATCGCGGCCTTCGCCTCCTTCGCCTTCTGGTTCGCCTGGAGCCACAGCCCGGCGGCCTTCTCCGCCACGCCCGCCAGGCTGGCGGCAAGCTGCGCGCCGGGCGCGGCGTTCCGGTAGTAGGACGCGCCCGGGGCCTGCGCCCGCCCGTAGTGCGGTGCGCCCTGGTTCGCCATCGGCAGCCTTGACATCGGTATGACCGGCATTCCCTGTTCCTCCTTATAACATTAGGCGATGCGCGACACGGCGTTCATCCTCTGCCTGGTCGCCCCCCCGTCCAAACTGTAAGAGTTCGCGTACGAATCCAGAGCGGATGCCTTCGCACTCCCGGAGAATCCCCCTGACATCGCGAACGCGGACAGCCCGCTGGACAGCGCGGCGGTCCCGGCGTTGATGCCGATGAGCGTCTTGTACCCCTTGAGGGAGTTGAGTGCCGTCTGGCCCTGCATCCGGTAGAGCCCCGCCTGGGAGAGCGCCGAGGCGCGGGCGGTCGCCCCGCCCACGGCCGCGTCGTCGGCGGCCAGCTGGAGGTCGGCGGCCTGCTGCCCCAGCGTGGCCAGCGGGCTTCCCGAGTCCAGCGCGGCACCCGATGCCCCGTAGAGGGCGCGGGAATGCGCCAGGGCGCGGCGTTTGTTGACCTGCTCGCGTCGGGCGTTGGCCAGCGCGGTCTCCTCGGCGGCCTTGCCCTCCAGCTCCGCCGCGCGGGCGTTCGCCTCGGCCACCTTCGCCTGGTCGTGCGCCGCCGCCTTCGCCTGCTGGTGCTGCACCACGCCAGACGCCGTAGAGGCCGCGGCCGCCATCACCGCCGCAATTGCAAACCATGTAAACGGATCCATCCTCTACACCCCCTCGCTCGAAAGCTCCAGCGCCAGTCCCGCCACGTTGATCGGCAGCGGGAGGGTCTGGCGGATCTCCACCTTGGTACGCCGCGCGTGCCCGCCCATCGGCGCGGACACGACCACCTCGTCCTTCCCCTCGGGCGGAACCTCCACGTCATCCGACACGTCGCGCGGCAGAAGCGTCTGCCACTTCCCCTCGTCGGCGCGGACCTCCCCGCCGATGGTGCCGTAGGTGTCCACCAGCATCCTGCAGACGGTCTTCTGGCGCAGCATGGAGAGGCCCCGCTGCGTCTGCATCTCGGCGGGCATGGGCGACAGCACGCTGGCGTAGGGCAGCCCGAGCCAGCCGCCGGCCGCGTCGAAGCCCGCGGGGGCCGACAGGTCGCTTTCGTCGTCCCACGCGCCCTCCGCGTACTCCCGTCCCGCGGAGAGCATCCCGGGCGACAGGCCGGCGAAGAGGCCAGCCACGTCCGTGGAGACCGTGCCGGGCAAGGCGACACCGGTAAAGCACAGCGCCTCCCCATCATAAATGCCGTCGATGACGGGCATGGCCATGTCCAGGAAGACGGCCTCCCCGAAGCCGGGGAAGCGCCGAGGGAACATCCGCTCCAGGCACAGCCACCCGTTGAGCAGCGTCAGCAGATACAGCCGGTCCTCGCCGCTGGGCGTGGGCAAAACGCACAGGGACAGCACCTCCCCCGCCGAGCGGGGGTGCCTCGCCCAGCCGTTCACGCGCTGGGAGGAGTCGCAGGTGCAGGAGGCCAGCGTGCCGTCCTCCAGCGCGCACCACACCACCGTGTCCGGCGACTTCTGCACCGCCAGGCACCGCACGCCGGGGCGGGTGACATGCTCGGCCAGCAGCGTCAGGTCCTCGGCCACGTACCCGTCCTGCTCCCAGGAATAGACCATCGACCTGAGCCGCTCGCGGTCGCGCTGCGCGAAGACCATGCGGTCCTCCGCCAGGCACGTGCAGGGCGGCCACGCCGAGCCGTAGGCGCTCGTGCGCCGGATGTAGAGGTTCTCCGATGTCAGTGCGCCTTGCGCCCCGTTCGAGGGCGCGATGCTCCACTCCTCGTCCATCGTGCCCGCCAGCAGCGCGTCCTTGGAGGCCAGCCAGGCGATGCAGGAGGCGTCGCCCCCGGTCAGCGTCAGGTCCATCGCCGAATCCTCCTCGCCGCCGAGGGGCTGGAAGTCGTCGTACCCGTCCACGCGGCTGCCCCACAGGCGCTGCGGGTCGGCCTGCGTCCCGCCCAGCCACAGCCGCTGCTGGTGGAAGCACACTGCCCGCGGATAGCCCGTGGCCCCGGAGAAGGCGCCCCACGCCCAGTCGCTGGTGGACGTACGCTGCCCGAAGTACATGGCCTTTTCGACTACCACGGACACCTGCGTGTTGCTGGTCCTGCCGGTAATCCGCACCACCCCCGTCGAGCGGGTCTGGGGGGCGGAAAGGAGGTAGCCGCACCGCTTGTTGGTCCCGCTGGGCGCCTCCGAATAGCCCGACATCTGGAGCCGGAACTTGACGCCCTCCTCCGCCTCGTCTCCGGAGACGGCCACGTTGTAGTCGTTGTTCGATGAGTACTGGAGGAACGTGGCGAAACTGGCGTCGTCGGGACCCTTCCGCTGCACTTCCAGCGAGCCGATCCAGGAACCGTGCGTGGTGAGCGTCCACGCCCCGTTCACGTAGATCTCCCCGCTAGTGCCGTTGGACGTGAAGGAGCCTTCCAGCCGGTTGGACCCTTTCGTCGTCCGAAGGACGACACGGCGGCCGACCCAGGAGGATTTGAAGGGCGAGAAGCCCGATCCGGACGCGGTGAGCGTCCCCGTGGCGCCCAGGGCGGTGGCGGTGACGGACAGCTTCCAGTTGCCGTTCGTGTTCCAGTCCAGGAACGGCGGCACCGAGAACGGCCACTCCCCCAGCGTGAAGGACATGTCCCCCGTGCGGGCCAGGCGCTGCGGCGCCACGTCCGGATGGACGATGCACATCACGTCGTTGAGCTGCGCGGCCACGATGGCGTCCAGGTCCTTCCCCGCCCAGGGGTAGTCCCCGCCGGTGATGACGCACGGGGAGAGCCACCCGTTCCGCGTGCCAGGCTTGAACACGTACAGGGAAGTGGGCGTGAAAAGCAGCAGATAGGTGTTGTTCGCGTCGTAGCTGAAGCGCATCAGCCTGCCGGCGCCTTCGCCATCGGCGTACCGGAAGGCGTGCATGAGCTGGGTGCCGGGACGGCGCTCCGCCGTGCCGTACGGCGTCGGCAGGAAATTCTCGAGGACGCGGCATCCCCTGGAGTACTGCTCCAGGTCCGGCCGCGCCAGCAGCAGCGGGGAGAGCTCCCCCGCGTTGAACGCGTTGACCACGCTGAAGACGCTCATGGAAGGCCTCCTCCCAGATGCGCCGAAAGCCACCTTCCAGGTCGGCCAGGCGTCTGGTACGCGTGGTGGTTTTCGATGGAGTCGTCGGCGCGGGCCGTCTCGAGGGCCTCCCGCGCGCGCCGCTCCCAGTAGGTGGCCGCCTGGGCGTCATTGCCCAGCGGCATCGCCAGGCGGCTGGCCAGGGCGCACGCCGCCGCGTCGCACAGCTTCGCCGGCCAGAGTCCCGTGTCGTCCGTTCGGACGGCGAGGGCGACCGCCGTCAGCGGCGCCGCCACATAGAGGCGGAAGCCCTCCCTGATGTACGCCACGCCCGCGGGGATGGTCTCCGCCACGCGGAGACAGTCCCCAGGCAGGGCGTAGGCGCACGGAAGATGCGGATAGGGGGAGGGATCGGCCAGCGCCGCCAGCCTCTCGGCTCGCGTGGCGAAGCTCCAGGTGTGGTCCGAGAGCGCGAGATCCCGCGCCAGCGGCCAGAGCCGTCGGCACAGCTCCGCCTCCGCGCTCGCGTCGTCCGCGAGGGACGACAGCGCGGGGTGGTTCACATATCCGAGCGCCACGTTGCAGATGTCGGTCGGCGTCATGTCCGGTCACCTCCCCTTTGTCCTTATGCGGCGGGAACCGTGCACTTGCACGGGATGTGCACCACGCCGACATCCTCGTAGCGGGTCGCGCCCGCCTTCATCTTGGAGTACACCTGCCAGTTGTTACATTTGTCCGCGCGGGTGCTGATCGTGGTCTGGATTGGCTGTGGTTGTGCCAGCACCACATTGGACTTCAAGTAGGCGAAGCAGATGCGCCCGTGGTTGGTCGTGGTGCTGGACGCCGTGGTGGAGTAGATCGGCAGCAGGTCCTCGTCCACGATGACGAACTTGAAGCCGAGGAAGGTGTCCACCTCGCCCGCGACAAGCGCCCTGACGGTGTTGTAGTCGGAGCTCTGCACCTGGGTGATGCGCAGCAGGTCGTCGAGCTGGCTCTGGCCGATGACCATGACCACCTCCTGGCCGGGCGCCTTCATCGGAATCTTGCTCTTGCCCAGCAGACTGCGGGCAGACAAGAGCTTCTCAAGGTTCAGGCCGGTGTAGGCCGCCGTGCCGCTGCCGGAGCCGCCCAGGTTGATGTTGAGCTTCTGCGCGTCTGGGAAGGCCACGGTGGACTCGGAACCAGCCGCCACAAGGTCCGGAGAGTTCCAGGTCGAGCCGCTGGCGTGGTTGACACGAGTCTCCTCGACCGCCGATCCATACAGCCCCTTGTTGATGATGATGCTGTCGAGCGCACGGCCCATGGCGTATGCGCCGCTCTGGGTGATGGAGCCGGTGGGGTCGATGATCGGGGCCATGCCCTGCTCCTCCTGCCAGTCAAGCATGTCGCCCCAGTGCCATCCTGTGGCGGTCAGGACGCGCCGCGAGAAGCGGGTGTGGGCGATCGGGGTGTCGCCGTACATCGTGGTGATCTGCTGCGCCTGGGTCGGAGCAGCCCGTTCAAGCGTGCGCTTCTCTCCCTTCATGTCGATGCGGGAGACGTGATTGTAGAGCAGGCTTCCCTGCTGTTGGGCCATCATGTACACGTTCTGTGCGTACTGGGTGGCATAGACGGGTGACAATTCGGGCATTGTCTGTCCTCCTTATTAGGTGATAGTCGGTTTAACGGAATCGAGAGAAGCGATTGCCCGAACGCTCGGATCGCCGGAGGGATTCCCCTCCCTTTCCGCGCCCCTCGCCGGATCCTCGAAGGACTCCCCGGCTGCCGTGCGCAATATTCACCCGGGCTGGCAAGTTCCGCCCCTCGCCGGATCCTCGAAGGACTCCCCGGCTAGACGGGCGCGGCCCGCTCCCCCGACCCGGGCGGGCGGGGAGCGCACCTTCAGATATATGTTGAAAGGAAATGGGCGTCAGGACTGGCCGCCCTGGGTGGCCAGCAGACGCATGACCTCGGAGACCGCCGCCGCGTGGCGGGGGTCGGAGGCGTTGTAGTAGGCGTGGCTTTTGTCGCCGAGAATGGCGTCCAGACGCTCCTTCACGGAGGCGCGGGCGGGTTCGCCCGCCGCGTCGGCAAGCTTCGCCTCGCCCAGCTTCGCGCCGTAGGCGGCCAGCGCCTTGATGAAGTCCGCATTGTTGAGGAGCTGATTGCCCGCCATGACCTCGCGGAGGCCCAGCGCGGTCAGCATCCCGTCGGCAAGGCGCAGGTTCTGGCTGTACATCAGGCCCCATTCCTTGCGCAGTTCGGCCTCGGTGGTCGCCCGCGCCGACTCGGCGGACTGCTCGTTCGCCTGGGTCTGCTGGCGGTAGAGGTCCATGATCGCCGTAACCTGCGCGTCGGTGAAGCCGTTCTTCCAGAAGGTCTCCCCGATCGCCTTGGCCTGATCCGGCGTGAAGCCAGCCGCCGCTTCGCCGGAGAGCGCGGAGTATCCCGTCGCCTCCTTGGGGCGGCCGAGCGCGTCGAATACCTTCCCCCACTCCTCGGGGGTGGCGTCCTTGCCGGGCACCGCCAGCTTGTCCGCGCCCACCATCTTCTGGGCGGACACGAACGAGGAGGCCAGCCCCTGGATGGTCTTGATGGAGTCCAGGCTCTTCGAGTCCCGTATCTCCGCCGGGAGGTGCGTGCGCCAGCCATCGGGAAGCGCACCGTCGGGCCCGGCAAGGTACGACAGGTTCGCCGGCGCGGGGTCGGCCGAAGGCGCCGGGTTCAGCGTCTGCGGAGCGGTCGCGGATGTCGCGGGCGGCTCGCCGCCCAGCAGGGTTCCATTGGTGTTGTCGTCAGCCATTTTCCTCCTCGTTGTCGTCCTTCATCCATTGCTTCATCGCCAGCCAGACCGAACGGCGGCCCAGCAGGTAGTGCAGGTCGCGGTCGTCGCGCCCCGTCAAGAAAAGGTCCTCGCCCTCCCCGCAGAGGCGCTCCAGCTCCTCCCGCAGGGCGGCTCCGTCGTCCCCGGCGAAGGCCGAGGAGAGCGCGCGGCGCACCGCCTTCCGGCGGGACTGCGCCTGGACGATTTCCTTCGGCGTGTCGCTCACGGCATCGCCTCCTGGATCCCGCCCATCATCATCCCCAGCGGGCTGCCGGGCTCGGGGGCCCTGGCCAGCTGCCCGGCCTTCCCCGCCATGTCGGAAAGCATCTGCGCCTGCGCGGCCTGCGCCTGCGCCTGCGCGCGCTCGGCACGCGCCTGGTCGCGCTCGTCCACCGGCACCAGCCAGTCGGCCTCGCAGCCGTTGGCCTCGGCCAGGTCGCGGGCGATGCGGTCGCGGTCGAAGTTGTCCAGCACCGACGGGTCGGCGGCGGCCAGCCCCTGGATCGAGGCCTCGGTCGAGACCCAGCCCTGGGCGCTCTGCCGCTTCAGCGACAGCGCGATCTTGCTCACAAATTCCACCTTGTAGCCGGGGCTCTCCAGCAGCGCGGGCGGCGGCGGGGGAAGCAGCCCCCGGCGCAGGCACACGCCGAAGGCCCGCTGGATCAGCGGGCCGAAGAGGTCGGTGTGCACGTTCCCCGCGATGGGCGCGAAGGGAACCATCTTGGCGTTGTTGCGGATCACCGCCTCCTGGGCGGTCATGTTCCGCAGGTCCCCCAGCGGGTCGAACACGTCCCAGAAGAAGCGCTCGCGCACCCGCTGGCGCTCGGCGTCGATGACCTGCGCGTCCAGCTGGACGGAGTTCCCGCGCGGCACCGGCTCGGGCTTTGCGCCCGACATCGCCGGGCGGTAGAAGATGATCCCGCCGGGCCCCTTGTTGAAGTTCCTTGAAGCGAGCGACCCGTCCGGCACCATCCACGGCGGGTCGGCGGCGTGCTCGCAGTTCCGCAGGAAGCACTCCCGCATCGCGTTGAGCATGCGGATCTCCGGCAGCGCGTCGATGCCGGGGCCCCGCCCGTACTGCTCGCGGTTGCTCTTGCGGAAGCGGCAGACGGCGTAGGGCATCTCCTCGTAGCCGGACTCGTCCAGCACCGTCTTCGTCTTCAAGTCTATATAGAGGGAAAGGTACGGCATGTGCGCCGCGCCGGGCTTCTCCGGCATGACCACCTCGCGCGGCATCACCGCGTGGAGCAGGCTCCGCGCCTCGTCGCACCGGTCCTGGGACTCGGCGGCGTCCCTGACCTCCGCCGGGCAGGACTCCCCGAAGCGCTGCAGGCACTGCCTGGCGGTCAGCTCGAACTCGCGGAGCACCGTGTCCAGCCGGTCGCGCTCGTCCACCGCGTAGCACACGGTTTCGACGGGGTACGACCGGAAGGCCAGCGCCGAGGCTGCCCCGCCGTCCTCGCAGTAGATCACCGCGTCCAGCCCGCAGGCCAGGTCGTTGAGGCTCTTGAGGAGCTCGCCCGCCCAGTTGCTCGAGGCCAGCTCCGCCTCCAGGCAGTCGGTCGCCAGCGCGAACCAGTCCGCCACCTCCCCCGTCTCGGAGAGGTCGCGGTCCGCGCTCTGCACCTTGAACCATCGCCGGTCGCCGGGCGCCATCCACGAGTACATCCCGCTGGCCAGGTGCTCCCGCGCGGCGATCGCCGTCGTGTCGAAGAGCGCCAGACCCGTCTCCGCCCCCTTGGGCAGCGTGTCCTCCTGGTCCGGCATGCAGTAGTGGCGCACCTGGCGCCACAGCGCCAGCCAGTAGCCGTCGCGGCGGCTCTTGAGGCGGTTGAACCGCCGGATGATCCCCTCCACGTCCGCCATGCTATCCCCCCAGCAGGGTCGCCGTGCCCGTCTCCTGCGAGGTGTCCCCCGCCAGGATGGTCTTGCGCCGCGTCATCCCGCGCCCGTGACGGCGAAGCTCGGCCAGCTCCGCCTGGCGCGACTCCTGTCCGCCCGCCTCGGTGGCGACCGGCGCCGGATCCGGGTCCTTGACCTTCACACTTTTTTGGTGGCTCCCCATGACGACCTCCCCTTTTGGTCCAAGTAAAAAACTGTCATCCGCAATGACGATACGAGTGTTTAACCGCTTTGCAAGCCGCCCGCTGAAAAAAAAAAGCAAAAAAAACTTAACAGGGCGCTCACGCGGGGAGGAAGCTCCCCTCCACCGGCAGCAGGGACGCGCCGTCGCGCCAGCGGGCCATCAGCAGGAACACCCGTCCCGGCTCCACCCCGTCGTCGTAGAGCGCCAGTGCCCGGAAACCCAGGCGGGAGAGCAGCCGCGCCATGCGCGGGTTGTCCTCCGGCACCGTGCACAGCAGCATCGGGTGGTCGGAGAGCAGCTTGCGCAGGACCAGCCGGGCGGCCGCCGCCACTGTCTGTGGGCGCACGGGACGGCGGGCATTCTCGCGCCGCACGTGGACGAACGCCCCCATCGAGTCCAGCTGGCACCAGTACACCAGCGCGAACGTGCTCTGCCCCGATGCCTCCCGCAGCCGCCAGACGTTCCAGCGGTGAGCCGTCCACCACTTCAGGTCCTTCCTTTCGGCTTTGTAAAGATAGCTCGCGTCAGGCAGCCTCTCGAAAATCACCATAGCACCTCCCGCAGCCCGCCCGTAATGTTGAGTTCCTCCGGTGCGTAGGACGGCGCCGCGCCGGTGAGCCCGGCCCCGTCCACCAGCCCGCACTTCCACGCCACCGCCAGCGTCCGGAAGGCGTCCGCCCCGTGGCTGGCCCAGTCGTGGCACGGGCGGTCGCGGTAGCACCCCCGCCGGTCGTCCCACTCCCGCCGGTACGCCTGTAGGCACTTGACGCCCTCCTCGCACCGCGCGGCGTCGAACCAGCAGCGCGGCAGCAGGTCGCGGACCGCCTCGATCCCGCCGGGCACGTCCTGGTTGGTCATCACCCGCTCGAACTCCAGCCCCAGCCGCCGCGCGGCCTCCTGCCGGCTGGTCCCCGTCGAGAGCTCCCGCACCGCGATGTCGTGCGGCGCGAAGTGCCTGGCGTAGCGGTACCCCTTGTCCCGCAGCACCCCCACGTAGTGCGGAAGCCCCTCGCCGGACGCCGCGTAGTAGTCGATGACGCGGCACTCGCTGCCGACGAACTGCGCGAACCACACGGCCATGTCGTCGGACACGCCCAGGTCCCACGCCGTGTACACCGGAAGCGCCTCCTCGTACGGAACCGTCGAAAGCCGCCGCTCCTTCAGCACCGCCTCGAACTGCCGCCCGTAGTACGACCCGTCCCGCGCGGTCTGGAACGCCTCCTCCGCGAAGGACGGGAACTCCGACCACATCGACTCCCGCAGCTGCGCCTCCGTCGCCGCATACCACGACCGCTGCGCCGCGTCCAACCGGATGCCGCGCTCCGCCTCCAGCGCATCGAAGTACCGCTCCAGCCGCTCCACGACGGGCGCGCCGCCCTCCATCCGGCACTTGGGGTCCCGCCACCAGGGGAAGAAATGCAGCCGGAACTCCCGCTCCGCCAGCTCGCCGGGCACGCTCGCCCTCGCCTGCGCCGCCTTCACCAGCTCGTAGAAGTCGCCCGCCGCGCCCATCGCCGTGGACTCCACGAAGATGTGCCCGCCCTCGTGCACCGTCGGGAACGACCCCGTCAGGATCTCCCGCGCCTTCTGCGGCTCACGGGCCGACACCGGGCCGTATTCGGAGACGTGGAGGAAGTTGCACGTCATCGAGCGCGCCGAAACCGTCACCGAAATCCGGCTGCCGTTCGACAGCTCCAGCCCCTGCTTCGAGCACGACGAGAGCCCCACCGCCGACTTGATCTCCGGCGGGAGCCGGTCGTAGGGGAAGCGGATCTTCTTGTCGAAGATCTCGGACGCCTTGTCCTTGCTCTCCGCGATCACCGCCATCACGGTGTTGGGGACGAAGAGGCATCTGTCCAGCCCCAGCAGGTCGATGAAGGTGGTGAAGCCCAGCTGGCGGGCCTTCAGCACGATGTTCCGGTACCACATGTTGGAGAGCAGCTCCCGCTGCGCGTCGCGCATCGCGAACGGCACCTCGCGCCCCTGCTCGTCAACGATGCGGTACAGGTGGTTCATCCGCCAGGCCAGGTCCCCGAACACCGCCGCGCGGGACTCCGGCCCCTTCGCCTTCGCCCTCGCCCGCCGCTCAGCCATCGTCCCCGCGCCCTCCCGTCCACGAGGCCTCCGCCGCCGAGAGCCACGCCTTGAGCTCGCCGTCCTTCGCGCTCAGCCCCACCTGCACCTCCGGCCGCCGCCCGTACTTGTCGGGCAGGCGCCGCTCGAGATAAAACTCGATCGCCCGCTGGTCCCCCGCGCGGACGTTGGCGACCAGCTGGATCTCCGCCAGCTCGTCCACCTCGGTCTTCGCCTCGTCGAACGCCTTCGCCAGGTCGGGAAACCGCGCAAGGTACCTGTCCAGCGTCCCCGAGTCCATCCCCAGCGCCCTATACACCCGGCTCTTGAAGCCGTCGCACACCTTGATCGCCTCGAGGATCGCGGTCTTCGGGTACTTCGTCCACGGCTTCCCGCCGTGCCGGCGGCCCGTGTTGGCCTTCAATGTCTTCGCCTCAGCCTTCCTTGCATTCGCCATCGGGAGCATCCTCCTTCGCCTCGCGGTCGGCGAACCACGCGCCAAGCCGTTCCAGCGCGGTCAGCGCCAGGTCGCACCGCCCGCGCACCATCGCCCGCATCACCGCCAGCCGCAGCCGCCACGGCTGCCCCGCCATGACCTCGTCCACCTGGTCCAGCCGCGCCAGCGCGGCGACACGACAGGGGAACGTCTCCTCCTGACTGCGGTGCCGGATGTAGTCCCGCAGATACCACCGCGCCTTGCCCAGGTCCTCGCGCCACGGCCCCTTCATCCCCATGCGCCACACGTACTTCACCGCGCTGCCCAGGTCGAAGGGCAGCAGCCGCGCGATGTCGATGCACTCCATCGGCCGCGTCTGAAGCCCTTCCCGGTAGTACGGCGGGTTCAGCGCGTCGCGGATCCCGCCATCGTTCCTCGAACTCGTCTCCATTCCTGTCTCCATTGCACTCTCCTGTTGATGTCCATCACGACTCACTCCGCGGCGGGGACTCCCTCCCCGCACGGTGCGCGGCACGCGCCAGCGCCTCCTCCGGCGTCGGACAGCCGCCCGGCAGACCCATCGCCTGCCAGCCGTGCTGCCAGGTGTGGTAGACCGTCAGCGACCCCTGGTGCCAGTCGCCCCAGGGGTCCTGCCGCCACCCGTGCGAGCGCAGCCACGCCTCGCCAGACTCCAGCCGCTCGCGCCTGGCATAGTCCGTCAGCCCGCGGCGCCCGTATGGTGCCTTCGTCTTCCTGCCGTCATCCCTCGGCGCCATCCTCCGTCACCTCCTCATTCCTCATTACCTCATCCGCTCCTCCGACCAGTAGATCCTCCTCCACCGGCTCCCGTCCCGCTCGAAGCGCACGAACACCAGCGGCGCCCCGTCCCACTCCAGCGCGGCCCGCTTGTATCGGTCATAGCCTTGTTCCCAGCCGGGCCCCCGATATCCACCTTTCACCTCGACCACCAGCACCGAGGCGCAGCCGGGACTCCACGCCACCAGGTCGGGGCGGTACTCCCCGCCGCCCGAGAGCGGTAGCCTCAGCGCCTGCCCGACCACCGTCATCCCCTGCGCCGCCAGCAGCGCCGCCACCCGCTTCTCCGAGACGTTCAGTTTCGCCACACTCCGCACCGTCGGGCCGGGGATGCGCACACCCCGCTCCTCGGACGCCGCCACCACGTCCTCCGCCAGCACCGAATCGCCGAACAGCCCGGGGTTCAGACGCCGGAAGTCCGCCGAGCCGGACGCCGCCAGACCGTCGCGCACGCACGCCCGTGAATTCCGTTTCTTCAGCATTTTACCTGCCATCGGACACCTCCCCGGATGCGCCCGACGCCCCGAAGAGCGAAGGCTGCGACTCCTCCTCCTTCATCCGCGCCAGCTCGCGGTCCACCTCGCGCTCCAGACGCCTGCTCTCGGCCAGGAACTTCGGCTGCTTGCTCGCGAACCACTGCCGCTGCGCCCATCGCATTTGAAAAACCAGCTGCTCAAAATACGTCATCCGTTTTTTTTCGTTGTCTTCCATTGTTTTCCCGTTGTTTCCCGTTGTTTCCCGTTGTTTCCCGTTGTCGAAAAGATGCCGCGCACGCCCGCAAGGTTTTATTCGGGCAGACGCCCCGGACGCCGCGGCCAAATCCTCATCTCCCGCCGTTCAGCCGCCGGTCTGGGCCGCCCAGCACAAGCCATCCGCACGCACCCGCCAGGCGGCTGGCAACGTCCGCCCCGTACCGATCCGCCAGAGCCTCCGGCGTGAGCCGCGTGGCCACGTAGGTCCGTGCCTCCGGCCAACGCGACAGCCGCTCCAGCAGGATCTCCCGCAGCGGCCGCCGCACCACACCGAAGACGCTGACGCGCTCCGGCTCCTCGCCCAGATGGTCGATCACCAGGTCGCTCCCCCGGCTCCGCCGCCCCGTGGGGCGCGCAGGCAGGTTCGCCACCCGCCAGAAGCTCGACCCGCGCTCCGCCAGCCCCTCGTACAACTCCCGCGCCGTCGCGTACGCCACGCCGGACCACTTCGCCGCCAGACGCGCCCGGACCGTCTTGCCCGTCCCGACCGGACCGCAGAGCACCCAGCCCCGCCCACCGGGCAGCGAGTTCTCCCGCATCCCCGCCATCACGCCAGGCCAGCACACGGGCAGGACCTCCAGCCCCGCCGACTCCATCCGCTCCAGCGCCTTCCCGCGCGGAGTCACGGCGGGAGGGGAAAACAGCGCCTCGCCTTCCGGGACCGAACCGCCCGCCTCGCGGGCCTCGGCCACCGCCGCCATCACCGCCGCCCACGCCCGGTCCATCCCGGGCTCCGTCACCGTCGCCAGTACATCAGCCATCCGTATCAATCTCCGATTCCGCCTTCCGCGACCGTCCCTGCGCCGCCAGATCCTCGCTATTCCCGCTATCCTCACGCCCATCCTATAGCTCCATGAACGCCGCGTCCTCCGGCACCGACTCGTAGTCCAGCTCCGCAGCCGCCGGGGAGACGGCCCCCAGCGCCGCGCGGCCCGCCGCCCGCGTCTCGGAAGCCCGCCGCAGACGCTCCGCCTTCTGCATCCAGTGGGAGAGCCACAGCCGGATGTCCTCGCGGAACGCCCCCTGGGAGGCGTTGTCCGCCAGCCAGGTCCGGGCCTTCCGCAGCTCCGCGTCCACGTCTAGGGCGGGATAGGCACCCCGCCACAGCTCCACCGCCATCGCCAGCTTCTCCCCGTGGAACTGGCAGTCGCCGTCCCAGTCGAAGCTGATCCCGCCCGCCGACGGGCATTGGGGGGATTCCGGCGCTCCGCCCTGGGCGGACGCCGCGGACGGACGGACGGACGGACGGATTTCTTCTTTTTCCCTTTTTTCTTCTTTTAAAAATTCTTCCTTCTTGGGAATACCCTGTAGGACGCGCGTACGCGCACATACAGCAAGTGTGCCAGCTTGTGTGCCATGTTGTGTGCCGACAAGTGTGCCCGTTTCTCCATATTTTTCGCCGTTTCCGATTCTCGGCAAGCCGTTTGCAAGTGTGCCATATTGTGTGACCGATTCCGTCCCGACTTGTGTTCCAGGGCATTCCTCCCCGTCGGCCGCCGCCTCCGGCACGTCGTCGGCGCAGGGGCTGGCCACCCCCTGGTAGCGCGCGTAGTTCACGATGCGGTAAACCGTCCCCCAGCGCCGCGACACCCGCGCGGGGACCATGAAGCCGGACTCGGTCAGTGCGTCCACGACCGTCCGCGCCTGCTTCAGCGACATCCCCCACTCGGCGGCCAGGCGTCGCAGGCTCACCGCCACGTCGCCGGGCTCCAGCCGCCCGAAGAGCGGGTCGTCGCACCCCCGGTACGCGGCCTCGAGGATCAGCCACACCATCGCCCCGCAGAACTCCAGCCCGCGGCGGCGACGGACGCAGCTCTCCCGCATCCCCCGCCAGATCTTCACCCAGCCCGACTGACCCGTCATGGCCACCTCCCGCGCTGCTGCCGAGGCTGGGGAGGAGGATTCTGCGGACTCTGGTACGACGACGGCGCAGGCCCCGGCTGGCCAGGAGCCCCCGCCGTGAACGCCGGAGGCATGTACATCGCGCCCGGCATCACCGAGGAGACATACAGCTCCAGCGACTGGAAGTCGCGCCCGTCCTGGCTCTTCCTGCGCCGCACCGAAAGCCGCCCCGAAAGCGCCACCCGCTGCCCGTCCCTCAGACGCGCGGCCTCCGCGGCCGCCTCCGGCTGCGTCACCGCCACCCGGAGTTCCTCCCACGTCTCCTGGCGGGACTTCCCGTCGAAGCGCGAGAACGCCACCTGCAGGACCGTGTACGACCCGCCCGACTGGCTCTGCGCCGTCGCCGGAAGCCCCTTCACCACGCCCGACAGCGTGAACTGGTTGATGTCAGCCATTCGCCGCCACCTCCCCCGGCGCTCCCTGCGCCGCCAGCGCCGCCGCCCGGCGGCCAATCCGCGTCCGCCCGTCGGGACGGCTCATCAGGGCCTCGATGTCGCTCTTCCGCCACAGCGCCTTCCGCCCGTCGCGGCGGTCCCGGCCGCAGGGCGTCAGCCCCGCCGTGCTGATCCGCTTGTGCATCGCGGCCTGGCTGATCCCGTAGAGCACCGCCGCCTGCGCCGTCGTCAGCATGTCGCCGGACGCGAAGCCGTCCAGCGCGCGCACAATCTCCTCGTCCGGGATGTCCCGGCGGTACCGGCTCATCAGCACGCCGCGCACCGTCTGTATCTGGTAGTTCGCCCAGTCGTTTCTCATCTTGCTCGTTCTCCTATGGGTTGAAGTCGTCCGTTCTCAGAATTGCGAAAAAAAGAAAAAGAAGCGCGGCGGCGGACGACGCGGTGGAGAACGAAAAGAAAGACCCCGCGCCCCTTCGCCGTCGCCGCGCAAAAGCCTAGTGGCCGGACCGCCAGAAGAAGATCCGCGCCGTCTCCGCCAGCATCCCCGCCAGCAGCCACACGCCCCAGTCCCCGATCCAGTACGTCATGACCCCGTAGATCTCAGCCAATGTCCACATCGCACACCTCCCTTCCGCACCGTTTCGCGGGGCGGTTGAACCGTTCCCAGGCGTTCCGCACCTGCCCCAGCGCCTCCAGGCGCGCCGCCTCGTGGCGCAGCAGCCCAAGATGCCAGTCCAGTCCGCGGCACAGGTGGCGCGCCGCCTCGCAGACCGACAGCGGGGACAGCGCCCCGTCGCGCCGGATGGCGTCGGACATCTCGCACGCCATCAGCAGCAGGGCGTCCCGCTCGTTCTCGAAGCCGACCTGGGCGTCCGTCAGGGCGCCCTGAAGCCATGTCTCGAACCTCTGTCTGGTTCCACTTTTATCCATCGTCGTTCTCCTATGGTTCGATTTCCCTCACGATCTCCGCCGTCGCCGTCGGGTACGGACGGGCCGCCCCGATGGAGTACAGCACATAGCCGGCCTTCCGCCCGTCCGCCGAGTAGCTCAGCCGCCCCCGGTTCCCCGGCATCAGCGGGGACAGCGCGTTCCTCAGCGCCGTCTTCCCCGTGCTCCGGAACCACAGCAGCTCCTCCCGGCCGGGGGAGACCACCTTCACCAGCGTCCGGAAATGGCAGGCGGAAGCGCCCATCGTCACGCCTCCCCCGACAGCGAGTCGTCCTCGTCGTCCGCCCCCTCGCCGGGCTCCTCCGGCTCCTCGCCGGACTCCTCCGTGTTGCAGAACAGGTCCGCCTTCTCCTGCATCGTCATCGGCTCCACGTCGGTCTCCCCCGTGTCCGTCCGAGTCACCGTCTTCATCCCGCGCTCCGGCACGTTGTAGGAGACCTCGCACGACACCTTCCGGTACTCGTACCCGTCGTGGATCATCATCGTCGCGCGCTGGATCACGTTCTGGAAACGCGCGATCTCCGACTTGCACTGGGCGCAGAACTCCTTCATCCGGGCCTCCTGGTCATCCCGGTCGTGGACGGCCCGCGCCAGCTCCTGAGCCAGCGCGACCTTCTCCGGATCCGTCAGAAGGCACTTCATCATCTGCGTGATCGTCTTCTTCTCCATCGTCTCATTCTCCTTGTTTGGTTGGGTTCTGTTTCGGCTTGATCCAGCATATCTTCAGGTCATCCTGAAGAATGCAAAGCAGCCGGTTCCACTCCGCCGCGTCTTCGGCAAGGCACCGGCACAACTGCTCGTGGCTGATTGTCCTCCTGACCGCATATCTGCACATCGTATCGACCAGGATGGCCATCTCGGCGACCAGCGACTTGATTTCATCCTCGTGCGTCATTCCCTGGCCTCCTTGAGTCGCTTGACGTAGCCAAGGATTTTCCTCAGGCAGTCGCCGCAGATGTCGTACGGATGATAGCACTCCCTGTAATGCGCTCCGAACTCGGCGACCTGGATGCGCCACTTCTTGCCGTCGGCCTCGAAGCGGCCATGGTATGTGCCGGAGGAATAGTCCACGGGCTTTTCCACACCGCAGATGTCGCAGTAGGCAGTTTCCCTCTTCATTTGCTCTTCTTCCTCCGTTTTCTCGTTGCCTCGTATTCAAGGACCTCTTGCTCACGCCACTTAATCCACTCGCAGTACCTGTCCAGCTCCTCGCCACGCATCGGGTACGCCACTCTTGTCAGCACGGTGTCGGCGTTCTCCTTGCGGAAGCACTTGTACGCCAGCCTGGCCTTGCAGTGCACCAGCAGGCCGTTGGCGTTGAGCAGCCAGCGCCCACCCGGACAGTAGCGCTGAATGGTGTCTTTCATATCGCACATGAAGCACTTGGACTTGCCGGTATGGATGTATGGCAGGCGCTCCACCAAGTGCCCACCGGGGAAGTAGCAGTCACCTATCGGCATCGCGTACCTCCTTATTCTTAATCGGCTCGCCTACAAAGCACCCTCTTTTCAGACTCTTCCTCTTGCAGTCCCATCCGGCACCGCATGACCTGTCGCCGTTGCCGCCTCGCTTGCACTCGGCGCAATTTGTGAATCGCGGTTCGCTCATTCTTTCGTTCTCCTGTTGGGTTGGTTGTCACGCGGCCAGCGCCGCGCGGTAGAGCGCCTCCGCCAATGCAGGCGGCACGGCGTTCCCGATTTGCTTCTTCGCGGCGGTATCCCCGCCGCAGAACTGGTAGCCGTGCGGGAATCCGGTCGCGTCGGCCAGCTCCCGCATCGTGAGCATCCGGTGGGTGATGTCGAGCTTGTATTGCCGCCCGTCCGGAAGGGTTAGGACGCGCCCCTGGACCAGCCCGAAGTGGTCCTTGGTGGTGATGGTGTCCAGGGGGACATCGGCGCACTTGGCTCCGGATCCGTTGCCGAAATACTTGACGATCAGAGGCTCTACCATGCCGATTGCGCCCGCCGTGGCAATGGTCGGCAGGACGCCCCCCCGGACCACGCCAGCGGACTGCTGGGGGACGAAAAGAGGCTCCACCAGGCCATAGCGGTTGCGCGTGTCGATGACGGGGATCGGCATCTCGACGCCGTGGTTGCGCTCCTCGCCGCCGTTGTAGCGGGTGAGGAACGGCGCCACGACGGCATGCGTCCCGTGAGTGCATGTGATCGTGTTCAGCGGACTGTCGGTAGATCCTGACACGCCGCCGTTCCTGGTGTGCGACAGGTCCAGCCACAACGGGCGGACAAGCGCGATATTTCCCATTCCTGCTGCGGTAATGGTTGGGAGTGGCCTGGTAAGAGGAACCGCCGTGAACGGAATTTGGTTTTCCTTTGTTCCGCGCAGGACAATCAAAAACGGCTCCGCCCATGCGCCCCAGTACTTCCGGACCCCCGCCTCGATGCGCCGAAGCGTGTTGTCGCACAGCGGACGCTCCCGGTCGAAAATGCTCTTGCCCGGGATGCTCCAGTCGATGATCTCCGAGGCCGGCCGCCACGCCGGAAGATCCCTGAACAGGGCGGCAGGCTCCCGCGTATGCGTCGGTTCCGGCCACACGATGCGTTCGCCGGACGACTTGCGGACGGCCTGGACGATGAGCCGTTCCCGGCTGGTGTGGGCGCCGTAGTCCGCCGAGTTGAGTATCTGCCATTCAACGCGGTAGCCGCTTGCCTGGATCTCCCGTATCCAGAGGTTGAAGAACGCACCCCTATGACGCGGGTCGGGCTGCCCCGCACGGTACCGCACGCCCCTGAAGGTCGTGTCTGCGTCGAGCAACGGCCCCCAGGACAGCAGCTCCGGCACATTCTCGACATACATCCGCCGGCACTTCGTCAGGCGCAGGAACGGCAGCAGATGCTCCGGCTGGCTGCGCAGCTGGTTGCTCCGGGGCTGACCGCCCGCCGCAACGCTGTGGTGCGTGCAGGACGGAGAAGCCCAGAGGTAGTCCAACCGCTCCGGGTCGCAGTCGAAGATCTCGTTGGGGACAATGCCCTCCACCGGGGTGCATGCGCGGCCGAAGTCGGGCACGATCTCCGGATGGTTGGCGGCCAGCGTCCGGACCGCCGTATCCCAGTGGTTGAACCCACGCCCCTCGTATGCCATGCCGGCCGACTGGAAGACGTTGATCGCGCCGGTCACGCTTCCACCGCCGCCGCAGAACAGGTCGATGAATCGGATGGGTTTCAATTTCGTTCTCCTATTGTTTCGGTTGAATCGCCGGACGGGGGACTGTCCGCCAGGCAAAAAAGGGGTTACTTCTGCTGCGGGTTGGATGTAGCGGGAGATGCAGACTCGCATTGCGCCGCGCTGAAGTGATGGTGGTACGCCTCGCTGATCAGGAAGCGGAGGCAGTCCGACTTCGTCCGGCGCTCCAGCTTCCGGCACAGGGCTCGAAGCTGCGAGGCCTCCTCTTGGTTCGCATAGAGGCTAAGGCAGATTGTTTTAGCCATTTTATTTTTCCTTTTACTTTAAAAAAACTTTCTTAAAGAAACTTTTAAGGTAAAAAAAGACATCAGAAAAACATCTTTTCCTATGTGTTCTGACATATTATAATTGCTTAAAGAAATTTCGCAAGCGATTTTTAGAAATATTTTGTATTTTTTTGAAATTTTCTTTAATAACCTTATATTAAGTAAAATTGCAAAACCATGGAATACAAGATTACAAAAGATATTATTAGCTTTCTACAAAGCAAACTCACAGAAAGGGGGGCAAAAGCCACCCTATGCAGACAAGCTGGCATTAGACAGTCTGCTTTGTCTAAGATAATCAACGGGCAAGCCAAATCGGTATATCATGAGATTTGGCAAAGGCTATGTACGGTTTTCCCTGAATTGTCTTCTATGGCTCAGGTAGAGGGTGTCCCATATATCAATCACTCAGTTTTAGCCAGGAACATTTCAAACTCCACGGTGAATAATAATGTTTCGAGTGACCTGGAGACCTTTCGGCGCAAGGTGCTTGATGCCATCATGCAAAGCGACCTCACCCCTGATGCCAAGGAAAAGGTTTACAACCTAGTTAGGGAGGTGAAGTGATGACACCCGGCATGAAAGCCTGTATCATCCTCGGCGGACTGACCAGTGTATTCGTGTTTGGCATTTTAGCCGACTCAAAAAAAACACTGCTTAGTAGACTTGGTGGTTGGGGACAGTTTGGCCTCATGCTGGCCGTATTTGAGACGATTCCAGCGTTACTTGCCTGGGCCTTGGCATCCAAGGGGGTGGGATTTCTGTTCGCCCAAGACAAGTATGAAGACAATTTCTGGCTCATCGGCTGTGCCTTACTGCTTGTCATAATACCCCTCTTGCTTTTTGCAGGCGAGGGGATACTCGTCGGTGTGCTCTGCCCATCGTTACTGGGGAAACTGGAGAAAACCCGCCCTTGGACGCACCACCCCTGGTTGTGCGCCTGGGGCGTCGGCATTGCAACAATCATCCTTCTTCAGTTCGTCCACCTAATCTTCTTCAGCAAGTGATAGCCCCGCCGACCCTCCAACAACCTCCCCAATCTCCATAAATCCTATTTTTAATTGCCACCTAATTGACACACCTATAACATAACCTATTGAAAATAAACAACTGGATTTTGCCTTCTAAGCAGGAAGTCGCGAGTTCGATCCTCGCTCGGACTACCAGTTTTTATTGGTATTCGCCATTTGGAAATTATCTTGGCATGGATTTTAAACTTCATGCACCAATACGTCGGGAACTTTTTTTATGGCTGACTGTCTTATAGGAAAAGATGTTTTCCCTCTGAGATACCATCATTTTGCTTTTGCATTTTCCAACCATGTCCATTGACATCAAACAAATCAGCGAAAAAGTCGCCCGTGAAGCCGTCACTCTCCAGGCCATCCGCAATGAAATCGGCAAGGTGATTGTTGGTCAGACTGCCTTGATCGATCGTCTGCTGGAAGCAATGCTCACCAACAATCACGTGTTGATCGAAGGAGTCCCCGGTCTGGCTAAAACCCTAACCATCACGACATTGGCCCAGGCCATCCATGCTTCTTTCCACCGAATTCAATTCACTCCGGACCTGCTTCCCGCCGATGTCATCGGCACTCTCGTCTATAATCCCAAGACCGGTGACTTCACTACCAAGCAAGGACCGATCTTCGCCAACCTCATCCTGGCAGACGAGGTCAATCGTGCTCCGGCCAAGGTCCAGAGCGCCCTGCTTGAGGCAATGCAGGAGCGACAAGTCACCATCGGCGAACACACCTACCCTCTGCCCGCGCCTTTCCTAGTGCTGGCGACGCAGAACCCCGTCGAGCAGGAAGGCACCTATCCTCTCCCTGAAGCCCAGGTGGACCGTTTCATGTTCAAGGCAATAGTTGATTATCCAACCACTGCAGAAGAACTTAAGATACTCCAAAGAATGGCCAATGGGCAACGGCCTCAAGCCGTGGAACCAGTCATCCAGCCCGAGGATGTCGCCCGCATTCGCGAATTGACCGGGGACATTTTCATGGACACCAAAATTGAAGAGTACATCGTCAATCTGGTAGACTGCACACGGAATCCCGCGAAGTATCGACTAGACAAACTCAAGCCGATGATTCAATATGGTGCCTCCCCCCGTGCAACTATTTTCCTTGCCCAGGCAGCCAAGGCGCAGGCATTGTTGGATGGCCGCGGCTACACCACCCCCCAGGATGTCAAAACCATTGCGCCGGATGTGCTTCGCCACCGTATTTCACTCACCTACGAGGCGGATGCCGAAGAAATCACTTCCGAAGCAATCGTCAAGCAGGTTCTGGATACCGTCCCCGTGCCGTAATCAAGGTTAGAGGTTAAAAACTAGCCGAACTAGACCGGCTAGAAGGACTAGAGAGGCTAGACAATAAGAAAATGCTACCGTCTGAATTGGCCAAGCGAATCCGGCAGTTGGAGATCCGCACCCGCAAGGAGGTCACGGATGTCCTTTCCGGCGAATACAAATCCGCCTTCCGGGGCACCGGAATGGAGTTCGACGAGGTGCGCGAATATCAGCCCGGTGACGATGTTCGCTCCATCGACTGGAATGTCACCGCTCGCCAAGGGCGCCCCTTCATCAAACGTTTCCAGGAGGAGCGTGAACTCACGGTATTCTTCGCGGTGGATCTCTCCGCCTCCGGCCTCTACGGCGCGGGACAGACTTCCAAGAACGACCTTGCCGCCGAGCTATGCGCCACGCTGGCTTTTTCCGCCGTGAAGAACAATGACAAAGTCGGGCTTTTGCTCTTCACCGACCGAACGGAGCTCTTCATTCCTCCTGTCAAGGGAACGACGAGCGCGATGCGCCTCATTCGCGAAGTGCTCGCCTTTCAACCGCAAGGCAAGGGAACCGACCTGGCCGGCGCAATGGATTTCCTGGCGCGTGTCCTTAAGAAACGCGCGGTGGTCTTTCTGATTTCCGACTTCATCGGCGGCGGCGATTATGACAAGCCGCTGCAACTGCTCGCCCGCCGACATGACTTCGTTGCCCTTCAGCTGGATGACGATTCAGAGGAAAAACTCCCCGACGCCGGCTTGGTTGAATTGGAGGACGCCGAAACCGGCGAAATCATGCTTTTGGACACTGCGAGTCCCAAAGTCCGCCTGACATACGAATTTCTCTTCACCCAGCGTCAGTTTCAGCTCGCCAATCGTTTCCAGCGCCTTGGCGTCGATCATCTCCGGCTAACCGCTGGACATGAATTCACCCGGGAGCTGGCTGCATTCCTAAAGCGACGCATCCGCGCCAGAAAGTAACCCCTGTCTCCTCTCGGGAATCTTCATCCCTTTCCAATCTGCACGGCTTCACCATGTCGCGTCTGCCCATTCATCTGTTTCTCCTTGCGGCAATCACCATCTTCGCCGCTGAAAAACCGCTCTATCTGCGTTCAGAGGGAACTGCTGAAGAGTATGCTATTCGTGCCTACACTCCGCCGCCGGAAACGCTGGCGGGGGACACGATGAAAAACATACCACTGACGATTGAATTGACTTTCCCGGTGGACGCCAATTTCTCCGGCCATGATCTGAAAAATGACTCCTTGATGGCATTTGAACTGATCAATGGGGCATCTTTGCCGGAAACCATTCCAGGGGAAGACGACAAGATTCAGACACTGCGGTTTCATTACGAACTGGAGCCGCTTCAGCCTCCATACGACCTTCCTGCCGTTTCCGCCGTCTTTCACGATGCAGAGGGGAACGAAATCACCGTGGCAACCTCGCCCTTTTCTCTGGAACTTTCCATTCCAGAACCCAATCTCCCCCCTACTCTAGAGAATGACGCGGAATATCTCACCCCAGCCTCCTCGCCCATTTTCGACTACAAGAAACTGTGGAAAAGACTTGCGTGGATTGGTGGGGGAATTCTGTTTGCGATATTGGTCATCGCCAGTATCTGGCGAACTCTGCGACATCGTCGGAATGTCTATGCGGTGGTTCTTTCGCCTTTTGAGATCGCCGACCACGACTTGAATGAACTATTGGCAGAGAAGCTCCCCGAGGCTGGTAAATACAAACATTTCTACCAACGCATTTCCGACATCATGCGCGAATACCTGGAAAACCGTTTTGCGCTGCATGCACCACGGTTGACCACCGAGGAATTTCTCCGTCAACTCACCGCCACGCCTACACTCATACGGGAACACCGCGAACTATTGCAAAAATTTCTCACTGCCTGTGACATGGTCAAATTCGCCTCACAAGTACCTGCCACTCCGGAAATTCTCGAAATCACCCAAGCATGCCGCAACTTCCTGGACACTACCAATCCCACGCCGCACGCATCGGCGAACGTTCAAAGCCAGGCCACAATGAAAGCTTCGATGGATCGCGTCCCGGCCCCCCCGAGCATTCCTTTGCCTCCCAACAGATAACTACGCATTGCGCATTAGGTGTTTTAATTCCCCCCGATGTTTCGCTTTGAGTCACCATGGGCGCTTCTGGCGCTTTTATTTCCGCTGTTACTGCTAGGCTGGCGATTCTTCCGCCCACCACGCCGCCTCGCCTTGCGTGTGGCAACTGTTGCCTCACTGGAACGTCTCCCACGCACTTGGCGTATTCACTTTCGCTGGTTGCCGGTCGTTCTAGTCACACTCGCATGGACACTCCTGACCATCGCACTGGCACGGCCAC
This sequence comes from Victivallales bacterium, assembly GCA_017417585.1. Lineage (GTDB taxonomy): Bacteria > Verrucomicrobiota > Lentisphaeria > Oligosphaerales > Oligosphaeraceae > RGIG1601. The sequence goes on from JAFPYX010000007.1 coordinate 44,962, forward strand.
AGCGCGGACAAGTCCAGATTAAAAATGTCAGCCAAGGCATTGCCATAGAGATGATCGTGGATCGGTCCGGCTCCATGCGGGCTCCGATGAAATATCATTTCCGCACCCAGAACCGCCTGGAAACTGTGAAATCCGTCTTCAAAGAATTTGTCTTTGGCGACCGCATGTCTAGGCTTGCCGGTCGTTCCAGCGACCTGCTGGGCATCATAGCCTTTGCACACTATCCCTATACAGTCTGCCCGCTGACATTGGATCACGATGCGCTGAATTTCGCCCTGGACCATGTTGAACTCATTACGGAAGACTCCGATGAAAATGGCACCGCCGTCGGAGATGCCGTTGCCATGGGCGTTGCCCGACTTCAGGATGCCGAAAGGACGCTCGCCGCACAGACGCAACGCGACGCTTCGGCCTATCACCTAAAGTCCAAAATCATCATCCTTCTGACTGACGGGCAAGATGAAGGCTCGCATACCCGCTCCATTTCAGAAGCGGCAGAATTAGCCCGGAAACATGGAATCAAGGTCTATACCATCGCCATTGTCACCAACCAGGATCTCAACCGCGGGCTAGTCGGCGGTTTTTTCAGCAATGGCATGGAATATGACACGACCGACATTGAAAACCTTGCGAAAACGACAGGCGGGACTTTCCATACTTGCGACTCCGCTGACGCACTGCTCGACATCTATCGGGAAATCGACCAGATGGAACGCAGTGACGTGGAGTCCATCCGGTATGTCACCCACCACGAATTCTTCCTTCCCTTCCTGGCTGCCGGCCTAGCCACGCTTCTCTTTGCCATCGTGCTGAACCTAACTATCTTCCGACGCATTCCATAAAGACGCATTCTCTCCTTTTTTTCTCATCCGGATGTTCTCGCATATTTCTAATTTGCATTGGCTTTGGCTCATTCCTCTTCTTGGAATTGTCTACTGGGTTGCCATGAAACAACGCCGGAAGATGCTGCGCCGCCTGGCGGGCCCCGCCGCCACTGCGGCATTGCGCAACGACACGTCCGTGCCTTGCCGAAGCCTGCGAGCATTGCTTGTTCTTTGCGCAGTTGCCCTGCTTGTCATCGCCATGGCAGGGCCGGCCTGGAATCCCGTTGAAGAAAAATTCACTCGCCAAGGCCGCGATGTGGTTTTCGTTCTGGACGTCTCTCGCTCGATGCTGGCTGAAGACCTTCGGCCTTCCCGCCTGGAACGCGCAAAGACCGAGATTTCAGAGTGCATTGAGGGTTTGCAAGGAGATCGTGTGGCATTGGTTGCCTTTGCCGGCAATGCCATCGTACAATGCCCCCTGACCCAGGATTATGGTTTTTTCCGCATGATGCTAGTCGATCTCTCCACCGACTCTGTGTCCCGCGGAGGAACCAATCTCGGGGACGCACTGCGTTTCACCCAGCGAAAAGTTTTTGACCAGTCTGCCAAAGAGTTTCGCGATGTGATTCTCATCACAGATGGCGAAGACCATGATTCTCTGCCTGTCGCCGCTGCCCAGGAACTCGGCGCGGCCGGCATCCGCCTCATCGCCATCGGCATTGGCAACGACACGGAAGGAACTCCCATTCAAGTCACCGATGAATTCGGATACAAGTCCATGTTGCGATATCAAGGGAAGGTGGTACGTTCCAAGCTGGACTCCAAGACGTTGAGCGAAATGGCCAAGGCCACTCCTGGTGGAGTATATCTTCCGGTCGCGACAAATGCTTTCAATCTCCGTCAAATCTACGAACAGCTTGTCGCCAATGCGGAACGCAGGGAAATCTCCACCGAAACGATAGTTCGCTTGCAACCAAAATATCAGATTTTTCTGGGCCTGGCAATGATTCTTCTGGCTCTTGCCGCTGTATTGCCGCAGAAGCACCGTTTGCGCACTGTGACCATGGTCCTTTTTGTTCTTTTGGCATCCGGCGCGCAAGCGCAAAATGCCGACGAGGCCTCGCATTTACTTGATCAAGGGAATCGGGATTTCAAAGGCGGACACTTTGGAAACGCCTTGCAGTTGTATCATCAGGCTTCCGAACAATTGAACCCTGAAGCTTGGAAAGAATTAGAGTTCAATCAGGCACTTGTGAGATATCGAATTGGCTCCACACCAAACCTCTATGAGGCCAAACGATTTCTCCAGACGGCTATGACTCTGAATTCCATGGGGAAAAAGTATGATTCGTCCTTTGACAATCGGTGCCAGCTTTTGGCCGGAAGCATCAACTATTCCCTGGCTCATGATCTTTACAACGAGGCGCTTCCTGCCAAAGAGAGTGATGAAATTCCGAAAATACAACAGGCGTTAGCGGCGGTTGAAACAGGAAAAGAACTTGCCACGGATGCCATACAGGCTTTCCAACACGCCAAACCGCCACGGCGGAAATTCAAGAAAACTCTGACGGACAACACCCGATGTGCCAAGTTGATTCGCAAGAAACTAATCGCTCTTGAGAAGGAATTGCAGGAAAAGCTCAGGTCGTTGCAAGAGGAACAAGAAAAACAGCAGCAAAATCAGCAGGACCAGCAGAACCAGCAAGACCAGCAGAACCAGCAAGATCAGCAGAACCAGGAGTCCCAGCAGAACCAGCAAGATCAGCAGG